>NZ_AEIU01000001.1 GCF_000165125.1 Vibrio caribbeanicus ATCC BAA-2122 | reverse complement strand
CATTTCTGTTACCTGTAATGACAGAGATATCGGCACCACCTTCAACCATCAAGGTAACACCTATCTGGTTGTTGGCAATGAGAGCATTAAAGACCAAGCCCTGCTCGATACACTGGAACAAGGTCAAATCCGTTTTTGTACCTCTCATGTGACTAATATGGATGGCCTCTTCAAAGGAAGGGAGTACTTTAATGCCGATATTAGTGACTGGGACACCTCCAAGGTTACAAATATGGGACGAATATTTTCAGGTGCCACTAGCTTTAACCAACCCATCGGTAATTGGGATACTTCCGAGGTATCGGATATGGAAGGAATGTTTGAAGGTGCCGTCAGCTTTAACCAACCCATCGGTGACTGGGACACCTCCAACGTCGGTTCCAATTTGTGGTACTCTCAAGAAAT
>NZ_AEIU01000002.1 GCF_000165125.1 Vibrio caribbeanicus ATCC BAA-2122 | reverse complement strand
TACGCTAACCGGGGAGAAGAGTGTTGCGACAAGAAGGGGTTCCAATTCTTGCGCCAACTCATCACAAGGTTCCATCGACATGATCTCTGTAATACCTGAGCGCCAATCATTATCGCTGCACCAGATGCCGCTTTTACAATCGCCTCGATATGACCAGAATTGCCCCTGACCTGATATCTTTTCCAACGTAATTTGGCAGTTGCCGTTGCTTAGCCCAGTTCCAATCACACGTGCTAGCTTTAAATAATCACTCATTGCTCTGCACCTCAATACTAATATCTACAGCAAAACGATTCAGACGACTCTCAATTTTAGGCTTGATCCGAATCAATGACTCATACTGCCTCTTTGTCTTAGGTATCATTTCAATAGAGACACCATTTGCCTGAAAAGAAGCCACTACTGTCAGCCCCATCATTGGGCCATTTAATAGTTTAAACGATAGCTTATTTTCGGTTCTTGTAAGCTCAGCATTATTCCATTTTACAACACTATTTGACTTGCTGAGCTGCTCGAGTATATGTGCTGGGCATTTTATTCCGGTCTGCTTTTCTTTTTGAGAAAAATACGTATCTTCATTCGTTCTCAATAATGACAAAAATCTGTGTTTAAGTTCGTGGTCAGCTTCGCGTCTTTCTGCCACCCCTTCTACACGAAATAATTGAGGCTGGTTTGATTCAATTCTAGTTGTCATTTAACACCTCTTTTAGCTTTTCTTGGCCACGAATTAAACTGGCCTGTTCTTCGCGAAGCTCATGTTGTGCTTGAGCGAGATTTTCAATTCGAGACTGCCATTCATCAACCAATGCAGCTTTGGCTCTTTCATCAACGTAAAGCTGATGTTTGGCTGCAAGTAATCTGTTTAAGCATGCGCGATCAAGAGTCTCTGAGGGAAGTGTCGTCTCTTCTAGTCTTGTTCTAGATTCTAACCAAGACTCATATGCCCTTTGTTTTTCTTGACGGCATTGCACTTTCTGACGCCTTAGTTCATTTAGCTGACTTTGTATACGTTCCTCTTTTCTTTTTCGCAGTGCCAGTAACTGCCGAATCAAAGGACTTTCTTGATCACTTAACATCGCTATCTACCCCCTGCACAGGGTATCAAGCTGCTCTAGAACTTGCTCAAAGTCTGTTTGTTCATGAGTATCTTGACACAAGAAGCGTTCGATTTGCTTGTACTTATCAACCGCTTCATCCGTCTCAGAATCTTGGCCAACTTGATACTCTCCTACCCTTATCAATAGTTGCACCTCTTGGTAGAGTGCCAGTAGGTGGCGAAGATGATTTGCATTTGCTTTGTGTTGACCTGTCACGATCTGATCCATAACACGGCTTACACTAGCGTTAACATCGATGGCTGGGTAGTGTCCAGAGCCAGCCAGCTTACGTGACAGAACAACGTGACCATCCAATATCGACCTAACCTCATCAGCAACAGGTTCATTAATATTATCGCCCTCGACCAACACGGTATATATCGCAGTAATGCTACCAACAGAGGCGGGGCCCGCCCTTTCGAGTAAGGAAGCCAATTGAACAAAGACACTTGGAGGAAAACCATTTGCAACAGGAGGCTCTCCCGCTGCCAAGCCAATTTCTCTTCCAGCGCGGGCAAATCGAGTTAAGGAATCCACCATCAATAATACATTCTGCCCCTTATCACGAAAATATTCCGCGATCGTTGTTGCCGTCATTGCCGCCTTAAAGCGTTCAAGTGGCGGTTTATCTGACGTCGCAACCACTAAAACCATTTTTTCTCTTACGCTGGGAGGCAAGCAATATTCAATAAACTCCCTAACCTCTCTACCTCTTTCTCCGACCAAAGCCAGCACCACAACATCTGCATCACAATGGCCCGCCAACATACCCAAAAGTGTACTTTTCCCTCCTCCTGCGGCAGCAAAAATACCAATTCTCTGGCCTATTCCTATTGTTAATGTCGAATCTATCGCTCTTACTCCAGTACGCATGACTTGAGTAATCAATTTTCTTTTTAGAGGATCGGGCGCCTCTCCTTGGTTATCTTTCCATTCACCATGCCAACGAACGCCTTCCATACTTTGTCCAAGACCATCAACAACTTTGCCCAATAACTCATCACCTACCATCACACGGTGTCCATGTCCGACAGGTTCAACTCTCATATCCGTCCCAATACCTGTTGTGGCTCGGAAAGGAGACAACCAAGCTTCCTCTCCACGAATAGCAACGACTTCGGCTTTCAAGTCTTCTCCAATAGTACAAAGTTCACCTTGTCTCGCCCCCGGTAATGTCGAGCGAATCAATGTTGGGGTTACTTCCAGGATTTTACCAAAGTGCCTTGAGTCTGGGGCAAAAGGTAAAGGAGGAAAAAGTCTTGCATTAAGTTTTTCTTGCATTAAAGCTTTATCCGGCAATTGCATCTGGCACCTCACCTAATGTATCCACTTGAGCGATAACCTTTATGTTGGCATCATCACCAATTTCCTGAAATGACAAGACTGAGGTGACGGGTAAAGAGGGCTCGATAATCTTGCGTAAGTAACGCCGAACATCTAATGAAGTCAACAAAACACAAGGTAAGTGCGACGGCAGCTTGCTTTTTACTAGACTGATAATGTGTTGTTCTTGATCAGGTTCAAGCGCACTATAAGCCCCTACAGCTGATTGACGAATCGACTCACGAATTTGGTTCTCGATATTTTCCCCAATGATCAAAATAGGTATCCAACCTTCGTCAACCGTGAATTTGCGTCGAATATGTCGTCTTAGTGAAACACGCACATATTCCGTCAGCATAATGGTATCTTTTTCCTTAGATGCCCATTCAACTAAGGTTTCAAAGATCGTTCTCAAATCACGAATAGATATGTTTTCTTCAACAAGTCGCTGGAGAATTTCAGTCACTTTACTCACAGGCAGAAGACGTTGTAACTCCTTAACCAACTCGGAGTAACGCATTTCCATTGAGTCCATAAGGTAACGAGTTTCTTGCACACCAAGGAACTCCTTGGCAAAGTGTTTAGCCGCGCCTTCCACCAAGTAGACAATTCTATCATTGCCGGTGTACATCTCGATCTGCATGGATTGTAGTCTTGCTTGTTGCTCAAGCCCAAACCAAAACAGTGCCTGTTTATTGAAGGGAAGAAGAGATTCTTTGCTCTCAATATCATCGATGCGATTTAATGCCAGAATAGAGTTAGGCTCGATAGCGGTGGTATATAACGGCTCTTGATACAACAATAATTCTAAGTCATGCTTTCGCTCACCTCGGAGCACCTGAACTTGAATTTCAGGCAATGGCAAACCCAGCTTTTCAAATAACGCCCATCGTAACTTTTGTAGAGAGTGATTTAACTCACTGTTGAATAACTCTTCTCCAACAGCAACCATAAAAGGAACCGCACCTGGCGTCATTTCTTTATCGTTGTAATCATCATTGTTATCATTAGAAATAAAATTAGATTGTTGTTCTGCTTTGCCCTTCTCCTTCTTGCTCAGATAGTAAGAAGCCCCTAAGACAGCCATTCCTAATGGCCCAAAGACAAACCAAGGAAAGCCTGGGATAATGGCGAACACGAACATAACAGCCGCAGCCATTTGTAAAGAAGAAGGCTGACGGGAAACCTGTTGAACCAATTCACTGGCAAGGTTAGTTTTTGTTTCTCCGGGAACACGAGTGACAATCAAGCCTGCGGTTATAGAGATTAGTAATGAAGGTATTTGAGCAATCAGACCGTCCCCAACAGATAAGATCGCATAGGTACTCACGGCTTCGGAGGCAGACATATTGTGTTGTAAAACTCCAACCGCAATGCCACCAAAGATGTTGGTTAAAATAACAATAACACTGGCTATTGCGTCCCCTTTAACGAACTTCATTGCGCCATCCATAGCCCCATAAAGTTGGCTCTCCTTCTGTACGATTGAGCGTTGACGCTTGGCTTCTTTGGCATCAATAATCCCGGCTCGCATATCACCATCAATGCTCATTTGCTTTCCGGGCATTCCATCCAAAGAAAAGCGCGCACTGACCTCAGCAACACGTTCTGAACCCTTAGTGATAACAATAAACTGAACAATGGTAATGATGGCAAATACAATGATACCGACCGCTAAGTTTCCCCCAACAACAAAATCACCGAAGGTATAAACGATTTCACCAGCATCATGTTGAAGCAAAATTAATCGACTGGTACTTATGGTCAATGCCAATCTGTACAGTGTCGTAATAAGCAACATTGAAGGGAACGCGGAGAATTCAAGAGGGTCTCGGATGTAAATGGCAATCATTAATAGGATGATGGACATCCCTAAATTTACCGCAATAAGTACATCTACCAAAGTAGTTGGAAGAGGCAAAATCATCATAAAAACCGCTAAAATTAGCATAGCGCTTAATATAATATCTTGTCTTCCAGCTACTTTTTCTAACCAACGAGCTATAAAAGGCATAGCTAACACCCTCCATTTAAATTTGTCAGGAATTGGCGCTGTCTTTGGCAAAGTCTAAGCCATTGATGTGCATCATAATCACGAGGACAAAGAGCACTTATCATCAATTGGTCGGAGATGGTAAAGACTCTTTGTGGAATACCAAAAAATCGCTCTGGTGAGTTAAGTTGAATCGCATCAGAGGTGCGCTGACCTTTGTCTATCAATGACCACGAGGTCAACATTAACCGTTCATCATGAGCTTCAATTCTCAACCCAAATGGAGGGTGTTCAAAAACAAGAACCTCTTCAACACGACATGGTGGAAGTGATAATAATTCAATAAATTGTTCGATATTTCGAGATAATTGTAAATCCATACCCACTCCATAGTTTACCTATATGGCTATGATGAAGTAGGCAGGAAGTAATGAGTATCAGGTCTACACCTGAATAAGCCCCGAATTAACTCGGGGCAAAAAGGCGCTATGCTGCGAATTTAACCAAGGCATCATCAACTTGTTGAGAACGCTTATCCCAGTCATCATCTTTATTCGTTATTGATTCAGGCATAAAAGCTTGTGCCATTTTTATGAGCTCAGCTTTACTACGTGCACTCTCTTTATCTATTTCTTTTCTACGATCAGAAGTGATCGACCTAACCTGTTGGATAAATGAGCTTTCCCATTGATCCTCAGGTAAATGGTTTAGCTGAATTAGCTCCCCAATTTCTTGCAAGGAATGACGAATTACATCTCCTTTACGTTGATCGTCCTTCATCTTGCTTTCAAGACGATTTAATGCGTCATCTATACGCTGCTGAGTCATTTTCTCTTTTGCCCTCTCATGGGCATCATTCAAACCAAGAAAATTGGTCGAGCCAATAAGATTTACAACGGTTCTTGCCATGTATGCACCAAGCGGCATCACCGCTGCTCCTGCTAAGGCAGCAACCGCTATTGCTCCCCCTCCTGTACCAGCAATAGCGAGAATAGCAACGGCTGCTGTTGCTGCCGCTCCCACCGCTACCGCGCTCGTAGTAACAAGGGTAAAAGCTTTCGCCTTCCAGTTCATTTCTTGCCATGAGTTCTTGGCATCTTGCCACATACGTTTTATCGCGCCCGTTTTATTGGTTTCAAAACAATCGCTAGCTAACGTACCTATATCCTGAAGAGCTTGACGCTGCATCGCGTAGGAAGTCACTGCTTTGGCTCGGTCACTAAAACTACCCTGCTGTTGAATTCCCTTCATCAAGGCATTCACCATGACTTCAGTGGAACGGTTTTGATTCACAACATTAGTCATCTTTTGTTCTGCCCAAGTCTGTACCATACCACCTAACATACCCGCCATGGGACGCGCTAATGAAGCTGCAGGTAAAGGAACGAATGAGGAAACCATGGTACTCGCCATACTCGCGATCAGACCATTACCAGTTGTACCTTTAGCCGCGCCCACCATATAGGGTGCACATTGTGCTAGATGAAGCAAAGCGATCATTTCTGCCGTCATTGACATCGAACTTTGACTGGGAATAAACTCACGCCGGCCTTGTAAGATATCCTTAACTTGATTTTCAACAGTACCAGTTTGCCATACCGTTGATGCCATAGCGACAAGGTCAGAGCCGAACCAACCAGTATTAGCACTGACAATTTGGTAAACATGCGTCAAATTCCCTGCAAGTGCTTGTGATTCCACCGGATGAGCCATCGCCCAATTATGCATATCACTAAGAGCTTTGGTGACCCCCTCATAGTTGGAAGTGTTTTTACCGTTTAAAAGAGTACTAGCGAGTTGCTGATAGGCTTCGGTGTAGCTATTAATCCCCGCTTTTGCCATCTGGCGATCTAAGATGAGACCGTTAAAATCTGGACGATAGTCACCCGACAAACTACCAGCAATGTTCTGTTTCACCCACGCAGACCAAGACTCTATGCTGTTTCCGCTAATATCAGGGTAACCTTTTTCACTATTAACTATTCGATCAAAACGAGTCAGTTCTAACATCGACTTTTCGTAGTCGTTATCAAGATGTTCAATTCGGTTGTCTAATTCCGCGAGTTTCTTTTCTGCATATTGGTACTCAAGTGCTTCAGGTTTCGTAGACAACTCAGTGTTTTTTCTCCAATCCTTACCTTGAAGATCAATAAGGAACTGTTCTTCACTTTTCAATTTGGTTTGTAAGTTTTGACGCTCTACAACGAGGGCTCGCACTTGATCATTGTTGTCTCTCAAAGCAGGCAAATATGACAAAAAACCCTGTAAATTAAGTCTCTTTACGTCAGTATCAATAGTTCGGTGCAGCATACTTTCTAGATCTGCCAACCTATTACCAACAGCCTCTCTTGTATCTAGCGCCTTTTGAACTAGTTGACATTGTGCGTCAAGACTTTCTAGACGAAACAATTGTTTCTCTGCCTCTTTAAGCATTCCTTGAGCCTGATGAGTGACACTGTCACACAAATTTGCCTCTATGAAAGTATTAAGAGAAGCTACATAGGCTTTTCCAGCGGTGACTTTCTGATCAAGATAATCTACATAACTAGGTAAATTCTGCGTGATGTTATCAGCTAACTGCTTGTTTCTAATGTCCTTAAAAATATCCACACCAGAGCGATTATTTGGCTCATAAGTGGTACTGTTGGTAGCATCCAACCAAGCGAAGCGGTGCTGCGTTTGAATCACATTTTCCGCAAGCCTACGCACTCTTTCACTGATATCAAGTGACGCCAAATCATTTTCTACGGGTTCCGTCAAATCTAAGTCTTCATAATCGACTACACCATCAGGTAATAACTTATCGCCCTTTATGACTGACCATGTATTACCCGTTATTGCTGCAAGTGTCGCCTCAAATTGATATTCCTCTGTAGGGTCTGTATTCTGGTACTGTTCAACTTCTTTGGTAAAAACAGCAGCAATGTGACGTAATTGAGTTATCTTATTCGGTATGTCTAACCTTGCTTCGATACCCTCCTTTTCTTCGTGTAGTTTTTCACGGCTCTGATTCAGCGCCTGTCTTATGAGGTTGAGTGCTCCAAATTGTGCTTTTTGTTCCTTTGTATTGAACGGTGTTTGAACCTCATCAGCCAATGAAGGGACTTTCTCTGCCAGCACTTCTGATAGTACTCGCAAATTGACTGTCGACATATCCGCCGTATATTGACCCAGCTTTTTTGCCAAACGATTTGCTAGCACTTCACTATCTAAACGTGGAGAATCATGAATCAGCTCAAAGCTCAATTTTGTTAACTCAGGTGATAAAGAAGATTTGAGATTTTGCGAACAGTTCTCATGGAATTGTTGATACGCAGCATAATCAGTAGATTCAGCCTTCCAAGCGACTTTGTATTGACTCACAAATGAATCAACACTCTTTAACTGCTTAATTTCAGTAGCTAGAGCTTCATTTAGCTGTCTGGCGTCACTTTGTTGATGTTCAGGTAGACCATCAACCGCTGATTGGATATCACTCAATTTGTCGTTCAACGTTTGAATACGCTCAGCAAAAAACGTAAGTGTCTTGGTCATCTTTTCTGAGGAGAGTGGTGTTTGAAAAATCTCAGCAAGATCACCGATAGCGTCATTAAAAGAAGAGTCTGTAATAGCCTGATTATAATCCGCAACCAGCTGCTGCAAATGCTGCATTGACTCTGTTTCACTGTAAAGAAAACTGCTGATATATGACAGCGAACTTGGCAGAGGCAATGATACTGGACATGAATAATTAGACAGTAGTTTTACAGCTTGTTCCAGCTGTGACAAAGAAGTCAACGGTAGCTGAGGTTTAGTCTCGGCTTCCTGAGGCTCCGATCCAATGCGCTCTTGTGCGCTGACAGTAATAGGTTGGCTTTGAGTTATCCCTTGCGTCACATGTTCGATCAAACGGGATGTGAGTGGTGTCTGCCCACTGTAATCCATTTTATTCGCCACTTTGAGGGCATACTCTTCACCACGTTCGTGAGCAAGCGCGTTCAGGAATACCCCTAACGTTTTAAGGTTGCTCTCTGTTTGTTTTTGGGCAAACTCCTGGACAGCAGCCAAGTTATTAAGCAAAGGCATCTGGCTAAGCCAATGCATCACTTTATCTGAAAAGCTAAACTGGGCTTCAACAATGACAGGATTACCAGAGACATTATCGGCTAAAGCAAACCGTCCGCCTCCAACGCTCTCGGTAAATTGATTGAGTTCAATTGGCATAATAACCCCCTACTGTTATCGTGTTGCTCTCACTGGGTGAAAGATCTTAGTGAAAGTCGCTGTGTATCTTTTCATATTGATTTACCACTTCGGTTAACTGGTCAAAAATCTCGTCACCATCTTGCGGATTTTCAACTCGAACCTGATAAAGCAGTGCACGACCATTTTCCTCAAAATAAATGTGTCCTGAACCCGTATGGCTTAATATGTGATTAAACCGCATCGCTTCTTTTAAAATTCGGTGTTCTGATTCAGGCTCAACTTTTGTCAGCATACAATTGAACAACCAATCTTGTTCATCGGCCAATATTGATACCATTAGACAGTCATCCAATAACAACATGCATTGATTTGACTGGTCAAACACCAGTGGTAGCCCTAGCTTTTCACCAAGACGGCTGAGTAATAGTTCATGATTCATAGTCATTCTCCCCTAAAGGGTTGCTCAGTCATTCCATTGTTCAGACAGCTCAAGCATCACTTCTTGAACGTGCTCTTTTTGTTCTGGGTCGCGATAACAACTTTCCGACATCACTGTCATTAGATCTTTCCAACGTCTCAAGAAAACAATTTTTTTATCATCACCGAGAGATAAACGTCCGATCAAAACAGCCAGTGCATCTGGATAAACCCATGATTGCTCTAACAACTCAATGGTTAACGACATGACGGCATCACTGCCTAGCCCCATTGTTCGAGCTAATCCCGCACAATGCTCTTCAAACGTCAGGAATAAAAGTAGTCGCCTAAGATCACTAATCGTTGCCGCTACCATGGTCATATCGTCACGCCTTTGCCCTTCATCCAAAGGTTCGGCCATTGAACGAATTAGGATTTGAATATACTTGGCCCTATCTTTGTGACGTTCGAGTAACTCAAACCAGTGAGCGAGCCCCTTCTCTCCTCGTTTAGCATGTTGATAAAGCTGTCGAACGGCCCTCAGTCCCTCTTTATCAAGTTTCATCCCTTGTGTTGAAGCAAGAATTTCTAACTCGATGTCCTCTTGGGCCATAATTTCGGACAAACGCTTTTTAAGCTGTTTTTTAATCGCAGGATCTAACCCTTTGAAGGAAAGCAAAGATGTCAAAACAAGTGCTGTATCTCCTTGGCTCAAGCCCGATTTATCGAGAGCTGCCAGTATTTGCCCTCCATCTTTCATCTGTGAAAGCTGTTCCGAGATACGATTCACCGAATCTCTAGCCATTTTGTCCATTTGTTGAAGCAGCTTTTCCATACTATTCATCATTGGATCTTGAACTTTATCGCCAAGATTTAAACGCTTCATGGTACTACTTAGGCCCAGACTCAGACCCTCGATGGTCTCTTCTAGAGCTTCCGCTCTCACCTCCGCCAAGGCTGAGCTTGCCATACTTGCCGTAGACTCCTGAGTTTGGCTACTCGGCCTTGAATTCTGGAATGCATGCAAATCGATGTTCGCACTACCATCAACTCTCATAATCTTGCTCCTACTGATGCCATCTCGTTGGGTTGCTCATCATGCGAGAATGAATTCAGCAACACATCTAACTGCTGTTGTAAGTCGATGCGTACGATAAGGCTTTTTGACTCCAACTCAGCTTGAGTATCATTCAGATTTGGATCAATCTTAACTGTCACTTGATCACCCAAAACTGCCTCAACTTCTGCAAACCTTTCACGACTTACCTTTACATTCAGGCTTTGTTTTTTCGTCTGCTGACACACTTGATCCGTGAGCCTTTTAATCAAAAACTGACTTACATCCTGTTCGACCGCCCACTGTTCAACAACTGCCCGAACCTGCTGTCGGATTTGCTCTCTGGCGCCATCAATTAATTGGCTTTCGATATCCGACTCCTGTACCAACCAAGTCACTGAATCTTCTATGGCCTGCTGCTCTGCTTTTGCTCTCCAAGATAATTCAAGGCTTTGTGCTTTCTCTTGGGCTGAGCGAATAATCTCATCAGCTTGTTGATGCGCATGTTCACGCCCGGCTCTTGCCTGACGCAATATTTTGGCAACCCGCTCACGAAGACGTGATTCACGTCGATTCGTTCTAATTGCGGCGTCTATCTGCCGCTTTGAAACAGTATTTCCTGTTCTCTCTAGCTCGCAGTGGAAAACGGAAATGGAAAATGGGCTCATAAAAATCGCTCCAATCTAAATATCCAACTGATCAATTTTTCGACTTCCCAATCTTTTTGCTCATGACCGAATTCTTCAACGGGCAAACTAAAACAAAGAACTGACCAAAATGGATTACCGTCAAAATATTTTTTCAAGGCCGAGGCTGCATAAAGTTCTGCCTGTTCGAGCATCTCTTCGGGCAGCCAGTTGGGAGCATTACCCCCCTCTGGCCACATTGCGATCAACTGTTCTATTTGTGTTTGACTGAACTGACTTTGAAGAACATGTCGATACTGGCTATCCCATAGATAATCTGGGCAATCTTGAGCAAGCAATGCGGCAGCAATTATCAGAGACTTAAGGTTAGGTAATAGATTTGCCCACCGGTAGATTTCGTCATCGATCTCATGAAGCCAAAAGGACTCATTCCCCGAACGGCGTAAAATCAAACTGTCTATTCTTCTCGCAATAAGTTCATTTTGAAGATAGTGACCCCGCCAAGACTCAAGTTGAAGTTTCTTCCACCACTGAGGATGAAGTCTTGTTCCAACTTGTCTCAACTCTCTATTTAACCTCAATAGTTCCGCTGACATATTCGCCTCACTTCCTTCGACCAAGTGCTAACCCTGCAACACCCGCTACTAGTATGCTTCCCAACCCAATTGTCACTGGTGTCTTGTTCTCTACTAACCAATTCTGATAACCTTTCCACTGTGAGGGCGTTTCAACAACGGGCTGATAACGAAATTCTGCAGGCTGTAAAAACAAGCTGATATTTTCATAACTCAAGTCAGGCACTGCATTTTTAATTAAATTTCGAATTTGCGATTCTGAGTTACCTAAATTCGCCTCGGGTGAATATTTGATATAAACAGAGGCAGACTTTTGATCCGGTGTTTGATGTGAACTAGAGGCGCTGCTATCATTTTGTGCAATGGAGACTCGTGCACTAATAACACCATCCATATTCGACAATGTCCTCTCAAGCTGTTGCTCTTTGAGGTAGCTCATCTTTGCTTCTTCCTGTGCCGGCGATGATACCAATTGCCCGGAGGGGAACAACTGCTCGATTCCCACATACTCGGCTTTGGGATAACCATTCTGCCTCAAGAGTTCAACGGCATTGATGAACTGATCTTTTTCTATCTTCAGGGTAACTTTCCCTGTTTTTGCATCCATTTCAGAGCTGGCATCGATATGATTTAACATCAATAGCGCGACCATTTGATTGGCTTCTGCTTGAGGTAAGTTCTGATAGAGTTGAACTTTACAACCTGAAAGAAGCAGTGCCAGTAATAAGGCTAACCATCTAAGCTTTTTCATTGCATTGTCACCAATTTGTTTATTGATTGAGAAAGGCTACCGGCAGTTTTAGCTGCAAGGTCGACCTCCACCAAAGAGCGAGTCACGAGAGCCTGACTCTGAATGGCCTGACCGGGAGAAATACTTAATTGAGAACTTACATCGGGCATGGGCCCGACAATATCGTTCAGCCTACCCGTATCCTGAGTACCTTTTTGCATCAGTTGACTAAACTTATCGACCATTTCTTTATCAGGGTTTACCGCCTCAGTTTGCTTATCAAGTGCGGTATAAGTTGCTTTAGCGATTGCACTGAGCTCCATTTTGGCCTCCTGTTATCAATGAACAAATCTTCGATGTGTCGGCTGAGGCTGGAACGGACTGGTATAAGAACCTCAACCCGTCTGCCTGAGCCGTCTTTATTCCATTCAGAGAGCGCAATGCATCTGCTCGCTTATTTAAAGCAAAATACACCAAGCTACTGAGTACTTGTCGGTCCTCAATGTCTTCAACCAACTGAGGAAAAACTTTCAATATGGTAAGAGCCTGTTTTTCAAGACCATGGTTGGCCGCTGCTAACGCGGACTCTACCAAAAGTTGCTTATTGTTAGTTTTCATATCTTCGCTATGATCCCCTGAACCATGTCTTTGACAGCCTTAATAAGCGCGCTTTCATAACCCATAAAGTTTGAATATTGTTGAACAGCAAATTGAGCTTGCATCATTTGCTCAGGGTTGTTCGGGTCTGCGTTGGCCATTTTAGTTTGAATGTCTTGCGCTGATTGCGCAGACATTTGAGATAACTGGTTGATAACAGCATTAAGATCCATAACGACCTCCTATTTTCTGCTTGAACGTAAATCAGAGGGACTGCATTGATAACGTTTCCTGAACGCTCCAATAAAGTGAGAATGACTACTAAAACCTGAATCTAAAGCGACCTCAGAGATTTTCCTATCGGTGTCCAAAATGATTTGCTTGGCATAAGACAATCTCTGTTCAGTCAACCAACTCTTAGTTGATTGTCCATAATGCCTATAAAATGCTGTATTGAGCTTAGTCACATCCATCTCAAGTAGTTGAGCGTATTTTGCTACTGGCCATGGCTCGTATGCATTTTCATTGACAAAATCAAACACCCTGTCATTTTGATCACAGTACTGATTTAATAATTGAGAAAAATAAGGCTTATCCATCTCTAAGCAGTATGTACAAACAAACCTCAGCATCACTTCTTTACTAACTTTATGTAACTGCTGGATAACATTGACCAACTCATCAAAAACTGGGATCGGCTTTACTTGATAACTTTGGCTGGGGTAGGCTTTTTGGTTTGGGCAAATAAGTTCTGTCAGCAGTGGGTATACTTGTGAAATTTCGCCAGGATAGAAAAAAATACTCAGCCAATCTGAGCGATTCGAAGCATGCACTTCGGCTTCTTCCCCAACCATCACCAATTGATTAGCTTCAATTTGAGATTTTTTACCGTGATAATCTATGTAGCCTGGTTTAAGAAATAACACTACTTGTAATGCGTGCATACCTGTCACCTTTCAAATTTCTCTTATAATCAATTTGCCTTAAAGAGTAATAAGTAGATATCAGGTGAACACCTGAAGTGAGTAGAATGTTCAGAAAATAAATAGCATGTCAGACTGTTCAACAAATAAAAAAGGGTACGCAAGTACCCTTATATTCAAGTAACCTCAGGCTGCTAGATTTAGCCAATTAAGCCCTCCTTGCAGACAAGACAGAAACTTAAACTCTAACCATCGAAATCAACAACATAATCAGAATGAAATGGAATGTGAACGTCCCCGAGATTCAGGTATTGTGACTCCGGATGATTTAGCAATAATTTCAAATAATTTGAGCCTTACATCCGTCAATATATTCTCTGCTGATTCCAACTCTGCTTTCAGCTTATCAATCTGTTGATCCTTACTTGCCACCAAGCTGTTCTTTACTTTGACACGATCTTCTAATTCGGCAATGTTCTCACTCATACCATGGATAATTTTTCCTCCAGTGTGCACTTTTGATCTCAACTCACCGACTAGGTTTTTAGCCCCACCGATAACATCTTGCTGATTTTCTGCTCTGTCTAGTAAGCGCTGTTTTAAATCTTTTTCTGCACTCTTCAATTTCTCATTATGTTTCTCAAGGCCGATCTCAGCTGTTTTTGAGGGGAGCTCAGTTAGACTATGCGCCTTGTGTGCAACGTGTAATGCTTGCTCTACAACGGTGATTGCCTTTCCAGCAACACCAGCGACTTCTGCAGGACTGGCATATATGGTTCCAACAAGAAGCCCAGCTCTAGAGACTGCTGATGTCACGGTACCCATTGTTTTAGCATATTGCTCCGTGTAAGTGCACTTACTCGCAGCCCAATTGACAAAGCCTGCTACCGAGTCACCTTTCATGGTAAAACCTTCACCACCCGCTTTTAAGTCACGCCAATGAGCAAACCCCGTCCCAGCATCTGCAACAGCAAGCGTGAAGGCGACACCAGTAGCGGCGATAAGAGGTGCGCCAGCTCCCGCCGTTAGAACCGTGCCTGCAATCGCGAGTCCTAGACCAACACCCGCTAAAACAACTTTACTAATTTGTGCAATAAAGTCTTTTTTTGCTATGTCGATGTTGGCTTTCTTTGCTGTTTCATTATGTTGATGAATCTCATCAAGACCGTCTGTTATCGTCTTATGTGGAGCAATGCTGTCTTCATTTGGTAAGGTAATTTGGTGAGGGTTGAATTGGAGGCTCTCGGCAATAGAAGAATTGGTTCGTTCGTTTGTAGTCGGTGCGATGTTTATCGCTCCCTGGCAATTAATACTCAAAGAATTATTCATACTTAGCTCTCTCAAATAACTATTGGATTGAATACAATGCTGATTGAGCAAGACTCCGCACGTCTGGCTGCACTGGAGAAACGTAGCTTTGATCGATGCTTGTTTGTAATGCCTCGATAGCCTCTTTCATCATGCCTAATGAGTTAAAACACTGACCAATCCTGAACGTCACAGCAGCATCTCTAGCATCCATCATGGCAGCGTAACCATAAAAAACCATCGCGTTTTGGTATTGCTTTTCAGCATGCAAACATGAGGCTAAACCAACCAAATACAGTCGATTCCATGGATTATTCATCACCAGATAAGTAAATTTAGTTAATGCCTCGTCCATCTCTTCGGCAGCATAATGAGCCACAGCTTCAACATAGAGGTTATTGAGTTCGCTTTCACTCACGTTATTAACCTGCGCGAGCGTCTTTTTATCTTCAAGAACTTGTTTGACCAATTCTCCAAGTTCTTCGTAATTCACTTCATTGTAACCAGTGGAATTCATAAGTAACTCCCTAGGCAAATACTGGGATTCAGTATTTGCCTATATATTAGAGGTTTATAGGTGGGATTAGTTTTTAACGGCTGAAGAGATTCGACCATGTAATTCAACCAAGTCTTTAACAAGAGAACGCATTTGCTCGGATATTTGCATTGCCTTTTCTCTTGATTCCCCAATATTTTTGGTATAGCTCTGTGCATTCATTGATTGAAACTCACCTTCAGTTTTTTCTATTTCAGCATTTTTAGTCATTTCAGCTGAAACAACGGTTCCAATACCAGAAAGCGAATCCCCAGCACCCTTTCCTAGATGGGTTGTAGCTTCACCCAGACCGGTAGATTTTGAAAATCCCGCACCAGCCATTCCAGCAATACCGGCACCGATTTGAAGCACACCCGATAATATGGAAGATTCACACGCTTTCGAAATCGCCTCTTTTTTAGTATCCATTGAGGCTTTTTGGATATCCCAACCGAGCTCCTGCTGTTTCTGGTTGTACTGTTGAAGCACATCACGCAATTTTTGCATTACTTCAGAAAGTTTAATCATTAAATCGTTTAACTGAGCGATTGCTTCCATACCATCACAATCAGAAATGCTGTGGTCTGTCTTGACGGTTAAATCATCATTTACCGCAGGAGCACTAACCGGAGTAGGTGTATTAGTTTGTACAGTTGTCATAATTATTTCCTCATTTTTAAATCGATGATGTCGCAATTCGAGCTTGCAAGCTGCCAGTTTGACTAATTACATTGCTGGCTCCGCTTACTGCGTCACCCTGCTTATCAAACAGATCTTTAATGGACTTTGTCTGCTGTTCTTTTGCTTTGTTGTACCACTCGTAGCAAAACTCCATAAAATTCTGCTTGAGGATCAGTTCTTCAATTTGCTTTTGCAACTTAGCTTTCTCGATACCTATGGCGCCACTAGTAACAGCTTTACTTGATCCAGCGGTTGCTCGAACTATCTCTAGCGAGGTATAAGTGCAAGCTTTAAAGACGGCTTTAAAGACCTCTTGACTGACATTTTTGGACACTTGTTTGGTGAGTTCCTCAGCCGTTAGAGTCACGCCTTTTTTAATCGCCTGTTCAGCGGTTTCTTTGACTGCATTGGTTACTAATTCACGAATTGCATCTTCGCTGAAAGCTTTTGCCAAGGCTTTGGAGATCTGACCGCTTTGCTCTGCCCCTTCCTTCATCAATTGCTGCATCACTTGCTGGCCGACCTGCTCGGAGACTTGCTTGCCGACATTTTCAGCCACCGTTGCAATTTCTTTGGTTGAACCTTTACCAATACTTTCGATTAACTTGGGTGCCGCCTCTTTCATTGCGGTTTCTGTACCTGTGGCAATGCCTCGTGTTGCAGAAATAGCGCGGCCAGCTTGGAAAATGTCACACGCCATGCCAACAATTTCTGCACCAAGCTGAACCTTAGATGCAACGTTAATGACATCCTGACATTTGTCTTTATCAGCACCACATAAAATGGCGGTTTCTGCGGCTGCTTTGACCATGCCAGCAAATCCAGCGGTCAAGTAAGCCGCCCCACTGGCGATGTCTAATGCACCACTCACATCACCAACCGCGACTCTAGCGACCCCTTCAAGCATCTTAAATGCACCAATAACAGCCTCGACAGCACCGACAATCCAGTCGAAAATAGCCCCAAAAATCCCCCCTTTATGGGCTTTGTTATTCTGTTCAATCTGCTTAGCTAATTGTTCTTGAAACTCTTTCACTTGTCGGTTGCGCGCCACTTCCTGAGCATCAGTCTTTATCTTCAATGATTTTGCGGCTGAGTTTGCTGTATCACCCAGAGCTTTGAGGCCTAGGTTAGTTGCCATCATCACGATGTCATTTATAGACGCTTTTTCGAGCTGCCCTACGCTGACACCATTATCTTTAACGATATTTTGTAATGCTTGGTTGGCTTGCTCAGTACTCACAACACCTTTCTTTTTCGATGTTTCTACTGTTCCAACAAAATGATTCGAGGCTGGCAAGTTAGCTTTTTTATCATCAGAACGCTCAATGCGACTAATATCTTGGGTACCGTTTAGCGGTAGTTGATTGTTGAGTGTGATACTAGACATCTTGTACCTCCTTTAATAAAGGTGCTAAAGCTTGCTTAGCCAATTGGGCAATCTCATCCCAATTGTTGTCTGAATGACAATTACAAACGCGTATTGCGGCTTGAAAAGATTTTGCCGCGTAGTGTATATTGCCAACCTCTAGGTAACTTTTTCCGGCGTAATACGGACTTCTCGGATCTTCGATATTGATAATGCCCGCTCGACTGAAACAAAAAATTGCTTCCTCATGTTGTTTGAGTTGCTGGCAGCAAGTACCAAGGGCAAAGAAGTAATCTGAGTTCCATTGATCGACTCGCATAAGCAAGTAAAATATTCGTTTTGCTCCTTCATAATCACCGTAGTTCATCAATTGAGAGCCATAACGAGACAATAAGTCGAGATCGTGTTGATCAATATCACCCAACATTTTGATCGATCCCCCTTGTTGGAGATACTCCTGAAGAGTTTCAAATTCATGCTCTTTCATAACAGCCTCCTAACGAATGTTCTGTGCGATAGATTTATTCATCTCGGCCAACATAGTTTGCATACTGTTAACTAAGCTGACCGTCACGTTATAGGTTTGCATTATCTTTTGCAGTTGAAGTTGAGATTGAGAAACGAAATCTGAGGCCCGATTTGACACCGTTTCAAGTGCCGCTTTAACCGCCTGCATCTTGCCTTTATCAAGTCCACTGGCGGACTCAAGAGCGTCATACATATGCTGCATATGCGCTTTACTGATCCGTTGTCCTGATTGATAACCGACTTCTGGTAGGCTCCAGATATAGTCACAAGCTCTTTTTCCATCCACCTTGATGCCATGCTTATCCATGTAAGACACGACGTCTTGCCAGCTGTATGACTGCATACCTGAAGGACCACTCTCCTCAATCTTGCTTTTGAGCTTGTCTAGAAAAGGGGCAGCTGGATCATTAGCTTTTAGGTACTCCGTGATTGAAACACCATCTACGGTAATACCATTATCTTGCATATATTTCACGACATCTGGCGGTAGCTTATCTGTTGCATTATCTTTAAGCATGCCAGCAATGATTTCATCAACCTCATTTGCTTTCGATTGTGCTTCGCGAGAAACATCGGCCTTGCTTTGCATTTGAGAATATTTTGCGTCCGCCATTTCAGAAAGTAAATTCATGAATAAATATAGGACCGCTATTCCTCCAGATAAAACACTATCACCCTTACTTGCATTTATTTTTTCTGCTTTGTCATTGTGTAAAGACAAAGGAGAATTAATGCTATTATCGACTTGATACATAAAGACTCCTTTTTCATAAAATATTAGCGAATATTCTGCGCAATTGATTTATTCATTTCAGCCAACATAGTTTGCATACTATTTATTAAACTAACCGTCACGTTGTAGGTTTGCATTATCTTTTGCAGTTGAAGTTGAGACTGTGAAACAAAATCTGATGCTCGATTCGATTGAGTTTCTAGTGCCGCTTTTATTGCACTCAGCTTACCTTTATCAAGCGGGTTCCCCCCATTATCTTTGATATATTCATCAATGCCCTTACCATCGACAGTAACCCCATTTTCCTTCATATAATCAACAACATCTTTGGGAACATCTGCTGTTGCCTTGTCGGGGTTATCCTTTTTATTACAGTCGGCAATTTTCTCATCCATTTCATTTGCTTTTGATTGAGCCTCACGTGAAACGTCTGCTTTATCTTGCATCTGTGAATATTTGGCATCGGCCATCTCACCTAGTAAATTCATAAACATATAAAGAACGGCAATTCCGCCCGAAAGTACTGAGTCTCCTCGAGAAGCAATACTATTTTTTACTTCATCTGTTTGTTGAGAATTAATAATACTTGATCCATTTACACCAGTAATATCACCCATAACAATACCCTCTTATTAATTTAAAATATGCTAATTAAATTATTTCTTAGCTTGTATTTAGATACTACTCTTATAAAAAACCATGTATTCCTAAATAAGCAAAATAGTAAAATCAAGTGGTATGACCAGATTTTTAAATAATTTTTATAATAAAAAAACCGATATTAATATACATATCGGCTTTAGGGTGTTGGCATAGTGGCGAGTATGACAGGCAAGGCAACGATTTAAAAATCTAGTCATCTAAATTGAAAAGCGGTAACGAAGTATGTAAAGCAAGACAACTCCCCTTTGGGGGCGTGCTACAGTGCCGATTTCATCGTCAAACAACTTGGTAAGAGTCGACTATTCCTCTGCGTTATTTTCCAGAAATCAACACTGTGGCATCGCTCTGAATCCTGCATTTTGAAATCACTTAGGTATATAGCATTATAAATAACGCTTTATCGCTCGCTTTTTAGGCTGATTTTCTGCTTTAGGCGTTGACTTCTCTGATCCACCGATCCCTCTGAAATCCTGTTCTAGCGTCTTAAAGTTATCCTCTAATTGTGACACTTTCGCTAAAATATCCATCTGTGCTTTCTGAAAGCCCTGTGGAAATGCTTTTTCTAAGTTTTCCAGCTTTTGTCTTGCATTAGGATCGCTGCCAGCACGATCTGCCAAAGCCTGTATTTCACTTTGTAACTGATTGAACTCCCTCATTTGTTCAGCAAGCATATTTCGGCGAGCATGCATATCATCCATCACAGCTTTCATATCATCAAATGTATTCATTATCGTTTCCTATCTAGTAAAAATTAACGTAATCATCATTCAAGGGATTGATTTAGTTATACCTATTGTACAGTGTCTCAATAACCTCTTGGGCTGCATCGAGTGCGAGCCTCATTTCCAACACGCAAGCCTCATCAGCTTCAGAAAGTTCAAGCTGAGCCTGTTTTAGTTGTAATGAGAGTTTTTCCACGGACATTTCATCATTTTTTAACATGACTTCGAGTTGCGTAATCTGTGCCATGAGGCCTCCTATAAAATAAATGGAATATGAATAAGTTGACCGTCTCGAGTCAGGTCCAAACCTTTAAAGTCAATGTGGGTAACCATATAGCCATTATCGAGCTTACTGTTTAAGGTTAATCGCTTGCCGCTGCTCAATTCGACAAATGGATGGCTTTGATTACCGCCAAAACTCATAATTTCACCGGACAGATAACGGGATATACTGTCTCGCAATGGAATATTTTCAAACCTAAGATCAACATTTTGCCCAGTATTTGAGAGAAGTTCCTTGGTGACTTGGCGTATTTGTGAACGAACCAAATCACGAATTTGCCCAGTAACAACGATGCTGTCTTGGCGTCGCTCAATCATCAAGCCGTCCAGTAATCCCTTGTCTCGCAGGGCACTTATCAGTTTTTGTACAAAGCCACCAATATCATTCGTCACCTGCCAATGCTTGAGACCATGAATTTGATCCAACTCTCGAGAGACCTTTTCCCATTGCTGTCCTGATTGAATAGCTCCCGAGATTCGTACCTCCCCCATTATTCTTGAGGGTGAAACATGAACATCTTGATAACCATTTGCGTTCAGGACAGCTTCAACATTTGAAATGAGCTCATCGGTGCATACTGCGCTCGTGTTAAAACGAATACCGTGAAGTTTTAACCCTTCTTTTAGCTTTGACATTACAAGCGAGTTATCACAATAGCCGCTTAATGAAACAACACCGTCTTCATTCCAGCTCGCCTTAACCTGAGTAAGCGATGGAACATTTAGCTGGCTCTGCAACCACATGTGAGGATTAAAAGTTGGTTCTATATTTTTAGGCAGCATCACCACAAAGGACATCAGGACTACCGTCATCAGAGTAATGAACGATAAAAATAACCTCCGTCCCCCACTAGCCTTTGCCTTTACATGCTCAGGCAATCGTTGCCATGCCAAGGACTGATCCAGACTTCCGAGAATAAAGCCTACACCGGATATCTCTATTGCCTGACCAAAAGGTAAGGGTTCCTGCGTATTTGCTGCAACACCGTTGCACCATACTGGTATCGAGTCACGAATAAAAACGCCTTCTTCCGTAACACTAATCTGGATACTTTCTCTCTCGGAAAGCGGGATCATAACATCACCGCAAGGTCCCATAGAGAGCTCTCCCTGAGGAAGTCTTAACTCTCGCCCCTGCATCGGACCAGTTAGCCATAAGAGCTTTGTATTCATATCCATAGCTACCTCTCAGACCATCACTGCTTAACTGGCTCGGCTTTTATCAAGAACAATCGCATCACACTTTGTGTACTGTGATTTGTGCTTCGGAACAAGCCACCTAAAAGGGGAATATCACCTAATAAAGGAATTTTGTTTTCAACTGTTTTGTTTTTATCTTGTACAAAACCGCCAAGTAATAGACTCTCACCTGTTTTCAAAGTTGCTTGAGTGGCAATCTCTGAGTTTTCAACCTGTGGTAGAGCATCATTCGTACCGATGGCTTTCTTTTGCTGACCCGTTTGTTGCCCATCTTGTATATTAAGTGAGAGCATAACGCGCTGATGATGCTTTTCGTTAACAATCCGCGGTGTCACTCTGAGTAATGAGCCTGTAGTTACCGACTCTAACTTGGCCACTTTCTCTCCCTCAACCTTGGTATAAAAGGTGACATTTTTGTCTAATACAGCTTGCACATTATTGAGTGTGACAACGGAAGGTCTCGATAAAACTTTAGCCTTAGAGTTTTGTTCCAGCGCGTTAAGTCGCACCATAAAGTTGCCTGTATTCCCAATCACCGTTGAAAAATTATCACTACTCATACTTCCTTGATTAAATGAAATACTGCCACCACCTATCTTCGCCGCTGCAGACCAATCAATGCCGAGTTGGTTAAAGTCTGACGTATCGACATCGATGATGGTCACAGAGACCTCTATCATTTCCGGAGAAACGTCAAGTTGCTTTATCAACGAAGCATACATATCCATATCCATTTTGTTGGTACGAATGATGACCGCATTTTGACGTGAATCAGCAGAGAAACTTGTGGAGCCCTGATTCTTCGTTTCATCTCCCACGTCACCTTGCTCCATTTGTTTGAGCACAGACACGACACCAGGAACTTTAACATCTTGACTACGGTAGCTATAGACAGTGTCTGTAGCCGATGCATATTTGAGAGGAAAGATTCTTGCCACACGCTGTGATTGGGCATGATTTTTCGAGTCTGTATCTAGCTGCTTTACGTACTTAGTAACAGTATCAACACAAGATGGTACGCCGTTTATTTGTAGTGCATGCAATCCCGAAATTGGCCTAACTTCGCAAGCCACATTGTCCAGAAAACCTGCTTTTGCGACATATCGTGTTGCTGATTGGTTGGAGAGTGAGCTAAGAGAGATAACTTCGTTGGCAACCTCACGAGCTTTATAAACATGAAGGAGATCACCGTCATAGTACCAGACTAAGCCGTATTGATTAGCCAGTTGGGTGAGAATTTGCTTAGGAGTTTGCCCTTCTATTTTACCACTGAATGTGTCACCCACTTGGGTACTTACCTCGATAGGGATTCCATAGTTACGTCCTACATCTTCAATAACTGATTTTAAAGGAGTTCCTCTGCTGTAGAACACAAAAGGTTCGCCCTGCCAGTGAATAGCAGAGATAGGAGCAGCATGAGCAAAGTTCATCGTAAAAAGAAGTAACCAACAAAGTAATCTTTTCATAATTTGCCTCTCCACAATCGAGGTTTTTGTTTCTTTATGGGCTGGAGTAATTCATGTTCGAAATAGTAAGCCAGGGCAAGTTGCAATTTTAAATTTTCGATTACATCATTATCATCAGCGTGGATTGAGTAGTATTTCCACAAGACCCATTGACTGTTACGATATTCAAGACAGCAATCCCAACCTTCCTGACACGCAGCAAGTACGAGAGTTGCCTGGTTCAACCACCGAGTGTCGCTTGGTGCGGTGATTTCCACACCAAGACTGAGGCCTGTTTCGGTTTCAAGCCACATCGCCTTTCTAGTTACACAAACGCCCGACCAACCATCATTGATGGTTTCTATGGAACTCTCTATGTAGCCTAAGGCCTCAAAACGTTCGATCATTGGATGTCTCTTATAATCTTGTTATGCGTAGTATGTGCTTAAGCTGTTTTCCTGACTATCAGGTAAAGACCTTAGTCTGAAAGAACACAAGGCATAACTGAGCCTCATACGCATAGAAAAGCGACCTCAGGATGAGTAGCTTTATTAATTGGAACTTAGTTGGTAAAAGTAGTAATAATTTAAATCCTGCCCCTCCGCGATATTTAGATAGAAAAGACGGCTTAAAAGATGGATCTCGACTAGTGCTTCGAGCTAAGGTAAATGATATACCCAAGTAACCTGAATATGCTGGGTTCAGCGAGAAGGGGCTAGCTTGAAGTAAGTAAACCTATGTGAGATGTGGTAGAAGTCGATATGAAAACTCGTTGGAATTATTCCCTAGTTACTAAGCTTACCGTGGCGTTCATCTCTGTTTTTTCAGGGTTGTGGGTGCTTATCCAAATCAATGCGTACGAAAATACCTACAATGCGACAATGAAGCAAACTCTGTCCAGCTATGAGCAAATTAGCGAAATACGCTCGCAAATGAACAACAGTCTTTTTACACAAGCTATGGACGATACTCGTCAATTTCATGAACGTCTTATCCAATTCGGCACCATTTCTATTGAGCCAGACGCTGAACTCATCGCGTACCAATTTAACCTCGGTAACAATCAAACCGGTAAAAATGTCAAACAGCTCTGGGCATTACAAACTTTCGGCATTTCAGGACAACAAAGATATATCGACAGCTTTATTATTGAGCCAGGAAAAAGAGTCTCCATATATGCTCCCTCTAAAGTAGAGCGTTCCCGTCTCAAAGCAAGAGTACAGGAAATCGAAAAATTGTCTAAACAGCCTTCTGAAACAGGTTTTAGATGGAGTGAAGCAAAATACGATCAAGATCGCGATAGCCTCTATATAATCGTTAGTTTTACTCCTAGACCCCAAGATAAACATGCTAAACAGATTGGGTTTGCCATCGATTTGAAAGATATCATGACTGTTTCTGATGTCTATCAAAGCGATGATCACAACCTATTCTTGGCTCCCAGCGGTTTTGTTAAAAAACAGAGCAACATCATTAGCGAACAAACTCTATTGCTTTTACACCAGCAACTTGAGCGATCAGCACGGTTTAAGGAGTTACCCGAACTCATACATACTAAAGATTTCTATATCATCAGTAAGTACATTAATGGTCCAGGTTGGCTGCAAGTTACTATGATCCCAAAATCACGTATCGAACAGTATGCTTCTGCCCCATTTCACAACGAACTCAAATGGTCTTTATTTTCTTTTGTACTCATGATCCTTCTTATGCTGAGAATTCTCTGGGTTTCTCTGGCTAAAACGATCCGAAGTTTTGTCGAAATTATCAAAAGTGATATACAACCCACATTCTCACGTCGCCTACCAGAATCAAGACGAGATGAGCTCGGTGATATTGCCAGAGCTTATAACATGCTTCTCGACACAATTAAGTCGAGTTATGATGAACTTGAATCTAAAGTGGAACAAAGAACGACAGAGCTCGCTAAAGCGAAACAAATCGCAGAAAGAGCAACGGCGAGAAAAAGTGAACATCTCACCAATATTAGTCATGAGCTCCGAACCCCACTCAATGGTATTACGGGTTCACTGGAGCTACTTCGCAACACACAACTCACAAGCAAACAAGCGGATCTTAGAGATGCGGCTTATACATGCGCTAAATCGCTCCTTAGCATTATTAACAATCTACTGGATTTCTCTCGTATCGAAGCTGATCAGGTTGATCTTAATCTTGCTGATAATCTTTTATTGAAAGTCGTCGATGAGTCGATGCTTACTATTCAATCTAATATCGTCAAAAAACCAATAGAGCTAAAAGCAATCATTTCGGAGGGAGTCCCAGAATCTTGTGTATTTGACCCGATACGAGTAAGACAAATACTAGTTAATCTACTGGGTAATGCAGCAAAATTTACTGAAAAGGGGCATATCTTTCTCTATCTTGAATGTGATGAGCAAAATCTGATTTTCTCTGTAGAAGACTCAGGAATGGGAATTCCCTCTGATAAGATCGATGAAGTATTTGAACCTTTCAAGCAATCTTCTAGACATCAAGTTGGCACTGGTTTAGGGCTACCCATCTCTCGAAAGTTAGCCCGTATAATGGGAGGTTCTTTGACGGTCAAAACGCAACAAAATATTGGCTCAACATTTATCTTTAAGATGCCCCTAAGATCCCCTGGAATGCGACTGCATTTAAAACCACAAATCATCGAAGCACCTCAAAATTTACGTACCCAGATTATATTGTGGGGAGGAAGATTTGTTGAATGCAGCTCATCCAATTTAAACAGTCCAGATCTTGATTATCTACCTTGGCGACTGTGGCAAAAGCTTTATGAAATACAAACAGGCACTTCGATAGAGAGAGAAGTCATCCCCATTAGAGAAATGTTCCCATGGAAACTTAAAGTTCTGTTGGTCGATGATGTAGAAACCAATCGAGATATCCTCAGTAAAATGCTTATTGAGCTTGGCCAAGAAGTAGTCTGTGTCGCGAGCGGTGAAGACGCTCTGACTGCAGGTAAAACGCATATTTTCGATCTGGTTTTAATGGATATTAGAATGCCGGTATTAGATGGTTACGAAACCACTCTACTATGGCGCGGATCAGAAGATATTTTAGATACTGAATGCCCCATAATGGCTTTGACGGCAAATGCGAACCATAGTGAGCATGATCAGTCCATTCACTTAATGGATGGCTATCTAACTAAGCCCATTTCACTCAAAGAGATGACTTCGGCATTAGATAAGGCCGCTGAACTGCAAATCGACCGCGATATGCAGCCAGAAATCAACACGCAAGCCGATACCCCGATTATGGATTTCGCTGAAGATGAGTTTTCGCAAAGGTTAGAAAGCCACTTCAAAAATATGGCTTTAGCGGCACGAGAAGTATTCGCTGACAAAGATTGGCAAGAACTAAAAGATATACTGCACAACGTAAAAGGCAGTGCTAGCCTAGCTGGAGTTAAAGAGGTTTCATCGATTGCTGCTCAATTGGAGAAGCAGATTCGAGATAATGGTGAGGTTTGTGAAAGTGAGTTAAATCTCCTTCTCAAAGCGTTAGAGAATCCGCTCAATCCTTAGGAAAGTACTATCCTGAGTGCTTTATTCCCTCCAAGTATTTTTTACTTGGGGGAATAATGTCAATTTAGATTAGTTGCCTTTAAGCGGTCCAACAAGCAATAGATTCCTCAACTGAAAACTTCCCATCTAGAAGTGCTCGACCGACAATAACCCCTGCCACTCCTGTCCCGCGTAATGCAGCGATATCATCAAGAGAACCTATACCGCCAGAAGATTGAAACTTTATCTGAGGATACTGACAACATAAATCACGATACAGTTCAACATTGGAGCCAGACAAAGTTCCATCTCTAGAAATGTCTGTACATAAAACATGCTTGAGTCCTACCTCTAGATAACTATCAAGCAAGGCTTCGATAGTGACACCTGAGTCTTCTTGCCAACCGGAGATAGCCACCTTACGCTGACCATGAGCATCAACATTAATGTCTAGAGCAAGTACAATCTGCTCAACTCCATATTTTTGTATCCAGCTTTTCACTCTTTGTGGCTCTCTAACCGCAGTTGACCCCACAACAACACGCTTTGCTCCTGCATTGAGTAAATCAATGACATCTTGCTCGGTACGAATGCCGCCTCCTATTTGTATATTTGCAGGAGTTCCAGATAACAACTGACCAATCAAACTTAACTGCCGCTCTTTGGTATTTTTCGCTCCAGTTAAATCGACTAAATGTAACCATTCTGAGCCTGCATCGAAGTAGGTGTTAAACTGTTTTATTGGATCCACTTTGTACTCGGTGACTTTTCCGTAGTCTCCCTGGTAAAGCCTAACAACTTGCCCCTCGATTAAATCTAATGCTGGGATAATCACTACCTTGACTCCTTACAACTCTAGAAAGTTTTTAATTAGCTGCAGACCTGCTTTCGATGAACGTTCTGGGTGGAACTGAACACCATAAAAGTTTCCCTGTTGGATAACAGCACTAAAAGGTTGACCATATTGACTTTTCGCCACTGTATAATCTCCAATTGGCATCGCAAAACTGTGAACAAAATAAAAGTAGCTGTCTTTGGCAATTCCTTTAAAAAGAGGATGGCCCTCTACAGCATCAACAGTATTCCACCCCATATGAGGTAAAGGTAGTGAGCCAGTATCCAGTAAATTGACTTCACCCGAACAGAGCCCAAGACAAGGCACTTTTTGCAACGCGCTCCGTGCTCTTTCTTGTGAAAAAGATCCAAGTAACTGCATCCCTAAACATATTCCCAGTAATGGCTTATCGACTTTTTTAACCAAATCGACCAAGTCTAAATTTTGTAGGTTTTGCATCGCTTCACTGGCTGTACCAACACCAGGTAAAAATAATTTATCCGCACCGAGAACGACACTTGGCTGATTTGAGATCGTCACCTCGTAACCCAAACGCTGAATCGCAAACTTTACCGACGATATATTGGCACAACCTGTGTCAATGATAACCACTTTTGTATTTTCCATCATGACCTCTTAGAGCACACCTTTACTGCTCGGAAGAGCGGAACCTTCTACTTTTATCGCTTGACGTAACGTTCGGCCAAAAGCTTTAAATAAACTTTCGATAATATGATGATCGTTATCACCTGAAGACGATAAGTGAAGAGTACAAGCCAAAGTATCGGTTAATGAACGGAAGAAATGGCTGACCATCTCTGTCGACAAATCTCCAACATTCTCCCGACTAAATTCTGCTTCAAACTTTAAATAGGGACGACCAGATAAGTCCAATGCACACTGAGCCAAACACTCATCCATAGGCAAGCTAAAACCAAAGCGAGCAATTCCACGTTTATCACCTAATGCTTCTTTAAGTGCTTGCCCTAGTGCCAGTGCCGTATCTTCGATAGTATGGTGGTCATCAATGTGTAAATCACCTTCAACCAAGCAAGTTAGCCTAAATCCTGCGTGTGTCGCAATCTGATCCAACATATGATCGAAGAAACCCAGACCCGTTTGTATTTGACTCCCGCCACTCTCATCCAAATCGACTTTCACTCTTATATCTGTTTCTTTGGTCGTCCTCACAACCTCTGATGTTCGGGATGTTATTGTCAGAGCTTTCACTATTGCAGGCCAATTCATATTCTTTGGATGGTACTGAATTCCTTGAAGTGCCATGTTTTGCGCCAACCTGAGGTCAGTATCCCTATCACCGATAACGATAGATTTTTCAAAATCAACTTTACCTTGACGCAAATAATCTTGAACCAGTCCTAATTTCGGTTTTCTGCACGTACATTCATCACTATCAAAATGCGGACAAATGAGTACATCGTCAAATTCTATCCCTTGTGACCTGAAGATATCCATCATCATATTGTGAGGAGCATCGAATGTCTCTTGGGGATAACTTGCTGTACCCAAACCATCTTGATTCGTCACCATAACCAAACGATATCCCGCCTCTTGTAAACGAATAAGAGAGGGAATGACGTAAGGTTCAAGTTTAAGCTTATCTAAGCGATCAACTTGAAAATCTACCGGAGGTTCAACTATTAATGTTCCGTCCCTATCGATAAATAATATTTTTTGTTGTTTACCCACATCCACTTCCTTTTTGACCAAAATTCAATCTAAAAGATTGCTAAAATTTCACAGATAATAGTTTCTTATAAACTCAAGTGTTTTTTCGCACTCTGCTCGATTACCAATACTGATGCGCACACAATTATCGATAGGAGAATTTCTCAAGATAATACCCTCGTCCCAAGCAGCTTCGAATAGAGCATCGCCATCAACAAACTTAGCCAATAAATAATTACCCCACCCCTCATACACTTGCACTTCGCTCAACATAGATAGTCCAACCTGCAAATAAGCTCGATTGGCACAAATATCGAGTACTTGATATTTTACTCTCGCTAAACCAGCCTCAGATAGGGCCTGTATGGCAATATCAGTAACGGGGACTGGTACTGGGTAGGGAGCAATCACTTTTTGCAAGGTATTAATGGTGTCTTTATTAGCTAGAGTAAATCCACATCGTAATCCCGCTAATGCAAAAGCTTTTGACAAAGTACGTAAGATGACGAGGTTTGGATAGGTATCTAACAAGCCAACCGTTGACGCTTCTGGGCAAAAATCAATATAGGCCTCATCAACGACAACCAAGGCCTTATCTTGTGTCATCTCAAGTAAAGAAATAATGTCACATCGTTGGAGAAGATTACCCGTGGGATTATTTGGACTGCACACGAAAACTAATTTAACAGCTTGTAAATTAGCTTGGATTGCGTCTAAATCAAGCTGCCATTCCTGAGTTAGTGGTACCAAGGCTGTCTCAATACCCATTGACTCGGCACTCACTGAGTACATTCCGTAGGTAGGAGGACAATATAAGATCTTATCTTCACCCGGTTCACAATAAGCACGGATTAACAAGTCAATGCCCTCATCCGCGCCACGAGAGGTTAACACTTGTTCAGTGCGTACGCCGGCATAAGAAGCATAAGCCCCGATCAGTGTTTTAGGTTGACATTCACTGTACCTGTTAAGACCTCCTATCTGTACATTATAAGAGTTATCAAAAGGTGACTCATTAGCATTTAACCAAACATCACCTTCTCCTCCTATTTTTCGAGCAGATAGATAAGGCTCCAACGCTTGAACATTTTTACGTGCAAATTTTTTCATACCCACTCACTTTTTTAATGCTTCTACTCGAATAGTGACCGCACGCTTGTGAGCGTCCAACCCCTCCGCCTCGGCCATTTTAACTACCGTCGACGACAAGTTCTCTAGCCCTTCAGATGTCAATTCTTGAACAGTCATTCGCTTCATAAAATCCGACAATCCAAGACTTGAGTGCGTCTTTGTGTATCCATAAGTAGGTAAGACATGATTCGTTCCTGATGCATAATCACCCGCTGATTCTGGTGACCATTTACCCAAGAAAACTGAACCTGCGCTCTCTATCGATCCAAGAAGTTCGCGGGGAGACTCTGTTTGAATGATCAAGTGTTCCGGACCATAAATATTTGAAATAGCAACAGCTTGACTAAGAGATTCTGAAATGATGATAAGACTGGAATCTAACGCTTTTTCAGCAATATTACTTCGAGACAGTTTTTTGAGCTGTGCAGCAACTTCACTAACGACCTTTTTTGCAAGATCAGAAGACGGCGTAACCAGAACTACCTGTGAATCAGGACCGTGCTCGGCCTGACTCAACAAGTCGGCTGCGATAAAATCAGGTTGCGCATACTCATCCGCAATCACCATAACCTCTGAAGGTCCGGCGGGCATATCGATAGCAGCTCCTCTAAAATCGTTGCTGACCTGGCGTTTAGCTTCAGTCACATAAGCATTGCCGGGACCAAAAATCTTATCTACCTTAACTATCGTCTGAGTGCCGTAGGCCATAGCTGCAATCGCTTGAGCTCCCCCAATAGAATACACCTCATCAATTCCGCATAACTTTGCAACGTAGAGAATTTCATCGGCAATAGGAGGCGGTGAACATAATACAACTCTGCCACACTGCGCAATCTGCGCTGGAACACCCAGCATTAATACTGTCGATGGTAAGGGTGCACTTCCTCCGGGAATATAGAGTCCCACACTTTGAATGGGGCGAGTCAATTGTTCACAAACAACACCGGGCTGGGTTTCGACACGTATGACTTTACTCTTCTGTGCTGAGTGAAATTTTTCAATATTCCTATAAGCTTGATTCAAAGCTTCACATATCTGAGGGTCAAGTCGAGTCGACGCATCCTCTATTTCTTGATCGGAGACTCTTATCGTTGCCAAATCAATATTATCGTACTTCTTAGTTAATTCTAATAAAGCAGAATCACCAAGAGAACGAACACTCTCTATCACATCAGATACTGCGTTTCCGATGTTCTTACCCTCTAAAACGGCAGGTCGTTGCAATAGGTTTTCTTGTTCCGCTTCGGACATTAGCGCCCAAGTTATCGTTTTCATAATATTTAACCCATCATTTTTTCGATCGGCAACACGAGTATTGAGCTCGCCCCTAACTCTTTAAGCTGTTCCATTGTTTCCCAAAAGAGATTTTCTGGACTCACTAAGTGCACCGCAACTCTATTGCTCTCAGCAGATAAGGGGAGAACTGTTGGATCCTCAGCACCCGGCAGTAAGGCTTTAATTTGGTCTAATTTATCTGTCGGTGCATGCAGCATAATGTATTTGGATTCTTTAGCCTGTTGAACGCCTTGCATTCTGGTTAAAAGTTTATTGATCAGGTTTTGTTTCTCTTCATCAAAATCACCACAGCGTTGGATGAGGATCGCTTTAGACTCAAAAATAACTTCCGCTTCTTTAAGCCCATTTGCTTCTAGAGTGGCTCCCGTTGAAACGAGATCTGCAATGGCATCAGCCAATCCAGCTCTGGGGGCAACCTCAACAGAGCCTGTCAGTACACAGGTTGAAAAAGGGACACCGATATCATCCATATAGGCTTTTAATAGTTGAGGATAGGTAGTCGCAATTCTCTTCCTCGCTAAGTCTTGTGGCTTCTTATAGTCTTGTTCCTTATCAATAGCTATAGAAAGTCTGCAGCCTCCAAAATCTAGTCGACGTAAACGAACAAAATCACACTGTTTTCCAGAAGCGAGACGCTCTAGCCTAACTTCCTCAAGTTCATTTTCACCAATAAAACCTAGATCAACAACACCATCCATAATCAAACCAGGAATGTCATCATCTCTTACAAGAAGAAGATCAACAGGCATATTCAGAGAGTGGACAACGAGTCTCTCACCCATCATATTAAATTTAACACCACTTTTTTTAAGGAGCGTTTGGCACTCTTTGCTGAGTCGGCCTTTTTTTTGAATTGCGATTCTTAGACGTTGTGTTTGCATTATTCAATCCCTGTCACTCTATAACTCTATATTTAAGACAATCAAATACGAAAAAACCCTCGGTAGTTCAGTGACTCCCGAGGGTTAAAATCTGTCTTGTTTACGATTAAAACGCCGGGGAGTTTAGTCTCCCAGGCATGCATACATCTCCTGAAAGACTAGGATATATGATGGTGGTGATGATTACCCATAAATGTACGCATAGTGATTATTCGCTTATTTCTCTGTAATTGTCTTTCACAGTAACCAAGCCCAGACAATAATTCAACCCTTAAATGCAACATTTTTAATTTTTGTTATATACAAATAAAAAGGGGGCTATTAGCCCCCTCAAAATCTCAATCGAGCGATATTCATTTAACTTCACATCGGGTTATTTTTGATTTTGACATAAATGACATGGCAAAACATACAACAATAAATGCGATGGCTGATATCAATAACGCAGCGCCGACTGAAGAGGTCAACCCAAGCGTAATAAAGCCACAGCATGAAATCAAAGCGACCGATAATGAGTAAGGCAATTGCGTTGCTACGTGGTCAATATGGTCACAACGAGCGCCTGTCGATGACAAAATAGTTGTATCAGAAATTGGTGAACAATGATCACCGAATACAGACCCAGCAAGCACAGCACTCAGCATAGGTAAAATAAGTGCCAAATCTGTTGCGCCAGCCATATCACCGGCAATTGGTAACATAATACCAAAAGTGCCCCATGATGTACCGGTAGAGAATGCCATTAAACCAGACAAAAGAAACAGTATGACAGGCAACCACTGAGGGGAAATATTTCCATGCGCAAGTGTGGAGAGATATTTACCAGTATTCATATCACCAATGACAGATCCGATAGTCCAAGCAAAGATAAGAATTAAGATCGCCCCGAACATCGACTTGGCACCGATCCACAATGTACGTCCAACTTCCTTAAGAGCAATTTTCTGTTTGACCACCGTTATTAGCGCAATGGCTAGGCCAACTAAACCACCATATATGAGAGAGGTTCCAACATCTGTGTTTTCAAAAGCTCCTAAAAGGGTAAACTCTTTGCCATTTTCGTTTAAGGCTAGTCCACCTGTGTAAAGCATAGATACAACCATTGCAATGATTAGCATAACGATAGGTAAAATCAGATCAGAGACCTTTCCCGCATCACTTTCCCGGATATCTAATTCTTCATTAAGGTCTCTTGCCTGCTCAAACTCTTCTGGGTGTTTTTGATTGAAACCTTCTCCACGAGATGCTGCAATTTCATGATCACGCATTTTGCCAACATCAAGACCAAACCAAGCAACAGCGAAAACCATTAGAAGCGCAAAGATTGCGTAGAAATTCATAGGGATAAGCCTGACGTAAGCACCAAGGGCTGAATACTCCGTAATACCGTGTGATACTAAAATCCCGCCGATTATGGTCATAATATATGCTCCCCAGCTAGAAGCTGGCATGATGACACACATAGGAGCTGCAGTAGAGTCGAGAACATAGGCGAGCTTTGCTCGCGAAACATAGAACCTGTCAGTTACCGGACGTGATATTGCCCCTACCGCTAAACTATTAAAATAGTCGTCAACAAAAATAAACACACCTAAAAAAGCAGCGAGAAGCTTTGAGCCTCTTTTACTCTTTACTCGACACTGTGCCCACTCTGCAAACGCTCTAGTTCCACCTGAGAGTGTCAGTAAAGCCGTCATCATTCCCAACAACACAAGGAAACCAACAATACTCATATTCCAAGTGTTTATGCCCCCATCTTCGATAAAGACGCTCGAGACCTGAGAGCCCGTGTATTTGAGTGTATCAATTGGAGAGTATTGGTTGAGTAAAAATGCTCCCAAAACGATACCAACACCTAGGGACAACAATACTCTGCGTGTGATAATAGCTAGACTCAACGCAATGAGCGGAGGCAAAAGGGATAACGGGGATTGTGCAAAATCGATTAAATTCATGATCTTCAGAAACCATTAGTAAGTGGTTAGAGATCTACTGCAGACGAATGTAGATAGAGTTTATTTACATTTGTGTGTGTTTAATGATGTTGAAGAACATACTCTCCAACCCTACAGTAGCGCTCCATAGTGTAACAATTTATAAACTATGGCAGTGTTAGCCCTTGTCGAGTCTAACCCCAACGACTTTCCATGATGAGATTAAGCCGCTTCGGCAAAATAACCTTTCTATACTGCTCTTTGGCATCACCCTAACAATACATACTCATTTATTTCGCACCTCTACCGCGAGAAAAATGCAGTGTCACCAATCAGCGCTTGGTTAACAACTTTATAACTTAATTCCCGCATTAGGTTGGTGTATTGTACGTATTTGGACTGTACTTTCAATAGAATACTTCAGATTTTTTATAGTATAAAACATAATCATTTATAGTAATATAATGATAAATATCAAGATAAATACTTACTTAGTTTCTTATTTATAGACATAAAAATATTTACTCGGGGAAATTTCACAGTATCACTTTTATCGTTAGTTTTGATGATGCTTACTATTATTATTTCATAAGAATTACATTTTTGTTTGATACAAAACTCCTATTTTTACGTAAGAATGGTTTTCTTGTTTATCGATAAAACAAAATTTAATTAACATTTGATATGAAACTATTTCATTAATAATAATATGAGAGTCATCTATCTGTTTTATGCAAATTGATTAATTAAATTGCATGAGTGATAGTTCAATAAGACCGAATATTGTCAGTATATAAATATTTTATGTAAATTTATGTTAGTTTGATTGTAATATCATAATTCCGGGTTTATTATTCTTATAACGCAAACTTAATATATGAAGAGATGGAAATATGTCGGAATTAACTAAGACCCTATTAAATATTCGTAGCCTACGTGTTTTCGCACGCGAGTTAACTCTAGAGCAGCTTGAAGAAGCTTTAGATAAAATGACAACAGTTGTAGAGGAGCGCAGAGAAGCTGAAGAAGCCGATATGGCTGCTCAAGCAGAACAAGAAGCAAAATTGGCTGCCATCGCGCAACAAATCTCTCAAGACGGTATTGATGTAGAAGCTCTTATTAGCGCGCTAGCCGGCGAAAACAAAAAAGGTAAGGGTAAATCAAAACGTGCCCCTCGCCCTGCAAAATATAAGTACGTTGATGCATCAGGCGAAGAGAAGACATGGACAGGACAAGGCCGCACACCTTCTGCAATTCAAGAGCAACTAGATAAAGGCAAAAAATTAGACAGTTTCTTAATCTAGTTTCTATTTATCATGAACATAAAAAAGCGCTCTAAACGAGCGCTTTTTTTATATTTAACCTGAAACAAAAAACTAAAATTCATTTAAATTTATAAATCTAACTAAAATTTAGCGTTCCCAATAAGCTTCTTCTAGACTATCTTCTCTTTCAGGAAGCCCACGAGACAGACGTGGGGAGTGCTGAGCTAAAACTTCATAGCTTGCTCGATTGGAATATTTGCATACTTGAGAAAATGACGAATAAGTTAGAAATGGGTGTGCGTGTTTACTAGAGTTAGGAACATTTTCCTTATGGTATTTATTCGCCGCCATATCATGTAATAAAGCTGACAATGCAGCATCACCCGCACCGTTGGTATTTTTGATTTTTTCCGGCCCCCCCATATATGGAGAAATATGAGAGTATACTTTGATAGGATTTTCGCACAGACCTTTACTTGCAGGTCTACTGAACTCATAACGATTAAATTCCGCGATACTTCCAGGTAATAAAGGTAAAGAAGTTTCTCGTTTTGTAGATTCTTCCGTAAAACCTGCCATAAACAAGCCAACGGGGCCAGAAGTACATAATACGAGGTCTACCCATTCTAGCGCTTTGTCGGCAGCAGCTAACGGGTCAGTTTCGCCAGTAAGTGCTTCAGCTTCATCTTCATTCATAGCAACAACACTAACGTGTTCATCCAAAAATTCCTGCCAAAATTTTGGATCGTCTTGTATGACAAACTTGGTTCCAAGGGTCAGAACCACGGGAACTTGGTACTTTTTCGCGAACTCAATTGCCTTCATGGTTGCTTCAGGCATTGGGTCGCCTTCCTTACATCGAACAAGATATGCGGTTAGAACCAGAGCCGATGCATTAGCAAAAATTTGTTCAGGTATACTACCCGGGTTCAATTGATTCATCTGTCCTTCGCTAATGGCAAAGGTTCGCTCACCGTCTTCTGTAATCAAAGCAAAACAACGGCCTATAGCACCATCGACACCTTGGAGGTGATTAAGATCCATTCGACTAGAAGTGTTACAAAGGTAACGATACCCATAGCTCCCGATTTTAATATCTTGGCTCATGACACCCAAAAGAGTCGAACGGTCATCGGCTAAAACAGAATAATTGTGCAAAGTATTTCCTATTGTTCCACCCGCATATTCATTAGTGATCAACCCATTTTCTTTCAACTCAGTATATAAGGATTCAGCTTTCTCATCGTCAATAACTAAACTGTGTCCTTTACTTAAATCATATTTCGAAATCAGTTCACTACTAACGTTCGCTTCAATATCAACCAAAGTTTGGTCAATGCCGATAATGTGTGTCCGCGACATAATTTTACTTTCTTGAGATTGACTCACTAACGGATCGCGTGCGTGGACAGGAAAATAGTGTTTAGACTTACGTTGACCTGGAAATTTCATATATGTCGATATTCTAAGTGGGATGAAAGAGCGCGAGATTTTACAACGCGCAACTAAACTGAGCAATATACTGAAACATTAGCAAACGTTTGCTCTGTTAAATAATTAAATGATTTTTACAATTTAATATCATGCCTAATACTCTGAATACATAAAAAACACAAAAAAAACATATGTACCCAGGTGAATATTAGTACGAATAATGTGTATTCACATTTCTCACTCCTCCATAAAACCTAAGTCTGGAAGACACCGCAAATTATTTGTGTAACGTTTCAAGTTGAACTTATTATCATTTTCAGCAATATCATAAACTTCAAGACTTAGAGCACAAGCCATCATTTCAATCGTATCTTGCCTTGAACTTCCTGACATCATCAGTCTTATTAGTGTTTCTTTAACAATAGCTGGATTGCTATCTTCTATTTGATTTTCAATAATTTCAATTAATTGGCTTTCTTTTGTAGTTTGATTTTCAGTCACTTTTAATAAGTTCTTCTTTATTAATAATAAGGTTCAATATTACATCAAAATTATCTAAGAAGATATTTTCTCTTTTGACAATATTTCCCGTGTTTTTTTCGGTTATATTCTCAATATACCCAAGTGACTTCAAAATGCAGGATTCAGAGCGATGCCACAGTGTTGAGTTCAAGGAAAATAACGCAGCGAAATAGTCGACTCTTACCAAGTTATTTGACGATGAAATCGGCGCTGTGGCACGCTCCCAAAGGGCGAGTTGTCTTGCTTTACATGCGTCGTTACCGATTTTCAATTTAGATGACTAGATTTTCAAATCGTTGCCTTGCCTGTCAAGCAAGTCATTCTCGCTGAATCTAGCATCTTGAGGTTACTTGGGTATACAACCAAATGACTTCATGATACAAGATCCTAAACGATTCCACAGTGTTGAGTTTAAGAAGAAATTTCTCTAGATGACAAGCACCTCCACGTGAACAGATAAAAATGATTTGTCATTCTCGTCTCTGATCTGTCCCCAATCGAACCTTTCTGATAAAATCTTCTTCTAGTTAAATTCAGTGGTATTTCACAATGTCCGAAAACAGTAAAAAAAAGGTCATCGTCGGTATGTCTGGCGGTGTTGATTCATCTGTCTCTGCCTATCTACTTAAGCAACAAGGCTATCAAGTAGAGGGGCTTTTCATGAAAAACTGGGAAGAAGACGACAATGAAGATTACTGTACAGCAGCAGAAGATCTAGCTGATGCCCAAGCTGTTTGCGATAAACTCGGAATACACCTACACACCATTAATTTTGCTGCTGAGTACTGGGATAATGTCTTCGAGTATTTTCTTGCAGAGTATAAAGCAGGTAGAACACCAAACCCAGATATCCTCTGTAACAAAGAGATAAAATTTAAAGCATTCCTAGACTTTGCAGATGATGTCCTAGAAGCCGATTATATTGCAATGGGACATTACGTTAGACGTTCCTGTATCGAGTCAGATCAGAAACCTCAGATGTTGCGAGGACTAGACGGTAATAAAGATCAGAGTTATTTCCTATACACCCTTAGCCATGAACAAATTGGCCGTAGTCTTTTTCCTGTAGGTGAACTTGAGAAACCAGAGGTTCGCCGTATTGCCGAAGAACAAGGCTTGATAACAGCTAAGAAAAAAGATTCGACGGGAATTTGTTTTATCGGTGAACGTAAATTTACCGATTTTCTATCAAAATACCTACCCGCTCAGCCAGGAAAAATTGAAACTCCGGAAGGTAAAGAAATTGGTGAACATCAGGGCCTTATGTATCATACATTGGGTCAGAGAAAAGGGCTCCACATCGGTGGCCAAAAAGGTGGAGGGGGTAACGAAGAACCTTGGTATGTTGCCGATAAAGATCTCAAGCGTAACGTTTTAATTGCTGTACAGGGTGCAGACCACCCGTTGCTCAAGTCGGAAGGATTGATCGCCTCTCAATTGCATTGGGTGGACCGTTCTCCTCTTGTTTCAGAAATAAAATGCAGCGTAAAAACACGTTATCGCCAAAATGATATTCCATGCACTATTGTTCCCATTGATAATGGATCGATAAAAGTTATTTTTGATAATCCTCAGGTTGCTGTTACACCGGGTCAGTCAGCTGTTTTTTATCAAGGTGACGTCTGCCTTGGTGGTGGCATCATCGAAGAGCGTCTCTAATTTAGTTTTTATTCAGGAGTATATAAAGTGTCCAATACACTTTACGATCGTACTATTGCTTTTGCGGGCATCTGTCAGTCTGTTGTCCTCGTCCAGAACGTCGCTAAAAATGGTGTTTGTGATTCGGACGCTTTTTCTACTGCCATTAATGCCATAATGAATCTTAACCCCCAAAATACGCTTGGCGTCTATGGACAAGAATCTGATCTAAAAATTGGGTTGGAATGCATAACAAAAGGCATTGATGGTAGCCCATCTGGTAGCGAAATTACTCGCTATCTTATCGGCTTACTGGCACTAGAGCGCAAGTTGAACTCACGAAGAGATGCCATGTCGCAACTCGGCGACAGAGTTCAGATGATTGAACGTCAACTCGAACATTACGACCTACTTGATGAACAAATGCTCGGTAATCTCGCTAGCATCTATCTTGATGTTATCAGTCCTATTGGACCACGAATCCAAATTGCTGGAACACCTGCCATATTGCAGCAATCGATTAATCAGCAAAAAGTAAGAGCCTTACTGCTATCTGGAATTAGAAGCGCAGTACTGTGGCGCCAGGTCGGTGGCAAACGTCGACATCTTATATTTGGGCGTAAAAAAATGATTGATCAGGCAAGTATGATACTCGCTCGGAGTTAGTACTTTCAGCAACCATATTATACCCAAGTAGCTTCAAAATGTAGGATTCAGAGCAATGTGACAGTATTGAATTCAAGAAAAATAACTCAGCTGAATAATCAGCTCTTAACAAGTTGTTTGACGTTCAAATTGGTGGTGTGTCACGCTCTAACAAGACGAGTTACCTTACTGAAGCTAGCATCTTGAAGGTACTTGGTTATACGTCATTAATGAATTTCGATAAAACAAAATAAAGAACAAGCAAACGTTTGCTTTGCCTAGTGACAAACGTACCTTAAGTTGGTATAAAGCTCAAAAAATTCAACTACTCAATATCAGGAGAAGAACTATGGAACTGTCAGCACTGACTGCTGTTTCCCCAGTTGATGGTCGTTACGGAAGTAAAACGGCGACTCTACGTGAAATTTTCAGTGAATATGGTTTGCTGAAGTACCGTACGATCGTAGAGATCCGCTGGCTACAAAAACTGGCTGCAACGGCTGAAATAACTGAAGTACCAGCTTTTAGTGGGCAAGCAAATGATTTTCTAAATGACCTTGCGGAAAACTTTTCTGAGAGTGATGCCAATAGGATCAAAGAAATAGAACGAACTACCAACCATGATGTTAAGGCTGTTGAATATTTCTTAAAAGAAAAGGTTGCAGAGGTTCCAGAATTGCACGCAGTAAATGAATTTATTCATTTTGCTTGTACGTCTGAAGACATTAACAATACATCGCATGCTTTGATGCTGAAAGAAGCACGTGACTCGGTCATATTGCCTGAAATGCTCAAACTTATTGATGCATTGAAGTCTTTAGCAGAAGAATATCGCGATATTCCGTTGCTATCTCGTACTCATGGTCAGCCTGCCTCTCCCTCAACAATGGGTAAGGAAATGGCCAATGTCGTATACAGGATGCAAAGACAGTATAACCAAGTAGCTAATACCGAAATCTTAGCGAAAATAAACGGTGCTGTCGGTAATTATAACGCTCACCTTTCAGCGTACCCTCAAATAGACTGGCACCAATTCTCAAAAGAATTCATTACCGAATCTCTTGAGGTCTCTTGGAACCCATATACAACTCAGATCGAACCTCATGATTATATTGCTGAGTTGTTCGATGCGATAGCTCGCTTCAACACCATCTTAATTGACTTCGATCGAGATATTTGGGGCTATATTGCACTTGGACATTTCAAACAAAAGACGATTGCTGGAGAGATTGGCTCATCAACAATGCCTCATAAAGTCAACCCTATAGATTTTGAGAACTCCGAAGGGAACCTGGGGCTTGCCAATGCGGTATTTAGCCATTTGTCGCAGAAATTACCTATCTCACGCTGGCAACGCGATCTCACCGACTCTACCGTTCTAAGGAACCTTGGTGTTGGTGTTGGTTATACAATCATTGCCTATACTTCAACCCTAAAAGGTATTAGTAAGCTTGAAGTAAATAGAGAAGCACTACTCGCAGAACTTGACCAAAATTGGGAAGTGCTAGCTGAGCCGATTCAAACGGTTATGCGTCGTTATGGTATTGAAAAGCCATATGAAAAATTGAAAGAGTTGACACGAGGTAAACGAGTAGATGGAGAGGCAATGTATCACTTCATTGAGAATCTTGAGCTTCCACAACATGAAAAAGAGCGGCTACAACAAATGACACCGGCGAATTATATCGGCGAAGCAGTGTCATTGACAGACAAAATATAATTTAAAAAGAGGCTGACGCTCTCAGTCAGCCTCTTTACTCTAGTGATTTCAAGATGCTAGTTTACTTGGGTGCCTATCACTGGTTATCTCTTTTGAAAAAATAACGTAATTTCTCCCACTTCAACACCAAATTTTTTAATTTTGGTTAAGTTAAAGACATGATCTGTATCTTGCCTGTAGAGCCAATCATCAAAAGCAACAACAATTGGGCTTCCCTCATAAACTAACTCAAAATCATACTTCCACTGCAGCGCATTACCCACTTCTTTTCCATAAGCTTTTCCAATGATATCGTCTGCACTGCCTATGTATTCGTTGCTCCCATTGCGAATAATCGTCCAAACCCTCTGGGTCTTTTCACCATCATCGAACACAAAGTCTTCGACGAGAGTTAAAGTGTCCCCATCAACCTTACCAGTGATGGCCACCTCAAAACGCCGCGTTTGTTTCCCTGTATAATCTTGAATCATTCCCCAAGCGGCACTGTCACCCTCAAAATATTCAAATAAGTTAAATTTGGGCTCGGAATTCTGGTACTGGCTGATGTCATTGCTACATCCTGCAGCAAATAGCACCACCGACATGAACAGCAAAATTTTCAAACTTTTTATCATTTCCTATCCCCTATTAGTCCTTTCCTTAATTTTGGATACTCTGTTTTAGGTGAGAGCCAGATAGCCAAGAACGCATCGTTAAGTTTTTCATCTTCTATTGTGCCGATCAGTCGTGACTGTTCATTTTCTGCTGGAGAATAGAAAAAAGAACCTTTCACTCCATTCGTAACGTAAGTCAAATTGTGCCCCTCACTGACGCCTGGGAAAATATTAGTAACGATCTCTTCCCAACCGGGAATTAGCGTTTGGTCATAACCAAGCTTGTTCCACTGCTCAACGGTCGCTTCGACTAACGCCGCTTTCGAAATATCCCTTTTATAAGTGATGGAGAGTGCCAAAGGGTGAGGTGTAATATCATCTTCTACAATATAATCACCATCGGGCGTGTAAAGTTCAGATGAATATACATCAAAAAACAACACGCTAAGCTCAGCACTACCTGCTTTGGGCCATTCACGCCAACTACTCGTTGTAGAAACCGAAAAAGCATTGGAAGTGAAAAAACTGAGAAAAAAAATAGTGACCCTAACTCGCCACGTTTTGCCGTTCATAGCTAAAAACCTTGAGTAACACATAAACGATTACGAACCACTCTACCGTCAAAGCCGTCATCGCTATGTTAAAATCCGCAGAAAAAGATACCGCTCCCAGCTTTTCACCACCTAAATAACTCATACTCCCTCCTACTGCCCCGCATGTTGAAATAAGAAAAAAGGAATAACCTTGTATCACTTGATAGAGAAAATAAGCGTACCAAACAAAAACCAGCCACAGACTAATGAGCCAAATGGGTAAACTCGACTGCTGAAAATCTAAAATACCCAATTGAATATTTACGTGGTCAATCAAAATACCAAGAGTCGCAATAAAGAAGAATTTGAACCATGGAAAATCAGTAGTGGCCTTGGTCAGTAACAGTGTAAAAATCGCCAAACCCAAAGTGATATACTGGGCGTTATAATTTCCAACAACAGCCAACACCCATAAGCTTTGGAACCAAAGAGATATGGCAATAAATTTCTTCATGATCCGTCCTCTGATAACACTAAGGGCGCTGGAAAGTCATATGTACAGTGCTGATTGTTCTTGCTCTGAACCCACCTTCACAATAGCAAAAATAGTAGTTCCACATCCTCGTGAATCGCTCATCAAACCCTATGCTCTCAACAGTTTCCAAAGCATGATTAAAACGTAAGTACCACTGTCGTAAAGTATCTGCATAATCTTGGCCTATATCATAGAGGTCTCTCAATACAAGATCACTGTGGTTTGTTGCTGTTTGTGTAAGGGCCGTAATTGATGGTAAAAAGCCTCCAGGGAATATATATTTTTGGATAAAGTCCACGTTATTGCTGTAATATTCGTATCGTTGATCCGCAATGGTAATGGCTTGGATCGCCATTAAACCACCAGACTTGAGAAGTGACTGACATTTTTCTACATATGAGGTTAAAAACTGTTTCCCAACAGCCTCAATCATTTCGATAGAGACTAGCTTATCAAACTCTCCTTTCAGTAAGCGGTAGTCTTGTTTGAGTAAGGTAATACGTCCCTCTAACCCTTTTTTCTTGATGAGTTCTTCAGTATGTTGGTGTTGTTCTTCTGATATGGTGGTAGTAGTTACATGACAACCATAGTTTTCAGCCATATATACCGCCATGGCCCCCCACCCCGTGCCGATTTCAATAACACGATCATTGGACGTGAGTTTTAATTGTTGGCACAGGCGCTCCATTTTATTAATTTGAGCCTGCTCTAACGTATCGTCGCTATTTTCAAATATTCCCGATGAGTAAAGCATCCGATCATCCAAGAACGTTTGATAAAGCGCGTTACTCAAATCGTAGTGAGCCTGGATATTTCGCGCAGAATTCACTAACGTATTTCTCTTTAACCAATGAGTAAAACGGTTTGAGTATCGAGATAGTATTCCAGAACGACTCTCTATCGAGTCCAACGCAGCCATATTTCTTGCCATGAGCTCCATCAAAGCTGTGAGATTGGGGCTCTCCCACCATCCATCCATATAAGCCTCCCCTGCAGCTATACTGCCCCCCTTTAAAAGACGTGAGTAAAAGCCCGGGTGCTTTATTTCTATCGTTGCTTCGAGCCCTTCGCGAGAATGAGTACCCCAAAATTGATGTGTTTGAGGAGCCATTACTTCGAATGATTCCACTACTTTTAACGAACCAACACTGAGTTTGTTGAGGCAAGAGAAAGCCAGTTCTCTTGCTGCTTTTTGTAATACTGTCAGCTGCTTTGATAAAGTCAGCGTTTGTGAGTCAATCATTGTCATTCGCTCCTGATTATTTTGCCTTGTTTTCGGGCTGCGGTGATTCTGTTTTTTGATACTTGGGGTGAGAATAAAAAGGCGCTCCTTTGAGCCATAGCTTAAGCGCATGCCAGTAAATACCTGCCGTCACTTTTACCGCCATTACTGGCGTAGTGATCAAAAGTTTTAGCAGTATTCCAGAACTGAATGCGTGTCGCTTCATCGAAAGAGTCGCATCAAACTCTTTAGTCTCTCTATGGCACTCTAGATGCAAAGAGAGGTGCTTACCTATGGGATGGATACGCCATTGATATCGCTGCTCTATGGGATTGAAAGGAGAAACATGAAACGCTTTACTGTGTTGCCAAGATGACGTATCCGTTGCGTCTAAGAGATAATAATGACGCTCGTTCCATGGCGTATTGCTAACCTCTGCAAGTAAATATCGCCACTGGCCATCATCATCATAAACATAGTAAAAATTAACCGGACTAAAATAGATGCCGAAATACCTGAGGTGTACTACTGCTCTAACAGAACCCGAAAAACAATGCCCCCCTAACTCTTTAACCTTCTGGAATACCGCCTGTTTAATGTCCCCTGTACCTAAGTAGTCCTCCCGACGAAACCTAGCCCAATGCCACCACTTACGGCCAAAACAAAAGACTGATTTCTCGAGTGATACGATTTCATCCAAATCAATACAAGGCATAAAAAGCTGGTAGTTCAATGCATGAGTTACTGGCGTGAACCGGCGATGCCTTACATTACCTGACATTAAGCAACTGTTTGAACCAGACATCTTATGCCGCTCCCCTAGAAACTTCGATATCATCGACTTCTTGAATGCCCCTTACGACATCTAAGGCACTCCTAACACCATCTTCATGAAAACCGTTATACCAATAAGCACCGCAGAACCAAACGCGATTTTGACCGCTTATTTCCTCTCTTCGTCCTTGAGCATCAATCGTAGTTTGGTTGAATACAGGGTGATGATAGACAAATCTACGGATAACTTTATCATCATCAATACGTTGGCTACTGTTCAAAGAAACACAAAACGTTTCCGGTGCATCAATGTGTTGAAGTATGTTCATGTTGTAAGTTAGCGTAGGCGCGCGCGTCTCTTGTGCACTGCTACCATCGAGCCAATAATTCCACGAAGCCCATGCAGCTTTTCTCTTTGGCAATAAACTGGTATCTGTATGAAGAATAACGTCATTTGCTTGATAGGCTAAATCCTTCAAAATAGATGATTCTGTAGCTGATGCGTCTATCAATATCTGAGCGACCTGATCGCTGTGGCATGCAAAGATAACCTGATCATAGCGCTCAAGATTGCCGTTGCAGAGAATACTAGCCCCATGTTCATCGCGAACAACAGATTCGACAGGGCTATTGAGGCGGATCTGTCCGGAAAATCCTTCTGTGAGAGGGGTAATATACTCTCTTGAACCACCATTGATAACGTACCACTGTGGACGATTTGTTACATCCAGCAATCCATGGTTGAGGAAAAAGCGAGCAAAAAAATATAAAGGAAACGCTCGCATGTCTGCGAGTGTAGAGGACCATATAGCAGCGCCCATCGGCAATATATAATTATCACAGAAAAATTCGCTAAAGTTGTTGGTTTCGAGAAACTCACCTAGCGTTTCCTGCCCCTTTATGGGCTGGCTTGCAACTTGTTTTACTTGCTTATTGAAGCGTAAAATCTCAAAAATAAAACGATAAAACTTTGGATTGAACCAATTTCTCTTTTGAGCAAACAACGTTGTGACAGTATGACCGTTGTACTCCAAACCGTTTGAATCATTCCTAACACTAAAACTCATCTCACTTGGCGTACCTTTGACTCCTATCTCAGTCATGAGCGCCATAAAGTTAGGATAGGTTCTATCGTTGTATACAATAAACCCGGTATCCACCGCATAACTCTTATTGTTAAGTTCAACATCAATAGTGGCAGTATGCCCACCTACGTAGTCATTGGCTTCATATAGAGTGATATCATGCTCGCGATGCAAGTGATAACCGCAAGTTAAACCCGATATTCCCGACCCTATTATGGCTATTTTCATAGTAACGTTCCTATCCTCGTGACACTAGTTTAGAAGTGATCCGGTTTTGCCAACCATATGGAAGTAAACCGATTAAACGTAATATTGTGGTAAAGGTTTTCGGGAAGTAGATATGCTGTTTACGCTTCTCAATTCCCTCACGAATCTCTCTCGATGCTCTTTGTGTAGATACAAGCATCGGCATCTCAAATGTGTTTTTGTCAGTTAAAGGAGTTTTAACGAAGCCCGGGTAAATAACCGATACAAGAACACCTTTGGCCTTCAGATCGAGTTGTAATGTTCTTGCCAGGTAGCTTACAGCAGCTTTCGATGAGCCGTAGGCTTCTGCTCGGGGAAGCGCAACCTCGCTAGCTATAGAGCCAACAATCGCTATAACTTGACCAGATTGGAACTGTGATTGGCAGGCATTAATGGTATTAGCCAGCCCAATAACATTGATGTCAAAGATTCTCCTAAAGAGAGGCGCATCAATACGGCCATCATCGATATACTCACAGTCACCGGCATTCAATAACCATACGTCAGGTGTTTTTTCCAATGAAGACAGAGCATTTATCGATGCCTCTAAATCAGTGATATCAAAGGCAACGCCTTGCAGAGTTGAATGTGCGGCTTCTAGCTCGTCTAGAACTGATTCATTTCTACCACAAGCGTAAACATTCCAACCACTTTCGGCGTAATCTTTAGCTAACTGAAGGCCGATACCAGAGGTGGCACCAGTGATCAATACTGTTTTCATTGCCCTAGCCTCTGCTTAATTGTCCTTATGATCCCGCCGAGTAGTGGAACGTTTTCGTATATCATTTCTCCCATGTCGAAGTAGTCCCTCTGGTAAATCACTTTATCTTGGTGAAACTTTAGATGGCTAACACCATTAACAAAAACGGTATTTCCCCTAGATAACTTGGGGTGCTCTAAAAACATCTTCCAGATTAAAAACCCAGTGTCTCCGGTCTGCTGAGCTTCGGATATCTCAAAATCACACCGTCTAACATTTTCGTACAGTGCTTCAAAGTATTCGTGTAAAGCATCAAAGCCCTCGATACGATGAGCTGCGTCCTCGAAAAGGACGTCGCTATGATAGACCTGAGACAGCAGGTGGAGGTTTGACTTACTTAACTGTTGGTAAAACTCGCCAACCGATTGGACATCCATTCTTTTTCCTTACCTCTAATTGTACATTTTTTATTTTTGTACAAGATTTAGTAAATGTAGACGATTTAAAAAAGTTGTACAAACTAATTTTTGTATAAGTTTGGCCATTTTGTACGACTAAAGATGTTAATACGATCAAAAAAAAAGCTTGGTTATAAACCAAGCCTTTTCAACATATTAAAAGTGTTAATAACTAGATGATCACAAGAAAGAACGGGGATTAACGTTACTATTTTATAGTTTCAATTCTTCGGTATTCCCTCGTTCTGGGTCGAGCTATTCCTTCTAATTTAGTGGTAGTTTTTCAATGCCTCTATTCTTTTATCTAGCGGAGGATGACTCATCAAAAGTTCGGTCATCGACTTTTTACCGTTGATTCCGAAAGCCATCATCGAGCCCTCTAATTGAGATTCATGACTCACTTTGAGACGCTCAAGCGCTGCTATCATTTTGTGCTTCCCGACCAGTCTGGCAGCGCCTGCATCTGCATGAAACTCTCGATGCCTGCTGTACCACATAGTGATAAAGCTTGCTAAAAAACCGAAGACAAGTTCAAGAACAATACTGACGCCAAAGTAGACCAGCATATTGGAACCTCCCTCCTCATCACGATCGTTGGAAGCCACAAGATTGGCAATAAAGCGCGAAAGGAAAATAACGAAGGTATTAACCACACCTTGAAGAAGCGTCATGGTTACCATATCACCATTGGCAATATGACTTACCTCGTGGGCTAAGACAGCTTCTGCCTCATCACGAGTCATATTTTGTAACAAACCTGTTGAGACAGCGACTAAAGAATCATCCCGTTTAGCACCTGTTGCGAATGCATTAATATCGGCAGAATCATAAATCGCAACAGTCGGCATACCTATACCAGCCTGCTGGGATTGACGGCCAACCGTCTCAATTAGCCAATGCTCCGTCTCGTTTCGTGGACTTTCAATAACCATCCCACCGACTGAACGCAATGCCATACCTTTTGACATCATCAGTGAAATAAAGGATCCACCAAAACCAAAAACCGCCGCCATAACGAGCAGGCCAGATAAACTACCTGGCTGAAGGCCTGTAACTGCATAAACGATATTTAAAACAACACCTAAAACCAAAACAACGGCTAGGTTGGTAATAAGGAACAACATCACCCGCTTCATTAAATTTCTCCAATAAGGGAACACTATTTAACCATTTCACTGATGGCTTTCGCTAAACACTTAAACTTAAGTCACTCAAATATACCTAGCTTTAATTGGAGGTATACATTGATATAGATATAGTCTAACCATTCAAAAAACAAGGTTCGCGGAGAAATTGCAACATTTAGTTTCTGAGTCTAACGCAGTAGTCTTAAGGGATGCTGTTACAGTTTGAAGCCACGTTAAGCATGCATCATCTTCATTTATTCTGTAGTCAGCCGCTGATTAAATAAAAATTCAAAGCTTGACGAGAAATTAAGGTTAGGTATGATAAAGATAATCAGTCTCAAGTTGCATATATCGACCGTCTTTTTAGTATAACCTTAATTACTTACCGCGGCATATGTAACCTCTAGCACTCACTAACTGAATATTGACAAGATATTTAGGTTGAAAATTCGAGCGAACACATAAAATTGTCAATTAATCTATCAATTTAGACTTTAGTCGTATTGTGTCATTCGACAGAAATGATAATTTGGTCTGGTTCGTTATCCAAGGATGGGGAATAAGAATCGTGGTAAACACTAACGACTATCAAATGGCTATTGATATGCTGCGTTGTCATCTAGGACTTTCTGAAGATGAAGCAAAGCAACATCTAGGATTATCAACTGAAAATAATGAATACAAATGTGTCATTGAAACACATAAAGAGTTGTCAAATCTAGAATCCGAAAGGTGAAAAAAGGGGCTTCCCTCACGAAGCCCCTTTTTTTATATTTATAATATCGAGGTCAGGTCAATGTAGCTCCTGAGTTCCTCTGTCATCACCGACCCATTGAGAAAAGGGATCTCCCCTAAAAGTGGTGCCTCCAGTTTTTCACTTAACATCGTCACCATTTCAGCATAGTGCTCAGTGTCTGGTTTCAGTTGGTTTGCTACCCATCCTACAATATCGACTCCGTCAGAACGAATCGCATCTGCCGAGAGTACAGCATGATTTAGACACCCCAATTTGATGCCCACCACAAGTATCACTGGAATTTTTTCCAACTTAACCCAATCAGACAGATAAATTGTTTCTGATATGGGCACGCGCCATCCTCCTGCTCCTTCGATTAACACCATATCTGTATTACGCTCATTTTCAGCCAGCTTCTGATTAATCAGATCAAAACTGATATTTACGTTATCGGACTTCGCAGCAATATGGGGAGAGGCGGCAAGTTTAAGTGGATAAGGATTTATATTTTCATAAGCTAACTTAACACTGGAAAATTTCTGCAAATAATTAGCATCGGAGTTTCTCAAACTCCCTGACTTCATCTCACAACCCGCTGCAACTGGCTTATAGCCCACAGTACGATACCCACGACTATTTAACCAAGTCAGCAATGCTATAGAAGCCACGGTTTTACCCACATCTGTGTCCGTTCCAGCAATAAAGAATTTCTTTGCCATTACTGAATCTCCCCAATGCAAACACGATAAGTTGCAGGCAATTTACCATTATTGTCGCGAAAAACCTGATAAGCTTCTTCTAGCCCCTCTAACATGGCTTTCTTTGTCAGACCCGTTGCTTTCCCGCTCACATGAGTTGCACCGATGCCTTTTAAATCTTTTAAAAGTTCAATAGAACTGTCATACCATAACTTGTTCACGGGTAAATCCAGATTGTATATCTTACAATTAGCCCTCTCTAACCCAAGGTTTAGATCTTCTTCTTTTAGAAACTCATTAACATGTCGGTTAAGGTCAATAGTTTCCCACGCGGATTTTAACTCGTGCAAAGTGCCATCAAGTAACGTCGAAAAGTAACAACGCCCATCGTGCTTGAGAATTCTTTTACACTCTTTAAAAGCCAAGCAAAGATCTTCACACCATTGCAACGCCAGACTCGAAAAGATGAAATCAACACTATGGAAAGCAATAGGTAAATTCTCTGCATCTGCTCGTATGTAAACTACTCCCTCATGACCACATCGCTCTGTCGCTTTCAGAAGCATTTTCTCTGATAGATCGACACAAATGACATTCGCACCGCGCGCTTTCAGTTTGAGAGAAAAATAACCAGTCCCACATCCCAAATCTAGAACAGTGGCTCCCTCCAGATTTGTTGGCATTTTTTCTAATAATGCTTCTCCAACCTGGCGCTGAAGTAACGCGTGATTGTCATAAGTACTAGCCGCGCGACTGAATGCATTGGAGATTCTAGTTTTGCAGCTAGCACTGCTAAGCTCATACTCTGCAATTCTTCCTTTCATTTTGAGTCCTTTAATACTGACTTGAGTGTTTTGGTCAAGGCAGTGATTTGATCTTTGGTATGTGTTGCCGTGAGGGTTACTCTCAGCCTAGCGCTGCCTTTCGCCACTGTCGGTGGACGAATCGCTGTTAACCAAAAACCTTGTTTTTTCATTTGCTCTGCGATGTGAAGTGCTCTCCCCGTCTCCCCGACAATAAGTGGTTTTATCGGAGTAAGGGTGTTTATCGACTCACAAAAGTCGCTGAGTTTAACTTGGTATAAGTACGATAATTCAGCTAATTTTTCGCGCCGCCAAGATTGCTCTCTGACCATATCGATGGAACGACATATGGCAAAAGCTTGAGCAGGAGGTAGCGCTGTTGAATACACATAATGTTTTGCAAACTGAGTTAAGTATTCGCCAATTAATTGATTACATAATATTGCTGCTCCGCTAACTCCCAACGCTTTACCAAAGGTCACGATCAAAATATCAGGTTGGACACCGGCATAATTGCAGCTCCCTCTGCCCTCTTCTCCTAGTACACCAATACCATGAGCATCATCAACAACTAAAAGCCCCTGATGCGCCATGAGACTCTTTATCTCAGTCAGTGGCGAAAGGTCACCATCCATACTAAAAACACCTTCAGTAACCACCATACACTCACGATCTAGGAGTGTTTTGAGGTGTGAGAGATCATTATGTTTAAATCGTTTCATCTGTGCGGGCGAAAGTAGGCCTGCTTCGATAAGAGAGGCATGATTCAATTTGTCTTGTACGAGCAAGTCGTTTTCCGCTAACAAAGTGAAAAGCACTGCCTGATTGGCTGCGAATCCAGAAGAAAAAAATAACGCTCGCTCAAATCCAAGCCACTCACACAGAGATTGCTCTAACTCTTGATGAGCCTGACTAAATCCAGTAACTAGAGGAGATGCTCCACTTCCATTTCCATATAGATCGATGCCCTTTTGCCACTCTTTCATCAATGTCTTGTCGGTGGCTAAACCCAAATAATCATTGCTAGAAAAATTGAGATAACAATGCTGAGAATGGGAAAATAATCGATCGTTTCGACCTTTTATCGGCACCACATTACGCAATAGGTCTCTATCCCTGCGCTCCGAAATTGCCTGCTTGAACCTTTGATTAAAGGCTAGCATCGTAAAATAAATCTTCTTGTGTTGGTCTGGCGGCAACCCTTTCAACTACCCGATCTAGTAAGTCGTTTTCTTCTATTTCATCAGGTTTTTGTGAAACTTGCTGATGATTGATTCCAAGTTTATTGAACAGCTGCATATCCTTGTCTTCCGAAGGATTCGGTGTAGTGAGTAGCTTGCAGCCATAAAAGACTGAGTTAGCCCCAGCCATAAAGCATAGAGCTTGCATTTGTTCATTCATATTCTCTCGCCCTGCTGATAAACGTACAGCAGACATTGGCATCATGATTCGAGCAATTGCAATGAGGCGAATAAAATCAAATGGCTCAACATCATCGACATTTTCTAGTGGTGTTCCTTTCACTTTTACTAGCATATTAATAGGGACACTTTCCGGTTGGGTAGGAAGATTAGCAAGCTCGACCAGTAACCCTGCTCTGTCATTGGTGCTTTCTCCCATTCCAATAATACCACCAGAGCAAATTTTCATACCTGCATCACGGACATGAGCAAGCGTATCCAAACGATCTTGATAGGTTCGAGTCGTAATAATACTGCCGTAAAACTCAGGAGAAGTGTCAAGGTTGTGGTTGTAATAATCTAAGCCAGCGTCGGCTAATGACCTTGCTTGCTCGGGTGTTAACATCCCGAGTGTCATACAAGTCTCAAGTCCCATTCCTTTAACGCCCTTGATCATTTCTGTTAGGTGAGGCATGTCTCGTTGTTTGGGGTTTTTCCATGCAGCACCCATGCAAAAACGAGTCGAACCTGCACTTTTGGCTTTCTTTGCCGCATCGAGCACACGTTCTACTTCCATGAGGCGCTCTTTTTCAATGTCTGTCGTGTAACGTGCGCTTTGCGGACAATATTTACAATCTTCAGGGCAAGCTCCAGTTTTAATTGAAAGCAATGTGCTGACCTGAACGTGATTGTGCTGCTGATATGCTCTATGAACTTGCTGCGCTTCAAATAACAAGTCCATAAAAGGTTTTTGCATCAATTGACGGACCTGCTCGATCGTCCAATTATGTCGAACTTCCACGCGTATTCCCTTAATTATTCTTAGGTTAAAGACTTGGATAGTCTATTCACATACGGTAAGCTGTCAACGAATTAATTTTCCCATGGTTTACATTTGAGCAAAAAATACACAATGCATTTAGAAGAAAATTGTATCGACCTTGAGTTTGACCGCCGCCATATATGGCATCCCTACACCTCAACGCTGACACCTCTGACCTGCTACCCGGTTACACGAGCAGAAGGCGTATATCTTCACCTTGAGAATGGGGAGAAGCTTATTGACGGTATGTCCTCTTGGTGGTCAGCAATACATGGTTATAATCATCCTAAGCTCAATCAAGCCGCTCATACACAAATCAACCAGATGTCCCATGTCATGTTTGGAGGGCTTACTCATCAGCCGGCGGTCGCGTTATGTAAAACGCTTTTATCTCTAGTAACTAATAACTTGCAGCATGTTTTCTTGGCCGATTCTGGATCTGTCTCTGTAGAAGTTGCCCTCAAAATGGCGCTGCAGTACTGGCACTCAAAAGATCAACCTAAATCAAAGTTTCTTACGCTACGCGATGGCTATCACGGTGATACTTTTGCCGCTATGTCTGTTACCGATCCAGACAACTCAATGCACTCGTTATACAAAGGTTTTTTACCTGAACACATCTTCGCTGACTCTCCCAACTCTGACTTTTGGGGTGTTTGGAATAAAAGTGATCTTGATGACTTTGAAAATAAGCTTGTACACAACCATCAAGACATTGCCGCTGTTATTCTTGAACCGATTGTCCAAGGCGCGGGAGGAATGCGAATTTATCACCCTGAGTTTCTTAAAGGAGTCCGTAAATTATGTGACCAATATGGAGTACTGCTCATATTGGACGAAATTGCGACTGGATTTGGGCGTACAGGAAAGCTATTTGCCTACGAACATGCGCAAATCGCCCCTGATATTTTGTGTGTAGGAAAGGCGCTTACCGGTGGTTACATGACGATGGCAGCAACTCTTACAAGCAAAGAAGTTGCCAATACCGTGTGCCGTGGAGAGGCTGGGTGCTTTATGCACGGCCCTACGTTTATGGCTAATCCCCTTGCCTGCTCAGTCGCTTTGGCGAGCCTTAATATTCTCAAAAACAATCAGTGGTCACAGCAAACCCACATGATAGAGAATATTTTTGCAAACGAATTACCTAAGCTGCGAGAGTATAAAATAGTTCAAGATGTGAGGTGGCTTGGCGCCATTGGTGTGGTAGAAACTAGGCTGCCGGTGGATATGGAAAGGATACAAGCCAGCTTTGTTAAGCAGGGAGTGTGGATAAGACCATTTGGAAAGCTCATCTATGTTATGCCCCCCTACGTTTCTTCCTCAGAAAATATTTATCACCTTTTAGCAGCGATAGAGAATGCATTGGACAACTCAGAAAATTTCATGCAGCCAAGGTGAGGTACAGATAGTCAAATCTGCACCTCTTAAATTCTATGGCTAGTCTTGTTCTATCATCCAACGCTTGAAGAGTTTACGCTCTTCTTTGCTTGCTTTTAGATACCAAAGTTTCAGCTCAAGCGTATTCTCTGTTTCATTAACACCTGACAACTTAACGGATGGTTTGGCAACGGTATTAGAAGGAGTTTTCAGTTGTTTAAGCTTAGCAAGCTCTTCTTTGAGTTCAACAACTCGGCCTGAATCAAACGCCAATCCATTGTCTTGGTTATACTTAACCACCAACGCGGGAATGTCTGCATAAGGAAAGGCACCATGTTTAGGAGGTAAGAGTTCTTGAGTATCTTTTACCGCTTTTCCATCCAGTTCGAACTGAAAAATGGCCGTTTTTTTATCTACATTGCGTTCTACTGTGCGATAACGTCGGCTCAGCAGATCGACTTTCAGTGTTTTCACATCCTTTAAGTCGAGCATCACGATATAAGGGCGTGCTGAATAGCGTTTACGTTTTGTGCCTTGGTTCAAGTCGCCATTAAATTCAAAAACAAATTGATTCTCACCCGATTCAATTTGCGTCTTACTTTCATCATACGCTTGACCATTGACTGCTTCTATCGAAATACCATTGGCCAAATCAATATCTACTGCAAAAACAGGTAGAGAAATAATACTAACAATAGAGGAAATACAAAAAGACTTAATGATATTCAAGATAATTATCCTTTTTACAATAGAAAAAGCCAACGCAAGAGCGTTGGCTTGATAATACTAATCGAATTAGATTAGAAAGTGTAGTATGCACCAACTAGGTATACGTCAGCGTCAAGGCCTTTACCAGTTGCTTGACCTGGAACTGATGCTCCGTCGAAGTCGTTACTAGTGTCAGCAGTTTGGTACTCAGTGAATACTGTTAGGTTATCCATTACAGAGTACTCAGCACCAACAACTAGGTTAGTAGTGTCGCCTTTTGCATCTGCACCAGTTTTAGTGACTTCATCAAGCCCCATAACGTCATAAGTTGCGTATAGACGAGTTTTGTCGATAGTGTACTGAACTGCTACGCCGTATGCATCACCGTCCATGTATTCAAACTTAGTTGTGCCAGATTTAGAACCGAATAGGCCATAGCTATTTACACCTTCAAACTGAGCATAAGTTGCTGCAACCATGAAGCCACCAGCAGTCATAGAAGCTGCTACACCACCTACGCGGTAGTCTACGTCTTTCGCTTGCTCACCACTTACAAATGAACCACCGATAGAGAACATGTCGTTGATTGCCCAGTCTAGAGAGCCACCGATTGTATTTTCTACGTCTTTGTCAGATACAGTGTGAACGTCAGCAACGAATACTAGGTTATCTGCAAGGTCAGCTTTAAGTACGATGCCGTTTCCTTTAGACTCGCTACGGTGACCACCTGCGTGACCGAAGAATTTACCTTCGTTAGTGATGTCGCCTTTCTCGATAGCGTCAGTTGAATCAGCAACGTCGCCTACTTCACCAACAGCTACAGTCCAAGAGTCTGCCTTAATACCAACGTACATGTCATCAAACACTGCTTTGTTATCAGTACCATCAACAGCGCCTGAAGAAGATTCAATTTCGAAAGAACCCATAACAGTTAGGTCAGCATTCAATTTGTGCTCAGCATCAAGTTGAATTTTTCCCCATGTAACTACGTTTGCATCTTTCTCTTCTCTTGTTCCTTGAGATTTTTCGATGTCGCTTTGAGTAACATATGCATCGATCTCACCTTTTAGAGATACTTTAGAAGCATCTGTTGCATAAATTTCGCCAGCATTTACGTTAGCTGCTGCCGCTAGAACTGAAAGAGCTACTAGAGTCTTTTTCATAATAATCCACTGCCTTTTCTATAGAATGGGAATCCTTTAATGGTTCCCTTTATGTTTTTTGATGACGATTTATTAACACGAAACAAATCGACGCCAGTTAATTTCGATACCTAGCTTGCAAAAGAATTCACTAAGTGTCAAATCTTCTAAAAATAATTAATAAAAAAACATAAAAACTTTAAAAAACAACAAGTTGAAATAAATTGAGATTGTTTTTTAGTCAAGTTATTAAACTATTCGCTTATTGTCCTAAATTATGGACAATAATGTCATTTAGATTTTTTGTCTGTTTAAATTAGAATTTAAAGATAAAAAATAAATATAAATGTTAATTTTTACCAATTTACTCGCACATTATTCCAAAGCGCGCTGGACAACGCTAAGTGATTGAAGGTTCAGTTTTTTTTGTGAACAAGATCTAGATTTAGTTAATAAGGTTATTGTTACGTGACCTAAGTTGTCATTCTTAATTTGTGTTATCATGCTCAAATTGCATTTTGGGTCATCGTATGATTAATAATAAAATTCAGAAATCAGTTCGCACTAGCTACCAAAATCTTCAACATCAGCTCGATAACTTCGTCCCCCGCCGAGCGCAAAATTACCTAGTGGCAGAGATAACAAAGACACTTTGCGGCGAATATCACAAATCCAACCGTATGCTAGTTGCAGAGGCAGGGACTGGTATTGGTAAATCTCTCTCATATCTTATGGCGGCCATTCCAGTGGCAGTGATAAATAACCATAAATTGGTCATTTCAACCGCCACCGTTGCACTGCAGGAGCAGCTTATTCATAAAGATTTGCCGCTCTATCGCCGTATAACAGATACCGAGTTTTCCTTTATCTTGGCTAAAGGTCGCCAGCGTTATTGCTGCGCTGAAAAACTTTCGGCAGCTTCTGGAAACGATAACTTACAGCTAGCGATTTTTGACGACAAACCCTCAACCAGAGATATTGAGCTTCTCAAAAGATTGTATCGCGCTTTCGCAGATAAAAAGTGGGATGGTGATAGAGATAGCTGGCCGAAACCGATAGATGATAGAATATGGAAACTCATTAGTAGTGATAAACACAGCTGTAATAATTCACTACCTGCCCACAGAGACTGCCCATTTCAAAAAGCACGTGCTGAACTCGACAAAGCAGATGTTATTGTTGCTAATCACAGTTTGGTTATGGCTGATGCTGGCTTAGGTGGCGGAGTTATATTACCTGAACCAGAAAACACCATTTTTATTTTTGACGAAGCTCATCATTTGCCTCAAGTGGCGCGTGACCACTCCTCTGCTGCCGCGAGCCTAAAGGGTGCGGCAAGTTGGCTAGAAAAACTCAATCAATCTGTCACTAAATTTACTAGCCTCACTGACGAAAGACGTGTATCACGTTTCAGGAATGAGCTCCAAGATTCGGTGCAGCAACTTATTCCTACACTAAGTCAACTTTCAGGAAGGTTTGACGCGGCATTGTTTGAAGACAATATTTATCGATTCGAAAACGGAGAGCTCCCTTCTTGGTTAGAAGAGGAAGCAAAAACACTCAAAGCGCTATCTCAAAAAGGTGCACAAGCAGTAGCAAAAATCGCTGAACTTATCTCTGAGCGAGTAAAAGAGGGTGAACTTGCCAACCGCTTGGCTGAACCTGCACTCGCAGAGCTGAGTTTCTATATTCAGAGAATGGAGAACTTGGCACAAGTATGGAATCTTATGGCTCAAGTCACTAACGAAAAAAGTGCACCTTTAGCGAGATGGTTGGAAATAAGCGATGAAAATAATGCCGACTTTATCGTTAATGTTTCCCCACTAGAAGTCGGTTGGGAATTAGACCGACAGATATGGAGTCGCTGTATTGGCGCTGTTTTAACCTCTGCCACAATGAGAGCACTTAATTCGTTTCGCTTTTTTTGCCGCCAAGCAGGAATAAGTGATAAGCCCGAGGAAGGGGTTCGTTTTCTTGCCCTTGCGTCTCCGTTCGATTACCAAAATCAAGCTGAACTCTATATACCTAAAATAGCGTGTGAACCTCAGGCACCTCAATTTAGCGATGTATTAACCGAGCAGTTACCAAAACACATCAGAGAAGGTAAAGCCAACTTGGTTCTATTTTCATCATACTGGCAAATGAACAAGGTAGCTGAAGCACTGTCGACAGAATTTGTAAAAAATGGTTGGGGACTACAAATCCAGGGAAAAGAGTCTCGATCTGAAATTCTCAAAAAACACAAAAGCCTTGTTGATAAAAATAAAACTTCCATTTTATTCGGCACAGGTAGCTTTTCTGAAGGCTTAGATCTTCCGGGGCCCCTACTAGAGAACTTGATCATTACTAAGATACCCTTTGCCGTCCCAACCTCTCCTGTTGAGCAGGCTCATGCTGAATATATAGAAAGTCGAGGTGGTAACCCTTTCATGCAGATTGCCGTGCCCGAAGCAAGTAAAAAGTTGATACAAGCTGTTGGACGACTGCTGCGTAAAGAACAAGATTCTGGTAAAGTGACCATCCTTGACCGTCGACTGGTAACAAAACGCTACGGTAGTGCACTACTCGATTCACTACCTCCTTTTAAACGGGTTATTGAATAACCCAAGTATCGTTACCAAGTATCTTCAATAATAAGAAGTCTATATGGAATTTTTTGAACCAACCACGATTGTGGTTTTAGCGCTGGTTGCCTTTCTAGCAGGCTTTATTGATGCTGTAGCCGGCGGTGGTGGAATGTTGACAGTACCCACGCTTCTCTCACTGGGCCTTCCTCCGCATATTGCCCTTGGCACAAATAAATTGGCTGCTACCTTTGCGTCCTCAACGGCCGCGTTCACTTATTATCGAAAAAAACTTTTTAAGCCTCGTTGTTGGTACCGCGCTTTTTTCGCTACTTTAGCGGGTGCAATTCTCGGCACCTTATTCGTTGATCAAATTTCAACCCAATGGCTTGAAAAGATTCTTCCTCTTATTATTTTAGCCGCCGCTATCTATACTTTATTAAACAAAACACCTCAGAACGTCAACGACGAAGTACCGGAACCTTGCCCTAAATTTCAAAGGAAACAGTACATACAAGGTATTTCACTTGGCTTTTATGATGGAGTTGCAGGGCCAGGGACTGGGGCTTTTTGGACCGTTAGCTCAATTGCGCTATACAGGCTGAACATTTTACTCGCATCTGGTGTGGCGAAAGCCATGAATGTTACCAGTAATTTTACCTCATTAGTCACGTTCGCCATTCTTGGACATATTGATTGGCTACTGGGCTTAACTATGGGTGCTTGCTTAATGGCAGGGGCATTTGTTGGCGCACATTCTGCAATCCGCTTCGGTGCTAAATTTATTCGCCCCGTATTTATCACTGTAGTGAGTATCCTTGCGATTAAGCTTGCTATAGAGGCTTGGTTTATGGGTATGTGAAATTCCTATGTTAAAGATAGAGAAAATAGCAGAGAAAGTTGAACAACTTCTACAAAGAGCACAGACACATCATCTGTTTGATCGCGATCAAAGCCAGCCAATCTATGATGAGCAATTGTTCAATCAAAAAGGAAATAGTATCGCTAAATGCATCAAAGAGACGCAAGCTATCTTTAATGGATTGAAAAATCATATTCATCAGCCAGAAGCAACATCCGATCGCGCTCGATATTTAGCAGAAAAGTTGATCGATCAAATGACGGCGATCGAAAAAACACTAGAGGACAATACAACCTCATTTACTTACGAAAATGATCAACAGGTTCAAATTCGTCAGTTATCAGAACAACTAAAACAACATCAAGAATGGGAAAGGCGACTTTTACTGATGGTAAAAGAAGCCGAATTGACTTATGAGCAGTCTCAGCAAGCACAATGTGCTCAACAAAAGCTCATTCAAGTTCAATCAAGGTTGAGGCGCTGCCAGCAAGCCAAGTTACTCATCGAAAAAAACCTTCATTACATCGAGAGAAAAACCTAATGTCAGAAAACAAGTCGGAGCTTGAAGACGCTCCAAAAGATATCAAGTTAGCAGTCGATCTCATATATCTACTTGAGACAAATGGAGTTGATCCCGAGACCGCTTTAAAAGCACTCAAAATCGTTGAAGCAGATTTACTCAGGAAAATAGATTCGTAATGTACACATTAAACTTCGACCTCCCTACTTTTTTAGCTCAACATTGGCACAAAAAACCGATCGTAATAAAAAATGCATTTATTGATTTTGTTGACCCCATCACGCCCGATGAACTGGCTGGTTTAGCTATGGAAAGTGATATTGACTCACGATTTATCAATAACAAACAAGGTCGTTGGTCAGTCACTCATGGTCCGTTGAGTGAAGATTTTTTTACCTCCCTAGAAGAATCTCACTGGCAGTTGGTAGTGCAAGCTTGTAATCACTGGCATTCCGGCTCAGCGACCTTACTCGATCCCTTTAAACAACTGCCTCAATGGTTGTTTGATGATTTGATGGTCTGCTTTTCGGCGCCACGCGGGGGCGTTGGTCCTCACATTGACCAATACGATGTATTTATTGTTCAAGGTAGTGGTCAAAGACATTGGAAAGTAGGAGCACGAGATCAAGGACAATATAAAGAGTCTATCCAAGCTGGGGCACTGAGACAGATCGAAGGTTTTGATCCCATTATCGATCAAGTTCTAGAGCCCGGAGATCTGCTTTATATTCCACCAGGCTTTCCGCACGAAGGGGACACTCTAGAGCCAAGTATGAGTTACTCAATTGGTTTCCGTTCTCCAAAACAACAAGAGTTACTCAATCATTTCGCAGATTACATTATCGGCAATGATCTGGGAGACGCGCACTTAATAAACCCAGATATGGCGGTACGTTCAAATCATGGTGAGATATCGACACTTGATAAAGAACAGCTCACTCTGATGCTTAAATCATTACTCGATTCACCAGCACATATTGATCAAGTTATTGGCACACTATTGAGCCAATCTCGCCATCAATTAGATCACGTTGAAATAGAGCATGCCATTGAGGAAGATGCTCTCGAAGAGCACCTAAAAGCTGGCGGCTACATCTACAAGATGGCAGGACTGAAAGTACTCTATCATCAAGATAACCTAAGAGAAGTCTATATTAATGGTGAATGTATAGCCTGTGATGATCCCGAATTAACCCTCACTCTGAGTAATCGAGATGCTATCAGCATTGAGGCAATAGAAATCAACCCATCAAATCTCAGGTTACTCACTCAATTGTTGCAGCGAGGCTTTTGGTATTTCGATGCGTGAAAAATAACATAAAAAAAGCTCGGCCTAACCGAGCTCTTTATTGTTGCCATAGAACCTTGATAACTAAACCCTAAATTGGTTTACCAGTTGTTGCTGTTTGAGTGACAGATCACCGATAGTAGAACTCACAGACTCTGAGCCCTCAGCTTGGCTGAGGATCTGCGCACTAAGTTCACGGATATTACTGACATTTAGGTTTACCTCCGCCGACACCGCCTGTTGCTCTTCTGCCGCTTTAACAATTTGGGAATTCATGTCGTTTATTGAAGATATGGCAGTAAAGATTTGCCTTAACTCCAAGGCCGCATTCTCAACATGGACTGACGATTCATTAGCTAAATGGTTGCCCTCTTCTATTGCTTTGACAACATCATGAGTGCCTTTTTGCACGCTCTCAATCACTTGGCGAATTTCACCTACTGATTGTTGAGTCCTGCTTGCCAGTCCCCTAACTTCATCCGCAACAACAGCAAACCCACGCCCTTGCTCACCCGCCCTCGCGGCCTCAATAGCAGCGTTGAGTGCCAGCAAGTTAGTTTGCTCAGATATCCCTTCAATAACTGTTAATATTTCAGTAATATTACTATTATTCGAGGCTAGTTCCTCAACGACGGGTACCGCTGCTGTCATTCTTTCAACAAGCTTCATCATCTCTTGTTGTGATTGTTCGATCACTTTTTGCCCCTCACCAGCAGCCTCATTTGCTTTGTTGGCGGCGTTCACCGCAACCTCAGCATTCTGCACCACTAATCCCGCGGTCTGAGTCATCTCTTCAGAGGCTGTCGCAACCAAATCAACTTCTCTGAACTGTGAGTCACTGCTTGCTCTTGTTTGCTGGGCAGCATTACGCGATTGCTTACTAGTTGTACCTATTTTCAGGGTAGTATCAACCACATCACCAATGATAGATTGTAACTTACCGAGAAAAAGATTAAAGCCGATAGCCAGTTCACCAATTTCATCTTGCGATTTAACCTCGAGACGCTGAGTCAGATCGCCCTCTCCAGAGGCGATATCATTGAGTCTAAATACTACATCACGAATTGGTTTGACTAAGCGGGCTGCAGACCAAGCTATTGTTGCTAGCCCAGCCAAAACCAATAAAATGCCAGCGAGTAGCTCTGTTTTGACACTTGTCTCTACCTGTTGGCTTATTGTTTGATCGAGTGCTCTTGCATCAGCCAAAACACTCGACCGTGGCATTTCAAACAAAACACCCCATGTCTGATTAGCAATCTTGATTGGAGCAAAAACACTCAACCACTCACCATCAGAGCTCCATTGGCTTTTAACTTGTTGCTCAGCAAGCAATGTTTGTAAACTCAGTGAGGAAAGTCTAGAGCTCTGATATAAGCTACCCGTTTGTGCTGAAGGATTATCGCTTGCTATCAGGTAACCACTTTCACTAACAAGATTAACATTACCGCTGCCATCGAAAAGTTGTTGGTCTGAATTTAACACTGCCTCAATCAACCCATCAAGCCTCAAGTCAATACCAAAAAAGCCGATCGGAGAGTTATCCATTAGCAAGGGAATAGAGATCGAGCTTGCTAAAAATTGCCCCGATTGTTGCGCAACCGTTCTTGGATTGGTGATACATGGCGCTCTATGAACCATAGGGCAATCAAAACGTTCTTTGTTCTTGATACTCGCCAAGTCAGATTCAGTTAGTACATTAGGGATAACATCTTTCCCATTTCCATCAATCATCCAATAGGGGGCAAAACGGCCAATCTCATTTGAGCCAACATATTCAGCATCAACATAATTACTGTCTTCATTATCCAGCATATAAGGTTTAAATACTAAATAAGCCCCTTGGATGGATGTAAAATCAATCACCGAGCGTCGAACCATTTCGTCTAACGCTGTACGTAATTCTTCACTGCCGCCAAAGTTCTCTTCACTCAAGTTTTTCTGAAACAAAGTACTCGAAGCGAGCATTTCTGCTCGGTATAAGGCTTCACTTAAATACTCTGAGACCTCTGTTGCACTCAATAGAGCTTGGGTCTCTACAATTTTTTCAGACTTGACGATCACAGATTGAGTACTCTGTTGCTTAATCTGTTGTTGGTTGGATAAAGCATTAAAAATCGAAAAACCGATAAGAGAGAGCGAGGTAACCAAGAGGCAAAAGCCAGCCAAAAGTGTAATTTTCCACTGCACTGATAGAGTCCGCATAAAACTTCCTTGTCGCAAACTTATTAATTCATTGATGTATTCGTGTGCTCTGGTGGCTTCAAGGCGCTGGCGTCACCGAGGTTTCACGAAATCGAGTTTAAAATAAATAACCCCGCAAAATCGCAAGCTCTTTCCAAGTGGTTTACAGCAGGGATCAGTTTTGTAACACACTCCCTAGTGCGGGTTTTCTCGACTCACAGGATTTGTTACCGATTTTGATTTACAATAAGCCAGTGTTAAATCCATGACTAGGTCAGCAAACCAAATTGTCGCCCTGAAACAAGCACCTTGAGGTTACTCGAGCACAGACTGAGTTCTGTAGAATTACACCATAAATAGCTTGAATATCAATCTAAAGTTTCCAAAATGCAGGGCTCTACCTCGAATACTTTTCGAGCTTTGATACTCTTAACACTTTTTTATTTTTGCTCGAATATAACCAACTAATTTGTTGAGAAATTTAGGAGGAAACGGAGCAATACGAGAGGAATAATATATCAAAAAACCATGCTACAGCTTGAAAAGTGAGTATTAAGACTCTTAACTTACAGAACATCATCTTTATTCAAAGAATAATTATCATGAATAATCTTAAAATTACTGCTTTGTGCGCTATCTCAGGATTGACGTCATCACTAGTTTGCGCAGAGCCAGTCAAAATGCTTTCACTTGACTGGACCAGCCAACAAGTTTTAACCAAGGTTCTCGGAAAACTATTAGAGCAAAACAATGTTCCTGTGGAATATGTCTACACAGACGCTCGCTCTCAGTGGTACAAGCTTGCTAATGATCAAGGCGATGTGCAGGTTGAAGTTTGGGAAGGGTCAATGGCGTCCAAGTACCAACAGTTAATTGACGCTGGCAATATCGTCGAAGGTGGTACTCATGTCGCCACTACTCGTGAAGACTGGTGGTATCCGGATTACGCCGAAGAGGTTTGCCCCGGTTTGCCAGATTGGAAAGCGTTGAAAAATTGCCATCAAGTATTCGCTGAGGGCAGAAAAAAAGGTATTTATTACACTGGGCCTTGGGAGAAACCTGATGCTGCACGTATCAGAGCCCTAGATTTACAGTTTGACGTAGCCAAGTTAAAAGATGGTGCTGAGATCAATCAAAAGATTGAAAAGTACATTGCTGCGAAAAAACCATTGCTGATCTTCAACTGGTCACCGAATTGGGTAGAAGCAAAATACAAAGGAAAATTTGTTGAGTTCCCAGCACACGATGACGATTGCGAGAAAAAAGCATCTTGGGGCGTTAACCCAAAATTTAAATGGGACTGCGGCAATCCCACTGGTGGTTGGTTAAAAATTGCAATATCAAAAAGTTTGAGTGAAAAATCACAGTGTGCTGTAGATACGATCAACTCATTCTCACTAGATAACGGACAAATTGCGATGGCCGCTATGCTAGTCGATAATCAAAAAATGTCGGTAGAAGATGCGGTAAATAAATGGCTTGAAGAAAACAAAGCCAGTATGGACAAATGGACATCTCACGCATCATGCGGTTAGGCATAACTTCAATAGCAAAACCGCCCATCTGGGCGGTTTTTTTTATTCAAAAAATGTCACCTGCCCTAGTGCTGTTGACCCAAATATCTTAAAGTTACTTGGATGCCGATTAAGACAGATAATTGCTTTTCTTTTGCAGTTTTCTCTGCAGAGTTCTTCTGTGCATACCGAGCTCTCTCGCTGTCGCTGATACATTACCATTATTGGTCGCCAGCACTTGTTGGATATGCTCCCATACCAGTTGCTCAGGACTTGAGGTTTTTAACTCCGTTGCCTGCACGTTCATTTCCCCATTCAGGGCATTCAGCAAAGTATTACTGTCAACTGGCTTTGACAAATAATCACTTGCTCCTCTTCTCATCGCCTCTACCGCAGATGCAATACTTGCAAAACCCGTTAGTAATACGATTTTTGCTTCAGGGAGCGCAGCTCGAAGAGGCACAATAAGATCCATCCCATTTTCGTTTGCAAGCTTTAAGTCTAATAGAATATGAGTCGGCCTCCAGAGCCTCGCTCTATGTAGTACTAAATCTGCATGATTTATTGTCTCACATTCATAGCCATGTCTTTTCATTCGACAAGCCATGATGTCAGCGTAATTAGGATCATCTTCAATGATTAACAGCTTCATCGGTCATTCTTTTATAATTTAAATATACACGAGCGAGGCAACCACCAGCGTGATGATTTTCAAGCTCCAGTGTTCCCCCTAATCTACTCAGAGTCACATTCGACAGAAACACAGAAATACCCAACCCACGATGGCTTTTGACCGGTTCATAACCCAAGTCTTGAAGTTGTTTTTGACTCAAACCAAAACCAAAATCTTTCAGCTCGATGATGCATTGATTTTCTCGTTCATAACAATGCAATTCAAGCTGATTTTGACTTGCTTCTTGATTAGCGGCGACCGCGTTTTGTAGCAAGTTTACCAAAGCAGGAAGTAACATATCATCAGACCAAATTTTACCAGTGGGCACATTGGCAGGCAATTGTAACTTCTGTTGTGGAAAATAGAGCAGTGCAGCATCGGAAAATGTATCGAGGACCTCTTTCACACTCAACCAATTTGGTGTCCCATTTCGAATAACATCAATTTGTCGACGAAATTGGTTAAGCTGGGTGGCACAATCCCTTAACGCACTCTCACCCGTGCGTATTAGTGGGTCTTCAGGATACTGATCCTTGAGTTCTTCATACAACAATTGTACTGTCGCAAGTGGCGTCGCGATATCATGAGTTACCTGGGCTGAAGCGATACTTATCGCCAAAATTTGTTCTTCTCTTAACTGCCTCTCCCTCTGCTGAGAGATCCTTTTTTCCCTTTTAGCCACCATTCTCGCCATTGAGCCAACAACCACCGAGATAATGCTTACTGAGAGGATAAAGTTGACCCACATCGCCATGTAATGATGCGCCATATGTGTGTCATGTCCAATATCATTCGACATATTCCACATCAACATACTGTAAGCCGCCATTGCGATAAGGGTAAAGCTGACACAGAACCAAAACTTAAGACTAATACAAGCGAATACAACGGGAAGCAATAATGCTGTCACAAATGCGTTTGTCGCACCACCGTTGAACACTAATAGTAAAGTCATCGCAATCAAATCAAGTGAGATTTGGCCAACCATTACTCGACTTAATGGTGTCTTTAGTCCACCAAATTGCTTAATACTCAGCAAATGCAAAAATGTTGTCACTACGAGTATGCTGATACTTATTGGTGCTAAATCAGCTAAAAAAAACAGCCATATGACGCCAAGCCAAGCGCTACGACAAAGGAGCAAAACAAAAAGTGGAGTCAGTTTTTCACCACATTGTTTAAAAAGCCATTGCTCTAGAGAATTCATTTACCAATACAGCCAAAATAACAAAAATATCACTAGTAATTTTCGGGATAATAAACAGTTGTTTACGATCAAAAGAATACCCCAATAAAACATAAATCATACTGCCCTGCGACCATTTGTCACAGTTTGCCTATTCGAGATTGTTCATCGCTGAACACCTAATACCATGAGCAAGCATTTTATAATAATCGAAATAAAAACTATGAACAAAAATAAAATTACCGCTGCTCTTTTTCTGCCTGCAACGCTTTGGTATCCAGCCACAGCAATTGCTACAGAAAACTGTGACAGCGAGCAGTGCGCAGAGCCCATGGTTATTACGGCAGAATCTGTCTCCGAAGGAGTTACTACCGTTATTGACCCCAAAATACCAAGACAGCCCATTCCTTCTTTCGACGGTTCTGGTTATCTAAAAACGATCCCCGGATTCAGCGTTACTCGAAAAGGCGGCGCAGGCGGTGATATCAGCTTACGCGGTCTAGCAGGTTCACGAGTTAGCGTCATAAATGATGGACAACAACTCGCCGGTACCTGTGGTGGACGAATGGATCCTCCAACGAACTACATCAGCCCGGAAACTTATGAACAGGTAATGGTCATCAAAGGCCCTCAAACTGTTCGCTACGGACCCGTTGGTTCCGCTGGAACCGTTATATTTGAGCGTGAACACCTAGGCTTTGTTGACCCTACGGTAGAAGGTAGAGCAAGTCTAACGGCTGGTAGCTTTGGTCGACAGGATTACCTAACCGAGTTGACGGCAGGAAACGAGCGTTACTATTGGAATCTCGACGTTAATGGTTCAAAAAGCAACAACTTCAAAGATGGTGCAGGCAACGAAATTCAGTCTCGTTACGATAGACAAACCATCAATACAGCTATCGGCTTTACTCCAACTGCCGATAGCCTGTTCGAACTAGGCTATGGAAATTCGAGCGGTGAAGCCGAATATGCAGATAGAGGTAATAAAGCCCGTACCATAGACAATGAGAATTGGTCGCTACTTACCAAAAAGTCGTTTGATGGAAGCGTATTAAGGAGTCTGGAATTCCAAGGTTACTGGAATCAAAATGACCACATTATGGATCAGTTTGATAAAGGTAAAGAATCTGGCTCTAATCCGCGTCGTACTACATTTGGTGGCCACATTTGGACAGAGCTGGAGTTAGCTCCTCAAACAACCACACTAATTGGTATTGACCATATTGACCAATTACAAGATTTCCGTGGCGGAAAAAATCTTGACGAACTCAAATCCGCAAATTATCAAGACTTGTTCAGTCAAAAAAATTGGGGACTATTTACCGAGATCGAGCATCAACTTGATCAAGGAACAATTTTTAGCGGGTTACGATATGATTATTGGCAAACTGAGTTGCTCGGGAGTTGGGCCGCCGACAATAAACAAAACAAACAAAACGACGATTTGTTTAGTGGCTTCCTTCATTATGAACATACCCTAGCTCAACACAAGTTTTATGCTGGTATTGGACATTCTGAGCGTATCGCCGACTATTGGGAAGTCATGAGAGCAAGCAAAGCATTGACACTTAGCCCAGAGAAAACCAATCAACTCGATATTGGCTGGAGTTACACAGGTGATGCCCTAGTGTCTGTATCGCTTTTCTATGCCAAAATCAGTGACTACATACTGATCGATAACGCATCAACGGTGAAAGCCCGCAATATAGATGCGAGCGTATTCGGCGGAGAGGCATCGGTTGAATATGCATTGACTGAACAACTCACCACCACCGCGACTTTGGCCTACAGTCATGGTGATAACGATACCGACAATGTGGCACTTGGACAAATATCGCCTCTTGAAGGACGCTTGGCACTCAACTATCAAGTCAATGATTGGTCATTAGGTGCATTGTGGCGTGTCGTAGCAAAACAAGATCGCGTGGCCTTAAAGCAAGGTAATATTGTAGGACAAGATCTCGGTGAAACCGGTGGCTTGGGCACACTGTCCCTAAACGGTGCTTATCAATTTGATGATCAACTGTCAGTCAGTCTTGGTATCGACAATGTGTTTGATAAAGCTTATGCCGAGCACATCAGTAAATCAGGAAGTGGCAACGACGCTCTGGCCATCGAAGACAGAACCAAACAAGTCAATGAACCAGGGCGTACCATTTGGGCTAAACTTGATTACGAGTTTTAATCCGAATAACAATATGTCTGGTTAATCAAAAGAATGCCTCCATAGTGTAAAAACACTTAACGGAGGCATTATATTTTACTCGATAGCTTTGATTTAGCGTGGTAAATCCGACCAATCTAAATAGTCAGGCTCTTCCATCTCAACAACAAAAATCGCTCCTCGATTTCTGTCATCATCTTGAGAGTTGGATGAATGAAAGTATCCATTATAGACTTCATTATAACTAAATTTACTGTGGTTGAATGAACCGTCTTTGAACAAAACATAAGAACCATTCTCTATGCAACCTTCAACAGAACGGCGTTTCTCATCAACGTGGACCAAGCTCAAATATTTCGACGCATTATCTTCAAATGGATAATAATAGTTATGTTGAGCACCTGATGGCCAATTTAACCAGCGCCCATGAATACTCTCAACTTCCACATAAGTGTTATCCAAAAGACACGTTGGATAGATTCCTGGTTTGTGTAGATACTTTTGAGCGTTGGTGGGTGCGTAGCTATCAACCGACCACCTCTCCCCTGAATCACCTTTTAGCGACTTGACAACAACCCAATCATCAGGAGCATCTCCAGTGCGGATATAATTATTAGAATTTAGTAACTTAAACTTCATTTTATTATAACGCTTATTTTGACCGCGATATGAATGTTCTGGTATCTGTCCATCCAAATACTCAAAGCCAATACTGGGGAAATGATCGGACAAATCTGGGTAGTGATAGCGATCTTTATTGCCCATTATATTTACTGTTACCTCAACTCTCTGTTTCGCAACTGGGTCCAAGATGACATTGTTCCAATATCTCGGCTTGGCATATCTATTATCATACAGTACGTGGTCAAGTAGCTGTGGAGCATGGTTCTGGACATAACTCGAACGGTAGTTGTACGCAAATGCTAGAGAGTTTTTTTCATAATCCCATGAATACCTCATTCCTCGGTATACAGGCTCAGGCGCATGCAAACTTGTTAACATCTTCGCATAGGTCGAAGAGTCATACTTATCAATATTCATATCACCTAGGATATACACATATTCGCTTTTATCGGTAATTTTTCTGTCGATATAGTCATTAATTTCTGCCAATTGAGCAAGACGGGTTTGATTGGCATTTGAACAACTAAAAACACTAGGGTCAGCTTGTGTATGTGTCGCGATAACATTATAAATCTTCCAATCCTTTTTGATCCTAACGTGGATAAATCCTTTTGCTGCTAAACCGTCTTCAGCACAAAAGGAAGAAAAGATATGCTGAGATTTAGATAGAATTGGGTAACGGCTCAACACCATCACACCACCACTTTTAATTCCATTTAGAATACTATGGTTATCTTCGGTTAAATTCCAATCACCTTCAGTACCCAAAATTGGTGTGTGGTAATTCAGACCTAATCCGCTTGCAAACTTATCCGCATGTTTTTGGTTAAAAACTTCTGTAAGTGCAACCACATCAGTAAAACCAAAGAGATCATTTTTTAGCTTTAAGTATTCTTCGACTCTCTCATCCTTCGCATTCCCACCAACGGTTGTTGAATTAATTAAGAAGACGTTTGCAGTCATCACTCTTAGTTGCGTAAGAGGATTCACGCTCAGTGTATACTCTCTTGCCTTACTCTCTACGCCCCGCTCATCAACCACTACCAAACTGATGTGATAATCTGTCGGCGATTCTGAGCCTTGTTTTCCGGTATCTGGCAATGTGATGGCTAATGGTGGAATGTCAGCCTCACTATCAGGAGCACCTATGGTTTGTGGCGACGAGTCAATATTGAGGCTAATCGGATCATCCGATGATTGTGACCAATAGTAAGAGTTTATCTTTACCTCACCTTCACCATGTTCACTGGCTGGCTTCGCATTCGCTTTGGCAGATAAGATAATATGATCTTTATCTTGCTTAGGTTGATCAGAGTTCAGATGAGCATGTACACCATCGAAAGCATCGGTAATTTTTGTAACCACAGGTCTGGTAAGTTGTTTGACCACAACCGTTTTTTTTGCTGTAGTTGCTGATTGACCATGGCGAGTAGTGATCTTTGCCCATACCGTCACATCCTCATCTTTAGATAACTTCCCACCGCTGACATAGTCTCCATCGAACGTAAATGGCGACTGTTGTGAATCGTGCGTCTCCTCAGGGACCAGCGAAGGACCTGGTGGCGTCATGAAGTTCGCTTTATCAGTAAACCATTCCACTTTTTCGATATCATCTTCTTGGTCAAAAGCGATCAAAGTTACATCCAAATCCTTTCCAGATAAGACTTCCGAAGGCACATGAAAGTCAACAATCGTTGGAGCAGACCAAGGTTGTAGGTCGACATCGAGCGTTTTGGTTTCAGGATAAGAGTTATTAGCATCATCTTTAACCGTGACAGTGATTTGACTGTTACTTGGCGTACTAAAATCTTGTGCTTCAAATGTCGCAGATAAAGACAAAGGATGCTCTTTGCTGTCCTGACTGCCACTCGAGATTACTTGGGCATTTTTAAGCACTAAGTCCTTACTCATACTTTGCCACTTTATCGAGCTCACATTAGCGTTAATACTGTAGGTATTAACCGTAACGGTAAGTTCCTTGGTTGGATTCAACCTAGGCCTTTGAGGCGTCTCGGACGCAAAGGTCACAACAGGCTTAGATATGACTGGTGCGATCGCATGCTGCACCGTCACTAGGTGAGCTTCTGTCGCAGTACTTTCATTTGGTGTGCTAACTACCGCCCAAATATTAACCGCATGATCGATGGTGATGTTGTCATTAGTCAGAAACTCAGCTTCAACCTTGAGCGGACTGTCCTTAGAGTCTTTGCCAAAATCACCACCTTCACCGACTTGGGGAATAATGATTACCGATTCATTATCCGTGAACCACTCAACCTTATTCACGTCAGACTCAATATCATAGGCCTCTAACGTTACCGCTAACTTATCACCTGCTTTAACTGTGCTCGGTATCTTCAAAACCACCTGTGGTTTTGACCAAGGGCGCAATTCAACATGATGTTGTCGTGTTGTTGACTCACTATTTTCACCATCATCTTTTACCGTGACCTTGATCTTTGCATTATCAACTGATGTCAACTTTTCAGCCACAAAGGTTGCGGTCAACAATAGTGGCTCTTCCTCACTATCACTGCTTCCTTTTGCTACCTTGTCGAACGTTGTCAGCGTTAAGTTTTTGTTATCAGACTCCCATTGAATGGTGTTTACATTCGCATTTTTACTATACGTATTGACTACTAATTTAAACGATTCTTGTGGGTGGAGAACGCGCTTATCTGCAAGGTCACCGACAAAGGTTACATTAGGCTTTGAAACAATCGGATTAGTCTGGACTTCAATGGTAAAATCGATGTCTTTGGATTCACTCTGCGTAGTCAATTTTGAAATCGCACGTCCATGAATCGATGCTGGAGTCGCCTCCGATACATGATCGGCTTTAAAGATCGCGGTGTAATGAACCGGATGTTCTTTAGAATCTTGTATTTGTTGCTCAAGTGTTTGACTGACCAAGGTCAAATGATCGCTGTTCCATACGATATCGTTAATATCTGAGGTGTCATCCCAAGCAATACCGGTTACCGTTACCGAGGCATCAGAGGTTATTGAGGTTGGTAATGTCTGTACTTTTAAAATTGGAGTAGACGGTTGCTCACTCGGTGTCGTTGATTGGTCATCTTGGCTTGGAAGACCACCCGAGCCATCACAAGCAGTGAGTAATAGGATACAAAAGCTAAGGATTATGTGTTTTATCATATTGGTAGTTCCATTATCACAATGATGTTGCGGCTTCTTTTTCGTGAATGATGACCTTGGTGAATCGGCGCGTAGCAGGCTTCGCTGAAGCGCTGTGACTTTCACCCAGAGCGATAATCTCTATCTGGCTTTTATCAAGTCCGCTTTCGAGCAATATCGTGCGTACCGACATAGCACGTTTGAATGAGAGTTTGTCGTTGTAGATTTTAGAGCCCAAAGTATCTGTCGAAGCGAAGATAGAGATTTGTTGGCTCGGCAAAACAGTGCTGACAAAGGCTTTCAGCTTTTTTTCAGAAACCGAACTCAATTTGCTGTTGTCGAACTCAAAATAGATGGTTATTTCCTGAACTGTGTTCGCGCTTTCCCCTGCATCGACATTTGTCACGTGTTCCATTGAACTCGATACATTTACCTCTTGATGCTGACTAGGCGCAGACATCTTGCTTGATGAACCAAATGCGTAAGAAAGACCGATAAAAGGCTGCCATATCTCAGATTTGCCCGTTTGATCTGAACCAACTGAACTAATCCATTTAATTCCCGTTTTCAGGCGCAGATGTTGGGATAAAGCGTATCCTAACTCAGCACGTAAATAAGGAGAAAAACCATCAGCTGAACGTTCAACTGAATAGGCAAGCTCTCGGCCGTCCATGTCCACAAACCAAGCAGACATTCCAGCAGAAAGACTTCCATCTAGCGTAGAAGTGAACGAAAACTTACGCGATAGACCAAACTCGATACCTTGTATCTCCGCTGAGTAATCAACAGAGTGATTGGGACTACCAATCGCAGGATACTTAGCATTTACGGTTCCATAATGTTGATAGCCCAGCTCAACAGCCCAGTGAGGAAAAGCTTGGTAACCAAGGACGGCTCCGACCGCTGAACTCGATTTTTCGCACTCAATACGTTGAGACGAACACCCCCCTGAAAAATGTGACAACCCTAACGAGGGAGTCACATAAATCTGCGCAATACTGCCATGACTAAAGAAGAGAAAGGCAGCTAGAGAGGCTCTCTGAAGCTGCTTACAATGAAGACGATGCATGTAAATAAGCTCAATTTTTATTTTTTGACTTTATTCACACACCTTATTTTTTTGATAGAACTAAAAACAACGATTTTGAGGATTTTTCAGAATCTATTATAAAACGAATATTTCATAAGAATTAACCCATGAAAATTCGCTAACTCTCACTTAGACACCACATTATTCAGGAAAATTCAGTTTGAATGTAAGGCCCGTTAGGATAGTAATATACCCAAGTGACGTCAAAATGCAGGATTCAGAGCGATGCCACAGTGTTGAATTCAAGGAAAATAACGCAGCGGAATAGTCGACTCTTACCAAGTTGTTTGACGATGAAATCGGCCGTACTTGCACAGTCATTGAGCATAGTAACCATTATTTTGTACTCCAAATGACCGAAAGCTCGCTGTATTAAGGGTTAATGGTTTACCGCTGGCTTTTGTTTAAAATGAGTAGAGAAGTGAGTGAACTCCTTATGACAATAGTCGTTTACCACTCTGTTTTGTCAATACATGGACAGTTCTGCTACTGAAAACCTTTCATGTATTGGGCGGGCGGCTTTCCAAACATCTTTTTGAAAAAAGTGATAAATGCACTAACTGACTCATAGCCAAGGTCCTCTGAAATACGCTGCACTGTCTCCTTTTGTGATAATTTTTGTAGCACGACCACCACATGAAGTTGGGCTCGCCATTGACCGAACGTCATACCCAGCTCTTGTTTAACCAAACGAGATAAGGTGCGATCACTCATTGCTAATCTCTGTGCCCAGAGTTTGATACTGGTTTGATTATTTGGCTTTTCGAGCATCCAGTAAGCAAGCTTATTTAACCTCGGTTCACTAGGGATTGGAAACTCAAAACGCTCAGTTGGCATGCTCACCAGCTCATCGATTAACACCTCAGCCAACCGCCCTACTCGACCTTGCTGATCATAATCTTTATCCTCGCTAGCGAGTTTAACCACCAGTTCTCGTAGCAAAGGAGAGACAGACAAGGTACAAGTTTTCTCTGGTAATCCCTCAATATCGGGATCAACAAACAACATGCAAATATCAGAGCGACTGGCGACATAATTACTGTGAGGCATTTTGCTCGGTATCCATACCGCACAATGACGCGGCACCATCCAAATTGCATCTTCTATTCGGCTTTTCACAAAACCAGACAAAGGCATCACCAATTGTCCTTTACGATGCTGATGAAACGGCACTTCGTTTTGCTCCGCCTCAGTAAGCCTCAATGCAACCACAGTTTGCTGATACGCATCTGGATTAAAAAAGCCACTCGGAATTGAATTCGCCATTTTGTCTTCTTTTAGCAATAAATTGTCAATATCAATAAATTCAGATTCTAACTAAGAGAGTAGTATTTTTCTATTAATAAGGAGTTTTGTTTATGTCAAACAGCAGTGCCCAACGCCCTTTCCTCGTCATCTTTGGTATATTATTTATCGCAAGTGCTCTAAGAGCCCCCATCACTGGCGTAGGACCTATTCTTGAGGTTATATCACACGACCTTAATTTATCACCAACTCTTGCCGGCTTTATCACCACTTTACCCTTAATCGCTTTTGCGATTTTCTCACCAATTTCTTCTTCGATTGCTCGCAAAATTGGTTTGGAGCTAGCACTTATGCTAGCACTGATATTAATCACGTTTGGCCTTGGTCTGCGTTCACTGGGCACCATTATTGATCTTTACATTGGTACTGCATTTATTGGCGTAGGGATCGCCTTTGGCAATGTACTTTTGCCAAGTTTAGTAAAAAGAGACTTTCCACGAAAAGTCACCACAATCACCTCTTTGTATGTTCTGATGATGGGTCTCGCATCAACGCTTAGTGCCAGCTCCGCCTACCCCATCATGGTATGGGTATCGGATGGGCATTTCAGTACTATCCCAAGCTGGGGAATATCACTCGCGACGGTAATGATTTTTCCGCTACTCGCGATATTGCTCTGGATTCCCCAACTCAGAAACCACACCAAACCGAGCAAAGATACCGCTGAAATTGATAGCCATAGCTACCTTTGGCGCTCAATTGAAGCTTGGCAAGTAACGGCTTACCTCGCCATTAATTCTTTTATGATGTACATATTGATCAGCTGGTTACCTAGCGTATTAGTTGAAAAAGGTTACTCGGAAAGCGAAGCAGGCTTCTTACATGGGATGTTACAATTAGCCACCGCGATCCCAGCAATTGTGCTCATTCCCCTAATGGCGAAAATAAAAGATAAACGTGGCCTTGCAGGCATCACTTGCGTTTGGTCAATACTGGGATTGCTTGGGTTGATCGTTCTTCCACAACTTGCGCTGTTCTGGGTTTTTGCTATCGGTTTTAGCCTTGGTGGAGGGTTTATTTTAAGTCTTTCTTTGATTGGCCTTAAAACTCAAGATGCTCATCAAGCCGCTGCACTTTCAGGAATGGCACAATGTGTCGGATATTTGCTAGCTTCGACAGGCCCGATTCTTTTTGGTGCTTTGCATGAACAATTTCATTCTTGGCACATTCCTCTTGTCGCTATCACATTGCTATCTATCCTGTGGACCTTCATCGCATTTATTGCCAGCAAGCCACAGCTTATTCAAACAAAAAGCGTCAACTAACTGGTGATATTCATGCTCAGCCTAATAGTTGTCGTATCGACGATATAGAGTGTCGCAAAACACGAAGCGACACTATTAAGCATAGGGTAAAGTCTGATTAATCTTACCGACGATGAGAATTCAGATGACAGAGCATATTAAACATTCAGAAGCACTCTCAAGTGTGAACCAAAAAATCATTAGTAAGGGCGAGGTTTTGCCCTCTGTGCGCCTTAAAGATGGTAGCAAGGTCCAAACCGGAACGGTCGCCACTATGCTTCACAACGTGAACTTATATAACCTAGGTGAGCGTGGGCAAGTGGAAAAAGAGTTAAACCTTGCCGTTCCCACCTTAATTAAGGTCGGTCTTTTTGACTTATTTTCTATCGATGAGTGGGTAGCTGGGGATAACGCAGGACGAAGTTTTGTTGGTCAATGTGCCAAAACCTATTTAGCTGGCCTAGATTAGAAAAACCTATCTGCCCATAAGTCGCAAGTCAATAAAAGGTGTCACTGATCATTGGAGGCACCGACTCTGATATCCATGATGCTGCACTTCAAGTGACTCAAAATTTTGTCTCTTATCGCCACTATCAATAAAATTGATAATAAAAATGAAATAAAAAATTTCTCTCTCCGTTCTTTATCTTGGCTAAACCCAAGCGATTTCCAATAATTTTGCTTGAGAAGACAAGGAAGAAACGATGAAAAAAATACTGCCCCTAACCCTAGCTTTAACATCGAGCATGGCCATTGCTCAAGAAAGCATCCAAGAATATGGTATTGTTGGTGCCAGCGGTACCTTTGGTCAGTCGGTGTATTCCACAGACAATTCCGCAAATTTTGGCCTGACACCAACGATTTTTTATTACAGTAATCATGGATTTATCGATGGTAGCTTGATCAATGTCAGTGTGTTACCTTACTTGGGCATTTCAGGAAATTGGCGCTTTTCAGAAGTCTCAGACACGTTTGATAGTATTCCAACTGGTATCAATGAGCGCAAAGGTAGCCTTGAACTCGGAGTGACACTTGGTACACCGGGTGCTCGCCTTACTTATTTGCACGACGTCAGTAACGTCCACCAAGGAAGTGAGCTCCAATTGCACCTCGGCAAAACCTTTGCCACGCCATTGTCCGATCTTTCTCTAACCCCTTTTGTCGAAGTCGATTGGCGAGACAAAAAGTTATCTAATCATGTTTACGGCGTAAGTGTGGCAGAATCGCTTGCCTCTGGGCTTGCTGAATATAATCCATCGACAAACTTAGTTTATAAAGCTGGATTAATTGGGCTCTATGATCTGTCTGATAATTTTGTCGTCCTTAGCAAAGGTCGAATAGAACGTCATGATGACGAGAGTCCAATCGTGCAACGTAAACTTGGGTATTCTTTTGAGCTTGGCCTAACTTATAAATTTGCTGGATAACCGATATCCATCTCTAAAGCCATTTTTATCATGCTGGACACCCCCTTTTGAAATTTATGTATTGGTGTGTGTCCTAAACCTACTTCAACAATAAACCATTGTTTATCATAATTAAATTTTAGTAAAATTGCCGTGAAACATTACGTTCCATCAACTGTCTACGACATATCTAAGGAGAAAGCCATGAGTGATTGGGATTATGTAGCGGAACTGGTTAACTTTAATCTACCCATATCAAGGGATGCTTTTATCGCGACTGTCCCATTTGAATCCAACATATTAGATTTTGGATGTGGGTACGGACGTATCACTCAAGAAATATCAGAGCTTGGCTACAACAAAATCATTGGCATTGACTCATCACAAGAAATGATTAATCGAGGCTTAAGTGATTATCCAAAGCTTGATTTAAGACACCTACCTACTGAGGCTCTGCCTTTCGCAAATGATGAATTTGATGCCATAGTTCTGTGTGCTGTCCTCACGTGCATTCCCAATCAAAACGCGCGTCATAATGTATTAACCGAATTAAACCGCGTGCTCAAGCCTCAAGGAATAATTTATTTGGCAGAGTTTTGCTCAGACCAAAGCATTCGTTTTATTTCTAGCACTGGTTTGCCAATGTGGCATAGCGCCAAAGAAGAGCTGGAAAGATTGCTAGAAGATTTCAGTATTGTCTGTTCAACACAAAGCCACTGCCCGACAATGTCAGGCCAGCACAGTAAAGTAAGCCATATCTTCGCACAAAAAATTAGGTAACACTCTGTTTGGCATAAAGAACACTAATAACGCAGAACACAAACAAACACATTCATCTTATTTATAAATGTGAGAAAAGCCATATATGAAATAAATTTAATATGTTAGTTTTGCTTTTTTGCATGCCTATTGGTGATTATTATGAAAAATAAAACAATACTGACGTCTGTTCTACTCGCATCTCTATTTTCTACACATACTTTCGCGCTTTGTTCTCACTCTCCTCTTGAAGGTTCTTGGTCATCAGCCGATGAGAAAAGGTTTGTCAATATAAGCGCCAGATGTGTAACCAATGAATATGGGATGGATCGCGTGGTCTATGATATTGAGAGTGATCTAGGAGAAGCCTCATCTTACAATGTATATAATGGTGAAATGACGGTTTACTTTCCGGGCGGTGTTCAATCGATACGAGTAACATCCGACTCATCAGTAGAAATTCAAACACGAGAAATCTTCACCAAATAAAAAGAGTCCTGACTTAACTTAAGCTCATTTCGTTACACCGGCGTAATTGTATTAATTACGCCGGCTTTTCTGATCTAATATTGAATCAAAAAAATAAAGCTGGCATTATCTGAGCAAAAATATACACAGTCGTTTTAGTGGCTATTTGGAGCACAAAAGAATACAAATATGGATGTATACCCAAGTGACTTCAAAATGCAGGATTCAGAGCGATGCCACAGTGTTGAGTTCAAGGAAAATAACGCAGCGGAATAGTCGACTCTTACCAAGTTGTTTGACGATGAAATCGGCACTGTGGCACGCTCCCAAAGGGCGAGTTGTCTTGCCTTACATGCGTCGTTAACGATTTTCAATTTAGATGACTAGATTTTCAAATCGTTGCCTTGCCTGTAAAGCATTCCACTCTCGCTGAACCTAGCATCTTGAGGTTACTTGGGTATAAATACTATTTTAACTTTTATAGCTGTCGCTGCATTGTTAGTTATCTCGCCGGGTCCCAATGGACTACTGATTGCTAAAACTGTACCTATTTCAGGACGTAAAGCGGGATTCGCTAACATTTGGGGATTTGTTTTTGCATTTTATATTCATGGAACATTATCAATTTTTGGTATTTCGATACTCTTAGTTAAGTCTTCTCAAGCATTTTTCATATTTAAAATGTTAGGAGCAGCTTATTTAATTTTTCTTGGTGTAAAATCGATAATTAATGCATTTCAAAAAAGTCCAGTACAACCTAAAGTAACAACAGGAAATAACCAAATTGTTTCACTTCGCGTAGCGTTCTCGGAAGGATTAATAACGAACGTATTAAATCCCAAAGTTTCCATGTTTTATTTAGCCGCTTTTCCTCAATTTATGTCTAATACTGAGAGTGCTTTAAGTGCCTATACACTGGTTACTGCACACTCAATTGTTAACTTTTTATGGTTCACCATGGTGATTCTGGTTCTTTCAAAAGTTAAAAAAGTGACCAATAACACTAGACTAAAAACTTGGTTAAATTCAGTTACAGGAACGGTGTTTATTGCTTTTGGTTCAAAACTGGCACTAACAACAAGCAGCTAACAACTTCACCAACACGATCAACGCTACAAGCATCTCTCGTTATCACATTGCTTTCGTATTAGGGCACCATAACAACCTGTCATGTGTGCCCTGAATTGTCTGGAAGATTAATTTGTCAAAGACTGCAAAACCTCAGATTGACCGTAAATTTTCGCAAATTCTGCTAAGTTCAGGCCCGCTTTATTTCGCAGCTCTGGTGAGCAATCGGCTTGATAGAGATCTTTAGCTATGGCGACTTCTCGCTTAATCAATGCACCCATTAACGCTGTGTTGCCGCGTTTATCTTGCAAACATGCATTGGCGCCCAAATCTAGCAGCAAACTTACACTTTCCTCTTTGCCACCATAAGCCGCCACCATCAAAGCGGTATAACTTTGGTTGTTACGTTGGTCAATGGGAAAGCCTTGTGAAACAAATGTCTCAAGTACCTCGTTATTACCCATCCGCGCCGCATCAAAAAAGAGCTCTACCAAATCTTGGTACTCCTTCTCAATCTGGGTTTCTGCTGCCAATAAGTTAAACGATAGGATAATAGAAAGGCCCCAAAGTAGGATTATTTTCATTGACTTCTCCTGTGAAAATGGCCTGAGGGAACCCTGTTTTTCGGGCAGAAAAGAGCAGATACACCTCCCACAGGCCAAGCTTTATTCCTACATCATTGCTTTATTTTTAACACTGTTAAGGTCAGTATTGGTCGCCTTGGCAAGGCGCGTCCCATAGTCTTTGTCCGCTCTATAGAAAAAACTGACCATGGTTTCCTTGATGTCTTTATCGATAACTTTGTTTAAGTCACCAGCCAAGTTTACAATCAAATCACTTTTATCTTGAGCACTCATGCTGCGATAGAAAACCCCGGCTTGATAGTAATCACGAGGGTTGCTAATCGCCTTTTGGAGCACGGTGCCAGACAAAGGAGTTTGAAGCGCCTTAAATTGAGCATCCTCAGACAAGTCGAGTTGGCGACTCGGCTCATAATTGACATCTCCATTCGCCTTTATCGCATTATTGCTTAAGCCATTTTGGTTGTGATTATTCACTGTTGCGAGCGGCTTATTCACCGGCAGTTGAAATAAGTTTGCACTTAAGCGATGTAACTGAGTATCCGCATAAGCAAACAAACGGCCTTGCAGCAAGCGATCTTCCGACGGCTCAATACCTGGAATTAAGTTTGACGGCGCAAAGGCTGACTGCTCGGTCTCTAAAAAGAAGTTCTCAGGAATGCGGTTAAGCGTCATAGTGCCAACCTTCATATCAGGCACATCGAGCCAAACTTTGGTTGCATCAAGGCCGTTGTAGTCAAGCTTATGGAGTTGTTCTGGTGACAACACCTTTACGTGTAAATCCCATTTAGGGTAATTACCACGGCGAATTTCGGTATATAAGTCGTTGGTCAGATGATTGAAGTCCTGGCTTTGCACTTTAACCACTTGATCAGGACCGAGGCTTTCAATACCCTGCTGGCTCTTCCACTCAAACTTTACATAATTAACATCACCTTGAGTGTTGTACCATTTATACGCATGGACACCAAAGCCATTCATGGTGCGATAACTGGCTGGCGTGCCTAAATTACTATACACCCAAGTCAACATATTGGTTGACCCCGGTTCATGACTAAAAAAGTCAAAAAAGCGGTTGGGATCCTGCACATTAGTCACTGGTGAAGGTTTGAGAGAGTGCACCATATCAGGAAATTTAATCGAGTCGCGGATAAAGAATACAGGTAAGTTGTTACCCACTAGATCCCAGTTGCCCTGCTCGGTATAGAACTTGGTGGCAAAGCCACGTGGGTCACGCAGTGTTTCAGGGGAGCCCTTCGAGTGAACCACTGTCGAAAAGCGAACAAACACCGGCGTCACTTTACCACTTTTACTAAAAGGGGCCGATGCGGTCAATTCACTGAAGTCATCAGAGGCAACAAACTCACCGTGAGCTCCTGTACCTCGTGCATGAACCACACGCTCTGGGATACGCTCTCTGGCAAAGCGTTGTAGCTTCTGAATAAGGTGAACGTCTTGTAATAATACGCTACCGTTTTCTCCAGCAACGGTAGAGTTTTGATTGTCTCCTACCGGTGCGCCATTGTCTCTCGTAAGAGTTTGTGCTTGTATTGATGCGCTAAACACGCCAACTGTAATGAATAAAGATATTTTTGACATCTGCATGGTTGCTCTCCAATGCATGATTATCTATTAACCTGGCCAATAGATATTCAGAAGCCCTTTTCTGCCCGAAAAAACATAATATCTTCAATGAGTAACTTTGTTTAATGGGAAACATCAATAGAATTAATAGGGATAATCGATGAAAGTTTTTGGAGAGCTAAATAAGTACAAACTGCGCAATTAATCCAAGAGTTGATAGCAATCAAAATTCCTGAAGCTTATTAATTGGCAATATCAGTACCAACTATCATATCGAATAACGTTCTACACAAAACTTAAAACACTCCTGAGAGTGGTTAGAGCACCCCTCCCAAAAAAACACGTATTAGTTATGTATTCTAAATATCTGCCTTAGATAAATGATTTCACAAGACGACTCCATGCTCTCCTGATCCCGCATTTGACAATAGCTATGTCTAACTCTTAACTAATCAATAGTGCGAAAATTGATTCGCCTTGCTTATGGAAAAGCCTTGGGTAGGTGTTAGTTATGAAATGGACTCTAGTAAAACTCTCTCACCTCGTTGTTGGCTGTTTTTATATGCCAATGTCCTATGCAGATTTTCATGAATCAGAGCCTTTTAATAAAGGCGATGATCAAGAAGCCGTAAGTTTGAACGAGCAAGGCATCGAAGTTATCGATATCAAAAATATTAACGTTGAACAAAAGAAAAAAGGAGGCGCTAAAACAATCAACACAACGACGACATACGTAAGATGCTGGTATCGGGCATCTGACAGCTTAGAAAAACCCAAAACTAAGTGGAAATGGGCATTGAATGAAAAGGGTAAATACTTTCGTCTAGAAGGGTACTGGCGCTCTTCATATAGCCCCAAAAATATGTTTTACACCAACACAACTCAAGAAGAAATACGAGAAGCTTGTCAAAGTACCCTCGAAGATAAAGTGCGCGGGTATGAACATGCCGATATCCGTTTCTACGCCTCTGATCACAGAGGATCGTACAACCATACGATTTGGACAAACGATAAAGAAGATAGCACTAAATCTTTTAATCGTATTGTCGCCTTCGGCGATAGCCTATCCGACACTGGCAACCTATACAATGCCTCACAGTGGCTTTTCCCTAACTCCAATTCTTGGTTTGGTGGAAATTTTTCAAATGGTTTTGTCTGGACAGAATATCTTGCTGTGAATATGGAGGTTCCCTTGTATAACTGGGCTATTGGAGGAGCTGCTGGTTCTGATCAGTACAAGGAGTTGAAAGGGGTTTCTTCCCAAATCGACTCCTATGTCTCTTATATGAAAAAAGCTAAGAATTACGATCCAGAGCATACTCTTTTTACACTTGAATTCGGTTTGAATGATTTAATGATCTACAGAAGAGATGTCTATAAAATCAAAGCAGACTTAAGCAGAGCCTTAACCAAGCTAACCGAAAATGGTGCAAAAAGTATTATTGTGATGATATTGCCCGACGTTTCCAGAGCTCCGCAATTTAAAAATGCGACAGCTGAATTCAGAGAGAAATTAGCCAAAGATATCAAAGAACTCAATAAATTCTTAATACAACACACAGAGCACTATGTAACTGATGGAGTGAATATTATGCTCCTTGCTGTTGATGAGCTTATGGATGATTTGGTAGATAATCCTACTAGCTTCGGCTTTGAAAATTCGAGCAGTGCATGTCTCATAGATCTCAAAGCAGACTCTTCAACCTTCTATTTGCATCATAATAAATTAACCCAAGACTGTATGGAAACGGGTTCTGATAAATATGTTTTCTGGGACGTGACCCATCCAACGACTTCAGTACACGAGCTTATTGCAAAAGAAGCCCTTGATAGATATCGACTCATACAAAATTAAAATATTTGTACTCAGGTTTTGATTTATTCAAACCCTGAGATTATGTGTTACCTGAGTCATAAACAGCTTGGCACAATTTAGGTAACACACTAATTCAAATTGTTCTAAGTCCTCTGTTTCACCACACAACCCGCGATTTTTTCTTGGTCAAGGTCAATTAAGGATTTCACCCAGCATCCAAACCCTTTAAGATAACCTCATCAAAAACTTCCTGATAGGATTTCGCTTGATGAAAGTCATCTCGTTTAATATAAATGGCCTACGTGCCCGCCTTCACCAGTTACAAGCTGTCATTGATAAACATCAGCCGGATGTTATTGGCCTACAAGAAATCAAAGTCCATGATGAGGCCTTCCCACTTGAGGACGTTGAAGCCATGGGCTACAAAGTCTACTTCCATGGTCAAAAAGCGCACTATGGTGTTGCCATGCTGTGTAAGAAAGAGCCGATTTCAGTACAAAAAGGGTTTCCAACGGACAATGACGATCACCAAAAACGTATGATCATGGTCACCATGGAAGACGATAACGGTGAGAAAGTCACGGTACTTAATGGATATTTTCCACAAGGCGACAACATAGAACACGAGACCAAATACCCTTATAAGCGTCAGTTCTATAAAGACTTGATGACATACCTTAACGACCATCACACCAATGATGAGCAGCTTATCGTCATGGGCGACATCAACATCAGTCCAATCGATGCAGACATTGGCATTGGTGAGCCAAATCGTAAGCGCTGGCTAAAAACAGGCAAATGTTCATTCCAGCCTGAAGAGCGAGAGTGGCTAAAAACCTTACTTGATTGGGGGCTGGTCGATACCTTCCGTCAAATTCACCCAGAAGTTGAAGATCGATTCTCGTGGTTTGACTACCGCTCACGCGGTTTTGATGACAATCGTGGACTGCGCATAGATGTGGTATTGGCTACCCCTAAGCTAGCAGAAAAGTGCACCGAATCGGATATCGATTACGAATTGCGCGGGATTGAAAAGCCCTCAGACCACGCGCCTATTTGGTCAACATTTAAATAAAAAAATCCGGCTCATTGGCCGGATTTCTTTTATCATCAATACTTAGATTTGGATGAAATCATGAACAAAGTTTGGATTAATATCCGCTTCGTAATCCACGCCTTCAACGCCAAAGCCGAACAGTTTTAGGAACTCTTCTTTGTATTCAACGTAATCGGTTAGCTCTTTAAGATTCTCTGAAGTAACTTGAGGCCATAGGTCACGACAGTGTTGCTGAATGTCTTCACGCAGTTCCCAATCATCAAGGCGAAGACGATTCTTCTCATCGACTTCTGGTGCGCTGCCATCTTCTTTGTACAAGCGCTGACTGAACATACGGAAAATTTGTTCCATACAACCTTCATGAACACCTTCTTGGCGCATTTTCTTAAATACCATCGCAATGTATAGAGGCATTACAGGGATCGCAGAACTTGCTTGAGTCACGACCGACTTCAAGACCGCTACATTTGCGCTACCACCAGACTGAGACAGCTTGTCATTCAACGCCGCCGCCGCACGATCTAGATCCATTTTTGCGCGACCTAATGCACCATCCCAGTAGATTGGCCATGTAAGCTCTGTACCAATGTAGCTGTAGGCAACTGTCTTACAGCCGTCAGCAAGAACACCGGCTTCTGATAGGGCTTGGATCCACAATTCCCAATCTTCACCACCCATCACAGTTACCGTGTCAGCAATTTCTTCTTCTGTTGCTGGCTCAACGCTCGCTTCGATGATGATGTCTTTATTGGTATCAACCGCGGTCGCAGTGTAAGTCTCTCCGATCGGCTTTAGTGATGAACGCACCAACTCGCCAGTTTCTGGCATTTTACGTACTGGAGAAGCCAGCGAGTAAACCACCATATCAATTTGACCAAGGTCTTCCTTGATTAGCTCGATTGTTTTCTCTTTTGCCTCATTTGAAAAAGCGTCGCCATTAAGGCTCTTCGCATAAAGCCCCTCTTCTCTTGCTAGCTTTTCAAATGCAACCGAGTTGTAAAAGCCTGCTGTACCCGGCTTTTTCTCTGTTCCTTCTTTTTCAAAGAAGACACCAATGGTAGAAGCACCACCACCGAATGCCGCAGCAATACGAGAGGACAAACCATAGCCACTCGATGCACCAACAACAAGAACACGCTTAGGTGCATCCTGAATAGGACCTTGTGCTTTAGTGTAAGCAATTTGCTCTTTGACATTAGCTTCACAACCCATTGGGTGCGTTGTTGTACAGATAAATCCACGAATTTTAGGTTTGATGATCATATTCGGCTTCCTTTAAAAAACCTCGCTAGGATAAAAGGTTCAACTCAAAATCGCACCATATTTATTTCAAAATCGCTGGAAAATGTAAGTGGTTGGAGCACTTACACTCCTGAAAGAGATCTGTAGCAAAAAGAAAGGCACCCAATGGGTGCCTTATTTAAAGCCGTTAGCTCGCTTAAGCGGCGCTCGTTAGCTTCTTCTTACTTTTTTTCCCTTTACCATGAGTACGAACTTCTTTCATATCATGGCTAAAGTGGTCAACTTGGATTGCCTTGTAACGTAGCTGATCTGCCGCCAGAATCTTATCCACTTCTTCTTGAGACAGAACATCGGCTTCAAGTGCTTGCTTCAATCTATCAGCAAGCAGTCCCTTACGAGCAACTTTGCCGTCTTTCGCAGCTTTGAGCATTTTACGTTCAAGACCTTGGATTTCGTACATTGCCAAGAAGGCTCTATCCATCAAGCCAACACTGTCATCCTCACCTTCTCCAACGTAGCAGAGATGAGTTAGACGATCGCGGTGCGCACCAGGGGTCATCAGACTTTCTGCCAATTTAACCGTCAAGTCATCGCTTGGCTTCGCAAAGTGGTTACCCAGTGGGAAGATAAGCCCCTTCATGAGCACACCAACCGCTTTTTGTGGGTAGTTACTAAACGTATCTTGTAGCGCTTGTGCCGCATAATGCAGACAGTGTTGCATTGCGTAATGGACATAATCAAGGTCTTGTTGCTGACGGCCTTCATCTTCGTACTTCTTGAGTACCGCTGAGCCCATGTAAAGGAAAGCAAGTACATCACCAAGACGCGCTGAAATCATCTCTTTACGCTTAAGGTCACCGCCAAGCGTTGCCATCGCAATGTCTGAACTTACCGCCAGAGCACGGCTAAGGCGAGTCATGTCTTTGTAGTATTGTTGAGTTGAGCCACTCATGTCTGCTTTGATAAAACGCGACCCAGTTAATGCAGCTCCAAATGCGCTGAAGGTATTAGTAACCGCGTGTTTGATGTGTTTAAACAGTAAGTCATCAAACTCTTTAGCGCCCTGCTCTTGATCTGGGTTCGCCGCCGCTTCCATCTCTTTGAGAACATATGGATGACAGCGCGTTGCACCCTGACCAAAGATCATTAGGTTTCGAGTTAGGATATTGGCACCTTCAACGGTAATCGCAACCGGAATACCAAGATAAGGCGCAGCTAAATAGTTCATTGGGCCATCTTGGATAGCACGGCCTGCATGAATGTCCATAGAGTCATTCAAGATTGTACGTGCAAGCTCGGTCATGTGATACTTAGCAATCGCAGTAACAATCCCTGGCTTTTCTTTCAAATCCAACGAAGTTGTTGTAAGCGTACGGCTCGCCTCTAGTAGATAAGTTAGGCCACCGATGCGGCCAAGCGATTCTGCAATCCCTTCAAACTTACCAATTGACATACCAAACTGTTTACGTACATACGCATAGGCTCCCGTAGTACGAGCAGTTAAGTGACCCATGGCGGTACCAAGGGCAGGAAGTGAAATACCACGCCCAGCAGACAGACACTCAACCAGCATACGCCAGCCTTTACCTGCGTACTCTTGTCCACCAATTAACCAGTCCATGGGGATAAACACATCTTGGCCTCGTGTTGGGCCATTCATGAATGCCAGTCCAAGTGGATCATGACGCTCGCCAATTTCCACACCTTTATGGTCAGCAGGGATCAGTGCACAGGTAATGCCGAGATCTTTTTCATCACCCATCAAGCCTTCAGGGTCGTACATCTTAAAGGCCAGACCAAGCACAGTGGCAACAGGTGCAAGAGTGATATAGCGTTTGTTCCAAGTTAGACGAACGCCCAGTACTTCTTTGCCCTCGTGCTCACCGTAACAAACAATCCCTTCGTCAGGAATGCCGCCAGCATCAGAACCGGCTTCTGGACCAGTAAGTGCAAAACACGGAATGTCAGTGCCGTTAGCAAGACGCGGCAACCAGTAATCTTTTTGCTCTTGAGTGCCATAGTGTGAGAGGAGCTCACCCGGGCCAAGAGAGTTTGGTACCATAACAGAAACCGCCGCACTAATACTGCGCGTTGCCAGTTTAGTAACTATGGTAGAATTCGCTAGTGCAGAGAATTCACGACCACCGTATTCTTTGGAGATAATCAAAGAGAAAAAACGCTCTTTGCGCAAGAAATCCCAAACCTCTTTCGGCAAATCACGATCCTCTTTAACGATTTTGTGATCATCTAACATAGCCAGCAAGGTTTCTAATTCATTATCAATGAACGCCTGCTCTTCAGAGGTTAATGTCGGTTTTGGATAATGATGTAACTTAGAAAAGTCCGGACGACCTGAGAATATTTCTCCGTCCCACCATACGCTACCAGCTTCCATTGCCTCTTTTTCGGTGCTAGACAGCGGCGGAAGCACTTTCTTAAAAAATTTGAAAGCCGGGTCGCTGACCCATTTTCTTCTTAGAGAGCTCATAATCCGATCCTTTTGTTCACTTTGTTATTCCGATATTTTTATTGTTTTACGGTAAGTTTAATCCGCTGCCACACCTGCGGCTAAAAACGGTATAAGTTGATCAACAACAGATTTAGAATCTATTGTTCTTTCGTAATCATTCTCTGCAATCTCAATCAAAGCTTGGCTCGAAGCCATAGTGAATACGCAAGTACCGAGCGTAAAGTGCAGCCGCCAGAACAATTCTTCTTGGGAAAGTTTTGGGTTGGCTTTCATCACCGACTGGGTGAATAGCGACAGTGCTTCAGAATAACGCGTGGTTATAAACCAACGTAAATGCCCTTGCACATCCGTATAGCCACGTCCAATCAATAACATAAAGCGATTGGTTCCGTTTGGCCTTACGTCATTGAGGTTACGCAACGGACCACGCAACGACTCAAAAACATCCGCCATGTCATAGCTAGAGTTAAGATTGAGATTAACCAAAGCATCCTGTACGGCCGGCATAAATGCCTCGAGATAACGATTCAAAACGGCCCTAACCAACGTTTTTTTATCACCAAAGTGATAATTCACAGACGCCAAATTAACCCCGGCTTTACCTGTGATAGTACGCAGAGAAGTATCTTTGAAACCATGCTCTGCAAACAATCCTTCCGCAACATCAAGGATTTTTTCTTTCGTTGGGTTCACACTTGCCATTTCAATCACTCGTATTAAACAACTGTTTGAAATATACAACCGAAACGGCAAAGCAACAAGTTATTAACATCACATTTTTAAAGATTGGTCTGACCAGATCAAAAAAGATGCAACTAACTGTCTAAAAAGAAACAGAAATAAGAAATTCAAAAAAAAAATAATTTTTTTTGAACTGTTAGAGAAATCGCTAGTCATATACATCGTGGTAAGTATGCTGATTATGCTTATTGACGTAATACGCATACTTACCACCACTGCTTTTTATTAACTCCTATGTTTATTTGTATCCGCCCAGAGCCCCTTTGCTCTGGGCTTTTTTTATCACGCTTGTTACAATTTCGAGTATCCGAATTTCTACTCTGACTCAGCCTGGCACTTGAACCTTGGTGCTAAGAAATACAACGAAATGAAGCTATCGAATACTCCTGTCACTGCACACACATTTGGTGATATTCCCTTCTCTCTCAAGCGAGATGATCTGCTGCACCATCAATTCAGCGGTAATAAAGCGCGTAAGCTATCCGCATGGCTCGAACTGGAGCAACCAGAGATCACGACATTGATGAGCCAAGGTGGCGTACAGTCCAACTCTTTGTACTCTATGGCTGCGCTAGCAAAACTCAAAGGTTGGCAACTTAAATTCTATGTTGAACGTATTCCAACCTGGCTGAAAAATCATCCGATGGGCAACTATAGAGGGGCACTCGAACTTGGTGCTCAAATCATTGAGACCAATGACTACGACAAAGTACTAGAGGAACATTTTCGCGAGCCACGTCAGACCCAAAGTCATACCTTGGTCATTCCAGAAGGAGGACACAGTGAAGAAGCTATGTCAGGGGTCCGGCGGTTAGCCCAAGAAATCATCGATTGGGCAAGTCAAAATGTAGCCCAACCTGTTGCCGTCGCACTCCCTTCCGGAACTGGAACTACAGCCCTATATTTACATAAGTTCCTTAAACCTGCTGCCATCGAAGTGCTAACCTGTCCATGTGTCGGAGGTAAACAATATCTGATTGAACAGTTTATGGCACTGAGAGAGTCTGACTTTCCTCACATATTAGAGCTTGAAAACAAACACCATTTTGCCAAGCTATATGAAGAGGACTTTCGTACTTGGCAGCAATTGTGTACAGATACTGGCGTTGAATTTGATTTACTTTATGATCCCATGATGTGGCGGTGTTTATCATTATGGTATCCGCAAAACACCGACAAGCATCTGTTGTATGTACACCAAGGCGGATTACTTGGGAACGAGAGCATGCTGCCACGTTACCAACGAAAATTTAGTTCTATTTAGGAGAACATTATGAGAAAACTGACTGCTTTGAGCCTGTGTTTATTGTCTTTCCCCACCCTTGCCAATACGCTACCACAAAACAATCACGCCATCGTTGGTATCAATGCAACTGAGTTATCCAAACGTGTCTGCTATTATCAAAACCACGCCTATTCCGAGGGTGCGATCATTCAAGTAAGTGATTACTTCATAAGCTGTGGTGCTGCCAACGACTTTGAAACCAATGGTAAACTCAAGTGGCTACTGCTCAATGATTCTAAGCCTAAACGAAAAAATGCCCAAAAAAGTTCCAATCGTTCCACGAATAGCTACTCGGTTAATTAAGTGAGCCGTTTATCCGTTGTTCCGATTGCGAAACGTTTAGCTCCGGGGATGTGTCTAAAAGAAGCCATATTTGAGCTAGTCCACGAGCATAAAATGAATGCAGGCAGCATCGCTTCGTGCGTTGGCTCACTGTCAACACTCAACATTCGCCTCGCAGGCGCAGAAGAAACCTTGTCTCTGTCAGAACCGCTAGAAATTGTCTCTCTGATGGGGACCTTATCTCCTGAGCACCTTCATATCCATATATCGGTCGCCAAACGTTCTGGTGAGGTGGTCGGTGGGCACTTGCTCGATAATAGTGTTATCGATACAACTGCAGAGTTGGTAATGCTCAGTTATCCCTCATACCGCTTTGCACGAGAGTTTGATAACAACACAGGGTTTACTGAATTGGTGGTGACAAAGACTGGCTCAATTATATGAGCCAGTCTCTAGGGTTAGTTAACTATATTATCAGACGAATTGCTTTTTGCTTTTGAAGCAGCAAATCGTCGACTGGCCCAGAATAGCGCGATAAATAGACCCGACGAGATGATCTTGAAGACTTCACCCGTATCTGGCCAAATCAGTGCGACCCCAACCATGCCCAGTACTAGCCTTAATAGCCAAGTTAATGGCCCTTCCAAGTAACCTTCCATCGCTGCGATGATGGCGTAGCACCCCAGAATCGCAAAAACCGATGTCATCATAACAGTACCTAGATCCCAGCTGATCAGCCCAGTGTAAGCAATAAGCAATGGCACTAAGTAAAGACCCTTAGCAATTTTCCACGCCGTCATGCCAGTTCGCATCGGAGGCGTTCGCGCGATTGTCGCAGCAGCGAATGCCGTCAAACATACGGGAGGGGTAACATTACTGTCTTGAGACAACCAGAATATGATTAAATGCGCAGACAATAAAGCAAGAGCGATCACTTCTGCGCCCAAACTTTGCTCTAGGAGCGTTGGCATAAAGTCTGGTGGCACAGCAGAGAGCAGCGACATCGCAACCTCCTCAGTGATAGGACCATTTAACAAAGACAGTTGATCTGGAGCGGCAAGCATAAAGATGGCCTTAGCTTCTTCATTAAGATTTCCTTGCATCATCAACTCTACCAGTTGGCCCTCCGCCAGCAACTTATACAAGGCTGGCGCAGATAATGTACCCAAAACAATGTATGCCGCAGTGACAGGCAAGCCCATCCCTAGAATCAATGAGGCCAGAGCAACCAAGATCAGCATGATCATAAGGTTACCGTCAGCCCAACTGTTGATCATCAAAGAGAAGGTATTACCGATACCCGTTGTGGTGATGACATTAATAACCAGACCAATACCTACCAGTAAGATAGCCGTCGTTGCCATGTTTTTCGCACCGTTAGCCAGCGCCTCAAAGACTGCCTTGGGACCCATTTTATGATGTTTAGAAAACCAAGAGGCAACAATCACAGATAGAATGGAGATTCCCGCGGCATACGTCGGCGTAAAGCCTTCAACGAGTAAAAAGACCAAAACCACAATCGGAATTAAATTGTGCCACCCAGAGAGAATGACTTTTAACAAAGAAACTTCAGTGTGCTCGATTTTTTGTACACCACTACGCTTAGCTTCAATACGAACAAAAAACGCTACGGATAGAAAATAAATCAGTGCTGGCATCAAAGACAGAGTCACAATATCCATATAAGGTATTTGCGTATATGAGGCCATAATAAAGGCCCCTGCCCCCATAACGGGCGGCATTAATTGCCCTCCCGTTGATGCCGCGGCTTCAACTCCTGCTGCAAATCTTGCAGGAAATCCTGCTTTTTGCATCAGAGGAATACTGATCACGCCCGTTGAAACGGTATTAGCCACACTCGAACCGGACACCGAACCCATCAATCCAGAACCGATGACTGCAATAAACCCTGGGCCACCTATTACTTTACCAGCCGCAGCTCGGGCGACATCGATGATGTAGTCCCCGACACCAGAGCGAACCAGAAATGCTCCGAATAAAATGAACATAAACACAAATGTCCAACTGATGCGTGAAATCGCACCGAACATACCTTCCGAGGAAAAGAAACTTCGATACAATAAAGTTTCCATGCTCAGGCCAGGGAAGTGGAAAATCCCGCTAGCCCACTCACCCCAGAACACAACATAGCTCAGGCATATAAGGATAAGACAAGGAATGAACCAGCCCATGGTACGACGTATTAGCTCTAAAACAATAACAATTGCTAATATCGAAAAGAACCAATCACTAGTGACAAATTCCACGCCACGTTCATAAAGAGCTTGTTCTGCGTAGGGTAGATAAATTAAGCAAGCCAACGCACCCAATGCCAATAAAACATCAAGCCCTAGTGCTAATTTGCTGTTTATTAAACGTGAATGGGCGGGATACCACAAAGCACAGATGACAGCAAAGCCCGCAAAGTGCGTGGCTGAAATCCATAGTTCAGACCATGTAGACAGGGTATTAAACCAAAGATGCAATAGAGACAGTAATACCGCCAACACGGTTACTGTGCCTCTCACCCACGGTACGCCTTCTCTCGTGGAGAGCTCAAACTTCTTGAGCTCTTGTTGCAAATTATCAGACATTAACAGCTCCTAATCCGACCCAGTATTTTTTGACCCATTAACATAGGTTTTATTTGTGGTTTTATGCATTATTTGATCGTCAATTGCTCAGGAATGGTAATGCCCATCTCACGATAGAATTTTGCAGCGCCCGGATGAAGTGGCACAGGTAAACCTGCGATTGCCTTTTCCAGTGCCATAGCTTTCGTCGCTTTATGGATGCTTTGTAAGAAAGTTAGGTTCTCGTAGATAGCTTTTGTTAACTGATAAACGTCTTCATCAGAGACATCGTCGCGCACAGCAAGAAAGTTCGGTTGTGCAATGGTGGTAATGGGCTTGTTGACGCTAGGGTAAGTGTCTGCGGGGATCTCATATTTAGTCCATAAGTTGTAGTTACCATTCGCTTGTTTTATTTGCTCATCGGTGAAAGAAAGTAGCTTAATATCCTCACCCAGAGCTGCAAATGCTTGAGTTACCGCACCAACTGGCACTCCTGCTGGCGTATTCATGCCTTCGATAGTACCATTTTGCAATGCACTCGCACTGCTTCCGTAACCCATATATGCTAATTTGAACTGTTCCGGATCGATGTTCAAACCTTTCATAATTTGTCGACCAGAGTTTTCTGTCCCAGAATTCTTCTTACCTATTGAGAACTTTTCGCCACGGAGGTTATTGAGATCACTGACATTACCACTTTTTGCTAATTCAGAACGGACAATAAAGTGTTCTACGTTCTGCCATAACATAGAGACTGAACGCAAATGTGTTTGCTGTTTACCATTATAAGGCCCTTGTCCATTCCATGCCCATGCGCCGTAAAGACCTTGTAAGATAGCAAATTGAGCCTCGTTATCATTTAATAGCTTTACATTTTCACCTGATCCAGCAGAGCTGATTGCGGACAATGAAAAGTTGTGTTTTGTGGTCAATTTCACTTTACTTAATGTTGCTAGTGCTACTCCAACTGGATAATAGGTTCCCCCAGTCGAGGCTGTTGCTAGTATATAGCTACGTTGATCTTGAGCGGCGTGCGCTCCATAACTCAGGGTAGAGAAAAGTAGCGCCAAGGCCTTAACGGTTTTTCTGATTTTCATATATATACTCTCCTTGTATTTAGGAACTTACTAGTTTACTTCTGTCTGTTTTTATTAATATTGAACTCTTTATTCTATTTCAATCAACGCTTCAACGGCGAAATGATCGGATAGCTCCCACTTACCCCATAGCTCTGAGGTAAATACCCTTCTTGGCAACACACTATTGATGTAACGTTTGGGGGAGGTGGATTTTAGTAACAGGACGTAGTCTAAACGTTCTCGATCAATTGCCGTTGAATCATTGTTGAGACTAAAGTGATTTAAATAAGGATCACTGGAATACCTGAAAGGACTTGATTCTCCCGGATCGTACGCGTCTAAAATACGTAACATCTGCTGAAAATCTTCGGGGTAATGCTCTCGGTCGATATTAAAATCGCCGCCTACGATGACTGGCTCATGCTCTGCTATTTGCTGTGCAGAAATAAAAACTCGTAACTCACCCAGTTGAGCCATGCGAGTTTGGCGGTGCTGGTCGCCATTCCAAGCTCCAAGATGAATATTAAACAAATGATAAGCTTTACCAGAATGATTGATTTTAGTGTAGACGGCACCTTTATCCCCTGAGCAGTCTGTGCCTGTACAATGCTCAAAAACAAGTTGATCTTGAAATTCGATAGGATATTTACTGTACGTCAGGACACCACCATCAAAAGTATTGGAATCATTAGCAGTAAGTTTTTCACTGCGATAGACGTACTCTTCTGACATCAAAAAATTAATCGTATCTTCATTGCCAAGATCAAAGACTTCTTGCAGAAAAACCACATCATAGCCTTTCACTGCTTCAGCAATGTACCGAGCTCGAGTATCTCTCTCTTGGCCAATATAAGGAAGCATCCATGTGTTATAAGTCATCATACGCAAACCATCATCCACTGTGGTCGGGATCTTTGACTCTATATCATCGACAACAATATGCAAATCATCATAGCCACCCGTATAAACCGCTTTTAGGTAGTAATTAAAACCACCATCAGAAACGTGGTGAATGTCTCGGTCAGAAACTGATAAACCATCAGAGCCCTGGGGATCAAATAGATTATAACTCATTGACGATCCCCACACACTGCCTTGCAAATGAATTTTCAACCCATAGAAATTCTCTCCGAGAAAAAGGTAAACCCAATATTCTCGATTCGCTTCAATATTGCTATAGCGAGACAAGTTGAGGATCTTTTCCGTTCTCAGTGGCGTCACCACAGATTCCAAAGGTGTGTATAAATCATTTGGTCCATCACTCACTATAATCGTATTAATGGTTTGGCTGGTATTATTGGTAAGTTTTACAATCGTTCCAGCGATAGCTGTCTGTAACGGAATTATGGAGAGAATGATAAAAGTACACAAATATAAACGCATCTCTTACTCCAACAATTAAAAAAAAAGCACTCGATACCTGAGTAAACCCGGTAGCGAGTGCCTTTATACCCTTATAACCTCAGAACGCTAGATTCAGCAAGAATGGCTTGCTTTACAGGCAAGGTAAATCTTTGAATCCTGCATTTTGAAGTCGCTTGGTTATATAGTTTGAAAAAAATTAATGATTAAGAATAATCGCCAGTTGTCTTGGTATTTCTAATTTCCACTGACCAGCTCGTTGCTCAAGCGTCACTACTTCAAAAAGGGTCAGATCCTCCTCAAATACACTCTCGACTTTTTCAATCACAAGATGTTTTTTGCTTCCAGTGCCAAATTCATTGATAATTTTTACGCTTTTTAAGGCTGGCTTTTCTGACATCGCCAACAAACGATTCATAAAATCATATGGGTTCATCGATTCAATATCTTCAGGGCTCTTATCATATCCATAAGTAAACCATTTGATGCTCATCGCATTGGGTTTATCTTCTCGAAGAGCTTGAACAAAGGTTGCTTGTAGTTCTGTAATAGCGTCCCTGTGGAAAAATGAACTTGCTTGTCCCATTCCAGAAGTCTTTATAAAATCGAAATACTCCAAAACGTACTCTGAAGGTTCATCAGAATGCGATAGGTCGCCACGAACGACGACCTCGACCTTTTCAATCTCGGCACCGCTCGAATTATAGGGTGTAAATAATATTTCTTTATCTGCTAACCAGTTTTGGTAAACCCAAGGAGACTCATCGAAGCAATGCTCGGAGACCCGTTTTTGCTGTACCCTATCTCCAATCGTTGTATTAAAAAATTTATTGCCACTTTGATTTGTTTTGTATGTATAGATAACAACGCCAGATTGAGGATGAGGGGCAGAACTATCTGGTTTTTCAGCATGTAATATATTAATACAAACTCGCTCGATGGACGACAATGTCTCCGGTAACTTTACCTTTGCCTCTGCCCAACCCGTCAGATAATCCTCACCAAACTCAAGTGGATTAAAGCTGGGTTCGGAATATAAATCAGGTTCGGAAATATAAGTGGGTAGTTCTCGCTTGATGTCTGGGACTATTCTGATTTCTTCAGCCGCAACCGAAGTAGCAAGCAAAGCTGCCGACATTGCTAGTATTTTGTACATTGTATTTTTCCTTATTATTATTTGGGAAAAATAATATCATTTATATGTATCTATCATTCAACTGACTAAAAATAGAATATTAATTTTATTTGTTTGTTTGTGATAAAATTCAATACAATCACATCTTACTACTGATATATTTGCTCGTATAAGTTAAGGAATAAATTGATATTTAAAATTTGAATTTAACTTATTAAAAATAATGATAATTTATTCCAATTCATAAGAGGAAGACAATGAGAAAATATGGATATATTGTAGCTATCTTTTTATACTTTAATATCAGTTTATCCAATGCTCAGGACTTACTATTCTATCAATTATCAATATCTCCTAAAGATCCCTCTAAAATAATGATAGAAGTCGATACCTCATTACTTGGTAGTATAAAAGCTATTCCAGCTCGTTCTTTTCGAACTCGTAATAATCAGCCCACTCTGTATTGCGTCACATCAAAGATCAGTCAGACGTTAAATTATCAAGAACCAACTTTTTGTGAAAAGGTGACATGGACGTTAACTCTACAAGAAGTCGATCGTCTAGGGCTCGATCCTACGCAGCACATTGATACTTATAGTCCTGATAAACAATGGATTTTTATTAGCGAATACAACTCGTTCCCCAGTTTCGAAAGCCATCATGGCCACCTCCCTGCAACAGTCTGCTCCCCTAGTGGTATTTGTAAACCTTTACCCCAAAGTGAGGAGCCGCCTCTGCTTCTGGTATTAGGACAAAAGAAAGAAGACATACAAATTAAAAATAAGACCATTACCGTGCAAAGCGATAGTAAAGTGGTGATGAATCATTTATCTATTTGGAAACCGACCTTAAAGCATCAACTCAATTATATAAGTCGTATTTTCCCAGCCCCTAATTCTTCAAGTTGGCAAATTGCTTTTTTCTCTAGTCATTTCAATTTCACATCAAGGAGAGGCGTGATTGGTAAAAATACTGTGGTTGTAAATACACCGATGCAGGGTGGAATGTTAACCGATGAGTCGATTCACTCTATGCTTGTCTTCGCCGCTCATGAATCCGTTCATTTGCTAGAAAATCGCCAACACCCGGTTTGGGCCGCCGAAAGCTTGGCGGAATACTATGGCATTAAATCCTTATTCGGAACTGGCTATGCTATGGACAAACCGGTTGAAAATTGGCGCACTTTTGCCAAAAACTTTTCCCTTTCAGGTACTGGACTGATACAGGCTAATGAGAATGTAACTAAAAAAAATCTCCATCAGTACTACCCTATTTTTTCAATCAAAGGTGCGGCATTTTGGTATGAACTTGATAAAGCCCTACAAAGTAAACATAGTGACCTAGACGACATGATTAAGTTTTTAGATTTTGATGAAAATGGACAATTTAGCCAAGGGTTCATCGAAAGGTTAACTCGTATTGTTGGTGAAAAGAATTGGCAGTTGATCGCGTATAAATACCTATAGCGACCCAAAAATAAAAATGAGGCTGCAGGTTTCCGCAAGCCTCATCTTTATACCCATACCGATTTTCAATGTAGATGACTAGGTTTTCAAATCGTTGCAATGCTGCTGAACCTAACATCTTGAGGTTACTTGGGTATATATCTTCGGTTTAAAACGAGATAAAGTTTACCTGACTTTCACTGTAGGCACGGTTATCTCGGTTATAATCAATATCCAAACTTATACGTCCTGATATGGTGCCATCAGCATTATAAGTTGGGCATGATGCACTATGTGAAAGGTATATATTCTCGATTGGTTTCATAAAGTAATGAATCTGTTGGATCTTACAATCACCGATAGTCATACCCATAGACTCAAGCTGCGCGCGCATTTTGTAGTAATGAGGACCAGCATCCAAAATATAATCAGGTTCAATCGTATACAGATTCGTTGTATAGAAATCGGTAAACTCGTTGCCTGCACGATATAAGCCGCTTTCTGCATTATACAAAACATTGAGATGCCAATATGCAAATTGAGATTCATCACCTACGGTCGCCCCTGGCTTTGAGTACACACACTGGAATTGGCTATGTGGTGTGTCAGCCTGTTGCTGCATTGGCGCACTTTGTTTGACCGAACGAACACCGCATCGATGAAAGTTAAAACCTGTTTGTGTCATTCGCTCTTGTACTTGGTGAGTCGTCTCAAACTTATGAAATACACCACTATTCGTAGTATCTATAATTTCGGGAACACTCTCAGCAAAAGCTGAAGCAGATAGACAACCGAGCATGCAAGCTAATATATTGCTAATTTTCATTATTATTTTCCTCTTAAAAACTGCAGCGAAACTTACATGACAAAATATATATGCAACAGGCTTGTTATTTAAATTTGTGATATAAATCCACAAAACTATAAATGGCAAATATATAAATTAAACTATTGATATTATTGGATTTTAATTTAAATAAAACAATTTTAAGAGTTTGTATAGGTTAAAATAGGTTTGCATTTTCATAATATGACACATCAACCATAGAGCTATAACTCTATTTAATTTGGACACTTAAACTAAATAAGTTATAAATAATTCATAATACAAAGATAATTATTATAGAAATTTATAATGTTATGACTATAAATATACCAAAGTCCCTTCAACACACGGGATTCAGAAGTCTGTCACAAATTAGAGTCCAAAGGGCAGAACAACTTGGTAAGAGCCCCACTATTACGCTGCGTTGTTTTCCTTGAACTCTACGCTGTGGCATCGCTCTGAATCCTGCATTTTGACGTCACTTGGGTATATAACTCTCTGAATACAAGAGTTTTTTAAGTTAATTATCGATGAATGACAGTTGGGATATTCAACCCTAGCGGAATTTCGCTATCAAAAATTCTATCGCTAAGCGACTGCGGGCTGGTAAGTATTTCCGATCAGAATACACAATCCAAGTCGAACCACGACACTTCCAATAGGGCTCTAATATTGGCACAAGCTGCCCCGCCTCAAAATTTTCAGCCAAGGTTGATTGTGGCAGATACAAAATACCTAGGCCTGATTTACATGCACTAATAAGTGTTTTGATACTATTGGCTTTGACTTTTCCTTTGACCGACACGTTAATGTCTTCATTATTGTGCTGAAACGTCCATCGGTTATAGGTGGTGGTGATGCATTGATGCTTTGTCAGCTCTTGAGGAGTCTGGGGGATGCCAAACTTTTCGAGGTATTCGGGACTCGCTGCCGCTGCATAAGGGTGATCCGACAATTTCCTTGCGATTAAATTTGAATCCGGTAAGGTACCGAAACGAATAGCAAAGTCATAATTTTCTTCAACAAAATCAATCATCCTAGTATCGTGATTAATTTCCAGTTCCAATTCAGAGTGCTGAGCAACGAATTCAATTAGCGCAGGAACGATGTGCGTTTCAGTAAAATCCCCTGCTGCTGTTACCCTCAAAGTACCATTGAGTTTACCTTGACCCGCAGTGGCAATTTCGTTCGCTTGATCGAGCTGATTGACGATATCATGACAGTACTCGTAATAAGTAAGCCCAGCCTCTGTCAACTTAACTTTGCGTGTTGTTCTCGCCACCAAAGCTACCCCTAACTTCGCCTCTAAATCCGACACTCTGCGACTAATCTGGGAGGTAGCAACACCGAGCCGCCGCGCCGCCGAACTAAAGCCTTGTGTCTCAGCAACAGCGAGAAACTCTGGAATTCCATCGAACATAGACATTGTTGCTCACCTGCAAAAGTCATTTCTTAAATGAGTAGATTATCACAAATAATGGTCAAGGTTACACTCAAGCCGAACCACGATTGAGAACAATTAAATCTTATAGCGTGAATGCAAACATCAACAAGATAAAAAACAGACCACTCAACATAAGAGGAAATATCATGTCATACAATGCACAAGAACAAGCCGTTATTGATACTGTTAATTATTATATTACTGGAGTAGAGAGCAAAAAAGATGCGAAAGAAAATATAGAAAAAGCTTTCTACTCTAGCACCAACCTTCACTCAGTCGGAGCAGACGGAACACTAGAATTTCTACCTCGGGACGCGCTCGTTCAATACGTAACAGGAGATATGCCTGAAACGATAGGCGAGATATTAGCGGTAGAAGTGATCAACGACATGGCTTTAGTCAAAGTACGGCTCATATTGAAAGAGTTTGATTTCTTCGATTACCTCACTCTACTTAAATTGGATTCAGGCTGGAAGATTGTCAGTAAGACTTTCACCATTATTGACAAATAAATCCATATAAAACAACGATTAATTTAGATCTTATATATGAGACATCAATATGAAAACTAAATCAAAAAAGAGACACCTTCTATTAAGCCTACCTGTCCTCTTGTCCATTTTTACCAGTTGTGGTGTTCTAAGTAGCGAGTCAACGGAAAAAGCTTTGGTCTATTCTCACGATAATGAAAAACTTAAGTGGGTGAGTTGTCCGGATTTTCTGCCCTGTGAAGTTGCGCCTCTAAATGGCGCACTGGGAACACCAAATAATGACGTTTTTATTCGGTTCCCTAGCAAGGCAAAGATTCCATTCCATACCCACAGTTCTAACGAACACATGGTGCTCATTGAAGGTGAATTTCACACGACTTATGTAGGCCAGAACAGAGTGATACTCAAGGCCGGAGACTACGCTTATGGCCCGGGAAACCTTGCTCATGATGGATATTGTGCGAGTGACGAAGCATGTATTATGTTTGTCGCTTACGAAACAGCCATTGACGCTGTTCCGTATCCAAGTAAGTAGGAGGTTTCATGCTAAGTACGAATATAGAAACTCCGCTTATCTCTGCCACTGAGCTAGCAGAAATACTTAATGAGTCTCATGTAAAAGTGTTTGATGTTCGTGGACGTTGGGGACAAAACAACCAAGATGCTTATTCAGAGTACCTAGATGAGCATATTGAAGGAGCACACTTTTTGGATTGGTTGCAGTACTTTGTCGAGACAGACGTCCCGATAAGTCAAGCATCAGTCGCTGGCAAAGAGAAAGCACAAGCAGATTTTTCTGCTTTGGGAATTAACCAAAACGATCTGGTTGTAGTGTATGACGATTATCATCATATGCTAGCAGGACGAGTTTGGTGGGCAATGAGCTATTGGGGATTCCAGAACGTGAAAGTACTAAATGGTGGCCTCTCGTACTGGAAAGCAAAGCATTTACCTGTCTCAACATCGGTAAAAACTCTAGGTAGAGGAACCTTTTTAGTTTCAGAGCAACCACAGTATAGAGTAACTACCAATGAGGTGAGTCAGCGCTCCGAGGATGTACTGTTGGTGGATGCAAGAGGTAAAGCGGGGTTTGATGGAAAAATTACAGACCCCGAGTCGGGACACATTCCAGGGGCAATAAATATACCATTTCTATCACTAATTGATAAGGAAACAGGTTTATTTAAGTCTCATGATGAAATAAACAATATTATTAAACAATCGATAGATGATATCGAGCATAAGATTATTATTTCCTCATGTGGTTCTGGATACGCTGGTACTATTTTTTTAATCGCACTTAAGTTAATAGGAATTAATTCTCCTTTGTATGATGGCTCAATTTCCGAATGGAAAATGATGAAAAATCCATTGGTTCAAACAAAGTGAAAAAATTGAACTACAATCAAGATTCAGTAACTTTTTATCATCATAGTTTCTTGTTTTCGCGCCCCTTTTTTAAGGAGGTACCCTCGTAGAGGAATACCATAGCGAATTAACCTTGCCTTTGCCGCACTGTCCCCTCAGCGCGGCATTTTTTTATTAACAATGTAAGCACTATTTATAACAACTAAATCATCAATAAATTAATAAAGAAAAAATATTTTTTTTTGAACTTTAATTCAAAAAAACGGTATACAATTGAGGGCCAATAATTTGTAAAATATACAATTTATCTATCAATAAAATAACAAATATAATTATGAAATTAATAACAAAAAAAACACATCTTTTAGTGGTGAGTACGTCAATCATATCTATGAACATTCAAGCAACAACCTTCAACCAAGACATTGTTGGTGTTTGGGAAGCTCGGTGTTTTCCAGTCTACGATCTTCAGTTTCAGACTATCGTTAACTTCAACTCTACCATGTTGACCATATCACCACAGTTCAATGTATCGAGCTATGTAAAAGTCTACGATGCAAACGACAGAGACTGTGCGAGTGATTACCAGTCTATTCAACTTAATAGTCGCTTTGTGATCCAAGAAGCCGACTACAGTATTGATGGCTTTCCAATTCAATTTGTTGATATTGAGACTCAGAATGTCAATCCAGCCACCGTGAGATGGAATCAGTCTCCGACTATATTTAGCATTGGTTTAATTGATAACGATATCCTCTACCTTGGCCAATCAACGATTGATCACTCAGGAAGAGATAACGATAGCCGCCATAACCAGTTAAATATGGATGCCCCCTTCTATCGTGCTCTACAATAGATCTTGGTTAGCTAATTCATTAACAAAACAAGATTTTTGACTGAGGCTCCCTCAGTCAAAAATCGTTGCTGTCCTATCTCGATTCAATCGCGCTAATTACCTTTCTAATCGCATCCTTTTCCTGCGATACAGACCGAATAATCTTCATTAAAGCAACGCCCATCTGTCGTTCCCCAAGCACCGTGACTCACAGCCAGTACTTTACAAACACCATGTGTTTGTATCTTTTCAGACTTAACAGAGAAGTCTGTATAAGGCGACTTGAGGTTAAATTTTAATCGAGAGTAGCTACCTAGCGGAATCACCAATTCTGAACCATCGGTGGGAAATAAACGTAGGTATTCGACTTTTTCTCGACTACGTGAGTAACCACGAGCATTAAACACAGTAAATACGGAGCAATTCCCATCAGGACAATTCGGGTTTGCTGAATGATTTACAACTCTGTAGGTCTTTGGAGTAAATCCATCAGAGTGAACATACTTGTCGTTACCATTTCGAAAGTGACACGTTTCACCATCAGCGCAACCTGCAAAGTCCGGAGCTTTGTGTGTATTATTTGCATAATCGAGTAGTCTAAAAAACGCACTACGTTCCCATGGTGTTGTTTGTGGCCTAAAGCCCTCTGTATGAAAAATATCGGCCATCATCATCGATGATGCATAATTATTTGGTCCGATAAGAAGTTGAAAAATAAAATGAGATGCGAGGATAAAATGTGTCTTAGTTGATGGGTGAACAGCTCCTCCTACGACCGCTTTATTGACTAAACTCGGGCGGTACGGAATGAGGGAGTCTTGGGCAAAGTTGTCCATCGGCCCTGCGGTTATCGAACCGACTCCTACCGTTCCAGCCGTCTCATTATCACCCCGTAAGTTAAACACCCCTAAAAAGTTACTACTGTCGTTGATGTTGCGAAGAAGAGAATTGTTTTCGCTTGGTTGATTGAGCATGGTTTTGGGCTGCCCCCATATCTGAGCCGAAATCCCCTGATAGTAGTTGCCTTCGTATAAGCCATCAAAAAAACCATAGCTCGCTTTTAATCGTTGAATATTGCCTAGCCAAGAATGAGTAGGTATATACATAAATTCTATATGTGGGTAATCACTTCTAAGTTGCTCATATGCTCGAGCCAATCGTCGATTAAATAGTACAACTTGCAACCGAAATTGATCTAAGGTTGTTGCCGTGATCCCATCTCGCATTGAATGATATAGTTGAGGCGCAATGCTGATATCAGGAAGTTCAAAAAGGACAATGCTGATTCGATCCTGTTCACCCCGGTTAAGCTTTGCAATCAAATTTTGGCGAATATTGTTTACCAAGGATTCAGAGACCATAGGGTAATTTCGCTCTATCTCTCCACCCGCCATAGCCATAAAGTCATTGCCTCCCATTAGAAAAGTCGTCATCACTTTACGTTCGACACTTGTACTACGCAGCCTACGTTTTAAATGAGGCATTGCGACATTCAGCTCATCCTCCAAGCTCGGTGACATCGGAAATCCAGAGGGCATGAATATGATATCCGTATTCAGTTTTTCGATATGCGTCGCTGCGCTTAAATTCGCATCAAATCGACGAGTCACTCTCATACCACCAAACGCGTAGTTGTGACCCGGAATCCCCGTCAACATACTCACATAGTCAGGCCACATTAAACCGTCTGCCCAGCGACCATTATAAAACACACCTTTGGGCAGATCCCCACCGCTGATGCTAAACGCATTGTGAGTATCCGTCAGACTGTCACCAAAAAAGAAGATATCACTGTATGGTGTCTGATTTTTCGGCAGTTCGGCAACCTGTATTAGATAAGTAGGCTGATGGTGTGTGCTTATATATTGGTCTAAAAATCGTTTTGTTTGTTGCGAAAGGTCAGAGTGACACTTGTTGAGGGCAGGGTTTGAGTGATAGGAACACCAAGTGTATATATGTCCATTATCAATCAGCGTACCCTGCATCGATCCTGCTCCATCATGTTGGGCCAGGTTGTACTCGATATTATTACTTCCAACGGTAAAATTACGTGAGCCAAACTGAGACATAAAATCTTGATAAGCGCTTGCGGGCAGAGTCGAGCAAGAATAAAGATCTAATGCTGTGAAATTTGGCCACGTTATCGCTTTTCCGAGACCAGAAGCATTAAGGTTAAAATCTAATGTTGATGAAGATTTCATTACCCAATTGTGGCGTGAACCATCCGCTGAAACAGAATTAGGATATAATTTACTTTGAGTGCATAATTTAGGAAATATAAAACTAATAGTATCATCAACCGACAATATTTCTTTAGCATTTAATGAATGATGAACAATATCAGACTCATTACTTACAGTAGATAAATCTAATACTTTATTGGTTTTATTTACAACAACCATATTGATAGATGGTTTTGTATCATCGGCGTATAAATTAAAAATAGGCATAGCAGCGCAAAAAAGCACCGTTAAAGTACCAAACTTCATAGCTCTTCCTGAAAAATAGAATTATTGAATTAAAAACTCTTTTTTTATCATAATTATACAAGCACGAATATATTCGAGTTTTTATGATTGATCATATACCCAAGTGACTTCAAAATGCAGGATTCAGAGCGATGCCACAGTGTTGAGTTCAAGGAAAATAACGCAGCGTAATAGTCGACTCTTACCAAGTTGTTTGACGATGCAATCGGCACTGTGGCAGGCTACCAAAGGGCGGATTGTCTTGCTTTACATGCGTCGTTACCGATTTTCAATTTAGATGACTAGATTTTCAGATCGTTACCTTACCTATATAGCAAGTCTTTCTCACTGAACCTAGCATCTTAACGTTACTTGAGTATATCAGTTAATATATCAGCATCTTTTAATTTATAAAATATAGAAATTAAGTAATAATAATAATTAATTCATCATTTTCTATTTGATCGTATATATACTATGACTTACCACTCTGGTCTGATCTCAATGTTAAATAAGTGTGAACTTAAGTTAAGTATTTCTGAATATCATTCTATTAGAATATTCGTTCTAATGCGCGCAGATTTAATTTTAAAAAACACCACTCTATAAAAATTAAAAATAAAATAATCATTAATGAATAACGCGTTAAGGAAAGAATTTAATAACAATATTTAAAAATTATATATGGATGTGAGCAAATAAATATGGATAGAAGAAATTTTATAAAGACTGTAATGTCTGTTGGGGCAATATCCACTTTACCCGTACCGTGGGTATTCGCTCAACAGCGTCCAAAGTTCATCGAGCCGTTAAATATTGATTCATTACGTTGGATGAACGCAGATGATTTGCCAAAAGACTTCACTATACTCAACACAAAACCACTGTGTGCTCATCCCAGTGAGGCGATGCTTTCATCTGCTGTGACTCCCGCTCACCAATCTTTCATTCGGTGGAATGGCCTACTGCCTCACTTCGACACTATCGACCCAGCATCTTGGACGTTTGAGGTAAAAGGAGAATCTGTTATTCGTCCAACGATCTTCACCATAGACGATCTCAAAACTAAGTTCACTCAACATACGCAAGCCTTGGTTATTGAATGTGGCGGAAATAGCCGTAAAAACTTCTACCCTAGTACAAAAGGCAATCAGTGGAATGATGCCGGGGTATATTGCGCTAACTGGACTGGTGTATTACTGAGTGATGTACTTAAATATTGCGGTATCAGAGAGGATGCTGTCTATACAGGCCACCATAGTCCTGATCTTCATCTAAGTGGAAGAGGTGAAGCAATTTCAAGAGGTGTGCCAATCCAAGCAGCACTGACCGAAAATGCACTCATAGCTTGGTCTATGAACGACCACCCCATCCCTTATATGCATGGATACCCACTAAGAATTGTCTTTGGCGGGCGGCCAGGCTCGGTTTCACAAAAGTGTGCCAGCGGTATCAGTGTCAGAAATAAAATCCACGATGGACATAAAATGGCAGCACCGGCTTATCAAGTGCCAAATTACCCTATCGCGCCCGGGGAACAGGTCGCGAACAAAGACTTCCGCATTATTGAAGAAATGATCGTAAAGTCTCTGATCACATCACCACCAAGTGGAACGGAATTAACCTTAGGAAAAGAGCTAATCGTCAGTGGTCACGCCTGGGCTGGATTGAGACGCGTAGAAAAAGTTGAACTGAGTTACGATTACGGAACAACATGGCATCTAGCAAAGCTCAAAGCACCAGTAAATAAAGGAGCTTGGCAACAATGGTACCTATCGCTCTCATTACTCACCAAGGGTTACTATGAAATTTGGGTAAAAGCGACAGACAGCTTAGGAGATAGCCAGCCGGTCGTTCAACCTCAATGGAATCCAAAAGGCTATCTTTTTAATGGCTGCCATCGTATCGCAGTCAGGGTGGTATGATGAAGATTACGCCTTTGAGAAAATTCATCAGAACGACCGTTTTCCTTTGTTTATCACTACATTTAAGCGAACCCGTAAAAGCAAATACACTCGATTGTAGCCGTACACAATATGCCACTGACAAGACAACGGGACTGGTCAAAGCACCTGGTTGGCAATTGGTACTAGGAAATTGCAGTGCATGTCACTCAACAAAGCTAATCACCCAGAACCATGGCACTAAAGCTGAGTGGAGGGAAACAATACAATGGATGATTAACACACAAGGCTTATGGGATTTATCGGATGCTTGGGAGCCAATACTGACTTATCTGAGCCAGTGCTATCCTCAGGAGGAAATCGACATGAGTATATTTAGACGTAAACCACTAGCGAGTCTCTATCAACCCAAGTGATCTCAATACCCAAGTAAAATATAAGTGCATATTTGACAAACCCTGACAATAAAAACTTATACCGTGATACTTTGTTTTTCTTGAGTAAACACATCGTAACACAGATGAATAGATCAAAGACTTTTGGGTAGTGCTTTCGGCGATCCTTTGGGGAACATTAATCATCCAATTATATTGGCTCGCAACCGGACAACTAGAAGCAGGTCACAATCATATATCAACGTCTACGCTCGGTATTGTCGCATTGCAATTTCGTAAGAGAATAGTGAAATATAATGATTTTATTGAGACTAGGAATTTAAAAGAAGAATGGCAACGCTACTCGGAGAGTAACAGATAGGATTAAAACTTGATTCAGGCTTGATGATGCTTGTTAGTAGGCTTGCTGTTCTGATCAAGGACGACCGTTTGCCAAGTTACATCTGTCCTGCCCTGAGCATCGCCTGAATCAGCGATGTAAGCAATGTTAAGACCAATTTGTTTAGTGAGCCTTTCGATCTCTATTAAAGAGACACCGAAACTTTTTCGCCCGTCATCAAAAGAGCCTTGACGCAAGGTGATCACTATCTTGCCCTTTTTGGTTAGCAACTTGGCCAATACCGATAAGGCTTTGTAACGGCGCATGACTGGCAAATGCATCCATACTGCAGAAACCAAAATCAAATCGTAACGACAAGAGAGCTTACGCACTTTATACAGAGTCGGTAATTCATCTTCTAACCACGTGACTTCTTCCGGCGTATTTTCCTCTCCGAGCTTTCGCATTGTTTCTGCAGGCTCAACTGCCAAAACGTTGCAACCATGCTTCGCAAACCACTTAGCATCACGACCTGATCCTGCACCCACATCAAGTACGTTCTTTCCTTTTTTAGGCCAGTCTTTTTTCCATGCATAGTGTACCGATTCGAATTCAATCGAATCGTATTGATTTGCTAGCTCAATCGCATTCTTCTCATAAAAGGAAGAGGTGAAACACATAGTACCAACCATATATAATTACAAGAGGTCTTATATATCTTGGTTTCATAAAAAAATAAGACATCATACGAAAAACAATAAATGTGACACAAGTCACACTTTTTATCCAATTAGACCCGATTTATTGTCACAAATGCCTCAACAACCCAAGGTTGTCAAAGTGACACGGCAAGACGAACTTTCGCTATTTTCACTCCAAGCCTCTTAAAAGCAGTCATAAAAATAACCATAAATGGAAAAGTGACAATTGCGAATTTGATGCCAAAAGTTAGTCACGGTGTCACAAATCTCTTTTCACTTTTACGACAAAGATCACTCTCTTGACTGACAGCAAAACTGACCGTTATTTTAGATCGTCACCATCGGGCAGCACGCTCCGAATCCACAATGCCAAGCGTTTTTTGATGTTTGGCCCATCAAGTTTATCGTCCGGAAGAGGCGTAATTTGCTTAACTTCAACAAGAAACAAATAAACGGCTTTCGTTTTAATAGGCTGAGACGAGGCGGGTAATTCAAGTCCTTGCATTTTTGCCATTTTAAAACCAATTTCGATCGCTTTTTTGACCAACTTATCTTCATTTAAGATTTTGGTGGTTTTTGACATCCATTCACCTCACACTATTTTGATTAAGCCGTGAGTATATCAGATAGTTAGCTGGGACTCGTGCCCATTAAGTCGCAATTTGGCAAAACAATTAAAAAGGAGCCATATGGCTCCTCTGTTGTACTGCTTGTGCGCTTAGAATTTGTATGCAAGTCCAGCATAGAAGCTATCAAGTTCTAGTTCGATGTCACCACCTTTATAGCCAATATCTGTCATAAATAAACGGTAACCCGCCGAAACGCTAAGTTCTGAGGTAATGTCATAACCCACTTCAATGCCATAGTTAAAACCCCAATTTGAGCCATCACCTAGACTCTTAAAATCAGCTTTGTATTTACCAACACCAGCAGTACCACCAAGATAAAAATCTGTGTCTGAGAAATAATACTTAGGCTTGATGTTTAAATTAAAGGCGGTCACTTTCATTTCCGACTTATCATCCACTATATCATAAACCATCCCTGTAGAAGGGTTGCTCATCTTCAAAGTGGTAGAAAAAGAGCCAAACGAAAGATATTCAGCTTCAACACCAACAGCAAATTGATTGTTGAGTAGGATCTGTTTACCTAAATTCAAACCGAAACCTGTCTCTTTCGACATATCGGAGAAATTAACCCTAGCAGGAACGGTGACGCCGTATGAGTCGCTTACTATACCTGAGACAGTACTTTTATGCTCTGCATTTGTGTTTAAGACATTTAAACCAACATACCAGTTATCATCTTGAGCAAATGCAGAAGAGGCAACAGCACTAAGTGCCAAAAGAGAAAAAGCTTTTTTCATTGTAATATACCACTGGATAATAATAATTATAAAGCCGCGCATATTACAAGCTTCATCAATAATATCAATAAAAAATATCGATAGGCAATGAACAATGATGTAAAATTAATCAATTAGGATAAACGGTCGACAGAATACGCGTTATATATTGCTCAATAAAAAAGGAGCCATTTGGCTCCTCTTTTGTACTGCTTGTGTGCTCAGAATTTGTAATCAAGGCCTGCATAGAAGCTATCAAGTTCTAATTCAAAGTCCTGATCGGTATCTTTAACATCAATTGATGTTGTGAACATTCGGTAGCCCGCAGAGAAGGTCAGCTCTGGCGTGATCTCATAGCCCGCTTCGACACCATAGTTAAAGCCCCAATCTGAGCCATCATCCAATTTAAAGTCAACCTTGTAGACACCAACGCCAGCAATAGCACCAAGATAAAAATTGTTTCCTCCAAAGTAATACTTGGGCTTGATGTTGAGATTAGTAGCTGTGACGTCCACTTCCTGTGAGTAACTTACAGTGTCAGTTTCCTGATATACATTAACACCTGAAACTACTCCAGCATTGGTAACCGTATATACATGGTTACCGGAAAATGATCCAAACGACAGATACTCGGCCTCAACCGCCAACGCAAACTGACTTGCCAACAAGAATTGTGTTCCAACATGAATACCAAAACCAGTCTCCGAGGACAGATCAGAAATCTTATCCGTCTCCGTTGTAACCACAGTTACTGGAAATGTGGAAATGGGACATTCGCTACTGTGCCAGCTGGCACCAAGACCTGAGATTTGGATTCGAAAGTGTTCTTCTGATTTGCTTTGGTATTCAAAGCATCGACTCCAAAATACCAATGGCTATCGGCAGCTAAGACAGAATTAGACGCCATAGCGACAGTTAGGACACAAAGAGTGTTTTTTACCATAATGTTCTCTAATTAAGTTATCTATACAAAATAACAAACATTGTACATAATTATCATTTGTTAACAATTCATATAATTGTTACTAACAAAAAATCAACATGGTAAAAATCAAATCATTAAAAATCATGTAGTTACGAAAAAAATGAGCGTGATAAAAAAATGAAAGAAGAAAAAAGTATCAATCCAGCTCAACTTCACCGTTACAGTACGAAAGTTTTAATTGATAACGCTGCTCACCAGCTTCAGATTTTGAGTAAATTTGCAGCCGTTCAAAAATTTGAGGAGGCATGGTTTTCTTCAATTTGGTGTTGATTGCTGAACACACTGGCTGAACAAATTCACGCCCCATTCCGACAAGAGACTTATAGTCCTCTTGGCTAAAATCTTCGGGTGTGGTGTTGAATGTTGAAAAAATACGTGGGTCAGTCCCTACTTCACAATACATCTTTAAAAAAGCAATGCTATGTACTTTGCTGCGCTCAAAATTTCGATTCACCACCACACCATCATGACCTTTATTTAATAGCCATAAATAAAACGCCAATTCCTTAGCAGTCAGCTTAACCTCAACCCCAAGTGCCGAGATAAACCTAGCCGCTTTATTGATTGTGATTACAGCATGCGAGCCTTTTTGCTTCAACAGCCCCATCGTTTTGCTTAATGAAACACTTGCCATATTGACCAACAAGGTGCTGTCAATCGAACCACGCAATCGAATAAAAGGGATCTCCGCAAGGGTAATACTGGCTCGACTTACATCGACAAAGCCATGACCAAACTTGTCTGCTACCCATTTGGGGTGCTTAGTTGGGTACCAAAAATCTTTTACAAATTCATACTGATCATCCACAAAAACATGACTTAGCATATCTTGCTCACGACCGAACATAGACATTGCACAGCCAAAATAAAAGCCAAGTGTCTTTCGTCCTCCAGAAAGAGAAGCATGGATTGCGATGCCTTCATCTTGTGTTAATTCATAGACTTTGCGTGTGATGAATGTCGCCATCGCGGTTTGATCAGCGGCTGATTTCGCATCCTCAATAAAATTGCCCTGCTCGTCTTTGATCAGTAGAATATGACTCTCATCAAACTCAAAATCTGGTAACTGATATTCTTCCTTAAGTGCTTGAAGGTGTCCTTTCCTAAACAGGCCATCGACAAGTGGCTCATAACTTTTCTGAGTGATCATTACGTATACTTCATCAGGGAACGCCTGACCAGACTGATGGATGGCAAACAACGTCTCTGTCAGTAATTGTGGCCTCGCCCCTGGAGTTGATAAAAGGATGTTTTTCATAAGATTAATTAAATTGTTAAGTGCAATGACGATATCACACACCCAATATAAAACTTATTGCATAATTGTATCTATTGCTGCAAAAATACAGCAGATAACCAAGCTAGTGAGCCCTATTACACTCATTCTTACAGAAAATTAGACTCAATTTACGGTTATACGAACCTCTATTTATCTAAATATTTTTGTACCTCAAGGCCAATATTTATGGCAAAAACACCAATCATTAGGTCGCCTGAGAATATAAATAAGATAAATATAAAATGCCCCTAAGAGTGAATAAGTATATAGATCTTTTACTCTATAAAAAGTTCGTAAGCTTACGAAAACAACAAAGAATAATCTAAAATATTGATATATAAAGTTATATTTTTTAAAAAAATACAACTTATTACAGGTTAATAAAAGTTATGACAATTAATTGTGTAGATATTACAATCAATAAAGATATAAAAAATGAATATAAGCGCAAAAAACAGACAGTAAAAAACGATGTTCAAATCTCTCTTGATAACTTAAACATCGTTTAGTTCTTTTAATGATGATTACGCGATTTACAAACAGCTGAATCTAAAACTATCGTCCAAATCAAGAGGTAGAATAAGGGTACTAAATTGCTTATTCCTCGACTCTTGACAGATTGCCGCTCGCTCACTTGCATTGCTAACATACTTATCTAAGTACTCTGCAGTTAAAACAGGTTTTCCCTGATTGATGAAAGGTAGCAACGTATCGCATTCATTGTACTCAAAGCACTGCTCGTTGACCGCAAAGTCAAAGTACTCTACCAACTCTGTCACTTGATCAAGGTCATTTTTCAATCCCACAGCAAGATTTCTTTTGTGTGCCTCGTTGGCAATAAACCGATTGTACGCCAGTTGATCTTGAGCAGTCAGAGTAAAGCCTGATTTGTTGGTATACCCATCCATATTATCTGGCTCAACACCATCACAGCCTTTTTGCTTAGCAACATCCAAACGCTTTTTCATGATGTCATGGACATTGGCCGAGCGTATATCGAGCCAGCGCTCATCTTCCCAACCGTCGAGTGTGTTACCGAGATCGCTTGGGATGAATAAGTCTTTATCATCTCGAAAGTCCTCGAAGGAGCCTGCTGAAAAATAACACACCACTTTCTTTCCAGAGCCTTGCAGGCTTTTTATTGTCGTGGTCGCAGTATCAAAAAGGTCGACATCATAGAGAGTGACGGGATAAGAGGTATTCAAACTTCCTTCAAGCTGCCATTGCCAAGTCACTGAGACCTCAGGTCGATACCAAGATCCCGCTGTAATTGGAGCGACATTAGGATCAAGCCCTCCTTGAGCACTTGAATGATTAGATTGAGAATTATCATCATCTGAATTACAACCAAAACTCAATACTGAACAAAAAATCACCAACAACTGTTTCACGTATTCTCTCTGCCTATTATTCCATCAATTTTATTAAACGTATTTTATAAAATCATTCACCTCAACAATGAATTAGCTATTAAGTGATTTGTTACCAAGAAATATTTTTGATGGCCGAAAAACGTAGCAAGAGATGGTTTAGGCGACGACAAACCCTTGTCTTCGCCTAAAATAAAAGCAGGTTATTCCTGAACAATAGCATTGAACAGCGTATTGGTGAGGTTGGTTATAGTGGTCATATATGACAACGCTTTTTGACTGCTGTCATTACAGACCTTGTAAGTCCCGATAGCCACTTGATCGGCGGTGATCCCTCCAACCCCCGCTATCATCGCACCTTGCAGAACCCCTGCGATGATATCCATTGCATTATATCTTGAGCCTGGAGGAAGGTTATCTTCTGGCGCATAACGGCTTAAATTATAGTTAGTGATGGTATTTAGCGCATCTTGTGCCGCCATTTGTGACAAAGCAAGTTCAACAGAGCAATCATTCATGCCCGACAAGCTACTCGGCATGCGATATGCGTATTTTTGGCTACTGATGTAACTCGTCACCATTGAGCTGGCAGCATTGATCGAGCTTTGATTTCCTCTGTGAGCAGTTTTGTAGGCCAAATTCACGCGAGCAGCAAGGCCAGTCAGTAAATTGGGGTTCGCCTCTAGACTGGCTTGGATTTCAGGAGATGATTGACTTGCCACATCTTGCAACATGCTCGCAGAGAGCAATTCAGAAGAAGCATAACAAGTCGATGTCAAAAGGAGTGCACAAGAAACTAACGTTGTTTTGAACATAGGGTAAGCCTTATTTTATTAATTGTTCAATAACTATAGGTAGCGACTTTTCCATATGCAACTTGATCAATAAATTAATCTGTAACACAACTTCATATAGACCCCTAGCACTGCTAGGAGCCTAACGTGGCACTATTCTATCTCTCCAGTTCATTCCTTGCTCTAATCAAAAAATACTAAAGCTATTGTTTTATAGACATTTTTGTCGAACTTGGCCGATATAAGGATACATAAACGCAAATCGACCAACGTAGAACAAGGTAAAAGACAACCAAAGACCATCATTTCCTAAATTAGGTACAGAAACGAGTTGAACCAATAAGAAAACCACCAGCGTCATAAAGCTTGCATTGCGCACAGGTCTGGTTGTGCCAGTGCCGGTAAATATTCCATAAAAGGTAAGGCCAAACCCGGCAAACAGTGGAAATATCAACAGCCAAGTGCTGAGACTTAGACAAAGTTCTATCAACTCGGGTATCGAAGTAAACACAGAAACTATGTGCCGTTCAAAGATAAAGGTCAACAGAGTCAAGGCCACGATGAGCACCATGGTATATTGAGCTGTGATACAAATAACACTGTCCAGCAGCTTAGGATTTTTTTGCCCTACCGCTTTACCAGCGAAGACACTTGATGCATTGGCGATGCCATCAAACAGATAACTCATCACGTAGACGACTTGAAGAAAAATCGCATTGGTCGCCAACACGTCCGTCCCTAATTGAGAACCAACCCTAGCCACGATGTTAAAGAAGACCAACAAGCACACCGTACGCAGCAATAAATCAATATTCGAGGACAAAATCACCTTGAGCTCTCCCCGCGACAGCGTCAGAGATTTCAAATGATCCACTAAAGAAAATTGGCCTGTCTTTAGCACCAAAGTGATACCGAGTAGTAACGTAGCGACTTGAGCAATCAAGGTCGCGACAGCTACGCCAGCAATTCCCATATCAAAATAAAGCACAAAGAGAATATCCAAGGCCATATTAAGCACATTACCCATCACCTGAATAATCAAAGTCTCGCGCGCTTTTTCCTGTCCCATTAGCCACCCTATCAAGGTATAGTTAACCAAGACAAAAGGCGCACCAAAAATCATAATATCGAAATAAGCTTTAGCGTGTTGGCTGACCGCAGGATCCGGTGCAATGCCCCATTCTGCAACTTGCCAAATCGTGCCTTGCAACAAGATAAATACACACCCAACAAAGGCAGCTAGGACCGCTGGGCGAAGCAAGCTGTTGATTTGATCAGCTGAGTTATTACTGCCCAGCGCCATAGCACTTTGCCCAGTCGTACTGACGCGAAAGAAACCAAACAGCCAATATATGGTGTTCATCACCAAAGTACCAATGGCAATGCCCCCGAGCAGCTCTGTTACACATAAGCGACCGATGACCGCGGTATCAACGGCTCCCAACAGAGGTTGAGTCACCGTCGAGACAACAAAAGGAATGGCGATTTTCAAATATTCTTTATGGGTCAGCTTCATTGTTTTTCGAACTCAGTTTCCAATGGTATTTGTAAGTAACTTGCAGCCTTAATCAGGTTACATTCTTATCCACTCAAGCAATACAAGTGACGCCGTCACGTAATTTAAGGATTAGCCTTGTGCTCTGCCAAAGCCGCACCTCACCTTTCTTTTTCTGAGTACTAAAACAATGAGTCTTTTGGCACAGGAAGCACCGCAGTAGACGCAATAGCGGCTGCGGTAATCAGTTTTTAGACCACATAAATAGACTCAATTGATAATACTAATGATAATTATTCTTGAGATTACTACAAAAATTAGCTTGGTCAACAAGCCAATCGTATTAAAAATGAGAAATAACCGTAAATGAAAAGTTACATTAATTCAATGCTTTATAAGATTAAATTTATATTTAATGTTGCATTTTTGCTATAAATAAAACACCGTTCACGCTATTACTAAAATACACAAAAATAAATTCGTTACATAAAGACAACCAAAATGAGACGAAAGTTCGGATAAAAAACTAGCGAAGGACAAGAGAGATTCACCAGATGAATTCTGGGCTTTTATTCATAATTGTGAGCTGTGATTACGCCAAGAAAACCTTGTATTCAACTCAGCGTATATTGAGGTATTTTTAGCCTTTAAACACTTCACTGCGGTGATAGGCTAGGTAGTTGTGGTGAGATTGGGCAAGTCGAATTTTCATCGATTCTTCAATACCAATGACATTTGGGTGTTCGAGTGACGATGAGATCAGCACCTGTCCACTGGTGTTAAATGAGATAAATCCTTGATCAAAGGCTTTATCCAAAGAAGGCAGCAATAATAGCCCATTAAACTTATCGAGACGCTCTTGGTTATTTGAGGCGCGCCAAGGCTTGATGTGCGATGCAATCAGCATTGATTGAGCTGGATAGCCTGTTACCGAGCAGCCTTGCCATAACTTGATTAATTTCGAGCGAAACTGATCTTGTCCCAAACGGCTTTTTACCAAGATGCTCTTCTCCGTCGACGTGAGCGATGGGTCATCCATCACGGCTTGGATATCATTAAAAATCACGTCATGGGCTACGCCACCAGGCTTTTGGTAGTCCAACTTTGTCATTGCCACTTGATTGTCGATACACTCAGCGAAGTTGCCCTCTAGCGCCTCTTTGAGCTCATCCACCACCAGCTTACTTTGCATATGCTCAAACAGTGCACTATCCAAGTGAGCTCTCTCAATTGCTTTGGCAGAATAACGCTTGGTTGTATCTTTATCGTAACCCTCTCGATAATCAAGATGCCAAAAGCCTTCGCTACGCAGATGAAAGAAGGGATTCTCGGGAGTATCTCTGTCTCGACCTTGAGCGCGCTGATTAAAATGGTGGGTAAAACGCGCTTTGAGCGCATCATTAAGCTTAATCTCAGGAGAGCAAATGACCTTATCTTGAATCAGGTCCATCACCGCAAGCAGCAGGCACACTTTATGTGGGCTTTTGCTGCCATTCGTTTGATTCATACTTAGGTTTTGAAAACGCGACAGGTAGTGATTGAGGGTCATATTGTTATCGTTTTATAAGCAACTGAGCGCTATAAGTTATCAGCCCTGATGCTGGATATCCAGCCTAGGTCTCTCTATAACAATATTTATTTCATGATGTTACACCCAAGTGACCTTAAGCTGAACCGAGCCGCTTAAGGTGACTTGGGTATCCAAAGATAAGATAGAGGCGCCCTTCTATCCCATCTTGTTAAACATTTTAATCAGTGTATTGGCGCGTTCAAAATCACAATCACAGTGGCGCTTGATGCTTCTCATACACGTTAATGTGGCGTTGATCTTGCCTTTGGTATTTAGCACGGACTGCCCCATGGCTTCACTGCGCTTAATTAACTCAGATTTTAACAGCGATGCCTCACGGCGAGAAAGCTCCTCAGCCAGTTTGGTGCGAGTCGCCTCGCCCTCATACTTTAAATACTTCGCCACCAAAGGCCGAAGTGGGCTTTCGCTTTTGGCCCAGCGCAAATTCTCTGCGCTGCTGCCCGACCATCTCTTTTTCGCCGAGTAGTACACTGACCCATCGGCAAATTTCTCTAAAAATAAACAATGCTCACCACGTGGCTTATTGACCGCTTCACTCATAAAATCTCCTATACAAATTGAGCGTTTACTAACCAGTGAAATGTGCGTGGGTATTAAAAGGTAATAACAAAAAAGGAGTCAAACTCAGAGATTAAATACCACTACAAAGCACAGGCTAATCCGATTGAGTCGCAATTATATAGTGTTTTTTTGGCGATATTTTTTCATAAGCTTATGAAGTAAATGACTGAAAAATATAAGACAAATAAAGATAAGAAATGAAGGAATAAAACTGAGGGTTTTATTTTCTTCTAGTGAGGCAGATTTATATGGGCTTTGGGCATAACTATTTTAAGTCGTGGAGTGTATCCGATGATATATCGGATACAAATTCCTACAGCGTAGCGCCGACAATCACGGGCAGCAAAAAGCAGAGCAACGAGTGAGCTGCGCTTTTTGCTGTCCTAATGAACAATTCAGGACAGACACCAAATATAAGTTCCTCATTCTAAACATTGCTCTATAAAATTGGAGTTCGTAAGCTTGTGAATTAGAACCAAATTAATTTATAAAAAGGTCAATATAAGAAATTGTTCGGTACAACAAATATCAAAAGAACTAAAAATTATGATATTCAACATATTTTTTCGACTTATGTGGCTATTAGATTTCGGGCGGTAATGATAGTATTTCTGATAAAGCAGCGCTGTTGAAAAATAACAATATTACTTTTAAATCAATCAGTTGAGACACTTCCAGCACTGTATTTACTTCACTAAAAAAATATACTGTCACCATTTATATGAGGAACGCTCTTTCCCACTATTCATACTTTTTCCGATTAAACTGAGCTTTAACATTTCGGCTTTGCGAATATATCAACAACTTGAGGTTATATGACATTCTTAAATAAACTTGAAAATGCTTGGTCAAAAAATCAGTCACTCTTGTGTATTGGGTTAGACCCCATACAAGAAAAATTTCCTAGTCACCTAAGAGAGAACGTGGGGCAAATTTTTGATTTCAACAAGCAGGTTATAGATGCAACGCATGACTTAGTTTGTGCTTATAAACCGCAAATCGCTCACTTCGCATCAATAGGCGCTGAAAAGGAACTCGAAAAGACCATTGAATATATACAGAAAGAATATCCTCATATTCCAATCATCCTTGACGCCAAACGAGGAGATATTGGCAGTACGGCAGAGAAATATGCCCATGAAGCATTTGTTAGGTATCGAGTAGATGCCGTCACCGTAAATCCATATCTAGGTTCCGATTCAGTTGCTCCTTTCACCAGTTATAAAGACAAAGGTACGATACTGCTGTGTCGAACCTCTAATGGAGGCGCCGAGGATTTGCAAGATTTAGAAGTGGACGGTGAGGCTTTATATTTAAAAGTGGCGCGAAAGATTGGTGACGATTGGAATGAAAACAAAAATTGCTTAGCGGTGGTGGGAGCTACGTGGCCTGAGCAAATGAAAGCCATAAGACAAATACTGCCTGACACAGTTTTTCTCGTACCCGGCGTTGGCTCGCAAGGAGGAAATGTGAAAGACATGATCCTCGCTGGTAAAGACAGTAAAGGTAAGGGCCTCATCATTAGTAGCTCTCGGTCTATTCTTTACGCTTCGAATAACCATGATTTTGCAATCAAGAGTAGAGAAGTGGCGATGCAGCTAAGAGATGAGATAAATACGTATTTGTAAATGTTAGATAATTCAGGACACACATCAAATTACTTGTTTTAACAACACAAAAGCCTCCATTACGGAGGCTTTTTATGAACATACATTCAAAAGTGATTACTTACAAAATACTCGCGCATCACGTGGTGTGTAGATCCCAAACGTCACTACTCGCAGTAGACCATTGACGAAGGTGTCTTGAGTTTCGACTTTTGCCACTTTGTCAGCGCCGCCACACACACTGGCTGCGTTGATCTTTTGCTCTTGACCGATGCCGTAAACAAAGAAATGCTGAGATGTGTCTTCTTTAGCTTGGCTGCTTGAATCTGACATAACAAAAGTTTGCTGAGCACAGCCACTAACAACAAGCGCTAGGACGGCTGCAAAGATGGTTTTTTTCATATTAGTCCGCTCTATTTTTAAGGAAAGAAACCATAAAACTAGATCAATACTCACGAAAGAACACAAAGGCGGTAGGCTTATTGTTAATTTTTCGATTGTCGCCGCAAAGATAACGTCTGTAAATCTACCGTTCACTCAATGCTTACAGATAGCTATTTCGCTTGAAACCCAAGCTTGTCAGGAGATGAAAGCAAAAAAGACGTCCTAAGACGTCTTTTTTTAGAATATGGCGGTGAGTGAGAGATTCGAACTCTCGATACGTTGCCGTATACACACTTTCCAGGCGTGCTCCTTCAGCCACTCGGAAATCAAACACTTGAGTTCCTTAGATAATTAATAATACAGGTTATCACTAATATTGTCGCTAGTAGATATTCATCAAGCTTCACTCAACGATTCGAAGATATCCATCTGCTCCATTCGTTTCAACTGAATCTCCTCTGGAGATAGAGTTTTAAAATGTTCTAATATTTGCGAAGTCATTTTTTGGGATTTCAATGCTTGTTTATCTTCGATAGGTGCTCCTGAGCCATCAATAATTTCGACAGCCTTCAAAAACAACTCTTCACTCCTACTCAAGTCAAGAAGTATTTCCGAAAACCTCTTCATATATTCTTCACATTTTCTATTACTATTTAAAGGCGGGATTTTTCCGTTTTCTACTAGCATCGGTATTAACATTGTTATATAGAATTTTACTTTCCTATATTTCTTATCAATAACATTCTTCCTAAACAGTTCCTCTAATGTGTAATAGACAAGGCCAGATAGATAATAGATAGAGTAAGAATGCCCATCTTTAAATATCTCGGTACTACCCTTCTTTCCAATTCCCTTAACTAAATTACCGTAGTAAGTAGTTACAACATGGGGATTCTGATGAAACATCGATGAAAATGTTTTAATTTGAGCACTAATAGGTATGACCCGTTTCTTTACAACATTTTTATCTTTAGCATACTGCTTTGAACGTCGTTCATAGTATAGCTGGCCTTCACCAGATGTAGCAGAATAGTACAGCTCTAGGTTCTTTTGGAACTCCGACATTGCTGCCAGCTGTTCTGTCTTAACAGTTGTCTGATTATTAGTTGAGACTGTAACTCTCGATTTTAGTTCATCGTCAGCAGTAACGATAAGTCGGATAGGGATGTAAATGCCCTCTATATCATTTGATAATTGATGCTGATAAAGAACATTACTTGTTTGACAACCATTAACGATTTGATAATCCATTATTGTAAATGTAGACGAAGTTACTTTGGCATCATTTGCTACTATGGTGACACCATTATTTAATATACTAAACTCCGTTGATTTATCCTCACTAAGTGTATTTAGAATATCTTTGTTTACTGCATTACCTACACCTTGAAAATCACGGACATTATCATCAAAAACATTCTTTACATCACCATTTTCGTCAATGAGTATCGACTTAAACTCGCTCATCGGTAGAACACCAAAGTATGCTTCTTTCACACCCTCTATTTTTGGTAAGTTCGCTTTTCGCTCAAACTCAAAAGTTGCTTCATCGGGCTTATTAGCCTTTCGATACATTGCAGTAATTTCTGCTTCTCCAAGAAGCTCACTTTCAACAGAGCTAAACATCGACATATCAATTAACTGCTGTTTGAAGGTATCTCTTACCGCCGTGAGGTGTTCGTCTCCATTGAATACTCCAGAAGTAACATAATACAGTTTGACTTTAGGGTTGCTACTGAAATGTGAAGCTTTGGTATATATGTAATCTGATATTTCCAAGTTACGCTTAATATCCTCGTTAGATGGTAATGAATGCTCTTCTTTAAAAAAATCAGTTACACCCATATAAAACTTTGACATTTCTCCAGAATCAAAGCTAGGAGAAGTTTTTGATTGGACAAATATAAATTGCACGTCTAACGAGCCGTTCGCTTCTAACAAGTCATCGACTTCGGATACATCCTCTACTAAATGACCATTAGTGATTATTGCGATACCATCGATACCTGTGTCATTGCCTGCACCAACTGTTACAAGTTCAGGGTTTAACGTCTTACTATATTCACTTTGAATTATATGGAAGTTACAAAACTTCTCAAAATCAACATCCTTTCCCTTTGTAACTAGGCCCTGAGATTGAATAAACTCATCTCGTAAGCTGTTCAATATTCTGCTCATATATACTCCTGACATCTATATGAACAAAGTGACATATCCTAAAAAAAGTATCAACACAATCAATGCATTTGTGAGAACTAGCCTGCTGTTCAAAGTAATCCTATCTTTACCCCATAATTATCAGATGGAGCCTTCTAAAGCTGTCAAATAATGCTTTACCCGTCCAAAAGATAGATTTGTCATAAGGGTCATTAAATGATAGATAGAGATAATTTAGGACACACATCGAATTACCATTTACTTCCCTAGAAATTTTGGTCACACCAACAAAAAAGCCTCCATCACGGAGGCTTTTTTCATAGGAATGCAATATAAAAATTATGACTTACAAAATACTCGTGCATCACGTGGTGTGTAAATGCCAAACGTTACTACTCGCAGTAGACCATTGACAAAGGTGTCTTGAGTTTCGACTTTTGCCACTTTGTCAGCGCCGCCACAAACACTCGCTGCGTTGATCTCTTTCTCTTGGCCAATACCATAAACAAAGAAGTTCTGAGACGTCTCTTCTTTAATTTGATTGTTTGCATCTGACATAACAAAAGTTTGCTGAGCACAGCCACTAACAACAAGCGCTAGAACAGCTGCAGAGATAATTTTTTTCATATTGGTACTCTCTATCTACAGGGAAAAGAAAACATAAGGCTACATCAATAATTACGAAAGAACATACCGGTATTGTATTTAATTTGTATTTATTGATTGTGACCGCAAAGATAAAAGCAAGAAAAACAGAAATTTAACTTAATGTTCACAGGTGGTCGTTTGGCTTTTACATGAATCAGTAATACTTTAAAAAACAAAAAAGACGTCCTAAGACGTCTTTTTTTAGAATATGGCGGTGAGTGAGAGATTCGAACTCTCGATACGTTGCCGTATACACACTTTCCAGGCGTGCTCCTTCAGCCACTCGGACAACTCACCAAATTTTGAGTTGGTATTGCTAACCAACGAGGCGCTAATTTAATGATTCTAGAGGGTTAGGTCAAGAGCAAAAGTGAAAAAAAGCCGTGCTTTAATACTGATTGGCTATTTACTGGCTAATTCGTCTATCAATACATCAATTTAGCCTTAAAAAAGATAAAAAAAAGACCCCGGTAACCACGGGGTCTGCATCATAGCCGGGGGACTATGAAAAATCATCGTCCAGTATGAAGAAGCTCAACCGCATTGATAATGGCATCTTTGGTTGAGACATCGACCACCTTCAGGGTCAAAAATCGCTCTGGCGCTTCAATCGCAACGTCATGAGCAAAGATCACAAACTTGGCGTTCTGGACATCTTTAGCGGTGATCCGGTTGGTTATCCCGTTTGCACCCTGTGTTTCTACTTTTATTTTGATGCCCATGGTGTACGCCGCCTTTTCCAGCGACTTCGCTGCTAGGAAAGTGTGCGCAACACCGGATGGACAAGAGGTCACCGCAAGTACTTCAGCGCACCCCTCTTGTTCAACAGAATGATATGCATTAATCGCGGCATCCGACTCTTCTTCAATCACGCGTTTTAAGCTAAGTACAATCAGAGCGGTGGTCAAAGCACCCGCTAACGTCCCTACGATATAGCCCAGCTTACCGTCAACAACTGGTAGAACAATCCAACCGCCCCAAGGCGCGTGATTGAGCACCTGAAACATAAAGCCCACCACATTACCCACGACCCCACCAGCAACGATGGCAGGCAGAACACGTGCTGGGTCGGCAGCAGCAAAGGGGATCGCACCTTCACTGATACCAATCATGCCCATTAGCCCCGCTGCTTTACCGGCTTCGCGCTCTTCTGGTTTAAACTTTTTCGGTGACAACCAAGTTGCCAACGCAAGGCCAAGTGGCGGTGTACAAATGGCGATCCCAACTCCGCCCATCAACCATGGCTGTGTGTTAACCTGAGTTTGGGCAAATAAAGTGGCGACCTTGTTAACCGGACCACCCATATCAAATGCCGTCATTGCACCCAGTAGAGCACCCAGTGCGACCTTGCCTGAATTTGCCATGCCGGCCAACGTCTCATTCAGACCATTCATGGCCAATGCAATCGGGTCGCCTATCAACCACATTACCGCACCACAAGTAATAAAGGTGCCAAGCAACGGGTACAAAAAAATCGAGCCCAAAGAATGCATACCCTCTGGTATTGGGATTTTCTTGAGTGCTTTTACCGTGTACCCTGCCAAAAAACCCACCAAAATTGCGCCCAAAAACCCGGTGTGATACTGGGTAACAGAGATCCAAGCACCAATCATACCCGGTGCAAGACCAGGCTTGTCTGCAATTGAGTAGGCAATATAACCGCCCAGTATTGCAGTAAACAAAGTCAGCCCAGCTATACCCATGGTGGCAATATCCGCCAGAATGCCCGTGGGGGGAACAGCCCCCTGACCAGATAACATGATCGATAAAGCCAGTAACACGCCGCCAGCCACCACAAAGGGAATCATATGCGAAGTCCCAAACAAAAGGTGCTCGCGCCCTTGCGCCATACGCAATTTCCAGCCACTCAGTCTTTCTGAACTCGGGGTTTGCGTATAGTCTTGTAGGGTATACACTGGCTCACGCTTTTTCGTAGTAAAAAGTTGATAAAGTTCCTTTTCACTCTTTGCCGCGAGCATTTTATCCACAAAACCGCTTTGGACTAACTTAGTTGAAAGCTGGGCCAGAACTTCAATATGATGTTGATCATCTTGAACCGGCGATGCCAACATAAAAAATACGTTGGAGAGGTTGCCGTCTTCCGCGTCATAATCAATGCCAGTTCGACTAATCCCTATTACCACCGCTGGCTCAAATACTGCGCTGCTCTTAGCATGTGGTATGGCAATACCATCTTCAAACCCTGTTGTCTCAATTTGCTCTCTTTGCCAAACATCGGCCAGAAATTGCTCTTTATCGATCAACTTTCCTGCTTGGTCTAATTTATCAACCAGCTCTTTTAAAACGTCATCCTTGTTCTTGGCCTTAAGGTCTAAACACAAAAGGCCGGGCTCAATTAGTTGAGTGATTTCCATTGCTGCAACCCTGAATTACCAGCGCTGACTCTCAGATTAGCCAGCATTCAATTTATCTAATAGTAGAGGAAAAAAACAATCGCTATACTATTGTACCACGTGCAAAAAATTGTGATGTACATCGTTCAATTAGAAGTGTAATTTACATTTTTTCGACAAACGTTATGTTAGTATCCGCAAAAAATAAACCGAGATATCCTGTGAAGATTGTTGCTGTAACCGCCTGTCCGACTGGCATTGCACATACTTACATGGCCGCTGATGCTTTAGTCAAAGCCGCAGCGAAACATAAAGTGCACATAAAAGTAGAAACACAAGGAGCAATGGGAATTGAAAACCTGCTTTCTGAACGTGAAATCGAAAATGCAGATAGAGTTCTCATCGTTTCTGATATTGAGATAGAATCACCAGAGCGTTTTAATCGTGTTGAGGTTGTACGTTTGCCGATAGAAGAGGTGTTGAGAAACGTTGATAAGGTTTTTATTCGCCACGCTCGTGGCTAATGTGGTGATATGAACGAGTATCAAATCAGCTTTTTAGTCGATAATACTCTCAGCCGATCCCGTATTGGTAAGCCCTTGCGTTATTTGGCCAAGAAATTCAAATGTTCACTGCGTATTATTAATATTACTCAGAATCGATCCGCACCATTGAATAACTCAATGGCAGTAATGCAAGTGGGGTTGATTAAGGGGGACTTGTGCCAGATTGCTGCAATAGGCATTGATGCTGAACTGGCTTGTTTCGTTCTTAAAGCCGTCATCTCAGAGCACTACACTGTCATCGGCCCTCAAATCGCCCACCACTGCTCTAATGATATTGGCAAACGTTTACCTCAACTTGCTACCCCATGCCATTCTTGTTGGTACTACGCCAAAGCCCATACTGTGCTGACTAAATTTGAGTGCCTCAAGGGATTAGCACAGCTCATCTACCCTGAATGTACCGATGAGTTACTGCTGGCTTTTGTTAAACGTGAAGAGCGCTCTTCCACACACATTACCCAAGGCATCGCCATGCCTCATGTTATGTTCGCCCCTATTGATTGGGTCGCTGTCGGTGTCATTCGCAGCGATACGCCGATAGATTGGGATTCTCCACTCGGTGGTGTACATCTCGCTATCGCACTGGTGCTGCCTACCAATCCAAGTCGTGAACAAATCATTACAGCCACTAACCTAACTCGCAACATGCTCGCTGAGCCTATTGCAGAGAGGCTGCTTTCCACTCGTAATCGTATCGATTTGCAGGCACTTTTAATGTACGCTTCGGTAGATTTAATCCCTCGCTAAGCCGCACCAAAAATATCCGCCCACAAAGTGTTCGAGCATGATACTCACTGATACCACGAAAAAGTCATCGCTACGCTATCTATCAGATCATATCAAAAGGCTGCGCACTCGCGTCCCTGTGGGCTCTGCGAGTGCTATTGTATGTGTTTAAGCTAAATTCGCTTTAAGCAGCACTACGATAGTCCGTTGGCGTGCTGCCTGTACGCTGTTTAAACACGCGACAGAAATAGTTCACATCATTGAAACCACAACGCTGGGATACTTCTGTGAGCTTAAAATTGTATTTCTTTAACATAAACTTCGCACGATCGATACGTACCCAAGTAATGTAGTCCGCTAAGGTCATGTGACCTTGTTGTCGGAATAGACGCGAAAGGTGATTCGGAGAGACGCTAAATCGCTCTGCAATGCTATCGCGAGTTATGGTCCGGTGGAAGTTCTCTTGGATGTAAATACAGATGCCTTGGTACAAGTCTTGGACTCGACTGTGAGACTTTTCTGTAGGCGCTTCGAGAATAGAGATACTGTATTGCAATAACGCTTGCAGTAGTAACTCATCCATTGGTTTTTTAGTTTGCTCTCTTGCCAATGAATTCAATGCACCGAGAATGTTATCAATCGCAAAGCCTGAACGAGTTTGAATACTAAATTTTTGTACATCGAAAAACTCGGTATCATCAGCGCGCTTACTTACCAAGCTTAAGCCTAATTGACGTTTACCAAATAACATACTTAAAACAGAGCATTGCGTATCCCACTTGGGTTTATTCCAAGAGTTAGGGGGGATAAATATTGCATCACCTGGTTTAGCGACAAACTCGGTCACTTTACGCTCATGGTTTTCCATTTCATTAATGTATTCGCCCTCCAGAACCAATTCCAAACGAGGAAAATTTACTTGGTAACTGCAAGGTGGTGGTGCATGAAAATCACCAGCAAATAATACTCGATGCGAGGAGTCTCGCTCAGCAAGAATCGTAGAGAGTAAGTCGTGAAAAACCATCTTGAACTCTTATAAGTTATTTCGTTAGCGCATACATATACAGATAACTATTAAATTTCTCTATTAGCTTTAGTCAATATTGGTGAAAATGGATACAATAATCCAGCTAATGCAACGAATTTATAGTCTCAATGGATGCTATACACTCTCGCTAATTTTATATTTATTGTTTATATCCGACTTTTATCTGATTTAAGTCGGTGTTTTGATGCATATATACTCACGTTAATAAGTCATCCGACCTGATGTGGGATCAAAATCACACTAAATTGAGGCAGCAACAATCGTCTAGTAAATGCATTTTATCTTCACTACAGAGAGACAGATAAGCCTTCCACAATAGTCCTGGTCAAGCACAAAGCTAACTGGGGAAACTAATGATCAACGGTCTTATCAATCAAGATCTAATAAAACTTTCACTCGATGCCAATTCCAAACACGAAGTGTTTAAGGAAATGATCGAGATTTTGTACCAACAGGGACGAATTTCTGATAAAGAACGCTTCTTAAGCGATATTTTGGCTAGAGAAGCCCAAGGTAATACTGGCTTTGAAGAGGGCATTGCCCTTCCCCACGCCAAGAGCTCGGCTGTGATCGAACCAGCCATTGTAATCGGTGTTCATAAACAAGGTATCGATTACGGAGCTGAAGATGGAGAGCCTTCCAAACTTTTCTTTATGATCGCCTCACCCGATGGCGGCGACAACCACCATATTGAAGTGCTCGCCCAATTATCCTCCAAGTTAATCGAAGACGGCTTTATTCATCAGTTTATGTCAGCGGAGAACCCTGAAAAGGCGCTTGAACTTCTGCTTACCAAACCTACGATTGCCGTCGAAGAGGAAGTCACCCAAGCCAAAGGGTTTATTATCGGAGTCACTGGCTGCCCTGCTGGCGTCGCTCACACTTACCTTGCCGCTGAAGCTCTTGAAAAATCAGCAAGCAAGCTAGGTTATGATATCAAAGTAGAGACCAATGGCTCGATTGGGATTAAAAATAGCCCAACCGACAAGGAAATTGCTCGCGCAGATGCCGTTATCATCGCTGCAGATAAGCAAGTTGATATTGCACGTTTTTCTGGAAAGCGTCTCATCAAAACCAACGTTAAAGCGCCTATTCGTGATGCTCAAGGGCTCATAAAGCAAGCGCTTGATGCCCCAGTTTATCAACCATCCGTTACTAAAGAATCGAGCGAGAGCTCCATTTCTGATGCACGTTCGAATTTATACCGCTATCTAATGAACGGTGTGTCACACATGATCCCTTTCGTTGTCACTGGGGGATTACTCATTGCTTTAGCCTTAGCCATCGGTGGGCAGCCAAGTGATGCAGGAATGGTCATTCCACAAGGCAGCATCTGGAATCAGATCCTTGAAGTCGGCGTCGTGGCATTTACTCTCATGATCCCGATACTAGCAGGTTACATTGCTTATGCGATTGCTGATAGGCCTGCTCTTGCTCCGGGGTTAATCGGTGGTTGGATTGCCAATAACGGTAGCTTTTATAGTGCGGAAGCAGGGACCGGGTTTATTGGTGCCATCATTGCCGGTTTATTGGTGGGTTATTTCGTCAAAGGCGTAACGTCATTGAACTATCACAAGTTCATACGTCCATTGGTTCCCATCATGATCGCTCCGATTACAGGGGCGCTATTTATTGCCAGCCTATTTATTTTCGTTATCGGCGCGCCTATCGCTGATCTTATGACTGGCCTCAACGCTCTACTTACCAGCATGAGCACAGGCAATGTTGTTCTACTTGGTATCGCACTCGGAGGTATGGCTGGGTTCGATATGGGAGGTCCATTTAATAAAGTCGCATTTTTATTTTCGGTGGGCATGATTGCAAGTGGACAGACTCAGTTCATGGGAGCTATGGCCTGTGCTATTCCTGTTGCCCCGCTAGGAATGTCAATTGCGACCATGATTGGTCGACGCTGGGACTTGTTTGAGTCCTCTGAAATCGAAACTGGTAAAGCTGCAGGTGCCATGGGACTAGTTGGTATTTCAGAAGGTGCCATCCCATTTGCCGCACAAGACCCACTATCTGTGATCCCTGCCAATGTACTCGGCTCTATGGTTGCCGCAGTGATGGCATTCTCATTTGGTATCACTAATACCGTTGCACACGGTGGTCCCGTGGTGGCTTTGTTAGGTGCCATGAACCTACCATTACTTGCCCTGTTCTCTATGGCAACAGGCGCTGTAGTGACCGCACTAACTTGCCTAATTATCAAGCAGTTACGTAAATCCAATCTCACAACGGCTACTGCATAATCTCACCCAACCACTTGAGCAGTTCGCACTGCTCAAGTCTTATCTAATGGTAATTTTGATGTCTGATTATTCTTTCGCTACCGATGTTCTTACGTCACGCACATTTTTCCCTATGACAAATGTCATTCAGCCCTATTCGTGGGGAAGTCGTCATTCACTCAAGACGTTATTCAACATATCCAATCCTGAATGCGCCCCACAAGCAGAGCTCTGGATGGGCACCCATCCCAATGGCGGGTCAACCATTTCATTGTCTGGGCAAAGCACGTTGTTGTACGACGTAATATCACAAGACCCAGAACTATTCTTAAATCCAACTATTGCTCAAAAATTCGGTGAGTTGCCATTTTTATTTAAAGTTCTTGCGGCAGAAAAAGCTCTTTCGATCCAAGTTCATCCGAATAAAGCACAAGCAGAAAAAGGCTTTCTAGAAGAAGAAAAGCTAGCCATTCCTATCGATGACAATAAACGCAACTATAAGGACGCCAACCATAAGCCCGAATTGATTTATGCGTTAACTGATTATCAGGCAATGAACGGATTTCGACCCATTGAGGAAATTTTGCGCTTTTTCACCTCGCTCGATATCCCTGAATTACGCCATTTAGTCAATGGGTTAGTCACCGAACCAAGCAAAGAAGGCTTAAAGCAATTTTTCTCTAGTCTTCTCTCTTTGCACGGTGAGCAAAAAGAGATGTCGCTTGTCATGCTCATGGTTTATGCCTCTTTATCTGAGGACCCAACCTTTAAACTTATTGAAGAGCTTGAAAAAGAATACCCTAACGATCTTGGTTTATTTGCCCCCCTAATGCTCAATGTCGTAACGCTCAGCCCAGGACAAGCTATGTATCTTGATGCGCAGACACCACACGCCTACATCAGAGGTACGGGACTTGAAATCATGGCGAATTCTGACAACGTATTAAGAGCAGGGTTGACCAGCAAACACATTGATGTTGACGAGTTGGTTTCCTGCACTCGTTTTGATGAGCTTCCCACCAACAAATTGATCATTGAGCCAAGCGAGGAAGATGGTGCTTTGCACTTTCCCATACCAGTCAGCGACTTTAAATTTTCTATTCTCCTAAGCAGCCATATGCGTGAAGTGGTCAGTGCAGGCGCCGAAATATTACTGCCGCTGGATAATCATCTGGTATTGATGCATGAAAATGGGGAGACCTGCTCTGTTGCAAAAGGACAATCTGTTTTCATTCCAGCTTTTGCAAAACGTTATGTACTGATTTCTTCAGGACGAGTAGCAAGAGCTTACTGTTAATATCTTGGTGCTACGCTATCGTTAAAATAAAGCCACCCATATGGGTGGCTTTATAATCAATGCAAGGTTAATTATAACGTAGAAAGCGTGACCAATCTGTGTATTGTAACTCCGGCATCTTTAGGTAAAACACGTCATTGTCGCTCGCGGGCTCGGAATGTGACACCAACTCACCATTGTTAGGGGCAAGGTATTCATCCTTACCAAATAGTGCGTGATCAAACAGCACCACCTCATCTCCGTTTTGAATACACGTATCTGCAGGTTTTTCTCTGCGAATTTTTAAGAAATGTGAGGCATTTTTATGATCGGTGTAATAGCGATCCTTTCTCCAATTCCAATAGAAATTTGAAAACTCATCAGTTCTCGATACGCGTACGTAATCACCATCATATAGACAGAAAGCACTGTTAAGCGTCCAAGAGTCCAGCTTAAAGAAAGATTGTTCACTGCCGCCCTCGCTATCGACCTTTAGCCAGCCTTCTCTATCATCAATCGCAGCAGAGATAAACTTGTTACTTGCTGCATGCTGAAATTGAATGCGATCGTAAGGTTGGTTGTCAGCACGAAAGCTGCGTGTTGGGGTGGTTTCATCGGCAAATTCAAAAGCGACAACTGGATAATGGTCGGAATACTCATACATATAATAGCTTTCAAAGGTTCCGAATATCTCAAGACGAGGTGACACCACATCCCAAACCTGATTATGCCAATATCGTGGTTGCTTGTGGTCTTTTTCAACAAAGATGTAATCCAAGAGCTGCCCTTTCAAATCTGGATAATTTGCATGTACTAAGGCGTTAGAGGATGGATCCCAAGAATAATCAGCACCGGCATAGCTATCTGGCTCATTAACGTTAAGTGTCTCCAGCATAGATCGATACTCGGGAGAAGCTTTCATGACATTTAAATCCCCCAGAATAATGATCATTTCATCGTTCGGGATATCCTTTTGGTTAATGTAATCACGTATGGTCTCAAACTGGCTTTTGCGAATCGCTACGTCGTCGCCTTTGCAGGCATTATCTTCAGCTTGAACATGGGTTGCGATAAAATGGAAGCGCTGATTTGACTTTTCGATGACCGCATGGATAAAGCCTTTCTGAGACAACCAATCAGCCCCACAAGCTTGTTGGTAAATCACTTGAGTCTGAGATTTGATCGGGTGTCGGCTCACTAAAGCAACACCACCATCTTCTGGCTTATAGCCCATCCATCCTTGAGTATCATCCCAACCAGATTTTTCACGTCCAAGCACTGGCGTTTGATAGGGAAACTCCTCTTTTAAACCGTCGAGCAAGACATTACTTGATGCGTTATCGAATATCTCATTAAATACAACCACTTCCATTGAATCAAATAGGTTTGAGTTAACGAGATTTTGTGCTCTTTGCAACTGCTTTCTACCGGGATTTATCGTGTTTTCGAGCATATAAACGTTATAGTTCATAGTCTTAGGTACAGCGACTTCCGCATTTGCTGGCGCATTCACGCTTAGGAAGATCACACCAAGGAAAAAAAGTGCATTACTTTTCATATTGCGGCCCCACTAATGATTAATACATCATCAACTTCTCACCACAATAAAAAGTGAACAAGGTGAAATTTATTAAAATATCACTTTGCTCTAATTAAACCGTCTTCCATCTTGATCTTTTTTTTAATAGAACTAATAATAGTGCTTTTACTCAATACCTGGCCACCCAGATTTCCTGATTCGTGCTTTGAAAAAGGAGCCATTCAACACATCTAGATGGTAAGTTGATACTCTTATGTAGCCGCCCACACAAACATTGAGTTCATGATCGATACCGTATCCTCATTACGTTCAATGAGCTGATTTTAGGTCTTGCGCTTTAATTTCGTTTGAATACAGCAGATATTGTCTTATCTCATCTTTAATATGGCGTACAACAAACTTTTTATCGTCGTTTCCACTCAGTAGAAATACTTTGTTAAGTGGCTCCTGTCCTTTTCTGAGGATCACTATTGATACTACCCTTTGAGTTCTTGAGATAATGTATTTAATGTCTTTCTGTCGGCCAAATAACTCTTTATTAAATCTCGAGAGTTTTTCTGCGATCCGCTCTCCCTCTTTTACATCGTTCCAATAAAGACTAAAAAATTCAGACTCAAAGACTTTGTAAATAGTTGCAGATGGGTAACGCTCTGATTGGTGCAAATACCAGTACGGAAATACCACTAAAATGAAAACAAACACACCACATAGAGAATAATTTAAACGGTTGAAATCACCAACTGAGCGAGACGCTCCACTTTTAGCTTTCATTGCTACTAGAACATCAGGCTCGCCCAATTTTGTAACGTAACGCTTCTCTATCTCAGGATCCTCAATATAGGAAACAGCACTCGATTCCAGTTTATAACCTACCCTAGCAATGGTTTTTAAATACTTCTGTTCTTTACCATTATCTTCTAAGAGGTTTCTAATATTGCGAACAGACTGAACTAATGAGCCTTCGGAGACTAACTTTCCCGGCCAAGCTTTTTCCAATAAGTCGTCTTTAGTGACTATATTCCCTAAGTTATTACATAGGATCATCAGAACTAAATAGTCATGAGTACCGATGCGTTTTTCTTCTTTGCTCTTGTAATTGAACGCCACAGGATAATTTGGGCTAATAACCCAATTGTTCACTTTATACATTTTATACCCGAGTAACCTCAATATGCTAAGTTCAGCGAGAATGGCTAGGAGGTGATATACCCAAATAAAAGTAAGGACTTTAGATATAAAAGCATGATATATCCAAGCAACCTCTCGATGCTAGGTTTAGTGAGAATGGCTTGCTTTGCAGGCAAGGCAACTATTTCTTCGTTAAACAACTTGAAAAGAGCCCATCATTCCACTGCATCATTGCCCTTGAACTCAGCACTGTGGCATCGCTCTAAATCCTTCATTTTCAAGTCACTTGGGTATAAATAAGACTACTTCAATATTTCGTTATGTCCTGAATCTTATGGTTGAATAATAAATTAGATTAATCAATAGCCGCTAGATAAAAAGACATAAAAAACTGAATGAAAAAAGATGATTTCAGTTTTTTTCATTCCTAAATCACGATTAAAAATAAATAAGTTTTACAGAGCTTGCTTGATTAACTCACTACCTCGCATTCACCCAACTATTGAAGGTTCGCAAGAAGATCTGGCTTAAATTGGTACAATTTCTCAGTGTAGTTAATGAGGACATCATCCAACTCAGTTTCATCGATTGGCTTTGAGATAATATGGTCAACACCAGCATCAATCATACGCTCTCGTGTATCCTGAAAGACATCTGCTGTACAACCAAAAATTAACATTCCCGCTTTGTTTTTTGCCAGCTTACGAATAGCCGTTGTTGCCTCAGCTCCATCCATCACCGGCATATGATTGTCCATCAGAATTAAATCATAGTCTTGAGATATTGCGGCCTTAACCGCCAATTCACCATTCTCGACACAATCACAAGCGAAGCCTTTATTTTTAAGAAATGTATTGAGAATTATCGCGTTGGTTCTATTGTCTTCCACAATAAGGGCATTTAGGCCATTGTAATCATGCTTGTGATGCATCGCCATTTCAGTGAAAACGGGCTCGCTTATCTCAACGGCAAAACTTATCTCAAAACACGAACCAATACCGACTTCGCTAGTTAATTGAATTTTTCCACCCATTAACTCACAAAGCTGGTTGACGATCGCTAGACCAAGGCCTGTACCACCAAATCTGCGAGTTGTTGAGGACTCAGCTTGCTCAAACGGCTTAAACACTTTTTCTCTGGCTTCTTTCGGAATACCGATACCAGTATCTCGAACTCTTAGGCGCAAGTATGTCTGGTCATCGATAATCTCTTCGGTAAACGACACCTCAACATACCCGCGTGAAGTAAATTTCACCGCGTTATTGAGCAGATTGAAAAGTATTTGACGAAGACGAGCTTTATCGAAACGATACCAACGCTCAATAGGCACATCAGAGTAAACCTTAAACTGTAAGCCTTTCTCACAGCAAAGTGTATTGTATACACTGTTGATACTCCCGAGTACCGACTCGAGTGGGAAGGGTTTATGCTCAAGCTCCAGATGTCCTTGCTCAACTTTTGAAAAATCGAGGATTTCGTTAAGCAAAGTCATCATATGTTCGCCGGAGTCGATCAGTGTTTTTAAATATTTTCTCTGCTCGTCTGTCATCTCCGTTTTTTGCAATATCTGAGCTGTTCCTAAGACGCCATTCATTGGGGTACGGATCTCGTGCGACAAAACCGCTAAAAACGCACTTTTTGCTTTAGTCGAAGCTTGTGCCTTAACTTTCTCTTCTTCTAAAAAGACAGTTTTTTGATTAAACGAGTCAATCAAATATTTAATTTCATCTTCACTTTGATAACGAACTTTGATCTCCCCCCCTTCCATCGTCTCATCTACACGCCGAGCGATAACAATAATAGGTGAAATCAAAAATCGATTAATCAGCATGTATCCGAGCATCACGCAAGCAAGCATGATAGGTACGATTACCGCCTCAACATTGAGCACTAAATCGTAAACTTGCTCTTTTACTAGACGCTTTGCATTAACAACATCCACAGTCCAATTGAAGTCACCAAATTGATTTTTACTAATGTAGATGTCCTCAACAAGCTGAAAATTATGCTCGGTTATCACATCGCCATAACCATCGCGCAAGATCACCCCGAGATCATGTTGTTCAGCATGCACTCGAACAAAAGCGACTAAACTCTCAAGTGAAATATCAACCGTAGCAACACCAGCAAATCGATCATTGACGTAGTAAGGGGAGGAAGCTGTGATCATCTGAACGTGAGTGAATGGGTCAATATAGACTGAAGACCAAGAAACGGTCCCCACAGGGGCATCAATCACCGAGGTATACCACGCTTCTTTATCATAGCCTCCAGATGCTGGGTTATCCCATGAGTAGACACGATCAACAGCACCGTCTGCGGCACGATTGAAAAAAATACTCTGAAAAGGAACAGTGTCACTAATAGTGTAAGGAACTGGCCAAAGGCCACCACTCACTGTCACACCATCGATAAGGCCAAACAAACTTGCAAGCATTATGGCTTGTCGCTCTTGCGGCTCGTCGATGCTGCCTATGCTCACCACACTTTGAAGAATACCAAGCGAACCATTAATGGGCTCTCGTATTTCCGTTGATATTAACTCAGTACGAGCATCGAGATTTTTCTCCAATTGCGTTCGAGTAGGCGGCTCTACAACTAAGTAACTTACCGTGCCAATAAGAGACACTGCCATAGCTAAATAGATCGCCAGCGCAAATATGCTCTTTTTCTTGAGTGATGAACGTATATCCATGACGCCCTAGAATTCGACTGTTTATCCAAAATTATAGCGAAGATATCGTAGTAGCAACCTTTTTATATCAACGATTGGCTGTTACCATATTCCAATCAATATTTCTCTGAAAGATAAAGGATGTCTACTGTGACACTAACCGAAGTTCTCGCATTGCCCGAATTACAAGGCAAACTCGTCAATGAACCCAAGACACACGGATTCGTGACCGCGATGGCCGCAGCGCCCCATGAACTTTCTCCTCAAGAATGGCTACCATTTTTATGGGGAGGAGAAGAAGTGGCTCCTTTTGGCGACGGTGAATTACTCGAAACCTATATCGAACATATTATTGCGATCTGGAACGAATATCGACCAGCACTTCTTGAGAATCGCTGGCAGTGGCCGCAAAGCTGCTCACTCGATGAACAAGATATCGTTAATGAGGCAACGAGAGAGTTTTGTGAAGGTATGTTACAAGGTTGGAACTTAGCAAGGGATGATTGGGAAACCGTGATGCCAGAAGATAGTGAAGACAACGCACTTCTCGGTGGTGTGCTCCTCTCTATCAGTATGCTCTATGATCCGGCCACTTCAATTGCCACGCTTGCAGAACAAGGTATCGAGGGTCTCGAACAGTTCGAGGAGATTTATAACGCTATGCCCACCATGTTGTGCGGGTTATCCATTCGTGGTGCCCTGATAGTCGAAAACGGGCAATAAAATGAAAAGCGGCCCTACGGCCGCTTTTCGTCTATCTCAAAGCTTACTTAAAGCGTCTGGTAAAAAACGCCAATACAGAGAGGATCACAAATCCTAGCGAAGTTGATCCACCACTATCCCCACCTCTAGGCCAAGATATATCATTACTAGGCCAAGATAGTGCTTCTTTATACTTGGCATCTCGAACTGCCATATCGAGGTCTATCATTTTAGCTCCATGTTGAGCACGGATAGTGATCGGAGCACCTTTTTTATCGGTAATCGCCACTCCAGCATCCACGTGAATATCAAATGAACACTCTGTTCCTGCTGGAATAACCCCAACACAACTATTATTGCTCACCGTAATACCATTGGCATAAACGGCGCCTCTTATATCCAGTTCATCCCGGCTGTCATTTTTGATTGGCACGTTAAAATGATACACACCAGTGCGCGAATCAGCCAAGAGGAATTGTGAGTAATTTATTCCCGAAGAGTGACCATCAATCCAATCTCCAAGCTCAACTGTATTGGTGTAAACACCGTACTTACCGGGCTGTGCACACCCGACACCCCAGCTCACAACCCCAACTTGCTTTCCATCTTGGTTGACGATAGGCCCCCCACTATCACCTTGACATGAATCTTTTCCACCAGATCGCAGGCCAGCACAGAATGACGAATCATCAACATCGAGATAGCTACCACCAGCTGCCTGACAGGTAAGCGTGTCAACAAAAGGCACCTTCACTTCTTTCAGGATCGTTGGAGTTTGCTTTGTAACTTCATCAATGACTCCCCACCCAGCTACTGATAAATTAGCGTTAGGTACGAACGCATAAGGCTTAGTTTGAAGCTCTACACGTGAACCTGAGAACGAGTTTTCGAGTTCAATGATCGCTATGTCATTGTGCATCGTTTTGCTGTTGTAGTCTTTGTGCACATAATAGGTTTTCACAGGTAACGCCTGAGTCGGATTGTCTAAATCATAAATTCCAACATAAATATCAATGTTACTCGGGTCTGCGATTTTATTGTCTTTCTGAAAGTCCAAGCAGTGTGCCGCTGTAAGGATATATTTGTCCCCCAGGAAGGAGGCCCCACAGCCTAAACCTAAGTTCACATCAACCCCACTCGGAGCTACACGCACCATGAAGGGCCAATCGCCTCTATTGGCATCGACCCCGCCGATAATTTTTGACTGAGCAGGAACTGGTTCGCTGCTTACTGCTGGGACAAAAGAAGCCACCCCCACTAGCGATAAAAGTGTCAAGAGTGTTGCTGTTTTTTTCATTTTAAAATGCTCGTTTAATTTCTTGGATAAAAGAGATAGTGAAGTAAATTGAGCAGCAAACGCGAGCTTGATCTATCGAGAAATGAAAGAAGCTGGCTAACCGGTTCCTTGGATGTTGTTTGAACAAATTTACTGAGGCGGGAATTTAAGCAGATTCGACACGGCTTATGAACTAATTAAATTAAATTTAAAGTAATATTTTTACAATAAAGTAAATTTTATCTTTTTTGAGAAATAGAAGGAGCAGAGTTAAGACTCTATTTTAAAACTCAAGTCATTGGAAGTATTGATTAATAAATAAAACAACGAATATGAAGAGAATGAACAAAGCCAAATAGATACCACTACGATGATTGTGGTAAAACGGCAGTAGAGACGAGAAAAAACGGCGATATGGTCTAATCAAGATAATTCTGGGAAGAACGCGACCCTGCGAATACAGAGTCGCTAAGAGTGTCCTGTTATTTAAAGCGTCTGGTAAATAACGCCAATACAGAGAGGAGCACAAATCCGAGTGAAGTGGAGCCGCCTCCACCACCCTTAGGCGTATTTACTGGTTCTGATCGTTTAACATTAAAAACATTGGTACCAATGACCAGTGAAGGATTTTGCTTCGTAGCACCTTCCTTAACACTCTCCATAGGAATAACGACTTTATCACTGGTGGCCAGCGCCTCACTCGCATTAACTTTAAATCTTACATTACATTTACCATTTGGAGCCACATTACAATCTAGAGATTCTTGTGTAACGCCCGACGGCAAATTAAAGTCTAAGCCTGCATAGGCTTTGGAACTAAGATTAGTAAATTCAACATCAACTTGGTGAACCCCTTCTTTAGAAGGCAAAATATGTACTTGCTGATAACTAATGTCAGACTTACTATTTTCTATCCAATCATTGAAGGCTTGAACCCTTGTATAAACGCCGTAGGCATCCGCCTTGGCACACCCGTCTCCCCAGCTGACAATACCAACCTGTTTATTCAAATCATTAATAATCGGCCCGCCACTGTCACCCTGACATGAATCTCTGCCACCCGCTGGATGACCTGCACAAAACGCAGTCCTTTCATCAATATTACTGTAATTATTTCCGAGGTTGGTACATGTGCCGTGATCGACATACGGAACCTCTACTTCTTGTAAGATATAGGGAGAGGAATTGTTATCATTAGCACGGGTTTTTCCCCAGCCAGCAACGTCAAGATCTCCTTTTATCGTGGGAGCGGCAGCAATAGTAGAGGCAGAGGCAGAGGCAGAGGCAGAGGAAATTGGCTGAACTAACTCTAAAATTGCAATATCATTCTTGAAGCGAGAAGCGTCGTATGCGGGATAGATATAAACTGCTGCAATATCAGAGTATTTGTCTGCCGTACCATTAGTCAGGTTATAGGCGCCAACATAAGCTTTAATATCACTTGGATTTTTTACGTGACCGTTTTTCTTCACTAAACAATGTGCAGCCGTTAAAATATACCGCCCACCCAGAAAACTTGCACCGCAAAAACCTGACAATGAACTCTTGTTGGCTAAAGAGACCATAAAAGGCCACTTACTTTTAACAGCATCACCACCGCCAATTATGCGTGGCTCAATTCCACTCGCAAACGCTTGAGACACAGAAACTGCGCATGTTGTTGCAAAACAACTTGCTAAAACAAACCTTTTTTTATTCATTTTTATGTAACACTTGTTAAATAATAGTGGGGATATTACAGAAATATAATAAACCAATCAATTATTCACATAATTAGTTAGCAACACATACAGCAAGGGTGACCATAGATTAGCTAACCAACCCTAACTCATTGACTTATAATTAATATTCTGTGCCTATCAAAATCAATTTTACGTAATAACGTCGTTTTAATAATCAAACTCCGCGAAATACTAAATCATCAACGTGTAGTTATACCCGCATTGCAAGGGTCTGTTGGACCTTTCAAGATAATTTTTGCAGCACATTTCGGGTTCTGTATACAAGGCAGAGCTCTCAACCTATTTCTTACTGACATTCGTGCTTTACGTTTTCGCAACCTTATCTTGTTGCTTTAAAGATTGAAGGATGGCTTAAGTCAATCTAAGGTAGTTGAGGGATAATACAAACATAAATTTATGTCCAAGAGTAGTACACAGGAAGTGACAGGCTCTCAATGCTAACAAAAGCAATACTCAAGTCGATTTACATTCATGCCTTCGGATAATTTGTTCTATCGTAGAGACAACGAACTGAATTGCTTTGGACATATCTAAACTATAGGTAAGGGTTTCCTTATGATGTCACTCATTTTTTTCATCTTATTTGCTGCAATGCTCGTAGCATTTTGCGGCAAAAAATCACTCGGATATGGTCTTTTCAGTGTTTCCGTTATCGTCGGGCTGTATTGGTTTAATCACCATGCTACTGACTCTCTTTCCATCTTGTTATAAGGAGTCTGCGGAATGAATCGTGATCATATTAACTTTTTAAACACTCTAGGTTTGCTCGGATTAACCGCTGTTCTGCTGATAGGCTTTGTGCTCCAATTTGCCCTAAATGAGCTTCCGTGTCCGCTGTGTCTGCTTCAGCGTGTCGGCTTTGCTATGGTTATGTTCGGCTTTCTGCTCAATGTTAAATATGGGCCTACGCAAAGACACTACGGCGTTATCCTTCTGGGGGCACTATTTGGAGCCGCAACCGCGCTTAGACAAATCTCCTTGCATGTGATCCC
>NZ_AEIU01000003.1 GCF_000165125.1 Vibrio caribbeanicus ATCC BAA-2122 | reverse complement strand
TTACCTTGCTTGGTGCCGCTATTAGTTTTAGCTCTCAGGCGTATGCTTTGGATAGCTTTAAGACAGATGATTATTCGAGGAGGTGTCCCGAGAAAAACCAAGGGTACTTTTTGTCAAAGATGTTTACAACAGATAAATGTTACTACATTGCAGAAGAAATTAGCTGTGAATTAGGCACTGCGACAACGTGTGCTGATACTGGATTGCCAGCTTGTGATAGTGGTTTCAAACCAACGAGATTTGGGCCGAAAATAAAATGTGCCAAGAAAAAACCTCATAACCCCCTATATGCCCCTCTGGATGCTTTGTACGGTGAGTCAGGAGTCTTTAGCAATCTGGCTGATTACTATTCCGTTGGGTCGCAAGCGCGCGGACCTCTTCAAGAAGCTCAAATCAAATTTACAAGTCAAGACAATGAGGCTGTGGAACGAGCGCTAACAATGCTTTGGGAGAGATGGAAACATTACGATCAGAACGAGAATGATCTCGAAACTCGCAATAAGATAGGTTATCGTTATCTCGACACAGCCATGTATCGCCTCAAGACAAAACTTCTCGAACACAAAAGAATAATGGCTAAGGCTGAGGATTTGGAAGCCACTAAACGTCGTGATCCAAATTCAGTTAATACTCTTGAAATTGTACGTTTATTTGATGCTACATTTGAGAGTCTAAAAGCGGAAGTGAAGTATTACATGGAGCATATTTTTATAGATGAAAAATATGAACTTCATGAACTAATAGAAAACCGAAGAGAAGATTTCTACGAGATTAATGCTGGTGGGGATGACACTTTGATTCTTTTCAACAACGCCATACAGAAAGCGTCGGCATCTTTCTATGATCAGGCACTGATCTTGGTATCTTTTAACGTCCCTAAAGAAGAGCGAATGAGATGGGAAGAGAAGTACACAGAATGGCAGACTTATGTCAAGGATGCATATAAATCCTATAGGGCCCTTAAACTTGGCCGTAATATTAAGCCTTCTGTAGATAAAGCGTTAGAAGAGAGTCTTGAACGCACGGAAGAAGCGACTGCGGCGATGCTAGATCATGCAAAGTATATGGTTAGAGAAGGAACTATTTATGTACCCCATTATAAGAAATCTGATCCCAAATGTGAACAGCAAAATATCTGGAAAAACCAGTGTACGACGGGTGAGGTAGCAATTGCTGTAGTTAACGAACTATTCGAGACCAATGTCATTCGTTTTAACGATGAGCTTAAGACTGTGGACAGCAACAGCCGGAAAACAATTGTACATGAAGGCAAGACTTATGTTCAAAACGAGGACTCTAAGACTCTAAGTAAAAATGGACACACCGCGTCTTTCAATTATGTACGTACCTATCCAGCATGTGCTGGAAAAGCTGAACTAAAATTTGTTGACAACGAATATAACTGTTACGAGTTAATAAATGGAAGTAAAATTAAAAGAAAGTATTGAACTATGATCATTTTATGTTGAAAATTAGTGGTCTTGCTATTTAGGCAATTGACGTAAAATAAATTGACAGGCACCAAATCTAGGTTTAGTGCCTTTTTTATTTCCTTTTGGTGGGTAGACTTTTATCTATTGCACCATTGAGTGGCAGGTCAAAATCAAGGAGACCATTTTACCTAGGCTTCCTTATTTGACGACTTCCTTGAGCAAAGTTGTTTGTTTTGGATAGCCAACTTCAGCTGTAATTACCTTTTATGTCGTTCTGTTTCTATTTCTCATCGTGTAGCTTGTATGACAGTTCCGATAACAACTTTTTTTGTCGCTCCGGATTGCTCGTCAGTCAAGTCTTCACTGATAATGGTAATTTGTTTGCCTACCAATTCTGGGCTCAACAGTATGTCTCTGACATTATTGGGTGTTTGTTGCGTAATATGAACCCTGTGACTCGATAATTGTACTGAGGTTGAGCCTCCCATGGAGGCGATGGCTATGACTTGCCCTCTCAGTGTTTCTTGTGCAAAAGAGAAGCTAGGAAGCGTCAGTGTTATCAATAAAGCTAAGGTTTTTTTCATTAGTTCAGTGCCTTGTTAAAGTGAGCTGCAAAGCGTGTATTAGGCAAAAGTTATCCAATGTCAACAATCACTAAACTGTGCTTATATGCATATGATCACATATTATTTGCTTGGTTTTTAAATTATGCTGTGGGGCTAGATATTTTTACTGTCTAAAGTGTATTTAATGGACTGAGTAATAGGCCGTTTTTATTGATATTTACGCTTAAAAAATTTTTTTCTCTCATTCCTGTCACAAGTGATATTTCATCTAATAAGCTTAAAAAGTCTGGTTGAATTTTTAGGGCTAAGATTTAAGTGCGTTGGAGGGTTGATAATAGTGACAAAACAAGACAAAGACGTGAGAGCTTATCAGCAACTCTCTACTGGGAGTTTTTCAGATCCCTTTTCCTTTCTTGGTCCTGCTATTGATAAAGATCAGGGCATACTCAGAGTTTGGGTTCCTGGGGCAGAGTCGGTTTACTTATTAGTCGAACAAGAAAGGGTGGAGTTAGAGCACGAGTCTTATTCTGGTTTTATTCTCAAGCAATACGCTCCACTTAATGAGCAGTACTACCGTTTGGCCGCGGATTTTTCTGGCAGTGAGCAGATACTTGATGATCCCTACCAGTTCCACAATATCTATGCCGAATACGATGAGTTGCATGATCCCAAAGAGATGTATCGACATATGGGTGCACAACCCATGACGCTGACGCGTGGTGATGAGTGTATTTCGGGTGTGCGCTTTCTGGTGTCAGCACCTCATGCTTCTGCGTGCAGTCTCGTGGGTGAGTTTAATCAATGGGATGACCTCAGTTTACCCATGCAGCGCTTGGATTATGGCATATGGGGTCTATTTTTACCCAATATTAGCGCAGGAGAAAAATATGGATTTCAGCTAAAAGGTCCACGTGGTGAGCGCCTTCCTTTTAAAGTAGATCCATGGAGCTTTCATGCGAGTTTGAGTCCTCATTTTCTTTCTGTGACTTTTGATCATAGTGGCTATCAGTGGCAGGACGAAGCTTGGCAGACAAGAGAGATTGAGCCTATCTGTAAACAAGCGATTTCTGTCTACGAGGTACATTTGGGCTCATGGATGCCAACACAAGACGAAAGCATAAGCGTATATCGTCATCTTGCTGATACCTTAGCACCGTATGTGGCCGAAATGGGTTATACCCATATTGAAATTATGCCTCTGGCGGAATGGGTTGATGACACAGGTGTAGGGCAGTGTCCCGTGAGTTTTTTTGCTCCAACCAGCCGTTATGGCTCACCTGATGAATTCAAGCATTTCATTGATTGTTGCCATCAGGCCAATATTGGTGTGATTTTGGCTTGGGTTGCAGGACATTTTACGCCTCATGAGCAGGGTCTGGTCGAGTTCGATGGTACGACACTCTACCATCATCCAGACCCAAGAATTGGTCAAGACCAAGATTGCCACCTTTATTTTTTCGACTACAGTCGTGAACATATACGACGATATTTGGTTGCTAATGCACTATTTTGGTTAGAACAATTCCATGTCGATGGTTTAAGAGTGGACGGTGTCGCCTCGATGTTATGTTTGGATGATTCGCGCAGCCACGAACAGTGGCAACACAACATTGATGGTGGGAATCGAAATTATGATGCTTCGGCATTATTAAAATGGCTCAATGAAGAAGTTCATAAATGTTATCCGCGTGCTATCACTATTGCTGAGGATATCCGTATGTTGCAAGGTGTTTCCGAGCCCACTTTTATGGGTGGGCTTGGATTTAATTTTCACTGGCAAGTCGATTGGGTTCGTAGCTCACTTCACTTTATGGCAGCGCTGTGCACTGAACGAGAAGAAAGCCTAATCGATATGATTGAACCTCTGACATCGCTTATTGGTGAACACAGCATCTATCCTATATGCCATGATGAAATAGCGTATGGTAGAGGCTCACTACTCAATCAGATGGCAGGTGAAGGCAAAGACAAACTTGCCAATTACCGAGTTTACTTTGGTTATGTTTATGGTTTACCAACCAAAAAAATGCATTTTATGGGTTGTGAATTTGGTCAAAACGACGAATGGTGTCCTTCCAAGGCGATGCCTTGGCAATTATGTAACAGTGAAGCTCATCAAGGCCTAGATATTTTAGTTAGTGATCTTAACAAGCTTTATCGTTCTCAGGCCGCGCTGCATGAGTTGGATTGTGATCCAAGTGGTTTCCAGTGGCTAGCCAATGAAGATAGACACGAACTGATATTGGCCTACTCAAGGCAAAGTTCTGGGGATGATTACGTCTTGGTTATTTGTAATTTTTCGATGCATTATTATTCTGAGTCTCAGATAGGCGTCGCGTATGAAGGTGTTTACCAATTGCTCCTGAATACCGACGCAGCATGTTATCACGGTGATCAAGGCTTGGTATCAGAATCCGTAGAGTCTACCTATGTGAGTGGTGAGCATTTCAATCATTCGGTCACCGTATCTATACCGCCATTGAGCTGTCTGTATTACCGCTTGATTTAAAACTATTCAACTGCGTTATTTTCCTTGAGCTCAACACTTTGGTGTCGCTCTGAATCCTAACTTTGGTGTCATTTGTGCATAATAGCCTGATAAAAATGATGACAGAAATATAACAATGATTGCCTGAATTAATAGATAAAATAATTCGTTTAGAGATCAATTATTCCCGAGTAGTAAAACGTGACTAGGGTTGATCGTCAGTACCGATAGTTTTGGAGTTAGTTTGAAACGTTTATTTTCTGTCATCATGCCCACACTTGCTATGGTTGGTTGCCAGACGGGCGCAGAGTACCAAGCACCTTATGTCTTTCAATCAGATTGTGAGGAAGCGAGAGAACAAAATGTGATGCCATTGACGTTCGTGGTTGATAAGAATGCCTCACAGGCAAGAGTTAATGGTGAGATTTGCTCTGGATCGTATCAGGCGTTTCAATCCATGACTGAGTTTTATCCAGATATAAAATTATTACGTTTGCAAGATGTACCAGGCTCGTTGGATGATAAAACCAATGCACTATTGATGAGCAAAATTCATGACTTGGGCATCAGTACTCTATTAGAAAGTTCAAGCACTGTTACTTCTGGCGGTACAGATTTATTTCTCTCCGGCGTTGAACGCAAAGTCGAGAACGGTGCGCAAGTTGGTGTTCATTCATGGGCAGAGGAAGATGGCCAGGGTCGCGTTATTGAGGGCGCAGAGGTGCCTACAGAAAGTGCAGTACACCAGTCTTATATCGACATGTATAAGCAGATAGGTTTAGAGAAAGCTGAAGAATTTTATTGGTTTACTATGTACTCAGCAACATCTGATGAGATGCATTTCCTATCAGAAGATGAGCTCAAGTACTTTGGTATCAGCACTCCTACATTCAGCTTCTAATCTTTTAAGCTTGGATGCGAAAGGTCTTGGTATTTTGGCAATTGTTGTCTTAGCTTTAAAAATGTCTTTTTTGCGCTTTGTTTGGCAAGTCGGTTAATCAGCCAGTTGGGTAGTGCCCCTCCGGGGTTAGCAAAAGCGGTATACTCGATTAATGTCTTACCATTGGTGAGTTTTCGTAGCGACCAACTTGCACTGACGCTATGAATTCGAATATACCCTCGTTGCTCAGGCATCATGTCTTGTTTGGCATCTTTGATGGTGAGTGTAAAGCCCATCTCATCCTTACGGTATGAAGAATAAGTGACCATATCTCGGTTACTGGCTGGCCACGGCGCTGAGAATTGCGTGTAAACAATGTTCTCGCGTTGGGAAAGCTTTTCCAACACCCGACTGTGTTCAACATTATCTATCCAGTTTGGTACATTGTCGGTGTCTTCAAGTAACAACATAAAAGCACCATAACTGGTAGCGATAATGGTACGAGCCCGGATCTCGACCAACCCCTCTTTGTGAGGACGAGAATGTATCAAAATATCGTCACTGTCACTCTCGAGTATCCAATCTAAACTATCTTGTGCGTAAGCGTTCCCTGTATGGATTAATAGTGGATAAAAACACAAAATACGAAACACATGCCGTGCAAGGTTGAACATAAATACATCCCTTTATTCTAGATTTGATGAGGTTAGCTGCCTCTAGTACGAGATTTTTTTGCGTAAGGTTTTTGTTTGGCCTTTTATCGTTTTACTTTTTAGACGTCTCTCTTTCGAAGCTCTGGTTGGCTTAGTTTCGCGACGTTTTTTGATTACGATCATTGCTGATTGAATGAGTTCGAGTAGACGATTGAGTGCATCGTCTTTATTTTGTTCTTGAGTTCGAAAACGCTGCGCTTTAATCGTAATAACGCCCTGCTTGGAAATTCGACCGTCGTTTAACGCCATTAGTTTCTCTTTGTATACTGCAGGCAGGCTTGAGTTGGGAATATCAAACTGCAGGTGTATGGCAGAGGATACCTTATTCACGTTCTGGCCGCCCGCACCTTGCGAGCGAATCGCGGAGAGTTGAATTTCCCAAGATTGTAGCGTGACACTGTTCGAGATTTTAAGCATTATTTTTTGGTGTTGTTATTTCAGCGCTAGGATACCTTAATTGTACTCGATATCAAATTGACAGTAGGAAAAGAGCCCCCAACCAAAAACAATGCTTGCTTTTGGGATGAGGGAGCAAATTAATCTATGGTTGCGGCTAATTGATTGCCCATTGATATCAACTTATCTAAGATATGCTCACCGTCTACTCTGAGGCCATTGTGCTCGTATTCATTGGTTATCCAAGCTGCGGAGTTTGGAATATTGGCCAAAGTTTGACGACTCAAGTCCATGTCGACAAACATATCGTCTGCATAAACAGCGCAACTGACAGGTACTTTATTAGCCTGAAGCCTTTCAATATCATAAAGTGGCCCCCAGTCTTGCTTTTGTGCGAGAAGCTCAGCCGCTTGCTTGAGCGGCACAAGGTTGGTGTATTGGGTAAACATCCATGGAAAAACCATCTCTCCAGTAAAGTAAAATGTTTGGTTCGGCTGATATTGAAACTGAGGTAACGTCTCTTGTATGCGCTGTGCGCTCCAATCTGAAGCCTGCCCTTGGCAATAGATAGACTCGTGTAAAATGGCATAAATAGGGTGAGTATGAAAGCTTTGTTCCATCATGATACGATTGAGAAACTCGTAGCGCAGCCGATGTGTACCATTGACATCAATAAAGGCATTCTCTAAAGCGTAATAGGTGGGTAAGAAGCTATTACTGATACCAAAATTTATCCCAAGCTGCTGAAATTGCTCAACGGTCAAGCGCTGTCCGTTGGGTAGGTATTCTTCGGTTTCAAGCAGGTGGTTAGCAACACTTTGGCACAACGACTGTGCTTTCGGAAATTGCTTAAAAAAAGCATGGTTCTTTTCAACAACACGTTTAAACGTAGCCTGATAGACGACATCTGGGTGTCCGGTAACTGGAGGCACACCGCCTGTAATATAACTGCGCAGCAGGCTATCAGGGAATAGTGAAAGGTAAGTTAAAGAGCAAAAGCCACCGAAACTTTGACCTAAAATTGCCCATTTCTCGACCGCAAATTGTTGCCGAATTTGTTCTGCATCTCGAACTATATTGTCAGCGCGAAAATGACTTAAATATTCAGCTTGAGCCTGTGGAGATAAATGGGCGATAGTTTGATGAGTTATAGCGGAACTGTTTCCCGTTCCTCTCTGATCTAGGAGTAAAACTCGGTAATCTTTTAATGCTCGTTTTACCCAGCCTTGATGGCCGTTTTGTCGTGGGGAGGGAAAACCGGGCCCACCTTGAAAATAGACTAACCAAGGTTTGTCACTCGCATTCTCTGACGTTGAAGTTAAGGACCGTGCAAATACCTCAATGCTCCCCTTAGAACAATCGTCATAATCGAGAGGAAGCTGAAAAACGTGGGGTTGGTATTTTATGCCGTCATCCACAAACTCGCAGTAGTGATTCATGTAAATATCTCTCCTTGATATGGTATGTGTATGGTAACGTTTTCTCGATGATATACCAATTGGGTTCTTAGGAAATGAGGCGATGAGGGAGAACTATGATCTATACTAAGGCATTCGATAGTAAGCGTTTTTGTTTTGTTCCGATACATCAGGAACACGCAAGTGAGCTTTTTGAGGCAGTGAGTCACCCACTCTTTCCTAAGCCACTTGTGCTCGCTCAAATAAGAACACTAGAACAAGCTCATCACTGGTGCAAAGAGCGAGTCTCAGATTGGCAATCCGGTGAGACTTTTGTTTGGAGTTGTGTGGACAAAGCGAACCAATCCATAATTGGTCAAGTTACGATTCAGAAACGAGTTAATGGTTTAACACTGGCGTATTGGATAAATCCAGAGTTTTGGGGCAGAGGGTATGCAACAGAGATGTGTCGTGATGCTTTGGTGTATTTATCGGAGTCAGGGTATCAAGGTACCGTATGGGCGGGTGTTCATCACTGGAATACGGGCAGTTGCCGAGTTTTAGCTAAGCTTGGGTTTGAAAGAATAAAGTCTGGCGAGGAATTTCTTGAGTATAAAATCAGTATTTCTAACACAAAAATAGCCTGAACTGTCACAATTATAGATGTGCTAATTGTTGCTTATTTGTTATATATTTGTTGTCGATAAATCATAAACTTAGAGAGTAAGATATGAATAAGACAGCGTCATTAGTGGCTCTATCTGCGTTGCTGTTATGCAATCCAGTGTTTGCTGAGACAGAAACTATCGTCAACGAAACAGAACATTTACAAACCATCACCAATGTTCGTTGTTGGTATCGAACCGATTATTCACGTGATAGTGCAGCCACTGATTATGAATGGGCAAGGATTCCTGACGGCCGTTATTTCACTATTGAGGGATATTGGTGGGGTAATATGTTTTACACCGACACCACTCAGCAGGAAATACGTGATCAATGCTCAACAACTCTTGGTATAGCGAACTCGAATGCTGACGTCACTTACTTCGCTGCAAGCTTTCCTTGGTCACTCAATAATACGATATGGAGTAATGACTCAGCGGTAGAGTCTGAGAAAATTAACAAGATAGTATCATTCGGTGACAGCTTATCGGATACGGGCAATGTTTTTGGAGCTTCACAATTTCGTTTTCCTGATCGATCTAGCTGGTTTTTGGGACATTTTTCAAATGGCTTTGTGTGGACAGAGTATTTAGCTAGAGCAAAAAATTTGCCTGTCTATAACTGGGCTGTTGGAGGTTCAGGTGGTCAAAGTCAGTTCTTTTTGCTTAGTGGCATCAATGATCAGATTAAATCGTACTTGCAATATATGGACGAAACAGAAAACTATAATCCTTCTAATACCCTCTTTACTCTTGAGTTTGGCTTAAATGATTTCATGCAATTTGGTCGTAGTGCTGCTAATGTCAAGGATGATTTTGCCGAAGCCTTGGTAAGTCTTATTAACTCGGGCGCGAAAAACTTTCTTTTGATTACCTTACCTGATGTAACCAATGCACCTAAATTTCAATACTCTAGTCATGCAGAAGTTGAGTTCATCCGTAGCAAAATTCTCGATATGAATACGTTTATTCAAGAACAAGTCAACTACTATACTGGGTTAGGATACAACATGACTTTATTTGATACCTATGAGTTGTTTGAGCGAGTGATATCAAATCCTACTCCGTATGGCTTTGATAATGCTACCGAATCTTGTCTGAGCTTAAGTAGTTTTTCTTTAAGTGAATATTTTTATTGGCACTCCTTACGAGAAGAATGTGTTCGTATTGGCTCAGATAAATTCGTCTTTTGGGACAGTTTACACCCAACAACCGCTGTTCACCAATATGTCGCTGAAGAAATTCTAGCAAGTGGTGAACTAGAATCGAATCACTCTTTCTAGTTATTTGGGAATGCCCAAGTATTTTGACGTTATTTGGGTATCATCATTTTAACTTAAATAAAATATTAATTTCGAATAGTAGATTCCGTTACTCAATTTGATAACTTTCCATAGAAATCTACCACTATTCCCTACAGCGTGTCACAGAAATAATAGATATATATGATTTAATATTTACAAAATTTATTAATTTTTAAAGTGTCATGAATGTTAATTTATATATAAATAAGTTTTTTGTGGTTTGTTTTCTTATATTATTGTCCATCAATAGTTCTCAAGGTACAGAGGCTTGGTGCGGATTAAACCCTGAGGGAATTTGTCTTCGTGCTTTACACGAGGACAATAATAAGGTGAAAGCTTTATTGGATAGAGTAATTACTTATCAGACGATTTTTGTTGGGTATGATCTCACCTCAACACGTTCGTGGTTTGGTATGAATGAGCGTATGGGAGTCCTTGTTCATACTGATATTGCCTTAAATGCAGATTACAATGATGAAGCAAATGAGAGTGTTTGGTTTACAGCATATAGAGCGATCAATGCTCAATGTTGGCTTCGTTCAGAACTGCTGTACTTTTATGACGATTGGTCGGGAAAAAATATTATAGAAAGGCCCGTTAATTACCCTGGTTCAAAAGCTAATGGTGTCTTGCTTCAGGACATGATTAATAGAGTGAGCCCCAATGGATATTTAACAGATAATCAGGGGGAAGAAGTTTATTTCTGTCAAGAGGAAATCTCTGTTACAGGATAGATATACCCAAGTGACTTCAAAATGCAGGATTCAGAGCGATGCCACAGTGTTGAGTTTAAGGAAAATAACGCAGCGGAATAGTGGGCTCTTGCCAAGTTATTTGACGATGAAATCGGCACTGTGGCACGCTCCCAAAGGGCGAGTTGTCTTGCTTACATGCGTCGTTACCGATTTTCAATTTAGATGACTAGATTTTCAAATCGTTGCCTTGCCTGTAAAGCAATCCATTCTCGCTGAACCTAGCATCTTGAGGTTACTTGGGTATATACCTTAGAGTCTTAATGTTATTTTGTGTTTATTCAATTATGAATGGAATATATGGCTACCTCAGGAAGAGTGATTATGAATAAAATGAAGTTCCTATCAGTTAATCTTATTTTTTTACCCTTTATTAGCTCGGTTTATGCAAATAATATGAGTGTGCAATGTAGTCAAAATGAAACTGGAGAGCGACTTGAACGAAATGGTTTTACTTACCTAGTTGTCAATAATGAATCTATTAGAGAAGAGGAATTGTTAACTGAACTAGAACAAGGTAGGTTGTCTTTTTGTACCAGTCACGTCACCGATATGAGTTATTTATTTCGTAATAGAACTCAGTTCAATCGTGATATTTCTGATTGGGACACCTCAAATGTTAAAAATATGCAGGGAATGTTCTATAACGCTCGTGTTTTCAATCATGATATTGGCCAGTGGGATACTTCAAAAGTTGATGACATGAGTGGCATGTTTACCTTAGCAAAAGATTTTAATCAGGATATTAATGAGTGGGACACTTCTTATGTTTATAACATGAGTAAAATGTTTTACTCGGCAAGTTCATTTAATCAGCCATTAGACCGCTGGGATACGTCATCTGTCGTCAATATGAATGCGATGTTTTCGTACGCTGAACAATTTAACCAAGATATCAGTGGTTGGGATACGAGCAATGTTTTTGCGATGCATTCAATGTTCAGGGGAGCAAAGCAGTTTAATCAGTCGATAGGCGGTTGGAATATATCGAATGTGTTGCGTACGGATAGGATGTTCCAAGATGCCGATTCCTTTAATCAGTACATTGGTGATTGGAATACTGGTAAGGTGTGGTACATGGATGCAATGTTTTTCGGAGCAGATCAGTTTAATCAAGACATTAGCCGTTGGGACACTTCTAATGTCAAAAATATTGCTTACATGTTCTCAGGTGCATCTGTATTTAACCAAGCTATTGGTCAATGGGATACACACAATGTCACTGTTATGCGCTCAACATTCAGTGATGCCAATGCCTTTGACCATGATATTCAAGACTGGAATACTTCTAAGGTTAAGGATATGAGTTTTATGTTTACGCGCAATCATGCTTTTAATCGTCCCCTAGCTCATTGGGATACTTCGAATGTGGTTGAGATGGAGGGTATGTTTGAGCGCTCAACGGCGTTTGATCAAAATCTAAACGTTTGGAATGTCGATAAAGTAACCAAGTACAAAAACTTTGCTCGAGAAAGTCGGTTGGGTGACTCACAGTTACCCGTATTTATTGAGGTTGATTGACTAGATGGTTAGCGGTGAAGGCTTCACTTATTTAACAAAGAGACGAAGCCTTCCGGGCGTTATTCGATATTTAGGTTTATAGACGTAGCTTTGATTTTTAGATAATTCTCAACAGCACCAGCACCACATTCTCGGCCAAAGCCAGAACTTTTATTCCCGCCGAAAGGAATGTATACCTCACTGGTATAATATTGATTAATATTGACTTGCCCAGCATCGATTTTCTTACTAATTCTTAAGGCTCGAGTAACATCTCGCGTATAGATCCCGGCTTGAAGCCCAAATTCGCTATTGTTAGCGAGACATACAGCTTGCTCCTCGTCCTCAAAGGTTTGCAGGCAGATGACTGGACCAAATATCTCTTGAGTCAATAAGGCAGAGTCGGGGGGGAGGTTGTCGATAATGGTTGGTAAAAAATACAATCCGTTTGGGTGTTCAGGGTCGATATGACGTTTACCACCGATCAAAATTTCTGCACCTTCTTGTATTGCCTGATTCACAAAAGTTTCGATTTTATCTAGCTGAGTTTGGTTATTAATCGCGGCAAACTGACGATCAGTCATTCCATGACCCATATCGCTATTGGCAACTTTACTTGTGAGCTTTTCACTAAATACGTTTTTAATCGACCTATCGAGAATGATTCTTGAAGCGCACGAGCAGACTTGTCCAGAGTTCAAAAAAGATGCTACGAAAACATCTTCAACAGCGCTGTCAATATCAGCATCACCAAAAACAATCGCGGGTGATTTACCACCGAGCTCCATCGTGCATGTTGTCATGTTATTGGCCGCGCACTTGAGTACTTGTGTACCAGTTTTCTTGGAGCCAGTGAAGGTAATATGTTTAATTGCTGGGTGCTGGCAAAGAAGTTCACCGGTGGGCAGGCCAAAACCCGTGATGACATTAATGACACCTGAAGGGAAGTTTATTTCTGCAGTGAGTTGAGCAAATTTTAAGATTGAAGCGGGGGCATGCTCAGAAGGTTTGATGATTACACTGCATCCTGCTGCAAGCGCAGGGGCAATCCCGCGAATACACGTAAATAACGGGAAATTCCAAGGAATGATATGCAAAGTGACTCCCACAGGCTCTTTGATGGTAAAACTCATTTGTGTTGGGTCAATGGGGATAGTTTCACCATGGATTTTGTCACAGAGGCCTGCGTAGAAGCGTAAGAAATCTATACATACTTGGATATCCCCCTGAGCTTCCGAGTATGGCTTTCCAGTATCAATCGCTTCAACTGTGGCAAATTCTTGCAGACATTCTTCCAAAGCCCGCGCTAAATCAAACAGGCAAAGCGCTCGTTCACTTGGTGTCAACTCTTGCCAGTTTTGTTGGCCTTGTGTGGATGAATGAACTGCTTTTTCGATATCATCAGCACATGCAATGGCATTACTCATTAATGGAATGCTCGTGCCGGGATCAATGACAGAGTATCTGTGTGGTGAGTTTGATTGTACCCAAGCCCCATCTATGAATAGCTTGTTATCTTCGGGAAGGTTTAGTGCCTCTATTAACGCTTTCATTGCGGAATAACCGTTATTGTGATTTATCGGGAACCTCGTATCCTAAGCCAAATTTAGGTCAGTAAAAGGTGTAAATGTCAATTCTTAGAGATAGAGCATTGATGAGTAAATGATATTTAATTCTATGTTTTAATTATATTTTTGATTTATATGAGTGACATTGTGATCTAGGCTTTAGTGATAAAAAATAAATACAATTATTTTCTCTAGATTCGATTCTCACCTACGAATAATTTCGCAACTTATGCTGAAATGCAGCAATTCATTCACAGGTAAAAATTAGGGTCTCGAATATGGAAATTGCAAGTATAGAGGAAGAGGAGCAGTCGTTACGTGTTTCATTTAGTGATGGTCAAGTCGCCAGCTTCCCATACCTTTGGCTTAGAGATCATTCCAACTCAGATGAACATTGGGATCGGACCACGAGCCAGCATATCTCAACAGCCAATGATATTTTTTATAACGCGGTACCGGAAAAAATATGTTGTGAAGATGGCGAACGGATAAAAGTGTACTGGAAAGATTCGCATGTTCCCTCAACGTATTTAACCCAGTTTTTAGTTAAAGCGATGAATGAGAAAGATCGACCTGTGACTACACCTAAGCGATGTTTGTGGCAAGTGGCTGATTTAGAATCAACATCAGACTTTAAGTTTCGTCATGAAGACATTTTTACTGAGGAACAATTTGCCAATATTCTTAAGTCACTTGTTGAATATGGCTTTGTTTTACTTCGCGATTGCCCTCCCGACATTGGTACGATAGAGACACTATCTAAACGGTTTTCTTATGCAAGACAAACAATATTTGGTGGGATTTGGGAGTTTAGTGCCAGCAATGATAGAGATGACTCTGCTTATACAGATCTTGCATTGGGAGCCCATACAGATAGTACTTATAGTCACGATGCACCCGGCTTACAGATGCTGCTATGTTGTGAATATGAAGCAATCGGCGGCGCCTCGACTATGGTTGATGGCTTCAAGATCGCTCAAGAGATAAAGCGAACTCAACCTGATTTGTATGCGTTGCTTGAGCAAGCTCCAATCAGTGGCAGCTATGTTGGTGATGGAGTAAGCTTATGTTCAGAAAGGACAGTTCTGCGTAACGACCGTCATGGTATGTTAGAGCAAGTAAGTTTTAACCATTATGATAGGCTACCACTGGGACTTGGCCAACACGATCTTTATGGTGTTTATGAAGCGTTGGCTTATTTTGAAGCACTGGCAGAAAAAGAGCAATATCAGTGGAAGTACACGTTGAAGCCCGGTGAAATGATTATTTTTGATAACTGGCGTGTATTACACGGTCGAGAAGCATTTAAAGGGAAACGAAAGCTTGCAGGTTGTTATATCAACCGAGAGGACTTTGAAAGCACACTTCGTTTAAATAACCCTAATGATTAAAGTTCTAATTGTACAGTACTAATGTACTAACTTCTTATATTGATTGAGCTGAGTGTTAATAGAATTTATCATACTCAGCTCATTAAATATTAATTTCCCGGCTGTGATTACATTTATTTACATCTTTTATTTTCGTTAAGAGCATAGCAATTTTTATTTATTTCCGATTTAATCTTGGCTGCAAAGTGCATGTTGCTTTTCACGGTTTTAATCAAAGTAGGGATAAGATCTCAGCGATATTTTCATCAAATAATGAGCTTAATTTATGGGCTGATACGAATAATATTATTGTTCTGTATCCCCAGGTAAAATAAACGGAAGCGAATCCTTTTTTCTGCTGGGATTGGTGGGGATATACAGGATCTGATTATTCAGTGAAATCTGGGCCTAAATTAAAATCACTCAATAAAATGATAGTGTCACTATACCTAAATATAGATAATGTTGAATAAGTTATCATACGGATACAAAGTAAAATGAAATTATTTTTATATTAATTTTTAAATTCTAACATTATAAATAAAATACGATATTTAAATGTTTTATAGAGTTATTTTTAATGTTTTAAATTAATTTTATTATTTACAATCATTTGTCACTATAAAATATTATATATTCCTGTTTTTTATTTATGGAAATAGATATACCCAAGTGACTTCAAAATGCAGGATTCAGAGCGATGCCACCGTGTTGAATTCAAGGAAAATAACGCAGCGTAATAGTGAACTCTTACCAAGTTGTTTGACGATGAAATCGGCACTGTGGCACGCTCCCAAAGGGCGAGTTGTCTTGCTTTACATGCCTCGTTACCGATTTTCAATTTAGATGACTAGATTTTCAAATCGTTGCCTTGCCTGTTAAGCAAGCCATTCTCGCTGAACCTAACATCTTGAGGTTACTTGGGTATAATCATTTATAAAAGGGACTTTGTATGTTATTCGATATTTTTACAGACAGGTTTAGACAATATGTCATATTCTTCTGCTTTGTATGTACAATCAGCCACACAATGGCTTCAGAATACCAAGAGAAGGATTCAATAGGTTCAACTGAAATCGTTATACCTTTAGAGATAGAACCGAGAATATTGGCCTTGTCTGAACAATATACCGATACTTGGCGAGGTCAGTTTTTAGAAAAGTTCTCGGGCGTGTTTTCAAAGATGCCGACCCCACAAAATGTTGCTCGAAAGGCGATAGAGAATGGTCTTGATAAGCTAGATTTGACTTACATGGAAAACCCCCATATCAACCCTGATCTTACTTTCTTTAACAAGTTTAAGGGGCCGCATCCATTTAGCTCGAAAACATTTACCGGTTACTACCATCACGGGAGTCAATTGATACTATCAATGACACTCACTGAAGCTGCATTAAGTAACGCATTTTATGATCCTGACTTCTTACCGTTTGAGCTCAATGGCGTTTCGGGTATATATATACAAGGGCGTGGTGCCGAGGTTTATGATGAGTCTAATGAAATACAGTTACTGCCCAGTCAGTTACTGAGTATTGTTGAAAGCTCTGATATTCAATCCCAATACGATCAAGCCATCAGAGAATATTTTCATCAGCACGCTGGACAAATATCAGAGCTTAATCGTGAAGCATTTCTTTTTCATGCTATTGAAATGTACTTTCGTGGTTTACTTTCAGCCGAGGAGGTTTTGTTAATCCAGTCGGTCAAGGAAAACCGATACAATGACTTTATCGCCCGCGAGTTCAATATTTATGGTTATAATTCGGATGATATTATCATCATTCAGCCTAGATACAGTGACAATAACAATGGTTTACTCTATGTTCCGGGAATAACAAATCCTCTCATTCCCTTTGATGATCTAAACCACTTAAGGCAGCAGGTCGTTGCTGCCTTTGCCTCTGAAAATATCAGAGTACTCTTCTCTCGACATTTTAGTCTCTATGATCGTCAAGATGGTATCAGTTATTCAGGAGTAGATAGTGCAATTCTAGGCCTCGGACAGAAAAGGTGGGACAAGAGCTATGTATTGCAAGATGGGGGCGAAGTGATCGAGGGAGACATCTTTGTTCACAGAGCTCATTCAACACTGACAAGACTTTTGAGTGATGGCCATACCCAGATTCGCTCTAATGCAGAGGTGCAAAGAGACTATGCAATCAGCATTCTAAATACGATGATGTATCTTACTCCAATTATTGATATTTTGGCTCCTGAAGTTGGTATCCCCCTCGGTATTGCTTTGGGCTCGGCTGATCTGAGTTTGAATATAGATAGGGCAATAATGGGGGATACTGAAGCTGATCGTTATCTTGGCGCCATGGGGGCGGGATTTGATAGCTTTTTCCTAGCTAGCCAACTCATACCTGCAGCCATTGACTATCTCCCCCAAGTAAAACTGACTTCAATCTACTATAAGGGTGGGGATGAGTTAGCACAACTCTTAAAAGGAGAGGAGGAACTCGATCCTTTCAGTTCAATGAAGTTATATCAAGAGAGGATGTTCGATAATGAGCGCATCATTGTTCAAGCTGAATCCGAATTCGAAACGGGCGTTCTAAATGGCGATATCATTTACTCTCTGAAGGGTATAAATCTGGAGAACGATATTAAGATTGGTAAAATAGAAACACAAAAATTTAACTACTACGTTAATTTAACCACTTTGAATGATGGCAGTTTAGCCGTTTCTAATTCAGAGCGACTTATTTTGGATGCTCACGGCGGACGACTAGCCGTACTCGATGCTGATGAAAGCCTTGTCACTCGTCCGAATGAGAGTAAAAGAATGTACGGTGAGGTGATGGATTTACCTCAAGGAATGAAACTGAACTTTTGGGCGCCCGATGACTTTTCCCTAGCAAACCCGATAACATCAGATTTTATCAAGGAAATTGATGACTTATATCCGCACTCACAGCTTTGGGATGGTTACGAGAATGGCTATCGAGTTTTTGGTGTAAAAAATCGCGGTGATCCTGCTACTTTGGCCAGCAACATTCATCGTTTTAATGATGAGGCACAAGAAGTTACAGGTGTTTACTCGCGTGATTTTCGACGTAACACTATTCGGCGTAAAAATGGTACAGAGCACCACGTTAAGGTTGCTAACTATCGATTTTCACACTTTCCTGAATTGGCATCGCAAGAATCTTCGTTGGTTGGCAGTCTGAGAGATTTAATCCTTGAGGGTAAAAAACCACCCATTATCGTGACAGTTCCCGAAACTGCGGGCTCATTGAGAGCACCTAATGCGGCAACCCTGAGCGAATTGTTGAATGAAGTTGGTCAGAAGTTTCCTAAAGTTGATGAAGTTGATGTACTCACTTGCCGCACTGTATTTAGTAAAGATACTCTGAAATCTATATCTGGGGATCGTACTTATGCGGTTAAGTACCCCAGTCGAACTCCCACTCATAGTGATAGCTCAGTGCGTCTTAAGTAGTTTTTATCTTAAGCAAAAAGACCAAAAATTGATTGACATTTGTTCGTTCTCTATATAGAACGTTCTATATAGAGAACAACTTTGGTGCATTGTAATGGAAAAGCCGAGCCTAGATATTTTGGGGCGCAATTTGCAGAGTATCCGTGTGAGTAAAGGGTTATCCCTTTCTCAGCTCGCTCATGATGCTGGTATCGCTAAATCCAATTTATCTCGTATTGAACAAGGAAGTGGTAACCCTACCTTAGATACTCTGTGGCGTTTAGCGATCCAACTTGATGTCCCGTTTGGCTGTTTAGTTGCCTCAATGAATACAGCCATCGGTCATGATGGTGTGCAAGCGAAATTGATTGAGCAGGGGAGAGACGATCCTCAGGTTGATGCATACTGGATGTCTTATGCACCCGACATTGAGCGCCATGCTGAAGCACATTCCAAAGGAACGGTAGAGTCAATTACGGTGATAAGCGGTGAGATTGAAGTTGGGAATCATGGTAAAACTCAACTTTTGAAAGCCGGAGATGCGTTTCGCTTTGCCTCAGACCAGCCACATATGTATCGAACAGGAGAGTTTTGGACCACATTTCTTCTGACCGTCACGTATGGTAGTAAAGGAGCGAATTTATGAATGCGAAAGTCGAGAACTTGGAAGATCGCGCATGGTTAACCGGTATAAAAGATGCCATTCCTTTAATGGGGGGGTACATTCCTGTAGCTATTTCATTTGGCTTGATTTCGCTTCAAGCTGGATTTGGCATATGGGAAACCATCATGATTTCCATCTTGATCTATGCAGGGGCATCACAATTTCTCTTTGTTGCTATGGTCGCATCGGGGGCACCACTTTGGCTGGTCGTCTCTATGACCTTAATGATTAATGCCAGACATGTGGTCTATGGCCCAAACTTGGCGCCTTATTTGTCTAAAAACCCATGGTGGATTGCACTCATGCATGGGCTGACAGATCAGATATTCGCGCTTGCTCATGCTCGCTTGCCACAGATAGCAGAGTCAGACAGGCTAGGCTGGTTTATCGGTTGCTCGATTCTTGGCTGGCTAAGTTGGGTCGGAGGGACCGCGCTGGGGGCCTTCGCAGGAGAGGGGTTAATTTCTCGTTGGCCGCTACTTGGAGACGTTTTACCTTTTGCATTGCCTGCTTTGTTTTTTGTTCTTTTGATCCCTCGTTTCAATTCTATGTTATGGGTGATTACTTTACTTGGTGCCATTGTCAGCGCCATTTGTATTAAGCTCTACGGCTTGACGAATCTTTCTATTCCTCTGGGAGCGGCTATCGGAGCATGTTTGTATTACCTAGTTAGAAATCGACAAACCATTCGGAGAAGTACAAATGAGCTTTGAAATGTGGATAGCCACAGGTGTTATTGCACTAGGAACCTTTCTCATGCGTGCATTACCCTTTGTGCTTATGATGCGCAAAATGTCATCCAAGTCAGGTGAGAATCTGACCGAGCAAATGCCACTGTGGTTAAGTATATTGGGTCCGACTATGGTGGCCGCGATGTTTGGTGCGTCACTGGTACCGACACATCCATCATCTGCAACTTGGATAGCCACCGCTTTTGGCGTGCTTGGAACATTACTTTTCTGGTTCTGGCGTCGTAGCATGGGATTGCCAGTTTTTGCTGGTGTAGCTATTTATGGTGTCGTTTTATATATGCTACGGATTTATTCCTAATGACTTTATTTGGCTGTTAAAGCTGTGCTGACCTTTTATCAAGGTCAGCTTAATGGTAATTAACGGTAAATTGCAAAAATCCAGCGGCAAGGGTCTGCTACCTTAAGGGTGGTTTCGAGGACACTGGTGAGCTCTACCTTGGTGGTCCGGCGGGCCCACAACATATTATGCGAGCACAAATCTAGTACTTCTAAGTTGATCGTATATCAATGGTTTTGCTTGGAGGGGAGACGCTTCTCAGCATTCAAATAATTCTTCACCATTATTCAGCACAATAACTCTGCTACTACACCGTGTAATGGCTCTGATGAGCTTGAAGCTGTGGAGTATCTTTAACGTTGTTGCTTCATTCATGACCGTTGACCAATATTGCTTTGACTCGGGAGCACCCAACCCTATCAATCAATATAAGGTTTATCGCTAACTGATTTGGTCCATCGCCACGAGTCTTTATTATTGTCTCAATTGTCAGTAGCTTGCTCTATTGACACCTTAAACTTGCCTTTTCTACAGACGGATACTTGCGCCTTCATCGAGACAGTGGCGAATGAGTTCTAGAGACCACAATTTATCTAAGTTTTTTGTGTCATTCAATCTAATTAATAAAAAACATCACTATCTAGTTGAAAATAAACAAATAATTTTATTGTATCTACTAATAGGTATATAAAGTTGTTGACCTGAAAAAAATATGACCTTAGAGTAAAAATCACTAACGAAGAGATGAGTTCCCTCTCACTAAACCTGCAAATTGGAGAACCTCATTCTTTAAAGGCTTCAATTTATAGATAAGTAATGTACACGACATCAAATAATAACGAGGATATATCATGAATAACTCACCACTAAATGGCATCAAACTAGACGACCTTGCGACTTACACTCAAGTAATCACTGAAGATGCAACGCAGGCAGTCTCTGAATACGGTATTGTTGCTGAATGGAAAGGCGGCGTTCACAGTGAAATTCGAACTTTGAATCAAAAGGTTGGCGGAAAAGAAATTATCAAAGACTTTAGTTTTCAAGTTGGTGAACCAGAAGAGCTATTGGGCAACAATGCATACCCAACGCCTCAAGATTATTTATTGGGAGGTATGGCAGGTTGTATGATGGTGGGCTTTGTAGCTGGCGCTAGTTCTCGTGGCATCAAACTAGATTCAATAAAGTTAACCATCAAGGGTGCCCTGGATTTACGTGGTTTCCTCAACGTGAGTGAAGAGGTGCCAGTTGGCTTTGATGAAATACAATTTAAATTTGAGGTAAAAGGTGATGGAACACAAGCTGACTACGATGAGGTGATTGCAAGTGTACAGCAATTCTCTCCAAACTATCGCACAATTAGCGATGCAGTAAAGGTTTCAGCAATCGTTGCTTAAGTGTAAGTTTATAATTAAAAATTGCATTTTTTCAATGTGTTAAGCCTATATTTTGATATAGGCTTTTTAACAATTAAAGATTTTTCACTGTGATAAAATTTTCTGCAATGGCCATAAACATCCGATCTGAACTGCAGCGCGCGTTTGCACTGACCAGTGCCTTAGAGTAATCGTTAATAGTGCGTAGTAATTGTACGTAGTCATCTTTGCGACTATTGGTACTCTCAATATGCAATGTTGTTGCAGAAGGGCAGCCTTCTAAACCCCATCCCTCTGCTGTTTCAACAAACCAACTTCCATCGTGGCCCACCGATATTTGGCTAATAGGTCTTGGTTCTGTTACCAATATTTCTGGCGTCTTAGTATAGTTTCTTGCTGTCGAAAATAATGAAATACTCATCAAAATAAAAAGTAGTAGTACTCTCATGGTTCACCTCATATAAAAACTAAGTTTAAGATTACAATGAAGTTTTAACTTTTAAAACAGTGTTTTTAATGTTCACTTAACGTTTATAAATCAGAAATTTGAGTCTTATGTTTTTAGTTTTCTTTATTAATTAAATGAAACTTATTTAATATATTATTTATACTTACTGCCCTATTTATATAAATTTTGTATCTCTAATTTTTATCAAACAGCAGCTTCGTTGATTTGTGTATGTTCGACATTGATTCCACTTTTACGATTATAAATTGAACTGAATAAATAATAGTTATATCAACCTATGTATAACAATAATTTGGTTTTATTTTTTGACATTCAAAATTATGGTTTTCTGATTGTGGGTGTTTTATTTTTTCTGGAAGTGTTTGTTATTTAAATCAATGGATTATAGAGGATTTTCCAAGTTTATTTTTTGGGTTCCTCTTACCTTTCTTTGTTGTTTTTAATAGCCGAAATGCGTCTTTTTTAAAGTTGCAATGAGGCTGGTTGGAACATTAAGACAATATAGTGGATATATTTATGAAGCATATAAAAGAAATAAAAATTGGTATATTACTAATAACGTCGCTACTTTTTGTATCAAGCTCTTTCGCCTCAGCGAGTCTACCTCAAAAACCAAAAGGAGCGGCGGAAAAAGTACGTGTCACTTACACAGCAGGAAGAAACCCCAAATCAATTATGCCTGTTAGATTATTGGAAGGTATAGAAATCTGGCCAGCATCGAATGAATCAAATATTACGCATTACAACGTATATTGGGGGGATGTACTTAATAATAAGTTAGGTCTGCTCCTCGCACCTCGATTAGCAAAAATTGATGCTAAGAAAGACGGAAGTGTCTTAGAGTATGAATTTCCAGAAAATTTTAAAATGGAAGTAGGTGCCTTTTATATTTTGGTGTGCAGCGCCAATGAGTATGGTGAATATTGTCCTAAAGAGAATAACTTTGAGAAAATTACTGACCCATTACTCAGCATTTACAACAAGCTCAACCATGTGAAAGGACTGGTGGGGGACAATCAGCACCTCCCTGGAGTAGAGCTAATGGCAACATGTTCAGACTTAATTTGTAACGGGAATGAGACGCCTGAATCGTGCCCATCTGATTGTGGGGAGTATGGCCAAGCATCCTTTAATTTTATGGTGCTGTGCGATGAAGCATCGCTCCAGTCAGTTTATCATCCGACAAGCGTGGAAGAGATCCAATCCATTGTTAAGTTGGCCAACAAGAATGGCGTTAGGATAAAGGTGTCTAGTGGTCAGACTAAGAATAATACGGCGGGCTCTGCATCAGGTATTATTTGTACCGACGGCATTACCATGATTATGGATAAATTTGATCATTCTCAAGCTGAGTTAGACATGAAGCTAGAAACCTTTGAAGGTATTCAAGTTGTCAACGTTGCTTCTGGTACCAACTTGCATGAGCTAGGAGAGTGGTTATTTGAGCGTGATAAAGGGCTCGGCTATATCCATTTGGGATGGCGTCACGCCTCTGTTGCAGGAGCGATTGGTACTTCAGCGCATGGTAGCTCACCAAAGAATCGTAATATCCTTAGTCACTCGGTCGTTTCGATGGACATTGTTGGTTCCGATGGTCAATTAAGAACATATAGCCGTGGCACCACGGGGAAGACGGACCCTGATTTGTGGAAGTCTGTTCTGACCCATATGGGGTATTTTGGCATTATCACTCGATTAAGGCTTGAAGTGCAGCCAGCAACTAATACTCATGTAAAAATTACCTTTCATGATGAAAAAGAGCTTTTTGAGGAGAACCGTAAAGGGAGCGTAATCGCCGATATTAAAGAATGTGATTATGGCCAATACAATTGGTTTCCTAGTCTTGGGCAGTATTTAAGAACTTGTGGAAAAACGACTACAGCAAAGTCTGAGTTGGGAGCAAATAACCGATTAATTTTCCCTTATGTTGATACCTCGAGTCTTAGTATCGAAGAGACGATGCAAGCGTTTCAGGTTGGCAGTGCAGATCCTTCGATTGATACCCACCAAAGTATGGCTTATCTGCGCCGAAATGGTTGGCATATTACTCCACCGCTCATAAAGACAATCGCTGGTGAAACCCGCTATACCACCAATGCAATAGGGCCGACACACCGAATCATATCGAGTAAGCTGATTGATAATGTTGGGCGTGAGATGCGTCAGATGGACTGGGAGGTGGCGGTGCCTGAAGAAAACGCTCAGGCTGCCATTGAGTATATTCGTGATTGGGCGAAAGGATTCAATAATGCGAATAGAAGTATGCCTGTTCCATTGATCGGTATTTTTATTCGCTTTTCAAAGATAGAAGATGCGTCTTTGATGGCTTACACAGGTGCGGGCAATGGGTTTACCGATGGAACAACTGCCATGCATATAGAGCTACCGATTTTTGTTCCCATTGGTCTATCCGATCAGGAGTTTAACCATTACATGGGGCCTTATGAAGAAGCGATGCGTATGTTGATCACTAAACATGGCGCTAGAGCACACTGGGGAAAGAATACCCACTCAAAGGACTCCTGGGTCTTTGAGTTGCAGCGTGATATCGGTGCTTACGGAGACTTTTTGGATCGTTATAGTGCCAAAATTGGTCAAGTTGATCCAAACGGTATGTTCGCCAATAAATTTGCTAAGTCAATTGGTATAAAATATCCGAACTTTATTTATCCTAAGGATTGGTAATTCAGCTTATGTTGATACCTAAACTTTTTTACCTTGTTTGGGTATCCATTTTGGAAAATGTTTAAATCCAGAAAAGCAGCGACTTTTCCTGAGGGCGCTGCTTTTAGTATCGTACCAGTCTAGAAACATTCAATATTAACGCAAGGCGAATTGATACTAAATGATACGCTGACCTTAATCATCCGCACTTTTGGGGAAAATACCTGATGTTACCTCACAAGCGAATTTTTGAGCTGATGTGGTGATAGCCTGACTAGCGTGCATATATTGTTTTGAAAATGGAGGCCATCGACTCCCAAGGCCTAATGCGTCGTTGGTGACTAAGACCTGACCATCACAATCAGAGCCAGCCCCAATGCCAATGGTTGGAATTATTAATTCATTGGTTATCGATTGTCCAAGTGAGTCGGGGATGTGTTCCAGAACCAACATAAATGCGCCCGCCTTCTCAATTGCCCTTGCTTCTGATAAGACAGTTTGTGCCTCTTGCTCTGACTGTCCGACTTTTTTAAAGTTTTTTGAAGTCTGGGGAGTGAGTCCTGTATGCCCAACGACATCAATTCCATCTTGGACGAGATGAGCGATTACATCAATTTTTGCCCCCTCAAGCTTGATGCTATCGGCGCCAGCTTGGATAAGTCTTTTGGCATTGATTAGCGCAATTTCAGGTGAGCGATCAGTGAGATAGGGTAGATCGCCAATAATATGAGTATTGGGCGCGCCTCGTCTAACAGCACCTAAGTGGTATTCTATATGTTCTATAGTGACGTCTCTTGTAGTTGAGAACCCCATTTCAACCATTCCAACCGTATCGCCTACCAGTATAATTGGTATACCGGCCGACTCGATACTTGCGGCAACTGGAAAAGTGTAAGCGGTGAGCATAGGTATACGCTGGTTTCCTTTCATATCGACAAAAGCTTGTGGATTAATTTTCACATGATTTCCTCTCATTGGGCTTCCTTGCCCTAAAATGATTAAGAATTAATTTTTTTTCAATAAAATCATTTTATTATCATCATTGGGACATGATTTTTTCAGTGTGGATCTCATTTGAAAGTTAACCCTCTAAATTGATTATTGACAGAGTTTTTCTGGGTGTAACGTGTTTTGGATCACTAAAAAATGGTAACACAATTCGGGAATTAGATGGGTCATTTCTGAGAACTAAATACGGAGATGTTTGCAAATTTGCACTATTATCTTTCACTTTTGTTTGTAAATTTCTATTAGTTTTTTTAAGGCAAGTAAGATATAGTCCACAAATGGATAAGTCTTGCGCATTCATAGAGTTATAGTAGTAAAGTTCTATGTCTCGTCAGTCGTTGTAGCGCAGCTTGTTTTGGCTAATCCGCTAAGCGGATTTTGAGTTTGTCGTGTGCAATTCGGATAGGGTTCCGATTATGCCAAGATTAACTTTTAGTTGTGTACAATGATATCTAACAGCAAGGAGACACATGATGGAAAATTGGGCAGACTTTTTCCCTTATTTTGCAATGGGATTTAAGCTTATCGTTCTAGGCATCGCTGCGTTCTTTGCCATTAAGTGGCACGTTGACCAAGACAGATTGGCGAAGGAAAAGAAAAATAATACGCCTTCCGCTTAGGAACTATTACAAATAACAATAAATAACCGCCAAAGAGGGCGGTTTTTTTATAGTTGAAAATTTAGTTATTTCATACTGTAAGTAGATACTGCTAGGTTATTTACAATGAAACTTACGCGATGCTAAAGCTTTGAACAAGCTTACGGGGTTAGGTATGCCTGAAACGCGTTGGCTCTATCTCTAAATTTAATTACGCAACAGAGCCTTATGAAACCTAGCGTCGTTAGCTAGGCTCCTGATAGTTCAGATTACAGTACTTTCATCATGGTAGCACGACAGTAATCATCAGCGGTTGTGTAATATACTTGTACTTTTAGGTTTGCTGACTTTGCAAGCATCAATGTGGACAATAAGCTTTTGTTGCCACTTTCATTAACGTAATTGTTATCTAGCCAAAAAGTTTCAATTTGTTTGGAACAAAAACTAATTTTTCTATCGACGGTAAAATACCTCAAAGATTCCCGCCCATCTACAAGAATGGACTTGATGAAGAAAACACCACTGTGCTGCGTTCCACTCGGCTCTCCAGAGGCATGCGCATAGGATAAGCTTAGGGTTAATCCCATGAATGTAATAAAACGTTTCAACTTCAATTTTCCTTTATAATTACCAGTCATAAGAATAATAACTTGATGAAGACAAAAAATATATAATGATGCTTTAAGAAACCTAACCAGAATTGAGCTAACAGTTCTTCTAAGTGGGGACTCTTTCAATTATTCATCGATACTGTACAAGGGGCTTTTATTGATACAGTGTTACTTCGCCCCTTATTGATTCATCTATGTACTTTTCACTCGACCAATCAATTACAAAGCAGTTACCTTAGGCTCCTTAGTGTCCTCTCCAATAAACCCACCCGTCTGGTGCGCCCAGAGCTGAGCGTAAATGCCGCCACGACTGACTAACTCATGATGAGTGCCTTGCTCAACTATATTACCTTTATCAAGCACGATTAGGCGGTCCATGGCCGCAATGGTGGAAAGTCGATGTGCGATGGCAATAACCGTCTTTCCTTGCATTAGTTCATTTAGGCTTTCCTGAATCGCCGCTTCAACTTCTGAATCGAGAGCAGAAGTCGCTTCATCAAGAATCAGTAGTGGTGCATTTTTTAGCAGAACTCGTGAAATAGCGATTCTTTGCCTCTGTCCACCCGAGAGTTTTACACCGCGTTCACCGACTTGCGCATCGTAGCCACTGTTTCCGAAAGGGTCACTCAAGTCCTGAATAAAGTCGTGCGCGTGTGCTTGATGCGTTGCTCGTAATAAATCCTCGTTTGTCGCATTCGGTTTTCCATATAGGATGTTATCGCGAATTGAGCGATGGAGTAGGGAGGTATCTTGAGTTACCATACCGATACTACTACGAAGCGAATCTTGGGTGATTCTGGCAATGTTCTGTCCATCAATGCAGATCTCACCATCTTCAACATCATGAAAGCGGAGTAGGAGATTAACCAAGGTTGACTTACCTGCTCCGGAGCGTCCAACTAAGCCCACTTTTTCACCAGGTTTAATATTGAGGTTTAGACCACTGATAACTCCTTTTTCTTTCTCTCCATAATGAAAGTGGACATTTTTAAATTCTATGCCACCTTGTTCAACTTTTAGAGGTTTCGCTTCATTATCATCAACTATATCAACAGGTTTTGAAAGGGTTTTCATTCCATCCACGACTGTGCCCATGTTCTCAAATAACGCACCGACCTCCCACATGATCCACATTGACATACCATTGATCCGTAATGCTAATGCAATGGCAATGGCAATAGAACCAATACTGATTGCATTCTCCATCCATAAATAGATCGAGAGCGTACTGATTGAAAAAACTAACACATAATTGGTGATCTCAACCGCGATATCAAAACCAGTGACCAATCGCATTTGACGGTAAACCGTATTTAGGAAACCGGTCATTCCTTGCTCTGCATACTCAGTTTCGCGTTGGTTATGAGAGAAGAGTTTTACTGTGGTGATATTGGTGTAGCTATCAACAATACGACCTGTCATCGTTGAGCGTGCATCGGCCTGCTCTGAAGCAACATTTTTTAGTTTAGGGACAAAATAGACTTGAATACTGACATAACTAATGAGCCAAACAAGCATCGGGATCATTAGGCGCCAATCCGCCTGTGCCAGGAGCACAACCATGGAAGTAAAATAGACGGATACGTAAACAAAGACATCCATGGTTTTCATCACGGTCTCTCTTACCGCAAGTGAAGTTTGCATGACTTTTGTTGCTATACGCCCTGCAAAATCATCTTGATAAAAGTTGACGCTCTGTTTGAGAAGGTGGCGATGAGCTAGCCAACGTATTGACATTGGATAGTTACCTAACAATGTCTGGTGAGTTAGTAATGAGTAGCCTGTGATGACAACCGGCATGATAATTAACAGAAGTGTGCCGTAAAGAATCAATTCAGATTTGTTGTCTTGCCAAAATGTTTCTGGATTACTGTTGGAGAGCCAATCGACTAAGTTCCCCATGGCACCGAATAGTGAGACCTCGACAATCGCCACAAAGGTTGCAAGTATGGACATGATAATGAGGGGCTTTTCAAATCCACGCGTATAGTGGCGACAAAATGCGAAGATGCCTGATGGAGGTTGTGATGGCTCTTTTTCTGGAAAAGGCTGAGTGAACCTCTCGAATTTTTTAAACATAAGGTGATTCCTAAGTTTACGACGGCAACAGGAGTGAGATGAGCAAAAGCGCGCTAACGCTAATTTTATACTGTTAGTTAATGAAATGTAATCAGTTTATTATTATTTAAATTGCATATTATTTTATAAAGCCTCATAAATTGAATTTATAAGTAAATATTGCTGTAAAACTCATTTATAGGAGTTAAATTAGCTGCATTTTTAGGGCTTCTTCATGATATTCAGTAAATGTTTGCTTAACATTTTGCATACAATAAAAACGGTATTTAAAATTAACAGAGTAAAACAGGATGTTAGAACAGCGTATGCCTCAGCAGGAAAAACAAAAGATCCAACAGAATGCAAATTGTGTTGTCATGGTACCTCCCAAAGAGTTCGCATTTAACTCTCAAACCGCTCAGGATAATGAATTTCAAAATCAGGTCGTTGAAACAACGGCAGAAATCAGAGCGGCGGCAATGAGAGAGTTTCACTCTATGGTTGAACAATTGCGTGATGTTGGCGTGCAAGTCGTTGTTTTTGACTACCCAGTCGGTGAGATTGAAACACCAGATGCTGTTTTTCCTAACAATTGGTTCAGTACCACGCAAGGTGGTGCGTTGTACACCTTTCCTATGGCTTGTGAGAACCGTCAGCATGAAGTTAAAGTGGCTGCATTAGTGGAAACTCTTAAACAAGCGAATCGTCCAGTTTTCTCACAGGATAGTCTTATTTCATACCTTGGACAAAAAGCCTTCTTAGAAAGCACTGGTGTGATGGTCAAAGACCACATTTCGCGAACAATTTACGCTGCACTTTCTCAGCGTTGTGATCGAGAGGTTTTGGAGGATTACGCTCAGCGTATAGGATATAATCGTGTTATATCGTTTCAGACACTATTACCATCGGGTAAACCCATCTACCACACCAATGTAATGATGGCGATTGGAGAAGAATTTTGTGTGATTTGTGACGAGGTAATTCCTGAATTTGAACGACGTTTCGTAATTAAATCATTAGCGAAAGACAAGCAAGTTATTTCGATTTCCATCGACCAAATGAACCAGTTTTGCGGCAATATATTGCAATTAGAAACCGGTTCTGGTGATAAAGTTATTGCCATGTCGCAGTCAGCTTACGATGCCTTTTCGCCATCTCAGCTCACGCAGCTATCAAGTCATGGCAAACTGATGCCATTTGATGTAAAGACTATCGAAAACATTGGTGGCGGGAGTGTCCGATGTATGCTGGGAGAAATCTTTTTAGCTGCTAAAAGCTAGCACTCGTTAGAAATTTATACACAAGGCTGATGATTTATTCGTCGGCCTTTTTTATTTTGTTATGAATATATTGTCTTTTTTATCATCAAAGGTTAAAATTGAACGGTGTTTTTTATTTTAGAGTAATGTGACGTGAGAAGTTATCGTACTTTCGGAGCTGTCCTATTATCCTTGCTCTTAGTTGGATGTGCGACTTGCACCTCTGACTATAAGCCCAAAAAAGGTTCTGGCAAAATTGTCGCTTTTGGTGATTGTTCAGATGGCGCTGTCGAAGTGAGCTTAGACAATTCTGATGTGAGGGTTTCTATGAGTGCTGGGAACTCAACAAAAGAGATCTTTGTTGATGTAAAGGTAACCGTGACAGACGAATTGGCAAACATTAATAATGTTTACTTCTTTCCAGAGCGGTTGGAGTTTCCTCAAGCTGAGGGAAAGCACAAGATAAAGCTTATCTATTATCATACTCAACAAGAATCAAAAAAAGCGGCAGTGATACTGAGTCGACGTATTAAGATTTCGAGCGAGTCTGATATAGGTAATGTTGAAATAAGATTTTTACCAGGTGCGATAAGTGTGGGAGATAAGCTGTCAAAAGGAGCGCAACTGAGTTTTGATCGCAGCACAACATATAGGGCAGTTCATGATGCAGTTGCGATGTCGTTTATACAAGCTTTGTTTTTACAGTAACAGATAGATTGAAAACACTTTTAGTGGGAAGTTGTCTTACTTTGTTTGCTTAGCTGCTATTTTCACTTGAGTGGCCATTGAATCGATATCTAGGATTATACTAGCATCTGTCGTTGAAGCAATGTGAGGTAGTTGCCAGTAAATGTTAGCGCTAAGAAGTAAGCGCCCCCCGCCAAGCTCTACCTACACAAACATGCCTGATTCGGATAATTATATATACCTTATCGGCTGGTATAGCAAAGCGAAGAGCGCTAATTTTTTAAATAGTGAGTGTCAACAACTCTACACCTAGGATACCACTTAGACTCATTACAACTAGCAGTGAAATCTTAAAGACAGATTTTGACCACTGAACATAGTTATCGTTGTCTACTTTTCGAAAGGTTGCTCTGGTCCACATATAACAGACAAATGCGGTTACCGCTAAGTACTCGTAGCCTGTCTGCCCGAAAAGAAATAAAGCGAGAGCAATTACAGAGAAAGCGACAACATAAGCTTTCATGTGACGGTGTGCCTTTTCAATCCCTTCTTTGACAGGTAAAACCGGTATGTCCGCATCTTTATAATCTTGCATTCGGAACATGGCAATGGCATATGAATGTGGCATTTGCCAAAGACAGAACATCGCGAAGAGTAAAATGGCCTCTAAGCTAATGTAGTTAGTCACGGCAAGGTAGCCAACTAGAGGAGGGACTGCGCCTGAGATACTCCCGACCAATGTACCGTATACAGAGGTGCGCTTGTACCACATGGTGTAGAAAAAGACATAGAAAATGTAACCGAGTAACACCATCACCGCAGACAATGGATTTGCAAGCTGAAATAACAATGCAGTTCCAGAAAAAAGCAATACTAGTGCATAGATAAATGCATAATCGACATTAACTGCACCATTAGCAAGCGCTCGGTTTTGTGTTCGCTGCATTTTTACATCAATATCACGATCAAAGATGTTGTTAACAACACAGCCAGAAGCGATAACAAACCCGACACCCGCCAAAGTAGCGAGTAGCAAAGAGATACTCGCGCTCTCTGTCTTTGCGGCTAGGAAGAACCCAGCCGCAACAGAGATCAGGTTGCCGAAAATGATGCCCGGTTTAGTAATAGACAAATAATTTTTCAGCATTCCTTGGCCTACAATTTCATATTTGCTGTCATATTGTAAATAATCCAAACCGAACCAGCGATCAGAATTAAAACAATGATGGCAGTAAACGCTAGTGACACAATGTTCCACTGACCTTCAGAGGTTTTGGCCTCCATGTGTAGGAAGTATTTAAAGTGCACTAGTATTTGTACGATAGCACAGCCGAACAGCAGCGCATAAGTCACGCCGTTTGGCAGAGCTTTCGTGTAAGCTAGGTAAAATGGAATCACTGTTAAAATGAGTGATGCCACGAAGCCTTTCACGTAATCAGAAGAACTTGTTTCTACATGCTGACCCATTACATTACCCCCATTAAGTACACGATGGTAAATACACAAATCCAAACGATATCAAGGAAGTGCCAGAATAAGCTTAAGCAGCTAAAACGCATCGCCATGTTTTCGTTTAAGCCCTTTGTTGAAAGTTGGTGGTAGCACACTGCCAACCATACTAGGCCAAAGGTTACGTGTAGGCCGTGAGTACCTACTAGAGTAAAGAATGCAGAAAGGAACGCACTTTCTTGTGGTCCATAGCCCGCTTCGATCAGATGATGAAACTCATAAATTTCCATTGCAATAAAGCCAACACCAAGAAGGAATGTCACCTTCATCCAGCGTTTTAGGCCAGCTATATCATTGCGTTTCATTGCGATCATGCCGAAACCAAAAGTAATACTACTGAATAGCAGTAACATGGTTTCAACAAATACAAATGGAAGTTCAAATATGTCTTTACCTGTCGGACCGCTTATCGAGCCAGTTTCGAGCACTGCATAGGTTGCAAACAAGGTTGCAAACAAAATACAGTCGCTCATCAAGTAAATCCAGAAACCGAACAGTTTATTACCGTTGGTATCATGATGGTGATCATGATCGTGAGAAGCTGCATTAGCTTGCATACGTCACCTCCAGATCATCTTTCTTATTGTCATCTTGTACTGTCTTCTTACCAGCGGCAGCATACTTCGCACGACGCTCTGCTTCGATGGCTTTTATCTCTTCAACTTCAACGTAGTAATCGACGTCGTCGTTGTAGCTATGACGAATGCATGTCACAACCATGCCAATAAAGCTTGCGGCAGCTAACCACCAGATGTACCAAATCATGGCAAAACCGAATACTAGTGACCAACCTGATAGGTAGATACCTGTCGGAGTATTTTTCGGCATATGAATACGCTCGTACTCGACTTCTTTCATCGGATCAAACTCACCACTTTGCTTTTGATACCAGAAGTTGTCGACTTCGTCGCCTTTTGGCAGATGAGCAAAGTTATAGAATGGTGGTGGTGAAGATGTTGACCATTCAAATGTACGTGCATCCCACGGGTCACCAGTTAAATCTAGGTTTTGTTCGCGGTCGCGAATACTTACGTAGATTTGAATGAACTGACAAGCAATACCCATAGCGATAACAGCTGTACCAGCTGCTGCAACTGAGAGTAGTGGTAAGAACTCAGGGTTAATATCTTGACTTAAACGACGCGTCATACCCATAAAGCCCAGGGCATATAGAGGTAGGAAAGCCATCAAGAAACCAATAATCCACAAATAGAATGCGCGCTTACCCCAAGTTTCATTCATTGTGAAACCCGTTGCTTTGGGGAACCAGTAAGCCATACCCGCAAAACAACCAAATACAACGCCACCAATAATTACGTTATGGAAGTGTGCGATTAGGAACACTGAGTTATGTAAAACAAAGTCAGCACCTGGCACGGCAAGTAGAACCCCTGTCATACCACCTACGGTAAAGGTGATCAGGAAACCTACTGTCCAAAGCATTGGGGTCGTGTACGTGATTCGACCTTTGTACATAGTGAACAGCCAGTTGAATATTTTAACCCCGGTAGGGATCGAAATAATCATGGTAGCTATACCGAAGAAGGCATTAACGTTGGCGCCTGAACCCATCGTAAAGAAGTGATGTAGCCATACGATGAACGCAAGGATTGTGATAGCTATGGTTGCCCATATTAAGGACGTATAGCCGAATAACTTTTTGCGTGCAAAGGTTGCAGTTACTTCAGAGAAAACACCGAACAAAGGAAGTACTAATATGTATACTTCTGGGTGGCCCCATGCCCAAATCAAGTTGACGTACATCATTACATTGCCGCCAAGATCATTGGTAAAGAAGTGCATTCCCAAATATCTATCTAGAGTAAGCAGTGCGATCGTTACCGTAAGGATCGGGAATGATGCAATGATGAGGACGTTGGCACACAAGGATGTCCATGTAAATACAGGCATCTTCATGATAGGCATAGATGGGGTGCGCATTTTCAGGATGGTCACTAGGAAGTTCACACCTGTCAGTGTCGTACCGACCCCGGATATTTGCAGAGCCCATATCCAATAATCTACCCCGACCCCAGGACTAGCCTCGATTCCAGAAAGAGGAGGATAGGCCAACCAGCCAGTTTGGCCAAACTCGCCTAAACCTAATGACATGTTGGTCAAAATTACACCAACAACAAACAGCCAGAAGCTCAAGTTGTTCAAATATGGGAATGCAACATCACGAGCACCGATTTGCAACGGCACAACAATATTCATCAAGCCAATTACTAACGGCATGGCAACGAAGAAAATCATGATTACACCGTGAGCGGTGAAAATCTGGTCGTAGTGATGAGGCGGCAAATATCCTGCTTCGCCAGCTGCAGAGAGCAATTGCTGACTACGCATCATCACTGCGTCAGCAAAGCCTCGTATCAACATAATCATCGCAACAGCGATGTACATAAAGCCGAGTTTTTTATGGTCTACAGAGATAAACCATTCGTTCCACAGGTACTGCCATTTCCCTGCTTTAGTTATCGCGAACACGACAGCCATACCCACAAGTGCTACCACAGTTAAGGTAGTTACGATAATGGGATCGTGGTATGGAATCGAGTCGAGAGTTAATCTTCCAAACATTACGATTATCCTTGGTTTTCAGGTAAACAGTTCATTGAACCAGGATGCTGGGTCACGACATCAGTGAACAAGAATGGCGGCACACTAGAGAACAGAGTCACAGGCGCTGCAATACTAGGCTCAGCAAGAGCACTATATTGTTCCCAGTCTTCGATGCGATCTGGACTTGCTTTTACTTCCTGCACCCAATTGAGGAATGCGGCGCGGTCAGGCAGTGCAGTCGCAGTAAACTTCATCTGAGAAAAACCTTCGCCACTATAGTTAGACGCAAAGCCTCTAAAATCACCTTCGTGGTTGGCGATGAGGTTTAGCTTTGTCACCATTCCCGGCATCGCATAAATCTGTGAACCAAGGCGTGGGATAAAGAAGGCGTTCATGATGTTGTCTGATGTGAGTTTGAACTTCACAGGAACGTCTTTAGGAAATGCAACGTAATTAACTGTAGCAATCTGATGGTCAGGATAGATGAATAACCATTTCCAATCGAGAGCAACCACTTCGATTGTCATAGGCTCTACATCACTGACTAGGGGCTTTGAAGGCTCCATTTCATGTGTCGAGTGCCACGTGATTGTTGCAAGTATCGCGATGATGATGAGTGGGACTGTCCATACCACCACTTCAATCTTGGTAGAGTGTGCCCATTCAGGCGCGTACTCTTCATCTGTTGTGTTGGTCGCACGATATCGGTATGCGAAGTAAACCGTCATCAAAATCACAGGGATAACGACGATTAACATCAACAAAAGTGCTGTAATAATCAGCTCTTTTGCTTGGACACCGATGGCGCCTTTAGGGTCAAGCAAAGCAGAATTACATCCCGACAGGAAAAGCACGGCAGTCGCCAGGCTTCCTCTTGACAAGATGCTTTTATATCTTGAGGCTTCCATTAACTTTCTCGATGTTTGTCCGGTTTCAGAGATTTCTGAAGGCCGGTTGTTATATTCATTAGAATGTTTATGTGTTGAGCGTGAGTAGGATTGGATGGCAAAGTGGAACTTTTTCACCTTAATTTTCACGCTCAGACCGGGAAAATGAGAGGCTTGTCCAGTTTCACTTGGACATGCAATTCTACAACCGCGGTATTATGCTGTTTTTAATAAAAAAGCTCATTAACCGATATTGGAATCTAACCTTCCAATAATGGAAGTGAACCAGGGATTTGTTTTGAAAATCAAAGTGTTTATACTTACGTGCTACTTTTTAATTCTTTTTAAAACATTGGCTTACGATGTTTTTGTCTCGGATTTTTCGTTTGAGGGCAAGAATTGAATTAACAATCATTAATACAATTTTTTTGCTAAAATTTGTGATATTGATCAATTTTATGTTTTCTCGTATCAATGCTGCAAGGAGAGCACAATCCCACGCTTTTTTATCCCCACAGTTGGAAATATATTCAATAATTTTTCGTGTTCAAAAAGCGCTGTAAAGAACATCAATTCGAACTAGGTATGATATCTTTTTAAGTAATGCTCTATTTGTGTGAGATCAATAACTTTTAATTGGGTAGGAATTGTTCCTTTCTTGATCAGTCCGTCGCTTACTAGTTCTCTTATAACTCTAGCGTATGCTCTATCACTGCAGCCGAATCGTTGAGCTTCTTGGTAAATGTAGTGATGACTTGTATCTTGTGCTGATGTACTCTCACGCCTTAATATGTCTTTTAAGATGTTGTATTTAAGGGGGTATAGAGAGCGCTCAATGGCTATATCCATAGTACTCAAATAGATGCTCGATATTCTGTGATTCATCCAAAATGCAGCATGACCATTATGGAGAAAGAATTGAGTCAGGGTATCCTTAGGAATGCAAGTCAGTTCCAGGTTTTCACTGGCAATAGCACTAAAACATCCTGACCTCTCTGAAAAGAACTCAATTTCACCAAAAAAATTATTTTTTGAATGGTAGTCGCCAAGGCTGAGTGTTTTGCCATTTTCTGCCATATGTATGATTGAAAACCTAGCTTCTTCTGACCAGTAGATTTCATCAACTTTGCTGTTTGCTGTAACAATAAACTGGCCTTGTTTGACCGAGCGTCGCTTAAAGTTACATCGCTCTATCCATTTTAGGATTTCATCAAGTCCGTGCTCTAAAATTTCTTTTTTGTTCGTCATTAAAAGTGGTGCCTGTGTAAAAAGTGTTCAGTGTCCTGACAATTGTCGTATTTACTTGGAGTCATCATAATATAATATAAAAAACATCGATGCTAAAAAGCCCAGCTCAACTTGTAATCATGTTATGAGAGTAATGGGGCTCCAGGCCATACGGATGCCTTGGAATAGAGTCAGGTAGTAAAACTAGGATATTGGAAATGAATTATTTAGAGCTCCCCAAAATTGATTTGCATTGTCATCTGGACGGTAGTTTACGTCCACAGACTGTCATTGATTTAGCTAAAGAGTGGGATATTGAGATACCCTCATCGAATGTTGATGAAATAAAAGATATGATGGTTGCTCCCGAATCGTGCCCGAACTTGCAAGAATACCTAGCGAGGTTTTCTTTGCCCGTTAAGGTTATGCAAACTGAGATGAGTCTTGAGCGTATTTCATTTGAACTCTTTGAGGATGCAGCACGAGAAAATGTTAAATACCTAGAGGTTCGTTTTGCGCCGCAGCTTCACACACAAGATGGTTTGAATTACCAACAAATTATCGAGAGTGTGGTCAGAGGGATGAAAAAAGCGGAAGACAAGTATGATATCAAGGGAAACTATATTCTTTCGGCAGTGAGGTTTTTACCTGCTGACACGATTAATGACGTTATTGATGCTGGTATCCCATTTATTGGCCATGGTGTTGCTGCATTTGATTTGGCGGGTAACGAGGACGATGGCTTTTGTGAAAAATATGTTTCCCATGCTCAATATGCAAAAGAAAAAGGATATCGAATTACGATCCACGCAGGAGAGCAAGGATGTGGACAAAATGTCTTAGATGCAATTGAGTTATTGGGGGCTGAGCGAATAGGTCACGGTGTTGCAATACAATCGCATGATTCAGCTTACGATCGCGTTCGAGAAGATTTGGTTGGGCTGGAAACTTGTCCTAGTAGCAATGTGCAGACTAAAGCCGTCGATGAATTAAGGGAGCATCCATTAATCGATTTCTATCAGGACAATCTCGCAATCACCATAAACACCGATAACAGAACAGTCTCTAATACGACCATGACCAAGGAGGTTGAAAAGGTGATGGAGATGTTTAAGTTAAGCATGGATGATTATAAAATAATCTATCGTTCAAGCGTTGAGCAGTCTTTTGCATCTGACGAAGTTAAGCAGCATTTGCTTACTTTTATTGAATCCGCATAAGGGAGTCATGCTTCTCGCTGTTTAGTTAATTCGTTTAAATCAAGAGAGAGGATGTATCATCATCCTCTTACTACTCTCTCAACCCATTTAATTGATCCCTAATCTCTTCCCAGATTGTTTGAAGATAAAAGCGGCATTGTGGCACGCTCCCAAAGGGCGAGTTGTCTTGCTTAACATGCGTCGTTACCGATTTTCAATTTAGATGACGAGACTAACAAATCTTTCCTCGGAGAATAAGGTCATCTATTCCCACTTAGATGAGCATATTTGGCGTTACTTGTTTATGGAGCCCAAACTAAAGATGCTCAATAATATCTGATGTGATTAGGACCGAGATGTTGTTCTCTATGCTGCAAGGTCGGTAGTAGAGAGTATTGCAATGTCTACCACGGTGCTTATGCCACTTATCCTCACTACGCTTGTAAAAACGAGAAGTATATATTGGAGGTAAGTGGCTGTAGTTAATGCCTTATTTTGGTACTTTTAGCATCGAAACCTAGTCTGGTTGTTTGCTTGCGAACTTTTCCATTCCTAGTACGAGAAGTACAGCCAATACCATCATTATTGTAGCCAGAACCCATTGTGAAGGTTGCAATGTAATAACCTCAAATTCTGTCGGTGAAAGGTTATGTTGAAGAAGCGGCACCTGTTCTCCTTTTGAGTTTATGCGCCAAGACAGAGTTTCTTTCCAAGGCCAGATTTTGGGTAATGTTCCGATCATTAATCCAGTAAGAAATACAAGGGTGATATCTCTGAAACGATTAAGAAGCCATGAAAGTAGATGCGAAAAACTTAAGAGACCACAAATACATCCAAGTGCAAACAAGAGAAGAATATTTATCTCCATTGATTTAACGGCACCTAGTATTGGGGCGTACATACCTAGCAATAACAAAATGAAACTGCCAGATATGCCAGGCAGAATCATCGCACATATAGCAACGGCACCAACAATAAGTATGTTCAAGCTTGATGGTTCAAGTTCTAATGGATGTAAAACGGTTATTGCGTAGGCGAAACCAACCCCAAAAAGCAAGAAGATGAGACGACTGATACTTTTGGTTTGAACCTGTTTTAACATATGGAAAACAGAGACCAAAATAAGGCCAAAGAAGAAAGACCATAATGGGATAGGGTGGTGCTCAAGTAACCACGATATAAGTTTTGCCAGCGTTGCGATACTAAACAGAATTCCTGAAAACAACACCACTAAAAATATGCCATTGATATGTTGAAAAGCAGCCTTAAAACCATCCTTTTTGATAATAGAGATAAGACTAGGATTTATACGTCTAATACTTTCTAGCAAAGTGTCATAGATACCAGTGATAAAGGCGATAGTTCCACCTGAGACTCCGGGGACAACGTCTGCAGCGCCCATAGCTACGCCTTTTAAAAATGTAATAAGGTAGTTCATATTCCGATTAAGATTATCAAATTCGATTGACTTGGAAGTATATATAAGATTGAGCAAAAAGGTATGAAAAACTCTTAGGTACCGCTTTGTGAAGTTAGTGGAAACTTTTTTTGTTTTGCGAACATTCTTATATTGCAACGTGTTTTTTGCATAATGCAAAATAAAAAGGTGAAAAATTGAGAGATTAATTCACTATATAGGGTGTTTTTTGTTGGCATAGTAAATGCATTAACTGTTATGACCCTTCTTAAGCCGAGGGTCACCTAGCCAACTGACGTTGTTAGTGAATACAAATTGTTCACACCATATGTAAGCCATCTATGAACTTGTAGGTGGCTATTTTTTTGCCAGTACTTCTCCCTAGCATAAGATTTTCAAGTTGTCTGACGATGGAATCGACCATATTATACGCTCCCAAAGGACGATTCGTTTTGACTAACAGGCGTTGCTGCCAACTTTCATTTTAGATGGCTTGGGCATAAGTAACAGAACATCTGGGATCATGGGTTAAGGAACAACTAAAGTAAGGGTATGAGTTAATTGTCTGCCTAAAATAAGGTTTATCGACACATAGTGCACTTTAATTTCAGGCTATCGAAACGAATTTACCTGAAATATTCTAGTGAGTTAAGCCCGAACTCATGAGTTGAGTTCCTTAACGATAAGTGTAGTCCCGTTAAACTTCAGTTTGCTTAATATTTCTTTTGCACTTGCGAGTCCATCCTTATCGAACATTATTCCATATTTGTAATGGTGTAGGTTCTTTTTGAGATTCCTCACCGTCCCTGTTAAGGGAGGAAGTTTGTTGGGTTTTCCACCAGGTAGCTGCACCATAATAGTTACGCGATCGCCTACTAAAAATGATCGGTTTAACGGTTCGATGCAAAAGCAGCAGCCTTGTTTGGAGATATCACGAATTTGGCCATTTATCTTTTTGTTTTGTGAAGTTTCAAATGCGTTTAGATTTGTCTCAAACCTTGGCTCTTTTCTCAAGGTAGAAATTTTCATAGATTGAGGCACTGAAAATGTGAAGCAAGATATGGGCGAATGTAAAATATGTTGGAGTTGCGATTTAAAGGTTAAATTTGCTCCCTCACCACGAGTTGATATGGCACGTATAGTTGCCCAAAAACCCTCCTTAAAAAAGAATTCAAGATCGTTATGATCGATGTTTGGCATGTCTACGAGTATTAGGTTGTCGGAATTGACCCCGACAAACTGTGTTTTGCATCTGAAAGTAGTACCTACAGGAGTTGTAACACTGAGCGTAATGTCACTACCATGCTCAATCATGGCAAGCGCATCTGTACTATTTATATTGGCGATACTCTTCTTATCTGAAAAAGCGGATGGTGCCTTATTTTGAGTTAAGGATTGGGAGCTCATTTCATCTCCGTTACTGCGATTATTAGATTGCGCTGAACAAACATATTAGGCGATGAAAAAATCAATATCTGAGAGTAAAATCAAATGTTCTCACTGCTACGATCGGTCTGTATAGGGTTGAACTAGTTATTACCGTGATAGTCTGCCCACATATCTTCACGTCACCTGGATGAAAGAGCGCTGAAAACTTCTCCGAGTAAGATTACCGAAAAGTGCAATGCTTGTCTAAAGGTAGTTATCTATAATTTATATATAAATCAATAATAACGGAACCTACAAAGTTGCTGAATTTGGGGAATATAAACTTTGGTGTGACATAGAGAAGTAAAGTTTAGCGCCTTGCAACACGAATACTTTATGAATGTTAATGTCTTGGTACAAGTTTAGAACCGTTGAATTGAAGTCTGCTCAATAGTGATTTTACCATCACAATGTTATCTTCATCAAAACGCACCCCATATTTCGCGTATTGCTTACTACGGTGTAAATTACAAATGGTCCCTTGTAAGAGTCCTAGTGGTGTATCCGCACTGATATTACAGGTTAACTCCAAGGACACCTTATTCCCAGCTTTAAAAGAAGGACTGAGCAGGGGTACAATAAATGCGCAACCTTCTTTAGATAAGTCACGAATTTCGCATTCTACTTGCTGGCTATCGCGATAAATTTTTGCGGGTAAATTGACATCAAATCTTGCCTCCGATCTCAATGGGCTGAGCTGCACTGATCGCGGATATGTAACAGTAAATAAGGCGATAGGGGTATCAACAACGTTTTCTATCTGCGCTTTAAATGTTAGGGTCGCTCCTTCTCCTCGGGTTGCTATTGTACGGATAGTCATCCAAAACCCTTCTCTAAAGAATAAATTGTATTCGTCTCTTGATATTCGAGGTATTTCTATAACTAATAATGTTTCTGCAAAAACACCAACAAATCTAGTTTGATATTGAGAAGAAATACCAACCGGAGTTTCTATCTTAACTGTCATTCCAGTCCCATGCTCAAGCATTTCTAGGGCGTCTATGCCACTGACAGTCGTTTCATTCTGATTCACTCATGTACCCCTTTGTTCTTTCTGCTATTTCAGTAGTTCAATTCTGAAAAAGATAAATAGCTGACATCGACAATTAACTGATATAAGCCACTTCTTTTGTTGAGATTTCTGTAATTATAGTTCCTGAACGCTAAAACTCATGGAAAGTTAGCTTGGTCTATGACACAGTCGTCAGGAAGCAAAAGGATCTAATCTGTCTATGAGTATTAAAGTGAGTGATCATACCTACCAAACATTGGTTTCTTCCCTTGGCTTAGGTCGCATCGTTTCGCTAGAGGTGATTCAACCTTTGTGGAGTAATTGCGGCTATCTTGTTAGGGTGTATTGTCAAAGTAAATCTCTAATTATTAAACATATAGAGCTTCCGAAACAAATTAAAAATGCCAAAGGTTGGAGCTCCCAAGCAGCTTATCAAAGAAAGCTTAGGTCTTATCATGTGGAAATGTGCTGGTATACCTCTTTTGCAAAGAGCAATATTGCTCGTGTTCCCCAAACTCTCATGGCAATAAATAATTCACCAAGCCTTATGCTGGTTATGGAAGATCTTCATTCCTCAGGGTTTACTCAAGCGATAGAGAGTGCCCAAAAAGTACATTTGCAGTCATGCCTTAAATGGCTTGCCTCTTTCCACGCTCAACATATACAAAACACCTACGAGGGGCTATGGGAAAATGGTACTTATTGGCATTTGGCGACGCGTCGAGATGAACTTAAAGCGCTCGATGATCCTGCTCTGAAAAAGATGGCTGGTACAATCGATAGTATTTTAACGAGAGCCCCATTCCCCACACTCGTCCATGGTGATGCCAAACTGGCAAATTTTTGTTTTACGGCAGATGGTAAATTAGCTGCTGCAGTAGATTTTCAATATGTCGGGCGTGGTTGCGCGATGAAAGATCTCGTACTTTTTATGAGTAGCGCAGTTGATCCTAACCAATGTGTTCAAATGGAACCTTGGATCCTTAATCAGTATTTTTCTTACCTGAAAAAAAGCTTAGAGCAATTCCAACCTCATCTATCACCAGCGGAGGTTGAGGCTGCTTGGCGACCACTATTTCCTGTTGCTTGGGCAGATTTTCAACGCTTTATCAAAGGTTGGTGTCCATCTCATTGGAAAATTAATGATTATACAGAGAGTCTCACCAAGATGGCTTTAAAGTATATTGAAGAAAATTATTGATATCATTGAATTAGGTTTTTGTTGCTCTTAAGTGTAGTCTCCGCCGTATCGCTGATTTAATATAAAACCAGTTTACTATTAGGTGGGAGCTAAAAGATATTTGTTTAAAATCGATGATGTTCAATTTTGGGGTTATCTGGGCGTCATACTGGTGTGATAGTGAGAGTTAGGATTTAAATTGTGAACATAAATAAGAATTTGAAGACTCCATTTGCCTTTTTGGTGGCTGTATCTATCGTAGTCCCGATTGCTTTTTCGAGTTGGATGTCACTGTTGAACAATTTTGTGATTGAAAAAGCGAGTTTTACTGGAGCAGATATAGGACTGCTGCAAAGTGTACGCGAAATACCAGGATTTTTAGCTTTTACTGCAGTATTTATCCTGATTTTTATTAAAGAGCAGCGATTTATTTTAATCTCTTTGTTGGCTCTAACGGGAGGGACTGCGATCACTGGCTTTTTTCCTTCTCTGACGGGCCTATTATTCACCACACTCCTTATGTCGACTGGTTTTCACTATTTTGAAACGCTCAAACAGTCTCTTGCTCTTCAATGGTTACCAAAGAAAGAGACGCCAGAGTTACTGGGAAAACTAATTTCTGTTGGTGCTTTTGCTTCTATATTGACTTACGGCGCACTGTGGTTCTGCTTGGAAGTTCTTGAGTTAGAATATAAGTGGATTTACTTGTGCTTTGGTGGCTTTGGATTCGTACTCGTTTTATGGATAACGTATTGTTTCCCAACCTTTGAATCCAAAGTTCAGCAAAATACTAAACTGGTGTTGAGAAAACGCTACTGGCTCTACTATGCTTTGACCTTTATGAGCGGTGCACGTCGGCAAATATTTGTTGTTTTTGCAGGTTTTTTAATGGTAGAAAAGTTTGGCTATTCTGCCGCTGAAATAACCCTTTTATTTATGATCAATTATGCATTTAATCTGTTTTTTGCTGGGCGAATTGGCCGCTTGATCGGCAAGATTGGTGAGCGTAACGCATTGATTTTTGAATATACAGGGCTATTTTTCGTCTTTTTGGGTTATGCTTTTGTCGATACGCCTGAGTGGGCAGCAGCACTCTACGTGATCGACCACCTATTCTTTGCTCTTGCATTAGCCTTAAAGACGTATTTACAAAAAATTGCGGATTCAGCTGATATGGCATCGACTGCAGGGGTGTCATTTACTATCAATCACATTGCTGCTGTTGTGATTCCGGTGTGCTTTGGTTTTCTTTGGTTGAGCTCTCCGGCTATCGTCTTTTATGCTGGAGCGGGAATGTCTATCATCTCTTTGTTACTATCGTGCAATATTCCAAGAATTCCGTGTGAAGGTAATGAGGTTTGGCTGCTTAAGTGGTCCTAAAGTTATTGTTCACGAAACTTTTCCTGAATAAAATCAACAAAAGTTTTAATTTGGGCGGGAATAAATTTAGATTGGGGATATTGAGCGACTACTTGTCCTTGGTAGCGTCCTCCGACATGCCAATCCGGTAAGATTTCTATAACCTTGCCGGAGTCGAGATATTGTTGTATCGCAAATTCAGGAAAGACCGATATACCAATACCACTAATAACGGCCTCTCGCCTAATCTCGCTGTGGTTGACCGTAAATGAACCTGATACATTGACGGATACTTTTTTCTGATTGTTGGTAAATTCCCACACTCTATCTCGCGGGTTTTCACCCAGACAAAGACAATTGTGTGAAGCGATATCTTCTGGATGGATAGGAGTTCCGTGTTTTGCCAGATAATCAGCGCTGGCACAGGCAACCAGCCTATATTGAGTTATTTTTCTTGCGACCAATCCCTCTGTTGGTGCGTCAGTGATATGTATAATTACGTCAACCTCATCACCAATTGGATCAATGTAATGATCCGCGACTTTAAGCTGCAGCAGGATATTGGGATAAGTCTCTATAAACTCTAAAATCATGGGCATTAATACTTGTCTGGACAGAGCTTTAGGTGCTGCGACTCGCAATGGGCCCGAAATCCTAGAACGATCAGATTGAGCGGCTGAAACCGCCAGTTTCGCTGAGTTCAACATATCGCTGCAAAGTTGGTAGACTTCTTGGCCTGTGGAGCTCAAACGCATTTGACGAGTTGTTCTCTCAAGTAATTTTTCCTCAAGAGCTTCCTCCAAGCGAGTTACTGAACGACTAACAGATGATGGTGAGACTCCAAGCTTTTTTGCTGTGTTAGAGAAGCTTCCAGAATCGACAACATTTACGAATATTGCCATTTCAGAAAGAAGTGGGATAAGTCTATTCGTGTCCATAGCGCAAAAATCCTTTGCATATATGCAGTATTGTTTCAATAACGTTACTTATAGATACTTATTAAGTCAATTGACATCAAGGAAGATGGAATCAGATTGTGAAAAAGGTCAGAAGCACGGAAGATATAACTACCTTATGTAAAAGAGCAACGCATGTTTTAACGTTGTTTAGCGGTGGTTTAGATAGTACTTATTTGCTTGAACTGTTAAAAGGCCAAGGAGTAAAGGTGACGGCACTTGTCGTTGATTTAGGCTCTGGTGTCGATACAGAACACCTTACCTTGCTCACCAATCACTACGAAATCGACCTAAAAATTGTCGATGCGCAGAAAAACTTTATTGAACACAGTATTGTTTCTGCGATACAAGCTCAGGCAATGTATTTGAATGACTATCCTATTAGCTCTTCGCTCTCTCGACCGATTATTGTTAGTAACGCGGTGAAAGTGGCAAATGAACTTGGTTGTGATGCCATTCTACATACAGCGAATCAGTCTCAAAATAGTCTCCGTCGCATCAATGGTGCAATTGAAGCATCAGGTTATTCGGGATTTTACGGCTCGCCATATGAATATTCAGCTATATCTCGAGAACAGAAGATAGAAGCATTATTTCACAGCGGTTTAGTTGGTTTTAAAACTAGAAACGTTAGCGGCGATGAAAATATCTGGTGTCGGGAATTTGAAGCAGGGGTATTAGATGACCCCCAATCTTTCACATTATGTGATTCTCTTTTCGTCTGGTCAAAATGGAATATTAATAAGCACTTAAAGAATGACCAGATCGAAATAGGGTTTCGCAAAGGCTACCCGGTGACTGTCGATGGACAACCTATGAGCTTGAGTAAAATAATTGCTTTCATTAACAACCACGTTGGCGCGTATGAAATTGGTCGATATATAGGATTCGATCATTTAGATGAGGATGAAAAAGTGTTAGAGGTGCGGGAAGCACCCGCGGCTTGCCTCCTCATGAAAGCATATAAGTTGCTTGAAACCGCAACTTTACCCACTGATGTTCTCAGAGCAAAAGCGGTGCAGAATGATTTGTGGACCCAGGAAGCCGTTGAAGGTCGCTGGGAAAGCATGATGCAGAGCTCAAGTTATGCGTTCATCGCCCACACTGCCGAACATATTTCCGGCAGTGTCTTATTCTCTTTATCGCGGGGCAGCTATTTTATGGCTGGTATCAATGCCTGTGAGGCACGATACATTCGCGATAGAGATGATTGGGAATCTAAGACAGCAAAGCAACGCAGCTTGCGCGAGCTTGAGTTGTTACCAATCAGGAAAAATCATCTATTGGCTTAATATAAAAATAAGAGGGCATTATATGGAAATTGTTAAAAGGCCTGTCGATCGACATGCAACGGTCGTTTCAAATTTACTTGTCCAAAATAACTACGTCTTTGTTTGTGGTAAACGAATGACTCACATGTTATCGACTAATGTTGACGAAGTGGTTCGTTTTAAACACTGTTGGAATCATTTAGAACGTGACCGCTATATGGCAGATGGGGGTGCCTACCGTTATCGGCGATATGGTCAATTTGTAAAAACACAAGGTGCTCGCCAAATATCGGTACTACCACATGAACCTTATTCTCAACCCTCTGCTGTTAATCCATTAAATGGAGATATTGCTCGCCACTTTGAGCCATTATCAGATCGTTTTCTCACTTCACCGATACTCGAGAAGCTGTTGTTGTTACTCAGCGATGTTTATGACCTTGCTGAAGGGGAGGCGAGGAAATGGAATATTCGTCTTCATCCTTATCGTATCGTTGCTAACGATACTCAGATAGGAAAACCTACTCCTGAGGGATTGCATCGAGATGGAGTGAATTATATTGCTTCTCTTATGATCAGTAAGATAAATGTGGCTGGCGGGGAGACGACCATTACAGATAACAATGGTGATTTATTAGAAGCCCTAACGCTGGAAAAAACCTTTGACCTTGTTTTAGCTAATGATGATGAAACTATGCATCAAGTATCGTCTATAAGTCCCCAAAACTTGGGCAAATGTGCTTATAGAGATGTACTAGTTGTCGCATTCACTAAGATGGAGAGTTGAGGTGAATACAATCACTGATTCTGTTAAAAGAGCGAACGTTAAGTTACCAGTGGTTGAGCTGATGCTGTTACTCGTTGCCGTATTTTGGGGAACGAGTTACGGGCTGACAAAATTGGCGTTATTACAAACGAGCGTGCTAATTTTCATACTCATACGTTTTTCTATTACTTTTCTTTGTATGCTGCCAGTAATGGTTCGAGATTTTCGCCGAGGTTTGAATAAGGACTGGAGCACTGCCATCCCTTCAGGACTTATTCTTTCGGCGATTTTTTTCTGCGAAGTTTACGGGGTCTCGCAAACCACAGCATCAAATGCTGCTTTTTTAATAAGTTTATCGGTTATTTTAACCGCATTCGCAGAAATGATTATTAATAAAGGGAAAATAAGCAAGTGGCTGTGGGGTATGTCATGTTGCAGTATAACAGGAGTGTTGTTACTGACTGGTCAGAGTGAATCAAGTTTTTCATTTAACGTCGGTGACTCTTTTATCTTATTGGCGGCGTTGCTGAGAGCTATGATGGTCACCCTAACCAGACGTTTCTCATTAGGTAGGTCTATTACAACGTCGACATTAACGGCGCTACAGTCACTCGTTGTCGCCATCATTGCGCTGATTTTCGTCACTCTCTATTTGCCACAAAATCAAATTTTGCTGCCTAAAAACTCAGAGTTCTGGTTAATTATTGCTTATTTGGTAGTTTTTTGTACGTTGTTCGCTTTTTATGTACAAAACTATGCCGTAAGACGAACATCCCCGACACGTGTCTCGTTATTAATGGGCAGTGAGCCATTATTCGGTGCTATTTTTGCGGCTATTTGGTTGCAAGAACATTTAGGCTTTACCCAAATTGTCGGTGGGAGCCTAATTTTACTTAGTGTGATTATTACCTCAATTCGATCGACTTCTTGATATCTCGACATACTCTGAGCCAAGGTCTCACTGTGAACAGAGATTGAAAATGAGTTATAACGTGCTACTCGCTTTTACATCAGTTAATATGTCAGTCAAATCATTGGGCTTGATTTGGAGAGAAAAATGCCTAAAAGTTTGAATGAATGTATTATTCCAATGTATCCGACTATTCAAGCCCTCGATGTTGACCTACTTGATGCTGGGGAACATAAGTTTTGGTTTGCTGTTGCCACTGACGCAATAGGACATCCTCAAGTGCTGCCTGTTCGTGTATTTAAAGGAGACAAGCCGGGTAAGCGTATCGTCATTACTGCGGGGATTCACGGTGATGAACAAAATGGTATTCTTACTGCCCAAAATCTTGCCCGTGAGCTTGAAGGAAAGACAATTACGGGTTGTGTCACTATCGTACCGACAGTTAACCTTTCCGGTATTGCTCGCCATAGCCGGGATTTTCATTCAGCTGCCCCTGATAGTTCATCTGCAAACCTAAATCGCATTTTTCCGGGTAGTGCGTCAGGAGATGATGCAAGCCGCTATGCTTATAGCCTTTGGGAGAACTTACTAAAGCCTAACGCAGACTTGGCTATAGATCTTCATACACAAACGAGTGGCAGCGCCTACCCATTGTATGTTTTTGCAGATTATCGTATTGATGATGCCATACGTATGGCACGTCTGATACACCCTGATGTCATTCTTAACGACCCTGGTGACCCTGGAATTTTAGAGACTGTGTATAATCGCGCAGGTATACCATCGATAACCATTGAGATAGGGGTTGGGCGATATACGGATCTAAGTCTTATTGCACGAGCGAGTAGAGGACTCGTCAACGTTTTGCGTAATTATAACGTAATTGAGGGAGTGACTGAAGAATGCATCAATTGTTGTGTAGAAGGGAATAACATCACAAGTATACGAGCCGAACAAGGTGGTTTCGTAATATGTCATGTGGAACTTATGCAAAAGGTTGAAAAAGATCAGATCCTAGCCACCCAATATAATAGCTTTGGAGATGAAATTCATTGCTATCGTTCACCATTGAATGGCACTGTAATTAGTCACAATGTCGAGTCCGTTAGAGCACCCGGCTCTCTCGTTGTTCGATTGATCCATTAGCAGCGATGACCTTATGAGGCAGGTGCTTCGGTTGGATCTTCATGGTCTATAATAGACTGCTCGACGATTTGACTGATCTCATCTGCTCTTTCAGGGCTGGATTCTGCGACATTGTTAATAAACTCTTCAACAGAGCCGCTCCAATCACTATCCTCTCTGTCTGCTGGACGCATGGCCTGGGTATTTTCTACGAGAGTGACTACAAGCTCTTGACTAAATTCCGCAAGCTTTTCTGGTGCCTGTTCTGCAATCACTTCAACAAGACGATTATTTTCATTCACCATTGACTCACTGATTGTCACGAGGATTTTCATGGTGTTTTCAGGCTCTTTTTCTATTAACCATTCGACAATACTCTGAATTTGTTCACCGTCAGATTCAGCAATCTTTTTTGCAATATCCATAGATAACTCAGGATGAGTGAGGGTCAATGCGCGAAATAGAACAACAGCATCAATATTTTCTAATTGAATAGCGCGTTCGGCGAGAGAGGCTGTCCACTCTGGGTTTTTGTTTGAAAGCTCGCGAATGAAGGCGATGGCTTTACTCGGATGATCTTCTGCCAATTTCTCAACTTCTTGAACGACCTCTTCTACATAAAGCGAGTGTTCTTGGTAATTGGTTCTTGGATCAAGCTCTTCATGAATTGAAGCAGGAGTATGCATGACGAAACTCTCTTGTTCATCCACTGGAAGCGCTTGACTTGCAGACATGCGGTAAATAGTAAATGCAATCAGTCCTAGATCGACCAAAATGACAAAACTGAATAAGGCACTGCTTCCATATGCATCCATCATTATTGCGGCAGTATATGGACCAATGATTGAACCAATGGCATAGACGCATAGTAATCCTGATAAAACTGGAACCAGTTGAGCTTTGAGGGCGCGGTCAAAGGTTTCAGCAATGCTTAACGGGTATAAACACGCGATAAAGCCCATAATAAGAGCAACGAGGAGTAAAGCGAGTATTTGTAAATTGTAAATAATAGAAACGGGTAATCCAAAACTTACAATGGCAAGAACAAAACAACTCATTAAGATTACTTTTCGGCGCTCAAACCTGTCTGATAAATATCCAAGAGGTAACTGAAGAAGAATTCCACCTGTTGTAGCTGCTCCCATAAATATGGAAAGGTTGAGTCCTGAGATGCCTTGCTCATCAGCGTATACAGGAAGCATATTTGCGATTGTTGAGTAGAGGATCCCGCAGACAAAGCAAGTTATGAATCCTAGCGGTGATAGTGAATAGATAGCGCTCAGACGTATGGACTGATTGTGTTCAACTTGTGGTTCGAACTGTGAAACAAAAACAACGGGCGAGACGGAAATGCTAAACAGAATACCACAAAGAATGAAGAGTGTTGTCTCACTTGGTGGTGCTAAAGCAAGTCCAAATTGACCTAATGTAATTGCTGAGAGTATAACGATTTGGTTAATCGCAAGAATTTTTCCTCGATTTGATTCGGTCGATACACTATTGAACCAAGTATCTAAAGTCGCGGTAGCACAGGCAATGCAAAACCCCATGACCGCGCGCATGGGTGCCCAAACCCAAACATCTGAGCTCAATCCCATGATTAATATCGCACTAGCACCAAGACTCCCACACATCGCAAATGTCCGTACTAGGCCAATTTTTTGCAGAACTCGTTTACCTATGATTGCACCCAAAAGAAAACCGACAGAATACATCGAAAGAATAAAACCTATCGATTGGAAGTCGATCTCTAGTGAGGCAAGCTTGGTTGGGAGTAAAATACCACTCAAGCCATGACTACTCATCAACAAAAATGAGCTGATAAAAAGGAGTGTAAGTGGCTTAAGCGTCGCTGTGATCGTCATTGGAATGATTTAAAAGCAACTTGTTAATATTTTCAATTGGTTTGTTAATTATTTGTGTTTTAATGCTTATTTTAATGTTTGTTTTTGCGTTGAGTCATAAATTATCCCATTAAATTTTATAGTTTTTCTTCCTTCCATTGGCATGAACTTATGCTCAAAGTTATTCGGCCATACGATAATTATTATTGTTTTACAGGCGAACGGCCTCCAACAAGTGAAAGTTACTTCGTACCATGTTTAGAAAATTTGACCACGGTTGAGCTATTGGTTTACACATTCCCGTATACAGGTGTTAATGTTTCAAAATGCTCTTTTAGGAGACAACGTTGCAAAAACGAATTGGACTTTACTGGTTCACAAACGATCTGCGTTTAACCGACAATCCATTATTGCACAAAGCAAGCAAAGAAGTTGATCAACTCATTTGCCTTTACACTAGACCCCAGCTTACTTGTTTTCTCCAGAAGTATTCCTGTCAGGAGCGTTGGGGGGCAGCGCGTACTCTCTTTCTCAACCAATCTCTACGTAATTTGTCTGAGTCGTTAGATGACGTCGGACAGCAGCTTACTGTAGTGGATGAACCCACAATAGGGACACTCTCTGATTTAGTGACCAAACACGAAGTAAGCGATCTCTACTGTAACCAGTTCGCTGGGTTTGACGAGCAAAGTGTCATTGAGCAACTTGGCCGAAACTTTTCAGATTTAATCATCCATCAAAATAGTAGTAATCATTTATACAGTGAAGAACAACTGCCATTTGCACTGAATGGGTTACCTAACACTTTTACAAAGTTTAGAAAATTAGTTGAGGGCATAAGTCTGAGAGAGTTGGTGGAGGTACCTAGATTGCCTCCCCCTATCAAGAGCGTCGGTCGAGGTGTCCAAATACCCGCAGAAAAGCAAATGCAGAGCGTCGAGTTTTTGGGTGGCGAGGTTTTTGGAATGGATCATTGTCTGCGCTACTTCTCTACTAAAAGAGCGAGCGAATATAAGCTTACACGAAATGGTTTGGATGGACCTAGTTATTCGACAAAGTTTTCTCCTTGGCTTGCTCACGGTTGTATATCTCCCCGGCAGGTGCTGGAAGTACTCCGTGACTACGAGCAAAAAAATGGCGCCAATGAGTCCACTTATTGGATATTTTTTGAGTTACTTTGGCGAGAATTTTTTTATTGGTACGCGAGGAGGTGGGGTAAAAATTTGTTTCTTTACTCAGGTATAAAAACCTGCAGTAAACCCGCCGCCAAAGGCACCTCTGTCTCGACTGCTTTTAGCAACTGGATTGAGGGAAAGACTGACTTCCCAATAGTCAATGCCTGTATGAATCAACTTAGGAAAACCGGCTTTATGTCCAATCGCGGTAGACAACTGGTTGCGAGCTGCCTTATCCATGAGCTTGGGATTGATTGGCGTTGCGGTGCGGCTTACTTTGAGACTCAACTTATCGATTACGATGTGGGCTCTAACTGGGGTAATTGGCAGTACCTTGCAGGTGTAGGTGCTGACACTCAGCCAGCCCGTCAATTTAATCTGGGTAAACAGACTGAGATTTACGATCCCAAACGTGAGTTTATAATGCAGTGGGCTGGTGTCGGCTCGGAGAAGGGGAGGTTACAGTGAAATATCAAAAAATACGACTCGTCTTAGGTGACCAACTCAATAGTCAACATTCTTGGTTTGATAGGGTCGATGACTCAGTGGTCTATTTGGTAGCTGAAATGCATCAGGAAGCCAGTTATGTTCGTCATCATGTGCAAAAGATTTGTGCCTTCTTCGCTGCGATGGAAGCTTTTGCAAAGGAGCGCAGAGAAGAAGGGCATCATGTGATACACCTTACTTTAGATGACACTCAGTCCTTTGGCGATATTACCGAGTTGATCGGTCACTATACGGTGGAATGTGGTGCCGAGCAGTTTGAGTATCAACGCCCTGATGAATATAGGTTGTTTGAAAAATTGTTGACGCTCGAATTAGGTGAGTGTCAGGTTAGAGCTGTTGATAGTGAGCATTTTTTATTACCGTTCGAGGAGTTTCACAATTATTTCGCTAAAGATAAGCACGTAATGATGGAGCACTTTTATCGTAAGATGCGTAAACGGTTTGATGTCCTTATGGAAGGCGTGAAACCTTTGGGGGGCAAGTGGAACTACGATGCAAACAATCGTAATAAATTGAAGGCGACCGATATAGAATCACTACCTACACCACTCATGTTCGAGACGAGTGTCAGATCTATATTGATCCGATTAGAAAAACACAATATCGAAACAATTGGCAGTATCACTGACAAGTTGCTTTGGCCTGTCAATAGAAACCAAAGCTTATCGTTACTCGCTTATTTTTGCTCTGTCTGTTTACCCAACTTTGGTCGCTTTCAAGATGCGATGACAGCGCAGCATTCGTCCAAATGGAGTCTGTATCACAGTCGCTTATCCTTTTCTTTGAATAGCAAGCTGCTCCACCCAATGGAAGTCATAAATGCGGCGTTGTCGGCTTACAAAAGTTCGGGTGAAATTGATATCTCTCAAGTTGAAGGCTTTGTCAGGCAGATACTTGGTTGGCGAGAGTACATTCGAGCAGTGTACTGGGTCAATATGCCTGATTACGCGCAGCGCAACGCACTCAATGCTCAACGTGATTTGCCAGATTTTTTTTGGACAGGAAAAACGAAAATGACTTGTATGAAACAAGCCATTGGCCAGTCGTTAGATTATGCTTATGCACATCACATTCAAAGACTAATGGTAACGGGAAATTTCTGTCTGATTAGCGAAATCGTTCCAGAACAGGTCGATGAATGGTATTTGGGTATTTATGTTGATGCGATTGAGTGGGTAGAAATGCCTAACACACGAGGTATGGCATTGTTTGCTGACGGTGGTATTGTGGGAACAAAACCTTATGCGGCTAGTGGTGCTTACATCAACAGAATGAGTGATTATTGTAAGAGCTGCTATTATGACATTAAATCAAAGAGTGGTGAGCGCTCATGCCCGATGAACAGTCTCTATTGGCGATTTATGGTTAAGAACAGAGAAACGCTTACCACCAACCCTCGTATTGGCGTCATTTATCGGTCTTGGGACAATATGGATGAAGCTGGACAAAGTGCCGTTTTATCAACCGCAGAACGCTATCTCAATGATATACAACAATTATAAATAACAGCTAACTAGGTCAAATTGTTCTAAGAAACTTAGTGAAAGTACATTTGTTTGGCGATAACCTCTAAACTTGTCTTCTCGCATAGTGGGTTCATATGTTTAGCGAATGGGTAACGCAGGATGGCTTGCTTGCAGCCTTGTTGATATTTGTTGGTTCCTTTGTTCAAAGCTCGATCGGATTCGGTCTAGCCATTGTCGCTGCACCACTGCTTTTTATGATTTCACCTTTTTATGTTCCGGCCCCTATCTGTCTTGTGGCACTGTTTATCTCTGTGCTAAATGCCTTTAAACATAGAGATAGTGTGGAGATCGGGGGACTAAAACTAGCGCTGCTTGGAAGAATACCTGGTTCTTTTGCGGGTGCAGCACTTCTTGTGCTCGTCTCTCATCAACTTTTATCGTTGTGGCTTGGATTGCTGGTTTTGATCGCGGTTTGCCTCAGTTTGCTTCCTTTTCGTCTTGAACCTACGCCAATCAGAATGGGAATTGCTGGTTTTTTTTCTGGTCTGTTTGGCACGAGTTCAGGTATAGGAGGTCCTCCGATGGCGCTACTTTTGCAGCATCAAGGAGCCAACCAACTCAGAGGTAACCTTTCCGCTTTTTTTGTTATTAGTTCATTTATTTCTTTGTTAATTCAGATACCAGTTGGCTTTTTCACGCTTCATCACCTTTGGATTACGATACCATTACTGCCCGCTTCTTGGTTTGGATATCGATTAGCGCTACTAACTACACAGTCTGTTAGTAAGGAAAAGATTCGTCTGGGAGCTTTGTGTCTTTGCGCGCTAAGTGGAACTACGGCTATCTGGCAGGCAATGTGAAAAATATATACCCAAGTAACCTCGCTTCTTGAGATATTCATCTTAGGTTAAGAAATAACTCTAATACTATGAGATAGCATTAGAGTTATTTCTGCATCTGGGAGAACAGTCATGTTGAAAACAATAGGAAACGTCATTTGGTTCGTATTGGGTGGTGTCGTCATGGGGTTAATGTGGTGGTTAGTCGGCTTGATCGCTTTCATTAGTATTATTGGTATACCTTGGGGTCGAGCGTGCTTTGTTATGGGAAATTTTTCATTTTTTCCTTTTGGACATGAGGCCATTGCACGTAATGAACTGACTAAACAGGAAGATATTGGTACCAGTTCTGTGGGAATGGTGGGGAATATTGTTTGGTTCCTTTTAGCTGGAATATGGCTGGCGATAGGGCATGTATGCTCTGCTGTTGCATGCTTTGTTACTATAATCGGTATTCCATTTGCTATCCAACATTTGAAATTAGCCTACATTTCTTTAGCACCAATTGGCAAAACAGTGGTGACCAAAGAGCAAGCTGCTATGGCAAGGTATTCTCGCTAGGTTGATAACAACTGGTGTGGCAATAGGACTATACCTAAGTGACTTTAAAATCCAGGATTCAGAGCGATGCCACAGTGTTGAGTTCAAGGAAAATAACGCAGCGGAATAGTGGGCTCTTACCAAGATGTTTGACGATGACATCGGCGCAGTGGCACGCCCCCAAATTGCGAGTTGTCTGGGTATATGTTTCTTGCATAGAATGTGGGAGTAACTTAAGCCATTAAAATAAGTGATTTTTTGTTTTTAATTTAGCTTTTTTTATATTTGCTCATAATAAGTAAGAACATTTCTATTGCTCGTCAGTCAGTGGACTTAGAGACTGACTGAATGATCACTAGTGCTAGGGATAGCAATGAGAGAAAGAGAAGCTTTAAGAACTGATGCTGTTACAAATCATGCTAATCCTCATTGTCTAATTGAGATACCTGAATTTCTTCATTTAGTTTGGCTGAATTCATTGCCCAAATGGAAGCAGATATGCCATGTACAAAGTTGGGCAACTCTTAATAAACATATGAAAATTGTACTTTGGGTTGACTCGAAATACTTTTATGCTCTTAACCATGAATCTAAAGTATTTGGTCAAGTCAAACTGTATGAAAGTAATGAGTCTGATGCAGAGCAAGTACAGGTAGCGGGGATAATTAGCGATCTTAGGCGACTACAGGTATTAAAGGAAAGATTGAGATCATATTCTAATGTAGAAGTACGTGATATTTCCGATACACGTGATATTCGACTACTCAACCAAGCGCCTTATCAGCATCAAATAACTCGAGACGTTAAAGCAGGGCAGCTCACAGCTGTAGATATTGCACACTACGAGATTCTCTTTCGTTATGGTGGTTTTGCGATGAAGTGGCAACAAGAACCCTTTGCGATCTCCAAGAGATATGAAAAAGCAAATAGTTTAGTCGTTGGTGTTGAAGATCTATCAGCGGAGAATATGAAGCTCAGTTACTCAATACCGAGAGTCGTGATAGCCTGCCATAGTCAAAACCCAACCTTAAAAGCACTTCTCTCAGCCATTCAAAACATGTATTTAAAGCGCCGGCAATATATTAACAAACCACATCCTCTCACTGACACAAACAATGATATAAGTAATATGGCTCCTTGTACGGAAACACAACTAAAGAGTATGCTAAGAGAAGCGTTATATTCGGTGATGGAAAATTGGTATTCCCAAAAATAAATTACGTTAGGTGTTAGAAATTGCTGAATATAGCGGCAGTTTTGAGCACCTTCAAATCTCTTTTCACAATTTCTAATCTCTGGCAATCAGAATGCAATTACTATATCCACATTAATGATTAGTTATACTTATATTTCTAATCGGTGGTTCTTAGTGTGACTTTTGTCTAAATAATGGGTTTACTATACCTTTTTTTGAAGTTTTTAGATTTATGATGATTTTATAACTGTTGTTCTGATTACTTCATAGTTTTTTCATGACTTTTTTATCCTTTTTTTTCCAAACTATCGCATGCTTTGAAAAGCAACTTGGCGCTTAATCATCTTTATTTTGATTAAGCCTTTTTAGTGCAATATCGAAGATTGTTTTTTCCAAGTTGCTAATGAATTTACTATTAGCGATAAATGTGATTTTTGGGGTTTTTTTGATGACAGAAAGAAATTACGCACTAGGGTGCGATGTTATTTTTGATGTTTTAAAACGTGAGGTTATATCAAACCATCGTTTGGAAAGGCTGGGGGGGAGAGAGTCCGCAATATTACACTTACTTTGTGAACGAGCAAATCAAGTTATTACCAAAGATGAGATGCATGAAAAGGTGTGGGGAAAGGTGCTTGTAAGTGAAACTTCATTGACTAAAGCCATTTCAAACCTAAGAAAGGTTCTTGCATGTTTTGATACGTTAGAGTGTGAGATAAAAACAGTCCCTAAAGAAGGATATTTATTAATCATTGAAGATTCGCTAATTAATCAATCGGTGGATGATATCCTTTATGTTGAAAGCAAAAAATTGCTAAATACTAGCCAATCTGAACAGGTATACTCGAACTCGCTTGAACAAGCTTCATTTAATAGGTTTAGGAGTGATAGTCAGTACAGAGGGATACCTATTAGCGGAACGTTATGGCTTTCAATGACATTTTTCAGCTCATTACTTGCTTCTGCTTTTACTGTTGGTTTGTTTATTGCTTTAAGGTGAATCATGCTATTTGGAGCTAAGGCTCATTAAATGATTAAGATCGATACATTTGTAATACCTATCAAAATAATGATTTTTAAGAAATTATAGAGTGATATCTTAAGCGTTTTCTATTTGAGGTTTTTTTTGGTGGTTGATGTGTCAATATCGTTTCATCGCAATTATATGTCCCCCATTCATATAGGTGACGAGTACAACGTAGTCTTTACTTTTAGACTTTAATTCAACCATGTTTTTGGATGGAATTTTTCTTTCTGCATTATAAATATTTTTCACAATCGGCAGTGTCGGAAGTCCACCATTTTGAATAAAGTTAGAATTCTGTTCGGAGAAGTTAATGTAATAAACGTTATCTTCTCCAGACTCAACTTTTCCCTTTCCACTCATCTCATAGTAGAGCTTCTTTTCTCCTTTTTGTGCTTCTTCGGCAACCGAAGTGAACTCAAACTCATTACCTTTGAGATATACTTGAATCGTACTGCGTCCTTGATAGGTATGACTCAGGTTTTCTACCTCATAAACCGTCCCAAGTGCCGAAGCAGGCTTTTCAATTGTTGTATACATAAAAAGTAGGAAAATGTTCAACAATGTAAGAATTAAAATGCTAGCTGAGAGCATTCGTTACCTCTTTCAGAATGATGTCGTGAATTTCTCTGTCGCTGGTATTGTTGTCAATTATGAGCAACTTATTATATATTTTACCTTCACTATTTATAATTGCATATGACAGGTTATTTTCCTGTAGTAGAATGGCAATTTTTTGGGGCTTCCTGTGAGTACTTTGCAATATTTGATTTATACTTTCACCGACGTAGATGGCAATAGATTCCTTGTCTGAATATATTTGTATAATTCCGTTATCATAACGAGTGTTCGGATAATGCCCATTATCTTTTGTGAATGAATACTTCAGATAGAGTTTCTCGGAGAGAAAAGCGAGCGATACCACAAGGCATGATAATATCACTACTTTGGTTTTAGTATTGATGAAGGGCTTTTTTAATTTTTTTGTGTTTTTCAAGCTATTAAAAAAAGTGGCCTTACTCATCGGGTGGTCCTCTATGACCACCTCTGCATCAAGAAGATATCCAACCTTGGATATAGTTTTTAACCACTTTTGCTCCTTACCATTATCCCCTATTAGATTGCGTATATTGCGTATTGACTGAGTCAAAGAACTCTCTGAGACAATTTTTCCTGGCCAACCCTTTTCTAAAAGTGTTTCTTTAGTGACAATATTTCCAGCGTTGCAGCATAGCTCATAGAGAGTCAAAAAATCGTGGGTTCCTATTCTTACTTGCTGACCCGTTTTTTCATTAACGAGTGCTAGTGAATTTTCAACTAGCATCAAGTTTCCGATTCTGAATGACTTCACTGTATTTTTTTCACTCATAAATTTAAGAGACTCGAAAGATGATTTTTAAATTTTTTGTTCTTAACTTGAAATTACAAAAAAATTAGGGAGTTATGTCGCTATGTTATAGAGCCATTCTATGGGGCGAGAGTAGTTACAGCAAGTATAAGTTATCAACTTTTAGCAGGTTTTATAAAGCGCAATATGTGTATGCTAGTGACTTTGAAATAGAGGAGTTAGAGTGCTTCCTCAGATTCAATTTTAAATAAAATAACAACGTTAAATGAAAGGTTTCTCTTGCATTGTTAAACAGCGATATATGAATTCTCTCTTAGCTCAAAATATTATTCACTTCCGCTAGACTCAGCGGTTGGGGAGCGCGAAGAGTACAATTTTATAGTTTGCTGGTTTTAAGAAGCACCATAACAAGAGTCTAGGTCTGACAAAACAACTACAATGGGCGATACACTCGCCCCTTGTAGGTTTTCGGACTAATACTTGGATTTGATTTCCGCAAGTACACCGGAGGAAGTAATAGAGTCGATCCCACCTTGTAACATGGAAACGTAATCATCTGGAGTATCAGAGCTTAGGCTGTAATACAGTTGACTTTCGCTTAGGACATAGACCACTTTGAATTTTGATTTATCAATATTCGCAGATCTCATTAAGTAAGACGCAACATTTTCTTCATATGCAAGCATATCGATCCGGCCAGCTCCTAATTGTTTTACGAGTAAGTCGGCTTTTGGCTGAAGTTTGATAGAAGAAGCTTTGACACCGAGCTGTTTTAGAAGTTGCTCGCCTATGTCATCTCTCACTGCTCCGATACGGTAGTTTTTTAAATCCTCGGCGCCATTTACAGTGACATCCTTTGCTGAAAATATAACTACTTTGGTGTCTGAAATAGGACCTACCCACTTAAACTTTGATTCACGCTCTGCGGTTCGTGTTGTAGCAAAAAGTGCTACCTTAGGACCTGAGAGTGCTGCCGCGTAACCCCTTGCCCAAGGTTGAACTTTAACGTCCTTCCTCATCACTGGGTCTCCGGCTGCTTTAGTTGCAGCTTCTAAAATATCGACAGACATACCCATTAGCTTACCATTCTCTTGGTAATTATAAGGAGGGTAAGATTCGGTGATAAACTTGAGTTCGGTGAGCTTTCCAGCAAAGACCGATGTAGACCACATCGCAAATAAGATACTAACAATTACTTTCATCATATTTCTCTTTAATAATGTGAACAAATGCAATGTTTAGTATAGAAGCTTTTTAACATTATGTTTGCCTACTTCTGACATTGGACAAACATTTCGAGCTGTTTGTGAGAAAAGTTGAAAATAGGATCACTATCGAATGATTAAATGTGATTTAAATTGCCCTTATTCATCTGTTTTTTATGATATTTTCGACGTTAATCACAGAGTAAAATGATCGCGGTAAGATTTCGGCCAACCTTAGACTTCGAGTCTGGTGATCACATATTCATACACTTTGGCTGAGCTGGTTAAAATGACCCAGAATAATTTTGTTTGCTATCTAATAAAGTCCTTAAATAAAATCTTACCGTAGAAATTTGTTATGGTAACTTTTCATCACTTACTTCATTTATTGGTCTTTATATGGAAACAGAGATCAGAACATTTATAGAAAACGACTATCTAACATTAATTTCTTGGATTGATAATGAGGAATTGAACTTTCAATGGGGCGGGCCATGCTTTACTTTTTCCTTGGACTTGGATCAACTCTGGAGTCATTATAAAAACTCCAAGGTACCCCCATTTATTCTCACGGTCTCTTCTCAACCTATAGGCTATGTGGAGTTAGTGAGTGAGTCAGATTTTAGGTTTCGGATCTGTCGAGTTTACATTCATGATGGATTTCGTGGTAAAGGTCTGGCAAAGAAAATGTTAATGCAAGTCATTCGATTGGCGAGAGAAAACTACCGTGCAAAGGTTTTATCACTAGCGGTCTTTAAAGATAACTCTGTCGCTAAACATTGTTATCAATCACTCGGCTTTATTGAAAAACAAATGATTCAGCGCACGTTTAACGAAGAGTGTTGGGATTTATTGATGATGGAAAAAAACTTGTGATTTATCTAAGTGGTTTCAAGATAAAGGATTCAGAGCATTGCCATTATGTTGATTTCAAGGAAAATAACGCAGAGAGATACTCTGCGTTGTGGTTCTTCCATCAGTCGAGTCACCTTGTCTGTATTTCTATCAGTTCGGCCAACATTCTCTGGACTTCCTCAAACAGCCATAGATTCAAAGGGTCATTTTGCTGAGATCGGCGAAAGCTCATCATATGGTTGACCTCTAACTTAAGGTCTTTGGGAAAATCTATCGTGCGAAGTTCATCTGAGATAACCCCGCACAAGGTGATACTGAATAGGTCTGAGTCTACCAATATACTGTTTAAACTAGAGGGGTGATCGATTTCAACGATAGGCTCTATATTGATACCAATATTTTTTAGGCGATTTAATAGTGGGTAAGTATTGTCGTTCCAGCCTTCTGTTTTAAAAAGAATATTTGGGTAGTGCACTAAACTCTCAAAGTCTCGTGCAGGGTGACCTTTTCTGACGACGAAAGAGGCTTTTCCCACACCAAGTTTTTTTTGCACGATAGATGAAGGTAGGTGTTCATCAAAGTAATGGATTGCAACAGCATTTTCACCATTTATCATGCGCTCTCTTGGATTATTTCCCCATCTAAGGAAAGTAAATTTAGCTTTTGGTGCTTGCTGCTTTAAACGAAAGTAGAGCATTGAACCAAAGCGGTCCCAGAATAGCGTATGTGCGTAGATAATGATTTTATCTGTAAGCGTTTCGGGAGAAAAATCTTGTGATTTTATTGACTCAGCGCTGGAAAGAATTTGTTCAAAATGGCTTAAATTAGCTTCAAGGAAAGAGGTTGGCTCAAAGCCATTTTTGGTTTGTACAAACAATGGGTCGTTCAATTGCGACCTAATTTTGCTCAAGTTTTTACTAATGGCTCCAGAGGTCTTCCCTAGAGCTTCTGCTACCAAACGAACATTTCGTAGCTCGTACATTCTTTTTAATACGATTATGTTGTGAATATCAAGATTAAGAACCATCGGCTTTTCCAGCTTTTTGTTCATAATACCTTGAATCGAGCTGAGAATAGACAAGACAACGTCAATTTTAGCTATATCTACTTTAAGACTTCTGGTTGCTGCGATTTCCATTTAGTAAATTCGAGTTTTCCTCGTCCCATATGTTGAGGCTTGTTAAAGTTTCAATATCGAAGCGATGTACTGATAATAAGAGGTAAAGTTATGAAAAAACTAATAGTACTAGGCTTAATAGCAGGTTTTGCAAATGTTGCGTTTGCTGAAGATGGTTCCTTCACTGGAACAGTGGATATGGGAACAAATAAAGCAAATCAAGTAAGTGTTCAGCGCGTTAACGAACAACACAAGCTAACAGGCCGTAGTAAAGCAAATAATGGTGGCATTATGGTTTCGGGTGAGAAACAAGCGCCAAAAATAATCTTACCGGGACGCCGCGGGGATTAACCTCATAAATAAAAAACACTGCCGTTTTTATGCTGCGCTTGACGCAGCATTTTTTGTTATTGGGGTATTTATGCCCGGTTGATTTCAAGAAGCGTTCCCAGGGGGCTAGTTGTCTCGCTGACCTTGTTGCCGATTATCAATTTAGATGACAAAACTTTCAGATCATTACATTGTCTGCAAAATAAGTCATTCTCATCAAACCTAGCATTTTATACACCCTATTTTAAAAACGTTACCTTCGTCAATTTATAAAACTTGTTTCATTTTTGGTTGTTATGATATAACGTAACAATTATTTGTATCTAACTGATTGTAAACAAGATGAAGTACACAATGAAACAGTGGCTAGTATTTTTAAGTCTTTTGATGGGAGTCGTGTTCCCCACATGGGCAACTATTCATATTCAGGACGTTATTGGAAGAAAAGTGGTTCTTGATAAGCCTGCAGAGCGCTTATTTCTTGGTTTTTATTTCGAGGACTACTTGGCGATAGCGGGCCCTGATAGCTATCAAAAAGTGGCTATCTTTCCCAGACATTCATGGAAAGATTATCGTCAATCACAATGGCAAACCTACAGCAAAATTATTCCGGAGTTAGAAACAATTACTGATTCTGGTTCGATTTACACAGGAACATTTGATTTTGAGAAACTCTTAACGACAAAACCCGATGTCGCACTGATTGCCGCATGGCAGTACAAAGCACTTGGCGATAAGGTGTTGTTGCTTGAAAAGAATGGTATTAAGGTTGTAGTTGTCGATTTTAATGCACAAACTCTTGATAAACATATTCAAAGTGCTCGAATCATTGGCCAAGTGATGGGAACTGAAGAGCGTGCAGAAGCCATCGCAAAAGACTATGAACAGACGGTCAAACGTGTCCAAACTCGGGTTGCTAATTATTTAGCTAAGCATAAAGCGAGGCGTGTTTATGTAGAAATAGGAACGGGTGGGGCACAGGAGTATGGCAAGTCTTACGCTAACGCAATGTGGGGGAATTTACTTAACCTTGCTGGGGCTAATAATATTGCCAATGGCAAAATTGAAGGTTCAGCACACTTAACTCCTGAATTTGTGATTAGCCAGGATCCTCAGGTTATCTTTATTTCAGGGGCGCATTGGGCTAAACATGATGGTAGTGCACTACTAGGCTTTGGCACTTCAATCGGAGAAGCTCAAGCGAGTTATCAGCCTTACTTAAAGCGTTCAGGGTGGCATCATATTTCTGCAGTAAAAGATCAGAATGTGTTTGGCATGTATCATTCTGGAACACGCACCATCTACGATCATGTCTTTTTAGAGTTTCTAGCCAAGTCTATTTATCCTGAGGTATTTCAAGATATTGATCCACAGGAACATCATAAGTTGTTTTTTGAACAATACATGCCGCAAAAGCTAGCGGGCACTTTTATGATTCGGGTGGAAAAGTAACATGTTGAATCGCCATGAGGTGTTACCTTCTTCCGATATTACTTCTCAAAAGAGAGGTGGCATTTATTACAAATTGCAAAAGAAAAGGTATAAGTCATTAATCTTATCTTTCGCAGTTTTAGTCGCCGCGATGTTGCTTGATATCAGCACGGGTGCTTCATGGATTGGTCTTGGTGATGTGTTAGAGGCGTTGTTTGGTGGCCCTAATGGCGATACGCTCTCAACGACGATTGTTTGGCATCTGCGTTTGCCAGTAACGTTAACGTGTCTGGTGGTAGGGGCATCTCTGGGGTTGGCGGGTGGTTTGATGCAAACCTTGCTTGCTAATCCACTGGCTAGTCCATACACACTTGGAATCTCTGCTGCTGCTGGTTTTGGGGCCGCAATTGCATTGATTACTGGTTTCTCTGTACTTGGATTTGCTTGGCTTGGAGTTCCCATTGCCGCATTCATCGCATCTGCTCTTGCAAGTATGGCTATCTACTTTATTGGTCGCTCAAAAGATATGGATGCTAAGGTATTGATTCTGGCAGGCATTGTAGTTTTGTTTTTCTTCCAAGCATTACAATCTTTAGTGCAGTACTTAGCTTCACCAGAGGTTTTGCAACAAATTGTGTTTTGGCTATTCGGTAGTTTGTTGAAGGCCTCTTGGTTGTCCTTTGTAGTCTCAGGAAGTATTTTACTTATCGGGCTTAGCTATACCCTCCCCAAGGTTTGGTCCCTGACTGCATTATCAATGGGTGAAGAAAGAGCACAATCACTCGGCATAAACACACAAAAATTACGCTTAGAGATGTTTTTACTTTGCTCACTGCTTACGGCTGGTGCGGTTTCGTTTGTTGGAACCATAGGCTTTGTTGGTCTAGTTGCCCCTCATTTCTCCCGTTTGCTGGTTGGAGAGGATCAACGCTTTTACCTTCCTCTCTCTGCTTTGATGGGAGCAGCCTTACTTTGTGTCTCATCTTTAGTCGGCAAATTGATTATACCTGGCACCATTATTCCAATTGGTATTATTACTTCTTTAGTTGGTGTTCCCTTTTTACTTTATCTTTTACTCAAAAGGCGAGGTGGAGTATGAGTCATCTCACCATATGCGACGTCGCCGTAGATATCTGTAATAAATCTATTATCAAACCGATAAATTGCACATTTAAAGCGGGGGAGTTTACTGCAATACTTGGCCCAAATGGTGCGGGTAAAACAACCTTACTTAAATCTATCATGGGCCTAATTGCTTATTCCGGGACGATGGGGGCGTTTGATATGAATGGGAAAACACTTTCCCGCTCTGCCTATTCCTACCTATGCCAGCTAAATAAAACGTCGAGCTACCTCACCGTCATTGAGGTGGTGCTACTGGGTTTGGTACATGAGCTGAACTGGAAAATTTCCTCCGAGCAAGAAGCGAAAGCTGAAGCAGTGCTCCAAGAATTGAATTTAATTCATTTGGCAAACCAGAGGTTCTCAGATTTGAGTGGTGGACAACAACAGCTTGTTTCTTTAGCTCAAGCATTGGTTGGAAGACCCTCAGTATTGTTGCTAGATGAGCCTACTAGTGCGCTTGACCTTAAGCATCAGGTTCAAGTTCTTGAATTGGCGAGAGATTATACAAAAAGACATCAATGTATCACCATCTCAGTATTACACGACCTATCTATGGCAGCACGTTATTGTGACCACCTTTTATTACTCGACCATGGTCAAATACAGGGTGAGGGAGTCCCCGATAAGGTATTGAATGAAGAGCTTCTTAGTCGAATCTACCAAGTAGAAGTAGATGTCGGTATCTGTAGTAAAGGGCATAGATATATTACGCCCGTACGTTTATAGCGTGAATGAGAAACAAGGAGAGACCATGACGATGAAGTATTGCCATTATGAATTATTAGTGGCTATTTCGACTTTTGAATCTCAAATAGAAACATTAATACAATATAGTGCGGAAAGTTGTGATTGCTTTACATTACTTCAAGACAAGCTCGACGAGCTATGTGCTTGGATCTTAGATGAATCAGCTCAGAACTTAAGTGATCAACTTGGGCACAACCCAGAACATGATAGACAATTAAAAAGATTGCGAGAAACTGCCATCAAAGCTCTGTGCTTACTAGAGAAACATCAGTCCGAATGTGCCCAGTCTCATGCATTAAATGTCAGCGAATATTTAAGTCAGCTTTCAAACAATGTTTACGTTGAACTTGATCATGCAGGTGTGATGCCCAGCTCGAGGGTGTTGTTTATTGGGTCAGGATCTTACCCTCTTTCTGCCTTTACCATTGCTCAGCTTACTGGTGCTGCGGTGCATGGTATTGATATTGATGAACAAGCAGTCACCATGGCTAATCGACTAGATAGCACCTCTTTAATGACGACTTTTGGTTGTCGAGATTTGGTAACAGAATTCAATGACTTTAAACCAACCCATGTTGTTGTTGCCTCTCTAGTCGAACACAAGTGGGAGGTACTGCATCAATTAAAACCTCTATTGACTCCCTCTCACCGAGTGTTAGTTCGATTTGGTAATGGTCTCAAGTCTGCCTTTAACTATCCATTTAATCCCACATTGATGGAAGGATGGGATAGTCACCATGTCAGCAACGCAGCCGCAGTATACGATACCGTGGTAATGGGGAGAATTTAGCGTGGAAAATAAGTTAGGTCATGTCTTGATTGTCGGTGCTGGTCCTGCGGCTTTTCAGACCGCTGCAATACTGAGAGAGCATTGTTCCTGTTTGGGGCTCGTTTCTCGAAGGTCAGTACATTGGCAAGCGAGAAAAGATAGATTGCTCAACGGGGAAACAGTCAATGTTCAAGTAGCAAAACCGAGTTTAACAGAATTAGAATCGTGCTTTTCATTTGATAGAGTTTTTGATGACATTAATCAGATAGAGGGGAAATGGGAAACTCTTATTTTTGCTACCCCAGCGTGTGCTCTCGTAACCGTTCTACAAGCGCTGCCGGAGCAAACAATTGCCGGAGCAAGGGAAGTCGTGTTGCTGTCGTCTTGGTTTGGTGGGCACTGTATCGCAAAAGGTTTTTTTGTGCAGCAAGGACTGACTCCAAATATTGTTGTTTTTTCCAACTACTATGCCGCGACCAAATTTTGTCAGGGTAGAGAGAGCTTAAGTGTTGTTACAAAAGCAGTTAAAAAGAAAATATACACATACGTCAGTAAGCACGAAAATGGTTTCCTCTCACTGTTTAAGTTGGCATTAAATAAGTGTGGTGTCGAGATTTTAGCTTTGGATAACGGCTTTAGCGTCGAAGGGCGCAATATTACTCTGTATGTGCACTCCGCATTTTTTATTCAACCTTTTAGCTTAAATCATATTTTTGGTGATGATGGGGAAAAAAAGTTTATGTATAAACTTTTTCCTGAGGGGCCAATAACGCCAGCATCAATTGAGACACTAGTCTCATTGTGGCGCGATATTTCTCTACTAATCAATGAGTTTGAGGGAGAGGCTTTTAACTTATTGAAATTTCTAAATGATGATAACTACCCAGTCCGCCAAGAAAGCCTTTCACGTGAACAGATTGATAGTTTCTGTGAGTGCTCAAAAATCGAGCAAGAATACAGGCTTTATGTACGCTACAGTGCTATTTTGATTGATCCTTTTTCTAGCCCTGATCTTCAAGGGCGATATTTTGATTTTTCAGCGGTACCGTTTATTAAAGGTGACTTAGACAAAGGCGACTGGCCTAGAATTCCGAGTGAAGATATACAGGCTCTATATTGGCTTTCCGCTCTTGCTTCATATCACAAGATCCACTTACCAACAGTTGAAAAAATATTAAATACTTTCGAATCTTGGTTGGCAGATCGGCAACATCCTAATCGATTTCTCCAGTCGAGCCACAATCAATCCACTCAAAGCCTCAAATGGCTTTATCCGAAACTAGGAGTAACCAATGAATAAAGGTGTGGCTCTAGCCATTTTCTCCGCATTTGTTTTCAGTGTGATGAATGCGCTAATTAAAGCAGCGAGTTTGACGATTCCAAGTGCTGAAATTGTATTTTTTCGCAGTGCCATTGGTACACTGCTGGTTTTAGCCTTAATGAAGCATGCAAAGGTTTCTTTCTCGACATCGGGCATTTCTGTATTAGTGTTACGTGGCCTATTAGGTGCCTTTTATTTATTAGCGTTTGTTTATACGATCGCTCATATACCACTCGCTGATGCTGCAATTCTTGCCTATCTTTCGCCATTTTTTGTTATCTTATTATCCAACCTTGTTTTGGGTGAGCGTTTACCCCAAAAAGCGCGGATCCTTTTGCCACTTGTTTTGCTCGGAGTGGGGCTTGTTGTCAATCCATTCAATTATCAATCATTTAATTTCTACGCACTGGTCGGTATCGCGAGTGCTTTATTTGCTGCCGGTGCGTCTATAACAATTCGTCACCTCAGTAAAAAACACCATACCTACGAAATCGTATTTTACTTCTTGATGACGGCGATGCTGGTTTCTGGTTATTTAATGAAAGACACTTTTGTTATTCCTCAAGGAATAGCGTGGTTCTACCTCATTGCGATAGGTGTTGTTTCCCTCATAGGACAAATATTCTTAACCAAGGCATTCACGCATGAAAATGCCGCGGTTGTGGCAGGAACTCGCTATATAGGACTGGTCTTTAACGTTTTATGGGGTGTCCTTTTTTGGCAAGAAATTCCCGGGTGGATGACGGTCTGTGGGGCGTTGATAATTGTGGCTGCTTGTATTGCCTTGTCTTGGAACAAAACGGCAAAAGAATCAGCAGCAACCGAGAAAGAAAAACCATTACAGAGTCGATAAGACTTATAGAAAACAAACTGGGTGTGATGATCGGAGGACATGGAAATGAGCAACGTTTCAAAAAGTTGTATGAGTATCTTGGGGCTAGTTTTGGGCTTAAGGGCGGCTAAGACTCAAGCTAAAAAGAGGTTCACTTCTTTCTGTTGGCTGGCGATTTTATTCTTTCCCTCATTTATTCACGCACATCCTCATTCTTGGGTCGAAATGAAGACGTTGATTGAAGGCCAAGACGGGAAGATTAGTGGCTTAAAGATGGAGTGGACATTTGACGCTATGACCTCAGCTTATATGTTAGATGGAGAAGATACATCAGAAGGCAATGAACCAAAAACACTGAGGAAGGTTGCCCATTCTATTGTGAAAGATATGTTGAGTGAACATTATTTTACTTACTTTTATGATGGCGATCAGCCGATCAAATACCAAACAGCGTTAGAGCCACAACTGGTACGCGATAAAGCAAAGTTGATGTTAAGTTTTCGTTTACCTTTAGCTAAAAAGCAGCCAGTCACTAGAGATACGTTGCGTCTATTAGTGTTTGATTCTAGTCACTTCGTTGATATGGTTTGGAAATCGAAACAGGATATCGTTTTGTCAGATGAACTGGCAAAAAACTGTAGACTCGATCTTGTCGAACCTAATCCTTCCCCTGATCAAATGGTGTACGCAATGTCACTGGCCGAAGATGCAGATCCTGACAATTCTTTAGGGCAATTATTCACTCAAACGGTCAATGTACATTGTGCCTCGGTGACTAATCCGTCGTGAAATAGGTTTTTGAATATTATTTCTGACAATCAACGTATAGCAAAAAGGTTGAGATAAATGAATTTCAATGGAACAACAAAAAAAGGCTCTTTTGTCGCTATTTCTTTTTTATCACTCGTCGCTTTCGCGGCTTTTCAATTGTGGTTAGTTTGGCCATCTTTGGTCGTAGAATCTATACAGTGGCAGAGAAAAGTTAACACCCAGCTGGCTGATTTACTCTATATGGCACAGTCTACGCCATTGGTATCTGGGAGCTACTTGGTGGGATTTAGTTTTCTCTATGGTATGTTGCATTCTCTAGGTCCCGGCCACGGTAAAGTCATCGTGTCAACATACTTAGCTACACACCCTACAAAGGTGAGAGCAAGCTTAGTACTGACAGTCGTGTCTGCGCTTTGCCAAGCTTTGGTTGCTATATTACTTGTTACTATTTTATTGTGGGGATTTAATGCCTCCATGCGGATGGTCAATGACAAAGCCAGTACATTTGTCTCACTCAGCTTTATGTTGGTGATGGTATTGGGGACATTAATTTGTTGGAAAGCAGGCAAACAGATTTATCATCTTATTAGTACTCGTAAGCTGAAGGTAAAAGCCCTTAGACCGATCTCCGCTCAAAGTTCTATGGCTCCTATTTCTCTGCAAAGTAACAAGCTTTCGTTAAGCCCCCAAGCTCACCAACACGATGCAAATGCACCTTGCGGTTGTGGTCATCAACATGTTGCTGAGGCGGATGCCATAAACCGAGCGTCGACGCTTCGCGAGTATGTTGGTATTGTGATTACAGTAGGAATTCGCCCTTGCACAGGTGCTATCATGGCGCTACTTTTTGCGAATATGGTTGGCACTTATTGGATGGGGGTAATGAGTGCAGTTGCTATGGCTGGAGGCACGGCGCTCACCACATCAATCATTGCAATCCTGACTCTTACTAGTAAGAATATGGTTAAGCGTTATATGTCAAAGGGTAACACCGACCAAACCAAATCATGGCAGCTCGCTGGCTATTATCTACAGTTTTTTGGTGGCTTACTTTTAATGAGTATCGGCTTACTATTATCAAGCAGTCAAGACTATGGCATTTCGCCAGTACTGTGACTTTTTAAAGAGGCAAAAGTCAGCTTTTGTGGGCACCACTTTATTTGGTGGCTGCCCAGAAAAGAGGTGTATACCCAAGTGACTTCAAAATGCAGGATTCAGAGCGTTGCCACAGTGTTGAGTTCAAGGAAAATAACGCAGCGTAATAGTCGACTCTTACCAAGTTGTTTGACGATGAAATCGGCACTGTGGCACGCTCCCAAAGGGCGAGTTGTCTTGCTTTACATGCTTCGTTACCGATTTTCAATTTAGATGACTAGATTTTCAAATCGTTGCCTTGCCTGTCAAGCAATCCATTCTCGCTGAACCTAGCATCTTGAGGTCACTTGGGTATATCACGCATTGTTTTCGATTTGTAACATACGTCTTTTTAATTCTTTTTCTAAATTCTTAATCGCATACGGCTTCATTGTTTTCCATGCTTGGCACTCTTTACGTGTTCTTCCACAACCGATGCACCAGCCTTTAGATTGTGAAAACTCACAAAGATTAATACAAGGACTTTTTTGCTTTTTCATAGACTAACCTAACGGTCCCCTTGAACTTAAAGATCAGATAAGATCCTGTCGATACTCGATTCTAGCGTTCTAAGACGATTGAATTCTTCATACAACCTTTGTTCGAGGTTTTTAAAGTTGAGTGGTAAAGTACGCTGGCAGATACCATAACTATTATTGAGCGTTTTGTACCCCTTCCAACTCTCTATGCGCTTGTGCTCGTGGGCTAACAATTCACGAATAAACATGGATTGAGAAGGGCAGTCCTCCTCGGCATGCATGCACACTGGAAATGACTTATTTTTGATCTGCTGTGCTTCAATAAACGTCTCAAAATGAACTCCTCCTTGTTTTTGGTTGAACCAATTGACTTTGTATAGTTGAAGGTAGTTTCCGCGATTATAAATTTCCCAGTTTTCATCAAACCAGTTTGCTTGTTCTAACATTTTCTCCAGGTTACGAAATACGCCTTTTATATCTTTCATACACTTCAAGTTTACTCTTTATCGTCGCTAAATCATACTCCCCCTGAGTATAAAATACTACCCCCAAGTATAATTAAGGTGCTACATTATCAATTAAAATGAACCTACAGATAACTGAGGGCCGCTTTCTAATGTCGCACACAAAGGATCAAAAAAAGCTCAATGCTCGGGTGAGTAAAATTCAGGGCCAAGTCAACGGGTTGAAAAAAATGCTTGGTGAAGAGCATGAATGTCAGGAAGTACTGCAGCAAATTGCTGCGATTAGAGGGGCAGTAAATGGCCTTATGAGGGAAGTAATAAAAGGACATTTACAGGAGCATTGTGTATATGAAGATGATCGTCAGCAGCGTGAATCAGACATGGAAATCGTGTTGAAAGTATTGGATTCGTATATCAAGTAGAGTAAAAAAGTCATCTATACCCAAGAACTTTGAGGATACTTGGGTATATCGTAAAAAATAGTTAAAAACTAGTTTGCTTACCTGTCAAAGCAACGCTTTTACCTAGACTCCAATGGATAAGAGCGATAGCTCCACATTCCGTAGGTACGTAACGCATCACGGTAGATACCTAATAGTTCACTGTCACTTACTTGCTTTAGTTGTTCGAGCGGTTTGTCAGGGTAGCTTACCGTGTCAAATGTAATATTTTGAGGGCCTGTTTGCCAACTGGCAATTTCAAATAGGGTTTGTCCTCTGCGTACATGGCTGGCTGAGCTAATGATGGTGGCGTGTTTAATCTTATGTCGAGCGAGAGCATAGCTGCTGAATAGTGCATTCCCAACAGTACTTGTTGCGTAGTTTTCTTCTATGATTCGATTTGGATTGATTCCCTTACCAACAAGCCAGTCTGCCATTAATTTTCCTTCGGTCTTATTATTTTTTGGTACACCACCGGTGAGGATAATCAGAGCATCAGGATTTTCTTTCGCTAGTTTTAGTGTTGTCATAAGGCGTTCGATTAATATTTCGTGCATTGAACCATCAGGGTTTAGTGCATAGCCTAAAGTGACAATCGCTCCTCTATCTTCAAGCAACCCTTTTTCAGCCTTGATTTTAAGTGGTGTTGAGACAACGCTATCAACAGTATCAAAGATATGTTTGATATCGCTTGCTTTGCCTTTGTTGAGCTTTGCGAGCACTTTCATGTGTTTATTTGACTCGGCTTGATTCCCTTTGAAGTGTTGCCAAACGGCAAGATAGGCGTGTAAGTCGACATCCTCAGGAGCAACACTCAGTGCTTGTTGAAACAACTCGATGGCTTTGTCGACATTTTTGTTATAAATCTGGGCATTTGCCGCTGAAATTAGGAGGTCAGTACGGTATGGTTCAAGTTTGTAGGCTTCAAGAAGTCGATTAGTAACGACTTCCATATTACTGGGCATTTTGGCAGTAAATCCGGCATGAGAAATTCTAGCTGGTGACTTAAACGCCTTGACCGCTTCATCTAAAAGGTGGTCTACCACCTGACGTTTGGTAACCAGTTGTGAATAGTCAGTATTGGATTGGATTGTGGCAACATTTTTCGCTAGTACATAAGGTGAACAAGTAAAGGCAATCGTACCGCTTAAAACGAGGGTAAGGAGGTTTTTTTTCATTGTAGTTTCCAAGTGTGGACGTTCTTTTTTTGCATTGTAAATTTACCTGCCAATAAAAGTGTTATTAAAATCACAATTTTTCTCTTTCTATTCTGATTTTCAGCAAAAAATTCCTCCAAAATAAACAGGGCATATGTCTTCTTTTCATTCATTCTTTCTACAGTATGAGTTTGTTTGCATTTTTAATGTGCTAATAATCGCTCTGGCAGAAAATAGTGTGCGCTTTAACTCAAGTTAATCATTTCCTAGCGGCGAATTCCTTAAAATATTGCCATGTCAACTTTGCGCTATTAGAAGCAAAGCCCCCATGGAGTTTCGCGACACAAATATGTCGAGGATATTCGGGGGTCAGTGGAATAACATTTACATCATTGTGCAGTTGAGGAATTGATAATTCTGCTACTATTGAAACCCCAAGGTTGGCGCGTATCATGGCAAGAATTGATGTCAGTTGCAGGGCTTTATGTTTTGCCACTATGTGAGTACTTGAACGTTTGAACCACTCTTCGACTAAGGGTGCGCTGCCTCCTTTGGTAAGTATAAAGTCTCGCTGGCAAAGGTCGTAAGCTGAAAGTTGTAAGGCATTGGCAAGTGGATCCTCAGTGTTAACGAGTGCGACAAGACGATCAGTGACAATGGGAATAATATCTAAGTCGGGATACTCTTTGTCTACAATAATGGCAAAATCTACCTGACCTTCTTTAAGTGCCAGTAGTGCTTGCTCATCATTAAACTCCAGCACCTCTACATTGATGAGAGGTTTTACTTTTTTCAAGTTACTAATAAATCGGGGTAAAATATGCGTGGTCGCTGATGCACCAAAAGAGGCGATTTTTACTCGTCCGCCTCCTTCCTTTGTTGCCTGCCTAAGTTTTTGTATGAGTTTTTCCTTTTCTTTTTGAGAGTGCTTGGCATATTCAGCGATGAGTTGACCTTCTCGCGTCAAAGTGAGTGGGCGACACTCTCTTCGAACCAGTTCTAGTCCTAACTGTCTTTCTGCCGTTTTTATCGCCTTACTGACTGCTGGCTGGCTCACCTTGAGTGAATTCGCAGCCTTGGTAACACTCCCCGTTTCTAAAATTTGCAGCAAAATGTCTGGCACGAGTGCTGGAAGATTATCGAGTTGATCAATCATGGTTCAATATAACCTCAGGTTATTTTGTTATATATCATTATTACATCATGCTGGGCTTCTCTAAAGAAACTTTAATGGTTAAGTCGAACATTAAGGAGTTAGAATGACTTTTGAAGCCTGGCTTATATTTTTTATCGCATCGCTTATTCTCACTATGACACCTGGCCCCAGTGTATTTTTAGCTATGGTTCACTCGCTAAAATATGGAGTAAATAAGACGATTTTTACCGCCTTGGGAGATATTACTGCGAACGCGTTCCAGATGATCTTCGTTGCCTTCGGTCTGGGAGTAATCAGTACAAACGATAAAAATGCCTTGTTATTTATTCAATGGAGCGGAATTTTTCTATTACTAGTCATGGGGATAAAGATGCTATTGAGCTCTGCAGTCCTTGTAGTGAAAAAGCCAAGCTTTCGAACCGACGATGTGTCATCCTTTAAGCTTTATTGGCAGGGCTTTTGGGTTGCTGGGACCAATCCGAAGGCGATCATCTTTTTTAGTGCATTCTTTCCTCAATTTATTTCCGGCAATGATAATGTACCACTACAAATGCTAATAATGTGTCCAACCATGGTTATATTGGATTTTTGTTGGGTGATGACTTATGCCTTTATTGCCAAGCAGTTCTTGGGGTGGCTGATAAACTACCCTAATTATCTTAATCGGTTTGGTGGCTGTGTTTTGTTAGCCGCTGCTATGGTACTCGCACTGAATAATCAAGTAATCTAAAATTGATTAAAAGCATGAAACCCTCTCTGGGGTGATGGCGTCGGAATCTAGGTGACTAGTGAATAAAACATTGCTTTGAGGCAATTTACTACCACTGAGTAGGAAAGTAAGTAGCGAGGAGGTCGATTTCTTGGTCAGTGTCTTGGGAGAAATAGAATGTCCATCCATCACTGGACATACTCTCGACCCAAGAGCGAAAACGCAGGATAGCTAGGCACAAGGATTGAGTTGCATCCACGCCAAAAATAGGATTATCGATGTTCAATTCAGGTACGCTAAACCTGCAGCAAAAATCACCGTTTTGTGTGGTTTCCTTTTTCGGAATGTCTATTCTAATGTGCAAAAGTAGCTCCTTACCATCGCAATGTTTCGCTAGGTATTCACTTTCTATCAATTTATCTTCCTCATATATTATCTAAACTGAAAATCGGTAACGACGCATGTAAAGCAAGACAACTCGCCTTTTGGGAGTGTGCCACAGTGCCGATTTCATCGTCAAACAACTTGGTAAGCGTCCACTAATTCGCTACGTTATTTTCCTTGAACTCAACACTGTGGCATCGCTCTGAATTTCGTGCCTTGAAGTTACTAGGATATAGTACAGACTCAATGGTCTGTATTGTGATAGTTTATGTCCCTATGTTGATGTTTGATTTGTTAATGTAAGTATTAGTATTTCTCGTGGTTAGAGACGAGAGGCAACTATGGATTACTATCATTTTTTTCAAAGTTTACTAAAAAATGCTGATATTGAATTAGATGGAAACAGAGCATGGGATATCAAGGTTAATGATCCAAAAATGTTCAATCGAATTGTTGAGCATGGCTCGTTGGGGTTGGGTGAGAGCTATATTGAAAAGCAATGGGAATGTGACGATCTGGCTGAAATGATCTCTCGTTTAATTCAGACTGATATCGAGTCACAAGTGAACTTGGCAGCAAAAATAAAAATGGGTGCCTCGTTAGGTAAACAGAAATTCAAACGTTTGGTAAATTCCCAGACGATTATAAGAGCCAAAGCTGATGTTAGTGCTCATTATGATTTAGGAAATGATCTCTATGAGTCTATGCTTGACCCAAGAATGACTTATACATGTGGTTATTGGAAACAAGCTCAAAGCCTCAGTGAAGCCCAAGAGCACAAGTTAGATTTATTGTGTAGGAAACTTGGTCTGTCAGAGGGAATGCGAGTATTGGATATCGGCTGCGGCTGGGGTAGCTTTATGAATTTTGCTGCCGAAAAATATGGCGTTATTTGTGATGGTCTTACCTTATCCAAAGAGCAAGCAACCTTTGGTCAGAACCGAGCTGATATCTCTGGTTTACCCGTAAATTTCATTCTACAAGATTACCGCGAGTATCGCCCCAATCTAAAGTATGATGCGGTCGTCTCGGTGGGCATGATTGAACATGTTGGTCCGAGAAACTACAGGGAATACTTTGATTGCGTTGAACGATTTATGAAAGACGAGGCTATATTTGTATTGCACGGTATTGGCTCAAGTATATCGTTGACTGAGTGCGATCCATGGATTAATAAATATATTTTCCCAAATGGTGTGATCCCTTCTTTAGGGCAGCTGTCCACAGCGATGGAACCGAAATTTAATATCGAAGATGTTCATAATTTTGGGCCCGACTATGATAAGACGTTGTCTGCTTGGTATGACAATTTTTTGTCTGCGTGGCCAGGTTTGCAAGATAAATACGGAGACAAGTTTTTTAGAATTTGGCGCTATTATTTGCTGTCTTGTGCAGGCGCGTTTAGAGCTCGAGACCTTAATTTATGGCAAATAGCCATGACTAAGGTAGGCAGGCCCCTACCTAATTGTGTTCGTGAGAGTTGAATTTTACTTTTGATATTGACAATATGCGGCTCAATAAAATGCCGCATACTTTTCGAGTAATAATGAAAAATCACTGCTTTGGTTACACAACCGGTGACTTGCTCGCTATGCTAGACTTCAAGCCTTGCCTCAACAACGTAATAAAGCCAATACTTGAAACTCTAGCGGATAATCATTTGGTCGCGCTGTGGCCCAACTGAAATCATGGTTATAGGGATCTCCATCAGTGCTTCAATACGTAAGATGTACCTTCTTGCCGCTTCTGGTAATTCTTCGAACTTTCGACATCCGGTGATATCCTCATGCCAGCTTTCCATTTGTTCATAAATGGGTGTTAGTTCTGTGGTCTGAGGCCAAATTGGGTTATCACTATGTTCACCTGTATAACCTACGCATATTTTGAGTTCACTTAGGCCTGTAAGGCAGTCAATTTTGGTCAGAGCCACTTCAGTCGCAGCTTGTAGTTCGATACCGTTTTTGGTTGCTACAGCATCAAAATAGCCTAGATCTCTGGGTCTACCAGTTGTTGCTCCATATTCTTCTGCCGTTTCACGAAATGTATCCTGCTGATCCATTGCTGTGATTAAGGTACCGGTTCCCACAGAAGAACTGAATGCTTTTGCTACCGCAATCACTCTTGTAGGACGAAGTGCTGGAAGACCACCGCCAATACCTGCGTACATAGATACGACATTAGACGAGGTTGTCCATGGATACTCGCCATAAATTAAATCACGACCTGCACCAAGTTGGGCTTCGAAAAGTAGAGTTTGTTTTTGCGCTTGTTTCTCTTTCAAAGGAATGGTTACGTTACAGATAGAATTACGCCACGGTTTTGATACTTCGATAAGCCAATCAGATATTTCTTTTGCGCTTTGATTAAACTGAAGGTTTGGATATAGCGCACGAAGTTGAGGAAGTTTCCAGTCTATCCAAAACTGTATACGTTCTGTCAATACTTCAGGCTGTTTTAGCCAGCCAACGAGAATTCCCTTTTTCATAACACGATCGCCATAGGCTGGAGCAATACCTTGGCGAGTTGAGCCATAAGCATTGTCACCCAACCGTTCCTCTTCCAAGGTATCTTCTAGAGCATGGAGAGGTAAGCATAGGGTTGCACGATCAGAAATAGACAGATTGAGTTTAACTCCCGCCTTCTCGACCAAATTTATTTCTTCTGTCAACGCGCCTGGACTGATGACCATGCCTGGACCGAGAACAGTCAAACAGTCAGGGTTAAATACGCCACTAGGTAATTGATGGAGCTTAAAGGTACCCAGATTATTGACTACAGTGTGGCCAGCATTATTACCGCCTTGAAAGCGGATACTTGCGGAAGCCTTTTCAGATAAAAAATCTACGATGCGGCCCTTACCTTCATCGCCCCAATTTGCACCTACAACAACGATTGATGACATCCTTCACTCTCCTAGAAAATAGACAGTGAAATTGTAGGGTGGTGTGATTAATAAGAAAAATTAATTATACTAATTGTCTTGATAAATAATACATATCGAAATGAACAATGCTAGATCTTAATTGGTTAAGAACTTTTGTTACTTTGTCCAGAGTTAAACATTTCGGGAAAACAGCCACCGAGCTACACATGACTCAGCCAAATGTGAGCTTGCACATTAAGCAACTTGAGAGCTCAACAAAAGCGAAGTTGATAGAGCGAAACCCGGTAAAATTGACCCAATCTGGGGAGCGATTACTTGAAACAGCAGAGAAAATGCTTGATGAACTGCAGATTTGTCAGTCTGATCTTAATGCTATGAATGACTTTAGCCAAGGAACTTTGTCTATTGCTGCCAGTGATATTGTCTCTCGTTTGCTGCTCATTCACCCTCTACAAAAGTTTAAACGTCATTACCCGGGAATGGATTTGACTTTGTTTAATACGACGTCTTCTCAAGCTGAAGAATTAGTTAAAAGTGCACGTTCTGATATCGGATTTGTTATCGCGCAAAAGGAAAGCCAACCATTACATTTCACTCCACTCATGCAAATTCAATGGTGTGCCTTTGGTGACAATTTATTAGATTGGCACAATGAACAGAAAGATAAACCAACTTTAATTTTATTGGGTCATGACACTCGCACACGAGAGCTAATGGATCTATCGCTTCCTAAGTTAAATCTGCCTGATTTTAGAGTGATGGAAGTTGGAAGTGTAGAAGCGCAAATAGATTGGGCCGAAGCAGGGTTCGGAACCGCGATAGTTCCGGATTTTTCTCTTAACCCAAAATTAAAACTAACAAGGCATTTCACACCATTGCCAAATTTTCCAAGCACGAATTTTGGCTATATTGTGCGACAAAATCAGGTATTATCTAAAGCAGCCAAGCAACTCCTAGAGTGGGTTTCCCATCAGGTTAGATAGAGAAACCATTGATATAGGATCGCCCACTTTTTATAGTGGGCTTTTATAAGTGATATGGATCATTGTCTTGCTATGTCAGGTATCAATGATGGCCTTCTGAGTTTTCAATCACATAATTTGTACCTCATTTGGTGAGGATTACTAATTTAGGTGGAGTGGCCTCGGGTACACAGTAGAAATCCTACACTGTAAAGCAATCCATTCTCGCTGAACCTAGCGTCTTGAGGTTACTTGGGTATACAAATAGTCAATGGGTCGATTGGTAGGTAATAGAGAAAAAAGAGAGGGGACCGAATTTGCCCCCTCTTATGGGCAAAAACACCGTTATACCACTGTGTCATTATTATTACGGTATAAATATCTCAAGGTTACTTGAGCATAATGGTGCTGGATGATTTTTTCTTGAGCCTTATATTTTGTGGTGTAACTTCAATTAGCTCATCATCATTTATCCACGACATTGCTTGCTCCAAACTCATAGTGAAAGTCGCTTTTAGTGCATAATGTTTATCTGCGGTTGTCCTCCATACTCTAGCAAGTTGCTTGCCTTGGCGGCAATTCACCCAGAGATCTGACGGAGAGTTTGCTGAACCGATGATCTGGCCAGTAAATACCTGTTGTCCATGTTTTATCATCATGCGCCCCCTATCCTGAAGGTGAGTGAGGGAGTGGTTAAGCGCTTTTCCTGTTCCATTAGATACCATGACAGATTCGTGGCGTTGACCTACTCGGGCACTGCATGTTTTATCGTAGCCATCGTCTTCTAAATGAAGACTGGCAGTACCACCACTGAGGTTATTGATAGCATGCCTCAGTCCTAGGAAGCCCCTTTTTGCCCCCCTAAAAACCAGTTCATTTTGACCGTTTTCTAATCGGAGGCTAGACAATAGCACAGCTTCTCTTACCCCTAGTTCATGAATAATGGCACCCAAATATTCATTTTCACAATTGATAAAACACTTATCATATGGCTCTTTTCCTTCTGGTATTGATTTTCCATTCAATACCTTAGGACGAGAGATACAGAACTCTTTACCTTCTCTTCTCATATTTTCTATGAGGACTCCAAGGTGGAGTTCCCCTCGTCCTATTACTTCCACATTACCACCATCTGGTGAATCGCACACTTTAAGTGCAGCGTCATAGGTTGATTCCATTTTCAATCGTTCAGCAAGAGCTTTTGACTGTAAAACAGTTCCTTCTTGGCCTGCAAAAGGAGAATCATTAACACTAAATTGCACACTAACCGAAGGTAAATCGACTTTGAGTTGTGGCAACTTTATTTGATTACCTCTGGAGGTAATAACATCCGAAATCGCAATATCCTCAATGCCACAAAAAGCGATGATATCACCAGCTTGACCCTTGGGTATGCTAACTCGTTGTAGGCCTTCTGAATGATAAACCTCTCGGATAGTGCCGTTCTTATCTTCGAGTCCTTCTCTTTTAATCGCAACTGCCTGACCTTTATAGAATTCTCCAGATAGTACTTTGCCTACCCCAATCAGCCCCAAGTAGGGAGAGTAATCCAATTGGTGGATTTGTAATACCGGTTCGTTACCCTCTGCTAAACAGGGGTAACTTACCTTGTCTACCAGCATGTCCAATAGCGGTGTCATGCCCATAGTATCGTCAAACTCAGAAAACGCGTCATAGGAAAACTGATTTCTGGCACTGCAAAAAATGGCATCGAAATCCAACTGTTCGAGACTTGCACCTAACTGAACAAGTAGGTCGTATACACGGTCTAGTGCATGTTGGGGGTTGGCCTCTCGACGATCAATTTTATTGATGGCAACCAATATTTTTAGGTCATTTTGAATTGCCTTTTGTGCCACAAACCGAGTTTGAGGCATTGGCCCTTCTACTGCATCAACAACGATAAGTGCTGCATCCGCCATATCGATAACTCGCTCAACTTCACCACTAAAATCAGCATGGCCGGGAGTATCAATAATATTGATTCTTTTTTGATTCCAGTTTACGGCCGTCACTTTGGATAAGATTGTGATGCCTCTTTCACGTTCTTGATCATTTGAGTCAAGTAATAGCTCCCGACAATTATCTTGTCGCGAGAGAGAGGTTGTTGCACGTAAGAGCGTGTCAACCAGAGAAGTTTTACCATGATCGACATGGGCAATAATGGCAATATTTCTGATGTTAGTGTGTTCCATTACTTTTCCTTTTCTTGTCAATTCATGAGTGATGCTAGAGAAAGTGGTTTCCTCAACTAGAAGAGCAGTCTAATGGTTGTTTTGATAAATCTTTATTGATGTTAAGACAATAAATGTCAACATTAGGACTTTTGTGGGTAATTGAATTTAAACGTACGAAATGAAAAATAGATTTGTGTGATGGAGAATTTAGCAAAAGTCTAAGGGAAGACTGTTTAAGCTTCCCTCATTTTTAGATAGCTTTGAGTCTCAGAGTATTTTCTCGGGCCAATCTAAAAGCCCATTTGTTGTGTAAACTCCAACTCGACATATTCAGCAGGCCTAATGGTGGCAAGGCCGACTTTCACAATCATCTTATGTTGCTGTATATCGACTGCGCTCATGGTAAGGTTTTCACCAACCTGAATATAAAAAGCGTCTTCTTCAGTTGATCCTATGAGTGCTCCGTGTTGCCAAAGTGCATGGCAATAGGAATGAATGGAATCACGTATTTTGCTCCAAGTGGCTTGACTGTTGGCTTCAAAGAGTACGGTTCTCAATAAGCTTTGGATATCTTGCTCAACTTTCATAAGGAGACGCTGAGTGGGTATAAAGCTGTCCGCTCCACCTAGAGTTCTTGCACCCCAAAGTGTTGCTGGACCGTGATTAAACTGACGAATCATATTTATGGCATTCTCTTGGGAGAATTCACCCTGTTGTTGATCGGTGACGAGTTGAATTGGGTCAACTCCAACCAAGGCAATATTTGCTGGGGACTTCCATACACCATACATTCGATCATTTTTACAATAGGCTCCCGCTATCGCTGCGCTCGGCGCTATCGCGGCTTTTGTCCATTTATCCGCAAGCCAAGGGTAGTAGATCGCCGAACAGCTGTTCCCTTTAAAGCCGGTAGGTATATTTCTATCGTTATTAGAAAGCTCCGCTTTTGGGCCATCCAAAAGGGCAAAAAGATTATTTTCCTTGGTAAGAAGATTGGCTACCTCTTCTATGTCTTCACCATTGGCAACTATGAGGCCTATCTCTTTGTTTTTTTGTATCTCTAAACCGATGTTTTTAGCAACCATCAAAAAACAAGTATCGCCTCCATTATTGAAATAGGCTCGTAGATTACTCTTTAGTTGCTGGATATCGTTTTCTTCTTCGATATCGTGTTTTAAGACTAACTGCTGATAAGTAGCAAAACTGTCAATGCGAAGCGCTTTAGCTTCAGCACCTATTAGTCTTGCCACCTGAGGATTGATGGCAAATGCAGTGATGGTTTTCTTTTTAAACGGTATTGTCGTATTAGTTGGAGATTGCTCTAGTGTATATACTCTTGGAAAAGTGCTTGAATCTATCATAATAAATCCTCAGATTTATAAAATTATTGATTTAGTTAGTTATCGGTTTGGCTATCGAGTGATATTAGTCTTGAGCTTTTGGGGCGAATAGAGTTTGATAGTACTTCAGGGTCATTCTGTGAGTTAACACGAAAATATTTATTATGATATTTTTATTTATTACATAAAGTTAATGATCAAAATCAAAAAAAGTTCTGGTGAGCTTGAGATAAAAATTCTATTTAAAAGAGAGAGCTTATTAAATGTATGAATATGTAAAAAACTTAAGCCAATCGATCGAAAAGTTAATCACAATAAATAAGGAACCGTTGGAGCGTACGATTGAGTTATTCGCTCAGTCGATTATTGAAGACAATATGATTCAGGTGTTGGGTACAGGTCATTCGCACATGATTGGTCTTGAAGGCTTCATTCGAGCGGGTGGCTTGGGCAATATCAATGCGATTCTTGACTCAACGGTATTGACGAGTGACGGGGCCTTAAGAGGCTCAGAGTTAGAAAAATTACCCGGATTGGCTGATATCCTGTGGAATGACCAAAAAATAAATAAGGATGATTTGGTTATGGTTGCCTCTAATTCGGGACGGAATGCGCTACCTATCGAATTTGCGATGCGAGCAAAACAAGAAGGTCATACCGTTATCGCAATTACATCGGTTGAACAGTCCAGTATAAACCCTAGCCGTCACACTTCAGGCCTAAAGTTAATGGATGTTGCTGATATCATTTTAGATAACTGCGTTCCAACCGGTGATGGTCTGTGCAAAGTGAACGGCCGAATTACAGGTGCATTCTCAAGCATAGCTGGAATGACTCTGATGAATACCATTTGTGTTGAAGCTCAAAAGCGAGCACTCGATCTCGGTGGACAGCCTCTCGTGTTCTCGAGCCAAAATGTTGATGGTTTTGATAATGAAGCGATTTATCAACATTTTGGTGATCGATTAAAGTGTCGATAGTTTTTAAATAGAGACTACGCTTTGTTGAATATTGCTAGATTTTTCGACTCTTCAAGCTCGATTTCGATTGGATAGAGAGTGAAAGCGAGTCCTATCTCCAATTTGGCCAACTGAGAGATGAGATCAGGGCGAATATACTGGATAAATGCATGGTGTTTCGAAGAGGTATTATAGCCAATATTCATGCACCTTTGTTTCGCTTTGAGCCATTGAGATTTTGCATCCGGAGGCATTGAGCTCAACCATTTACAATGATTTTCTATACACAGATTGCAGTCCTCGTAAGATGTAAAAGAGATTATGGTAAACCAATCAGGACAGTGCTTGCACGGTGGGTACCTAGAACAACAATCGTACCTTTCATAGAGGAAGGCATATAGTGCGTCGAGAGGTTCATCAGAGCGAATTTCTAAATCAATAGTTAAGAATCTTGTCTTGTCTAAAAAATCTGCCATTTCTGCGTCAATAAAATCTGTCATAGAACAACCTTGGCTAAAACTTGGTGTTCACCCTCTATTGAGTATCGAGGATGTATTTTCAATGTTGAGTTGCAATGAATCTTGCGCTCTAACGTCACCTTGTAGATGTTTATCAAAGAGCAAAAATATTAAAGAATACGAGTGAACGAAGCAATGCAGCCTCTCTGTCCATCTTTTCGGTTGATCAGCGTTGATTCCCAGTCATAGCTTTTTCCAATCCTATCGACAATGATGAGCCCCAAGCCATGTTCCACATTTGCCTCATTAGTCAACCCGCTACCAGTATCCATGACGGAAATAGTGTTTGAGTCAACGGTCACTTTGATTTCCCCTTTTGTTGTAAAACGTAGCGCGTTTTCAACATAGTTCTTAATAACAATATTAATTAATGCCACAGGAAGGTTACTTACCGTATTTGGTTCCACAGACAAGCTCAAATGTAAGCCAGAAGGTAGCATTTGTTTATAATGTGATAAATCAATGGAGAGCTCGTTCACGTGCGTGACTAGCTTTTCTGCCGAGGGGTTCTCTTGCTTTACTATATTAAGTAGAGCTCCCACCGTGGCTTTCATACCATTTGCTGCCTCTAGGATTCTTGCTCTTTGTCTTTGCTGAAACTCTTTATCATCTAGTTTCATTTCTAGAAGCTCGGTTGTACCAATGATCACTGATATCGGAGTTTTAAGCTCGTGACTTGCGTAGTTAGCGAACATTAACTCCTGTCTAGCTAAACTTTCTTTGGCTCGTGAATAGTGATTGAGGTGCGCAGCTAATTGTTGTAACTCAGTGACAGACTCTTCCGAGAGGCTAAATGTTTCAGCTTTATTATTTAACTGGTCAATCAAACTGGTGATAGGAACCATAAGTTGAATGAAAACTCGTTTTAAAGCAAAGCGTAGAATGGTGATAAGAGAAAACATCAACACCATCGCTGCTATCATCAAAACATCCCAACTATCGATGATGGCATCATCATCGACAGTATCCATAGCGATATATGCGGATATTCTCTTCCCTTGATCCACGAATGAAAAATGGTAAGCAATGATGTCTGGATAAAAAGATCGACTTTCTGTTATCAGAAGGTTTTCTCCTGAGAAGGCAATGGTGTCGAGTTCTAGTAAGTTCTCTTTTGGTAAGGTCTGATCGTCTTTTTGTTGTTCAAAGTAGACATGAATATTATCAGATAAAGTAAGGACATTTGTAGGAGATAGACGATAATGCCGCTCTACAATACTCTGATACAACTCTAGTTGCTTTCCAACCTGAAGGTTGCTTTGCCACACTAACCATAATGAAAATGCAAAGAATACAGAAAACGAAGAAATTATCGCAATCGTAGCAAATGAACGTAGAATCCTTACTCGAATATCTTCAAAAGAAGGGGGGTGGTTTATTGACTTCTTCATTAAGGGTTTGAATTTTAATTGGGTAAAGTTAATTGGTAACCGTGTCTTGGAACCGTTCTCAACATTGCAAACTCAAAGGGCTTGTCGAGCGTATTCCTTAGCAGGTAGATATGGCTGCGCAACAAATCGGTATCGGGGGTGTCATTGCCCCACAGCATGTGCGTCAAACTTTCACGAGTGACTATCTCTCCTTGTGCGTTGACCAACTCTCTTAGTATATCGAATAACGTCGATGATAAAATAATTGGTCTGCCTTCTCTGGATACGGTGCGAGATTTTTCATCGAGTGTGATTTGACCATAACAGAGGGTCTTCTTGGCAACTAACCCTTTATTACGTTTAATTAAGGCACTAAGTCTTGCTTCTAGCTCAAGAAATTGGAAAGGTTTTGTCACGAAGTCATCCACACCCGAACCGAAGCTCTCTAATAGATCTTGTTCCCCATTGAGTGCTGTTAACATCAAGATAGGAGTGCTAACACCGTTTTCTCTCAATTTTTCAGCGACCTGCATCCCATTCATTTTGGGTAACATGACGTCTAAAATGATGACATCAAAATCGTGCTCTGAAGCCAATTTAAATCCCTGTTTTCCATCGACTGCAAAATCGACGTGGGCTTCCTTTACTTCGAGAAAGTCAGCGATTGTGTTTTGAAGCTGCAGGTTATCTTCAATAACGAGAATTCGGCTCTGTTCTAACACATCTTACTCCTAAATAAACTTTTCATTGAGAATTATAGACGCCAATTGTCGAAGTTTTGTCGAAAATGATGATTGTATAAAATGAAACTGTTTGGTGAGAAGTATCGACATGGCTTTGACAAAAGCCAATTAATACTAGCGTCAATATTTCGAGGAGCCAACCAATGAAAAGACTAATAATACCTCTATTATTGACATTCGGAACGCCGTACGCAAATTCCATAGAGTTGATAGGTCAAGTCTCAGGACTTAATAAACAGAGCGTTGTGGCTGAGGTCGATGGTGTCATTGATAGTGCACAGCATCAAATTGGTCATTATGTAGAGATGAACCAAATGCTTGCAACAATAAAAGACGATGACTTTGAACTTCAGGCCAGTAAAGAAGAAGCGAACTTAGCGCTTATGTCGGCAAAACTGAAATTACGAGAAGCGACTTATAAACGTTATCAAAAATTGACTCAAAAGCAGAGCTTAGCTGTTGGTGAGTTGGATTTGGCACGCTCTGAATACTTAAGTGCTAAAGCGGAATTATCGGTGGCTAAGATCCAGCATCAGCAAGCGAATAAAGACCTTTTAAATACCAAGATTGAATCTAAAATTGCCGGTTACATCTCGAGTAAATCGGTTCAATCAGGCGCTTGGGTTAACAAAGGTGACTTGCTATATGAAATGATAAATATTGATGAAGTTTCACTCATCTTTGTGGCCAGTGAATATGATTTGGCAGCTTTTGAACTAGGGCAGCGTGTTGTTGTTTGGTCAGAAACAGAACCAAAGAAAAAGATCGAGGCTCAAGTATCTCGCATAGGTATGGAGTTGGAGTCAGACAATGGCAGTTACCCTGTAGTCATTGAAATAGATAACTTGAATCGTAACTTTAGGCCGGGTATGTCCGTTTATGTTTCGACGGATCTGTCTTTGGTAGCCGACAGTTCTGGGAAGGAGTAGATACGATGAAATTCCTCTCCTTCTTTGCTCAGCGGGCATTTTTAGCTCGAATTATAACTATTATGGTTCTATTCACTGGGGCCATGTCTCTGATACAGATTAACCTTCAAGAGTATCCAGATGTGAATATGGATACTGCTGAGATAGAGACATTTTACCCCGGTGCGACAGCTCAAGATATTGAGCTCAACATTACTAATCCTATTGAAAAAGAGCTGCGAAGTGTTGATGGAATTGCTTTTTTCACTTCTCAGTCGTCAGAGGGCTATTCATTTATCGAAGCTGAATACCTTCCTGGTGAGGATGCAGATACTGTATTGAGAGATATTCAGCAGGCAATTGATAGGGTGAGCAGTTTTCCGAAGAACTTAGACGCTCCCCCGACGGTGACGCAAAAGAAGACCTCTATATTAGATGTTTATCACTTTGGTGTTAGCCTTGCTGATAGTAATCAAGACAGCAAACTGTTACAAAATTATGCCTACCAGCTTGAGAAAAAGATCAATGCGCTCGGAGGTGTTGGAAGAATAAAACTATCGGGATTTAATCTGCGAGAATTTTGGGTTGAAGTCAATCCTCAAAAAATCAGCCGATACCGAATTTCAATTGGTGATATTTCAACGGCAATCTCTCAGCATAACCTCTCTCAGTCAGGTGGAGTGGTTGAGTCATCTGAACGAGATAAAAAAATTGTCACTATGACAAGAGTTGGGTCTGAAAATGATATAAAAGACATCGTTATCAAGGCCTTGCCTTCTGGCCAAGTTATTCGTATCGGAGATGTTGCTGAAGTAAAGGATACTTTTGCCCGCCCAACCGAAATATCGGTAATGAATGGCAAGGAAGCGGTTATATTTTCGATTACCAACAGTGCTAACACTAGCGTGATTTCGACAATTGAGGGTATCGAATCACTTTTAGATAAAGAGCAAAAGCGTCTAGAGGGGCAGTTCGTTTTTCAAACGGGTTTAAACCTTGGTGACGATATGGCTGAGAAGTTCTCTATTGTCTCGACAAATGGCGCTATTGGTCTTGTGCTTGTTTTGATTATTCTGAGTTTAATTTTACAGCGCAGAATCGCATTTTGGGTTTCGGTCTCTATTCCATTTTGCGTATTTGGCATTTTAATTGTATTACCAGTGGTCGGTTTAGATCTTGATAGCATAACACTCGCTGCACTTTTGTTAGTGATGGGGATCATCGTTGATGACTCTGTGATTATTGCGGAAAGTATTTATCAAGAGAAAGAGTCAGGAAAAACGGGATTAGATGCTGCCCTCTCAGGGACACGAAAAGTAATTAAACCTTTGATGGCAAGCTTAGTCACGACAGCATTGGTTTTTATACCAATGATGTTTATTCCTGGAACCATGGGTAAAGCCATCGCTGTAATACCAATTACAGTCATTGCAGCACTGGTGTTTTCATTTTTAGAATGCACATTAACTCTTCCTGCTCACCTTGCCTCTTCAACAGCCAAGTCCAACGGTGATGACCAAAATAATGTAGATAAAAACCGCTTAGCGGTAATTACAGAAGGCTATCGAAGGCTGCTCGGTAAAAGTTTACTTTACAAGAAGTCTGTCATTGTTACGGCTCTAATTGCCCTCGTTACATCGGGCTTCTTGGTTTCGACACTCAATGTTGATATTTTTCCAACAGAAGCTGGAAAGTATATTGAAGTATATACGGAGGTAGAAGCGGGAACGCCGCTTGAGACAGTCGTTAGTATGCACAAACAGCTTGAGAGCGCAATTATGGCGTTGCCTGATGACGAACTAGTGAGCTATGAATTAACCTACTCATCACCAGTATCCAGCGGTGTGATTAATTTGACAAATTATGATGATCGTAACCGAAAAGCGGAAGACATTATTCGACAATTAACCGCGGATTTGGATTCGATTTCAAATGAAGTCTTCGTCAAGTTTACGGTTGATGCGGGAGGACCACCACCAGGAGAGCCCGTTGAAGTGCGTGTTTTGGCTGGTTCAGAGGAAGAACGTAATCATGCGGTTGATTTAGTGGTTAAATGGCTTGCAGAGAACCCTAACGTTACTAGTGTAAATCACAGTGAGTCACTAAAAGAGTCGCAATTAAATGTGATACCTCAATATCACTGGCTAGCGAGGTATGATCTTAGTGTTAGTGATTTATCTAATGCGCTGCGCGTGAGTTTTGATGGTGATAAAGTAAGCTCAACATGGTTAGGTGACCAAGAAGTTGATATTAGAGTTCTGCTTGATAAGGAGTATCGGAGCGTTGAACAGTTGAGTTCGACAAAAATTTACACGACTCAGGGACAAAGTCTACCATTAAGTCGTTTGGCAGATGTGGAGACGATTCAGACGCCTCGTCTTATCAAACATTATAATGGTGAACGTGACGTGACGGTTTCAGGTAATTTAATTAACGACGATGTTGGTTCCGTTGAACTTGCTGAACAGTTAATTACATCGCTCAATGGGCAGTATTCACCCAATGTCATTATCGAAGTCGGCGGTGAGGCAGAGACAACGAATGAGACCATGAGTGGTTTTATGATCGTTTTCCCTGCGGCAATGATTGCTATCTATTTTGTGTTAGCCATTATGTTCAACTCACTTGCTCAACCTTTCATGGTTATGGCTGTAATTCCATTTGCTATTATCGCATCATTGATGGCTTTGGTTGTCCATGGTCAGCCTATGTCATTATTTGGTCTCATTGGGGTATTGGGGATGACAGGTGTTGTAGTCAACAATTCCCTTGTGTTAATCAGTCGAATTAATGAACTGAGAAAATATGGGCTTGATGTAAAAGAAGCCGTGATTGAAGGTACAACCGAGCGTCTACGTCCGATTGTTATGACATCTTTGACCACAGTCGCGGGTGTCATTCCTTTGGCTTATGGTTTAGGTGGGACAGATGTCTTTATGGGACCAATGTCGCTGACTTTGGGATATGGGTTACTGTTTTCTCTCCCTGTCGTGCTTTTGGTTATTCCCGCAACTTATGTATTGTGTTTTGGTCGAAAACGCTAAGGCAGTACAAGATATTATAATTGACAAGGTGGTGTTCCAAACACCACCTTGCCTTATTTCTTTTTAGTGGTTAACTTTTTGCAAATGAGACTAAGTTTCTCCCGCTTAGGCGATAGATCGTCCATTCATCTTGAGCAATAGCACCTATGGACTTGTAGAAGTTTATTGCTGGAGTGTTCCAGTCCAATACACACCATTCAAACCTTCCACATTTATTCTGTACGGCGAGATTGGCAAGGTGCTTAATTAGCGTTTTCCCAGCGCCTAGCTTTCGGTGCTTTTGACTGATGTACAGGTCCTCTAAATAAAGTCCATTTTTACCTAGCCAAGTTGAGAAATTATAAAAATACACTGCAAAGCCTATAGGTTCATCGTTGAGGGTACAGATCAATGCATGTGTTGTTGAATCATCAGAAAACAGTTTTTCTTCAATGTCTGATACCGAGGCTTTTACTTCATGAGGCGCTTTTTCATAGTCTGCCAGTTCCTTGATGAAACCAAGGATTAACGACGCATCTTCTATTTTAGCTTCCCTTACACAAATATTACTCATCTTATTTTCCTCACTTTTATATGTCCTATTTTCTTTCTTCATAGCATGAAAGAGGGTACGTATTGACAGGATAGGTAACGAGTGTAAGCTACATTTTATAATGAATGAAATGCATTATATGCAGTTGTAAAATGAATAATAAACATGAGTAAGGCTTTGAACATTGATCTGAACTTAATACGTCTATTTTGTGTCTTGTACCAGACCCGATCCGTGAAAGAGACAGCTGATAAATTACATCTTAGCCAGTCTGCATGTAGCCATGCTCTGCAAAGGCTTAGAGAAAGTTTAAATGATGACGTATTTGTGAGAGTTGGAAACGTTATGCTTCCAACCGAGTATTCCAAAACCGTTGCTGATGATATGCTAAAAGGTTTAGATTTAATCACAAAAGGGATCGAATCTAAGGTTCAGTTCAGTCCACATGAAAGACATGTTTTTCGTATTGCGGTTACCGATTATACAAGTTGGTGTATGAGTTCTTTTATCTCGAGCGTCAGTAGAGACTATCCCAATATTAAAATTGAATTGCACCAATTGGAAGAACGATTACCTGAGCAAGCTCTCAGAGAAGGTACACTTGATTTAGTATGTGGTTTTGCCCATGAATTCGAGCATTTTGAGAGTTTTTCGAACAAGGTATGGTTTGAAGATGAGTATGTATGTGCGCGTTGTCGATCTCACCCTTTAAAAGGTGAATTCGATCTTGATGCTTTTCTCCATTACAGCCATATACTTGTTACGCCGTGGAATGAAGTAAGGGGAATACTGGATATTACACTATCAAAAATGAAGAAGAGGAGACAAGTTGCTGTTAAATCTCCCAGTGTTTTATCAGCACCGACATTTTTGATTGGTACTTCATATCTGTTAGCGATGCCCAGAAAGTACGCCACTTACATTAGTGATGTACTTCCTATTAATGTATCACCTTTACCGATCGATGTTCCAAACTATCAGGTTAAATTATATTGGCATAAAACTAGGGATAAGGATAAAAAAATTAACTGGATTATCGATAAGTTAAGTGATTCTTAATTGTTGATTTATATAATAATAAAATAAAGCCTAACATTTGCCATTAATAGTCATATGCAATTAGGTTATTTAAATAAACATTATTATTTTAAGAGTTTCATATGCATGTAAATTGTTAATATTAGTAGTTTAAATATTAAATTAAGGTTATGATTTTCACTATGTATACATTTTGACGTGTTTCTGACATAATGTAGAAACAACAGAGTATTCTCGAAAAAAGTAAATGGAAAAGCTATCACCCTCTCAATAAAAGAAGGTTGATAAGTTATTACATATTAAAGAAAAAAGGATTCTGCAGCATATGAAGTAAAATTTATGAATATTAAAGAATTATCAAAAATATCGTATCCAGAGAATAAATATAAGCAAACTAAATTCATAGTTAGAGCATTATATTATTATCGATATCTCAAACACTTATATACTTCTATGAATCCGAGAGTAGCTAATTTAATTATACAAAATCACTCGGAGTTCTACACCAAAGCCATGCGACCATATATGGCGTTAGCTCTCGACAAGAAAGTTGCTATGGATATGATATCTCAACACCATGATTGGGTTGAAGACAATCACCTAATGGCAGTATATGATAGTGGTTTACCTATCAGAGATCTGACGGTAGGTGAGGATTCTTATCAGTTTATTCTGTCTTATGAACCCAGATATTGGAAAGAAGGTGAGCTCACCTTAAGACTGACAGATAATATTCAGAATTTCTATGTTATTTCCTTTACCATCTATGATGGTAGGGCCTATGTCGGCGGTGTACAGGGGCCTGAACATGATGGTGGCTTTTCAAAAAAGATAACCAAAGGTCTGTTCGGTCTGAGGCCTAAATCTCTTATTCTAGAGGTGCTGCGTTTATGGTTAAAAGATAAAGGTATAAATGAAATTCTTGGAATAAAGAATAAAAAACATACGTACTCTTCAATTCGATACGGTAATATAAACTTTGATTTTGATAGCTATTGGAAAGAACATGGTGGCCAGAGCTTGGATGTGAATTTTTATCAAATACCACTGAGTCAATCGAGAAAAGATTTAGCAGCCTTATCAAGAACTAAAAGGAAAATGTATAAAAAGCGTTATGAGTTCTTAGATACTTTGGAAGTATAGAGTAAGGGTGATTATCACCCTTATTTATTCGAACACTTTATTACGCTTGTTTTTAATGAAAAAATACAGGCTTATTAATAAAAATAGTAATGTGAAGTAATAGAAAAATGCGGATAATGAATCTAAAAAGCTAATGTTTCTTTCTATTTCTTCTGTCGAGTAATTTTGAGAGATTAATTTATAATAATATGCATACAGGGCCCCGATAAAACCGTAACCGAGATTAAACATTAATCCTTTAAAACTGAGGACAGTTGCCCTGTTATGAGATTCAGTTTTTTTATTCAAATGATAGCTCACGAATATATTCATAGTCATTATAATAAAAATCAGTATGAGAGCAGGGATCACTCCATAAATTGACCAACCTAGGCTGATCCAGTAATAGGAAACCATTGTTGCCAGCCCCATTATGGCAATGAAAGCTTTTGGCTCCATTCGTTCTGCCAACCGTCGGCTATGCCCAGCCAATATAATTTTTACTACACTGATCCCCGCACCAATAAAGCCAAAGTAAAGAATCGGAATATCAATAGAGCGATAGTATTGGCTGTCCATGGTCAAAAACATTCGTGATGTATGCTCGAACAAGCTGTAATAAAGCATAATAAATAATACATAAGGTGTGGATAGCACCCACTTTCCAGCGCTGAATGTTAACTTTAAGCTTGCTGAGAGGGTTTCGCATCGACTGTTGTTTGAGGTGAAGCTGGTTTTCTCCTCTCTCATATTTAATGCCGCATAAATAGCTACCACAGCCACTAACAGCGTTGCATAGACGGGTATACGCATCAGGTCTCGAGTATTTTCAGGTGCTGGTAGCCCAACGAGTTGATATAGATTTGCCATGAAATGTACATCATACATTGCTGCTCCTACGAGAGTGACAATAATACCGACCGTGGAAGCGATACGGAGTTGAACTTGTAAAACTTGTGGCCAAGCAGACTCTTTACCTTGCTCCTTGAGTGTGTCGTATGCTAGGGCTTCATCAGCACCGCTTGCGAGAGACATAGCTAAACCACTTAGTATTCTGTTGATCAAAAAGACACCAAAGACTAGCGTGGTATTGCCTGTTGGGACAAAAGCAATCATTGCTATTTCGATAAACATAATGAAGGATGATAAAACAACTAGCTTCTTTCTTCCCAAAGTATCAGCAAAAGCACCAGAGGGGACTTCAGAAATGACGATGGTTGCAGCCCATATAACATTTAGCATGGCAAATTGAGAAAGGCTCAATCCATAATCTAAATAGAGTAGAGTAAATATAGGATAATAAAATCTTGCAAAATAGCTACATCGAAACATTAGGAAGTAACGGACATTTGGGATTTCAAGGATTTCTTTTAGTTTCATAGAACGTTATATCTTCGAATTTATAATTGTGTGTTTTATACCCAACTTACATCAAGATGTTAGGATTAGCGAGAATGGATTGTTTTTCAGGCAGGGTGACGATTTGAAGCGTTAGTCGCCTTAATCGAAAATTGGTCACGAAGCCTATAAATCAACTCTCCCTTTTGGTTTGCCACAGCAACAATTTCATTCTCAAACAATCTGTAAGCAACTCGCTATGCCAAGTTCAAGGAGGTTATGAATACCATCACGGTATTCAAAACTCTATACCAATGATGTCGATTTAAATAAACAAGTTGCTATCGCGGGAGCTCTACCATTTACCTTAGTTAGTATTATACAAGCCTTTTTTTTGCTAAAAGATATGGAAAAAAAACTGAAAGACGAAAAATAGCCGCTCTTGAAGTCGTGGTCTAATACGCAAAAACTCGATGTACATAGTGCCAAATGATGAGAGATACATAAACGTATCTCTCATCAACCTTCCAAGATCTGTTTTACACAGACGAGTGATTTATCTGAGCCAAATTTTTGATTAATCGGCTGTCGACCGGCTAACATACCATCTTCTGTAAATTCTAATTTCAATATTTGACCTCGTGCTGGTTCATCCCTTGATAGGAACTGCTGGTTTGCTAGAGTAGATAGCAGCCCTACCTCTTCCGTCATCGTTAGATGAAATATTATTTAACTCAAATACATGGAACTGTGAGCAAAACCAAAGCTAAAAAACTAAGAAGATAGGATAGACAGCTAAACGTAATTAAGTTGTGACATGTCTATGTTTTATTATTTAAATCAATGAATTAAAGTCTTAATCTTTACCTGTATGAGAGTAAAGAATGACAATGTATCCAGTCAAAATAATACTTTTGGGTTTGGCTTTATTTCTTCCTCACAGCGGGATTTTTGCAGCTATTACTCCTCCACCAGCTTCGTGGCAACCTGAGTACACAGTCAAAATTCTCGTGTTCAAAGATCAAACAGCTGACGTTGGTCAGGATTTTAAAGAGTATGCTAAAGCAAGAGTCTCTTATTTAAACTCTGTACTAAAACGCTCTCGTGCAAATATAAAAGCTCACTTAATAGGGGCTATTCCAATTACTGAGAGAACCTTTAAAACTGCAGAAGACTTTATGTCCGATGGATATGTAAGAGAAATGAAGCAAAAATTGGGTGCTGATATTGCTTTTCTTTTTGCTGATCTTGATTTTGGAATCTCACGATGTGGTCTCGGAGTAGTCACTACCTCAAATAGGGATGCTTTTTCCATCGGCAGAGCAGGGTATTGGTTATGTTTAAGTGGTGATACTTTTGTTCATGAAATTGGGCACAATCTTGGATTAATGCATACTTATTCTGATAGAAAAGATGATCAATATGCGGCTGGTTACGGCACTTTTTTTTGGGTAACAATGATGTCTTACTCGTTGCAACATGGTGGTCCTATCACTAAACATGTTTTTTCAAATCCAGCATTAAGTTGCGACAAATTTTACCAATGCGGTGATGAGACCTTTGCTGACGCTGTGCGTTTTATCAATGAAAATGCCAGTAGATTTACTAGGAATTATTAAAATGGGTAAGTTTATATTTGCTCTCCTGCTATTAGTGGCTTTTCTGCTTGTCGCACACCACCCTCGTCGTCGCCCGCTTCAGGTTGATTTCGTAGTAAGAGAGAAAGTGGAGCAACACTTTTCTACTGAAACAGACCCAAATAGTGATACGGGCAAGCTAAATACTACCCAATCAGTGGTACCGCTGAGTTATTCAAATGAGTATTCTGGTGTTGTCAGCATAGACGTTGCGAGCTTGGTTGAATTAACAATAGGTTCTAAAATAAGCTTGCAATTGCCTGGTGAGGATTATCAACTCAATCTCTCAGATATTTACCCAGATGAAGATAGAGTCATCTACGAGTTAGATGGTGAAGATGGAGCGCATAGCCTTTTCATATTCTTTAGCGAGACAGGACGCTCATACTTGCGCCTTGAGACAAAAACGACGCGACTTGAAACAGATCTCAATGCGAATGGAGTCGGAGAATTTTATAATCTAAAATCTGCATCCTCGAACGGAATATTTGCGTCTTTTGAGGATGACTTTCTGCTATTTTCTGAAAAATAAATCATCGTTACACAAACTCTATGGTATTTTTATAAAAACTCCATTGTGGTTAAAAAATGAATATTAATTTAAAGAAAATAGAGGTAAGTTCTCGCTATATTTTAGAAAACCTATTCACCTATTATATTTACGATATGTCTCAATATATGGGCTGGGATCCAAACTCAGATGGTCAATATACCTTTATACCCAAGTAACCTCAAGATGCTAGGTTCAGCGAGAATGACTTGCTTTACAGGCAAGGCAACGATTTGAAAATCTAGCCATCTAAATTGAAAATCGGTAACGCCGCATGTAAAGCATGGCAACTCGCCCTTTGGGAGCGTGCCACAGCGCTGATTTCATCGTCAAACAACTTGGTAAGAGACGGCTATTCCACTGCGTTATTTTCCTTGAACTCAACGCTGTGGCATCGCTCTGAATCCTGCATTTTGAAGTCACTTGGGTATATGCCTTCAACGCTGGATTCTTATTGGCTTGATCGAAATCACGTACCATATTTTATCTATGTTGATGATGTGCTGGCTGGATTCGCGCTAATAAGGCCCTATCCAACAAGCCCTGATAGGCTCGATGTCGAGCAATTTTTTGTTTTACGCAAGTACAAGGGACAAGGGGTTGGAAAAGAGGCATTTGAAGAAATTTTAAATATCCACCCCGGAAAATGGCAAATAAGGGTCTTAAAGGAAAATGAGCCTGCTTTGGCTTTTTGGAAATCTGTAGTGAGCCATAGAGTTGGAGAGAACTTTGAAGTATGTATAGATATCGATATTGATCTAGAAATGCATTTTATACGCTTTGATACTGAATAAGTAATCTCAGTGATAACTGTAAAGAATCAGGGTAGCCAGCAGCTACCCTGTATCGTGAGGCGACTTAGGTATGTATGCTCAATATCTGGGTAGTTAATTAAAATTGGTAGCTTACGTTTAACTCTACACTGCGCTCTGCGCCGTACCAACAATTATCATTGTCGTAGCAAGAGTAATACTCTTTGTCGAACAGGTTATTAGCAATGAGATTGACCGTTGCACCTTTCAGGATGTCATTTGCATACCCTAAATCATAACCCAGTGATAGATCGATGAGTGCGTAAGAGGGTACTTTACCAGTTGTATTCCTAGCATCACGTTCCATATTTCCGACATAACGTACCCCTCCACTCAGTCTTGTCCCAGCCAATGTGCCATCGAAGAAATGGTAGTTAGTCCATAAGTTGGCGCTGTGTTTTGGTACATAAATAGGGGTTGTTCCTTTTAGATCTTTATCAGCGCCAGCATCGGTGACTTCCATATCAAGATAGGTATAGGATGCACTGAAATCGAGATTATCCGTTGCATACCATTTCCCCTCAATTTCTATACCTTGAGAGACGACTTCTCCAATTTGTGTTTTCTGAAGAAAGTTACTTGGGTCAGCTGCCAGAACATTTGATTTTGTGATGTGGAATAAAGACGTTGTGAGGAACTGTGTTCCATCAACAGATTGATATTTTATACCCAGTTCAATTTGCTTACCTAATTCTGGGTCATAATTTTCACCGGTCGCACTGTTGGTACCTGCTAGTGGCTCAAAACTCGTTGCATAATTGATGAAAGGTGCAATTCCAGATTCAAACTCGTACAAAGCGCCGACGCGATACGAAAACTGTTTGTGTTCTGCCTTATTCGAAACGCCATTGTATTCATTGTTACCACGATAGTTGTCATAACGGCCACCTGCTATCAAGACAAGGCTATCATAGCGGATCTGGTCTTGGAGATAGATACCAATCTGGTCAACCGTCACCTTATCGATATTTCTGAGCTCTCCCCCCATATCATTGCGATCAATGTAGTTATGGTTTGGTGCAAATATATTATTCCAATACACTTTGTTAAAAGCTGTGTAAATGGATTCCCCATCGAGATTTTGGTAATCCATGCCCAACAAAATATTATGTTCGATGTTACCGGTTTGCAATAGACCAGAAAGTTGGTTGTCTATGGTAAAGCCCTTTGATGTTTCCTTGGTGCGGTATGCAGTAAGTCTTAAGTTGCCAGTATTCGGATCAAAATAATTGAAATCCCAGCTACCACTTGGTGTAGGGACGCCTCCGTGATAGGTATTTTCTTGCAGTAAAGAGGCATCGAGATAGCGTGCATTTTGTAAGAAGCTCCAACTGTTGTTGATTTCGTGGTTAATTTTATAACCAAACATAAGCACATCACGGTCAAAAGTACTCCAGCTCTTTGAACCGACCCAAGTTGAAGGAGACGTTGAACCATTAGAATTGGCAACAAACATCCCTGAAGAGGGGAGTGCAGAGTTGATGCCCATTGCTGGATCTTTCTGATAGTAAAGGTTAAAGTTTACCCAAGTCTTTTCATTTATTTGCCAGTCAATCGATGGAGCCAACAAATAACGTTCTTCTTTTGCCCCATCAACTTGACTATCTTTTTCTTTTGCCAATGCTAACAGGCGATATGAAACATCACTATCACCAAATTGCCCTGTCGTATCGATAGAACCTTCTTTTAAGTTATGCGTACCTGTGGCGAGTTCTAACTTGGTTTTTTTCTTTTGTTGGGGAGATTTTGCCACCATGTTTACCATACCGCCAGGTGACATTGCTCCATAGAGGACGGATGTGGGGCCTTTGAATATTTCAACTTGTTGAATCGCTATCGGGTCAATTTGTGGCTGAAGGTTCCATCCTTTCAATAGCGGCAGCATAAGCCCATCGTAATAGCTTTGTTCTGCTTTGAAGCCGCGTATTGTAAATGTGTCAAACATAGTTACGACACCACCGTCGATTTTCAGTTACAACACCTGGCGCGTAGCGCACCGCCTCACTCAACGATTCGACACCACGTTGCTCAAGCTGATCGCTATCAACCACAGTGATCCCTTGTGGCGTTTCTTCTGGTGCAAGTGCTGTTTTTGTTGCGGTATTTCGATAAGCTTTACCGAGCACAGAAATTTTTTCTAATTGTTCGGACTTTTTTGAGACCTCTTCACTCGCCAGAGTCGGCGCGGATAGCGCCGTTAGCAGTGCTATTGTCAATGTTGAGTGTTTAAATATTTTGCAAGTAATCATGTGTTCCTCAGTACTAATGCTTTTTTGAGAATAAATCTCATTTGCATTCTATCGACTTTTAAATGAGAAAGTTAACAATTTGGTGCAAAGTGAGTAGTAAAGGCTCTATAGCGATGTCATTTCTAGATGCAGGACACCGGAATCTTACTGCGGTGTTAGGTTTAACGAGAATAGTGGTTCCAAAAGTACGCTCTTTCCAAGTCTGTTAATCGATGAAATCAGGTTTTTGCCGCGCGATCACATTGAAAAAAGAGGGCGTAATTGATGTGCTCAGCTCGGTTTCCTATTCTGCTTGAGTCTACAACGATTTGAAGTGATTCTACATAATTTGGGCTGCTTGAGAAGCTATCCTCTGGTACTCTCACTGAAACCAACGTATTGAGGTGACTGAGATATAACAGAGGAATAACTCAACTAGTTTTATACGTAGAGATCATTTTCTGTAACTAAGATGAGCAACTATAATGGGAAACACCGCCAGCATTAAAAAACTCAAGTGGTCTTAATTTATAATATTTCTGCTCTATTTCCATCGATTGTTCTTGATATGGTTGAGCAAGAACCTCTTGCAGTTCTTTTATCAGTGAATAATCACCTTTTTTTGCTTGTTCATATGCAGGAACAATCAGCCATTCACGCCAAGTATATTTTGGGTTTACTTGTTTCATTTGAAGAGATAATTGCTTGGTGGTTAAGTCAGCGTTAAGTGATTGCTGCCACTGGTCAAGCCATGCTTGCCACTCTAATTCCAACTCTCCGGTTAGCTTGGTATAGAAGCATGTCTCTAGCTCTGAAATCTGTGTTGGAATCGTAGAGAGTTCGCGAAAGAATAGGGTATAGTCAATGTGGCTCTTTATCATCAGAGTGATTAATGAGTTAAATAACTCGTTATCATAAGTCTTTAAGCCAAGTTTTGTTGCCCACATTGTACTGACTTTTTCTTGCATAACGGCAGGAAAGCCTTCGATGACTTTGTCTAACTCACCTAAAGCAGAAGGTTTAGATTCCAGCAGGGGTCTTAATGCGTTACAGAAGCTTTTAAAGTTCTTTTCTGCACTGAAAGGTTGGTTAAAGAACGAGAAGTGGCGCCCACCGCCGGTCCAAGGCTGAAAATAAGGTTCAAAATATTCACAAAAACCAAATGGACCATAATCGAGTGTAAAACCACCGATTGCGCAGTTATCGCTATTGAAATTACCTTGGCAGTAACCCACACGTAGCCAATGGGTGATTAGTGACGTAAGTCGCTCTCGAAACTCGACCGCAAGGCGCACGAGTTTCTCCTCAAAGGGGAGCTTGGCATCAATGTGTTCTTTGTACTCTCGTTCAATGATATATAGAGCCAATATTTCAAGCTCTGCCATGGCATTTGGGTGCTCGTTGGCACGTGCTCGCCGACCAAATAGCTCTATTTGACCAACTCTGAGAAAAGATGATGCTACGCGGGTTGTTATGGCTACAGGGTTTGAGATCATTATATCTGGGTCTTCAGAGTGGGAACCCTCACGATACCAAGGACGATCAACGGTTTCAGATTGCGACACAAATAGGCTCAGAGAACGCGATGTTGGGATGCCTAAAGCATGCATATATTCTTGTGCGAGAAACTCTCTCACGCTAGAGCGCAGTACCGCTCTGCCGTCTGCACCACGACAATACGGAGTGGGCCCGCCACCTTTCAATTGCATTTCCCAACGTTGGTTGTTGATGACGCCTTCGTAGATTGAAATTGCTCGTCCATCCCCATACCCATTACCTGTTTTGAAAGGGCATTGCTGTACATACTCTGTGCCGAAGATTGACAGAGCATAGCCCGTTGCCCATCCCGTCGCTCGCATTGGTGCCGGTAAATGAGTCACATCACCAGAAAAAAGGCGAATGAATTCAGATGTATAAGCCAAACTGTTATCTAAGCCTAATTCTTTAAAAAACGTATGGCTGTGAGTGACATACATGGGCTCAGCGATAGCGGTTGGCTGAACAGGAACAAAGTGCCCAGAAAAGACTTGTCTTGGACGAAAATCAAAACCGTCTTGAGTTGAATCGGGGTCTGGTACAAGGGTATCAAGTAAAGAGTAGTCAGACGTTTTAGCAAAATCATCAAAGGTAGAAATGGTAGCGGGGGTTTGTGAAGTCTTCTTATTCGTCACTGTAATACTCCGTGAGATCAAACTGAACTAATAGCAATGTACGTGTACATAGTTGCTATTAGCTCAGAAAATGAAAGCTAGCGAATAGCCACCGCACCTTTTCCAACACCTTCAAAGGCGATGATTTTAACGGCGGCCTCTTTATTAACCGTTGTCTTGATTTCATCTGCAATATAGCAAGCAAGTAATTCTACAGTTGTATCCGTGGGAATAATTTCCGTTTCACTTTTTGCAATGGCTAACTCGAATTTACCCTGAGGAGCGGTATAGTGGAAAGCATAATGGCTCTCATCACTAATCTTTTCGGTTTTAGCAGCGAAGCTAAGCTCAGAGATGGTAACGAGGTCTTCTTTCGAGCCTAGGTAAATATCCTGCCATCGTTTAGCAAAATCGTGTTCTTTTTCTGTGCTGCGTTTACCGTCAATGAATATCTCAACAGGAGAGCGGTGGCCATGGGCAATACGTTGGCAGTTACCATCATGCTTCTTTAAGCCGTGGGTGTAATGATAAAATGCACCGCTAATATTCTCGTGACGAAGAGTAATCTCTATACCCGTCACATTACTAGGAAGGTGACGGCGTAAGATTTGATGGGCATGATTGATAATACTGTCTAGGGTGATGCTTTTTGTGTCGATTAAACAATAGGCTTCATCTGGGCAATGCAGGTGAATACTTTTACTTTTACGTGATACATCAAGTGAAGAATATCCTTGTGTACTTGGCCTGAATGTCACAGCATCACTTTGTGTTGGGATAAGTAGTCTGTGATCAATATGGTCATCGAGAAGTTGCTTAATCTGTTTTTTCACTCGGCCAAAGTCGAGCACCATGCTCATCTCGTTAAGTTCTCCATACATGGCAACATCGACAATCCAACTATCTCCCACAATCCCCCTTTGTTCACAGATGTATGAGGAATCGATAACGGTAAGATCTCTTACGAATAGGTTCAAGTTGAACTCCTTAATACTTTAATGAGATACGGGAGGCTGATTATTTTGTCAGCAGGCACTTCGTCTCATGACTTCGGGTGAATGAAATGGACAAGAAGCATGTATCAACACATGGGTAAAGTCCACCTTTTTCCCCATCTAATTTGTAAGAAAAGAACAAAGTTTACTCAGTTGCCAGTAAAAGTAACAAATAAGTCATTTATGTGAGTGTTCTTCGTAAAAGGACCGCCAGCCAACGGAGTTATTTTAAAGGTAGCATTCCCTCAAGAGAGCGACGTTTTTGAAATCTGTGGTTGTCAAGCCATTCCAATCTAACTTAATGGGCTATCTATTTATCATTAGAAACGAGATTGATACGTCATTAGCGTTCTCTAATGCCGTGGGAGTCTTTAGCGATTAAATTTGGATAGCGAACAATGACACATCACATTTTTATCGAAAGTTATGCTTTCAAACGATAGAGCAGATGTTCTAGATCATAGTTATTTCCTACAATTCTTACTCGTGCGTATTCACGACTCATCGATTTACAAGTCTCTTTAAAGTGGTGGCAAGATTCGACTAAAATTCCTTTGTCCTCAAACCATGCAGCCGCATTTTTACCCTCCATATAGACCATAAAAATGGGGGTACGTTTATCAGAATTAAGGGCAACGATCCCACATTCTTTGAATGCAGCGATCATTCTAGATTTTGTTGCTTGAGTTTGAGCGATGGATTGACTCATGAACTGTTTGGCACTCTCTAGGGCACTACAAGCAATCTTAATAGAAGGGATAGATGGGGTGAAGGGTATGGTGATTCGAGTCAAGTGACCACACAGTGATTTAGGCACAACGGCATAGCCCAAACGTATGCCTGCCATACCTAAGCCTTTTGAAAAACTTCTGACCACGATAATGTTATCTGATGTTTGTGTATCGCCAATCATAGATTCACTCATGTTCAAATAGTCTCCATATGCTTCATCAACGATCAGTAGGGTTGCAGCTTCTCTACAGGCTAGTTCGATCGCTTGTAGTTCCTGTTTTGGATAAACTTTACCAGAGGGATTATTAGGGTTATCGATATATACGACATCAGGCTTAGTGTTTATTATTGAACTAATCAACTCATCGCTATCATGAACAGCTAAATATTCTCCTCCAGATAATTTCCATTCCGATATCGCATCAACAAATTGTGGGCCAATTCCTATCATTCGCTTTGATTGTGAGTCTAAGAGCTTATTGAATAAGGTAGATAAAATAGGCATTGATCCATTCCCGAAAAATACGCACTCTGGGTCACAGTTTATGTATTTTGCAGTTTGAATTGACAGTTTCGCGATCCAACTAAAATCGTAATATTCATTTAGGTTTTGAAGAATATCGGCTGAAATATCACTATTGAGCTCTGGATGACCGTATGGGTTGGTGCCCAGTCTGCAATCGATAGTGTAAAGGTTTGAGATGTAAGACGCGTGACTGTTTTTAAGCGATTTATTGAATTTCACAAGCTGTTTTTGATACTTTTTATTTTTATAAGATAATGATTTTATTATGCTTTATAGTGATTGTTAATGCCAGTGTTTTATGAGGTAACAGAGCAAAGGCCATTGAATTTATCTTGTTCGGCGGGGAGAGAGGAACGATAGATATTGTTGAAATTATGTCACGGTGGGTAAGGTGATAGTAAACTCAGAACCAACATTGACCTGACTGGTTACCGATAGGCTACCACCCATTGCTTCAATGATTGAATAAGAAACGTAAAGACCCATACCAGTGCCTTCACCTACATCTTTTGTTGTATAAAAAGGGGAGAAAATTTTCTCCATTGAAGCTTCACTAATACCACACCCATTGTCTTTAACACGGATTTTGATGGACTGGCTATTTTCATCGTATTCAGTTGATAAATTAATGACCCCATGTTCATTCACTGCTTGCCCTGCGTTGATGATGAGATTAATAATGACTTGCCCGAGCCTTCGGCTATTTCCTCTCACCATCGGAATAGGAGTGAGTTCAAGCCGGAGTTGCGCTTGGTTCTTAATCTCTGGTGAAGCAATAACCAGTGTTTCTTCAATGGCTTTAATCACATCAAAAGCGGAGGTTTCGATTTGACCACTTTCCTGTGTGAATGACTTTAAGCTGCCGATGATGTCGTTGATTCTGTTGATGCCATCTTTTAGATCGCCAAAGATGTCATCAAATTCTTCCATGAGTTCACTAATATGTTGTTTTTTATGCCACTCGCAGACTTTTTTCACTTTTTCAATATTGTTAGGGTCAATGGACATATCCTGAGTAAGTTGAGATAAGGTTTGTAATAGATGGAGTTGTTCACTCAGAAAGTTCACGCTGCTATACACAAAGCTTATTGGATTATTGATCTCATGTGCCATACCCGCAGCGAGGAGACCGATTGAGGCCATCTTTTCTGAGCGAAGAAGGGATTGCTCTGCTTTTTCCTTATCTCGTCGTAGTTGTTCTGATTCCATTGCCAGTAACTTGGCTTGAACACTTAATAGGGTTTGGTCGGTGTAATCACGAAAACCTTTGACAGCGCTTACATGGTCTTGGGTGTAAAACCCTATTTGCTGATGTCCAAATGTGATGACTGCATCCTTTCCGGATGCTTTTAAGGGGCAATAAATCAATGAGTTTATCTCGGGTTTGACGCGTTCAAGAAGTTCGGAGGCACCCGTTTGAAGCTTTGCATTGATCACAGCGGTAGGTGAGCCAGAAATCACTTTTTTTAAAATAACGTTAACTGGCCAAGTGGTATTAATCAGAATGTCTTGGGTACTGGATGTACATCGCATGTAGCCAGGACTGTCTTGTTCTAGAACGAAAGCAACATCATAAGGGACGATATGAGTAAATATATCGTACATTTTTTGGTATAAGCTTTCAGAGCAGTCTGCTTCCAATACTGCTCGCATACCTCGCAAGAAAAGGTCGCTACGGTGCTGCGATTGTTCTGCTTGCTCTTTGAGGCGGTAAACGAGTTTGAGTTGTTCCGATAGATCTTCGTAATCTTGGCTCATGACCCAAATACAACTGCCGAAATCATTAGGTTACCATGTCGATTGACGCCATCAAGAAAACGTCCCTGTTCTCCGAAAGTATATGCGCCAGCAACGGGAATATCACCAATGCTGTTTCGTACTTTGTCGAGCATGGTTGAGATACTATCACTGACAGTCAGCATGCAACCCGCACAATAAATGATTAATATCCCTTTGGGCTCTGATCCTTCAGGCAGTAAGCCAATGGCATTGACTACCACTTTTTCCGCTCTTGATATTAAACCGTCAACACTTCCTTCCATAACGACAAGGCGGGTGTTTGGGCTGATTTCTGAAAAAAGAGTGAGAGCACCATCTTCAGTGACAGAGTCAGGATGTGATAAAAGGTATTCAGTAATGCCAAGTGAAGATTCTATTTCTTGTCCGAGAGGATATAAGGTTGTACTGGCTAAAACGTTACCTCCAGTAAGGCTTGATGCAATACTGTTGTCACTTAATTGATTATAAATAATGGCGGCTTGCTCATCATCCAATTGGTTTAAGATCCTGCCTTCGACATCGGTCGCTATACATTCTTTTTTTGTCGGCCTGTAACCAGAGCTGTAACTCATACCAATTGGAGTACTGGTGTGCAATACAGCAACTACGACTCTATCGTCACCGATATCTATGTGTGTACCTTGTTGCCACTGCCCGGTTACGTCATTGTCTGCTGCACTACCGCCAAAAACTGGAATATTGGGACCAATAACATCTGCAAAGCCCGCGAGCATTTCCTCTTCATTTCCTGGCGGCATAGCACACCAAACTAAAGCTGGACTCTCAAAAGAAACACCGCTATTTTCGAGTGCAGCCATGATAGCACTACTGGCCGCCTCCCTCGGGTTTTTCAAACTGATAGAATCACTCCCAACACCATAGTGTCCATCTGGGTCTTCTAATGCAAAGACAACCAGATCATTAAGCGAGTCATGCCCTGTGGCGTTACTGCCCAATGCGCCCAAGCAGGAACTCGCAAGTAGAATCGGGCAATCGTATGTCTCTGTGAGTGACGATTGAATGGAGGGCAACGGGTGGTCTGTATTAAAGAAGGCAAATATGGCACTTGGGTTTATGTCGCTTGAAGTGAGCTGCTGCAACGCATCATCAAGAAGCCGTTTGGTATCTTTATTTTTGGCAAAGGCAGTTTGTACTCTCACGCACTTGCTCCTATCTTAATTCTACCCTTACCACTCAAAACGACTAGATAACTTGTAACAAAGGTAGCAAAACTATCCCCTAATTGACTAAATCATAGACTAATAAGTTGATTTTGGCGAGTGAGCTACCGTCTCCATGTAACTGAATAATCAAGGCTTGCTGAAAGATAGCTAAAGGTTACTTTGGCATCAATCTTAAATATGCTGTTGTTCATATACACCATCACCGATTTTCAATTTAGATGACTAGATTTTCAAATCGTTGCCTTGCCTGTCAAGCAAGCCATTCTCGCTGAACCTAGCATCTTGAGGTTACTTGGGTATAAAAGTTACTTGGGTTTAGAATAAAATTCTGATAACTATGACTAAATATCAAGTGTATGAAGAATGTTTGCAACATACGGACATAGAACGTTAATAACTCATCACAGGGGGAACTGTGTAACATGTATAAGCAAATTCTTGAGTTTTGGTTTGATGAAATTGAACCGAGGCAATGGTGGCAAAAAAGTGACGACTTCGACCGTAATATTAGTGACAGGTTTGGTGAACTACACAATATGGCTAGAGCGGGGGAACTATTTGCTTGGCGAGAAACTCCACAAGGAGCCCTAGCAGAGATCATCTTACTCGATCAATTTTCACGCAATATTTATCGGGATAGCCCTGAGTCATTTGCATGTGACCCAATGGCCGTTGCGTTATCACAGTGTGCGATAAATCAGGGCTTTGACAGTCAATTGGGAAAAGAGCAGCGTGTTTTCTTTTACATGGCTTTCATGCATAGTGAGTCAAGAATAATACATCAGCAAGCCGTGAGATATTTTGAGAAACTGGGAATTGAAAGTTACTTGGATTTTGAAATGAAACACAAAGCGATTATCGATAAATTTGGCCGTTATCCTCACAGAAATCTTATTCTAGGGCGATCCACAACGAATGAAGAGTTAGAGTTTCTCAAACTTCCAAATTCGAGTTTTTGAACGTTTTTGAGGCACTCTCGATTCAGTTATAGGAAGGGGCTAGCTAATAGACGTTGCATCCAAAGCTGCCCCTTGCTACTTGTACTACTGAGTGATGCCACCTATTACTGCCGGCTCTTCTGTTACAATTGGCATTTGGCCGATATCAGCATTACCTTGAATGGCACTCGGAACTGGCACTGCTGGGTCTTGTAAAGTGAGACCTGCGCACTCTCCTGTGGCACTTTTCATTGTGTACTCAATGTCTGTAGCCTTAATGACATATTGGTTTGAGTTACCCATTAGTACCCCATCGGCTATTGAGAAAGCAGGTTGGTATCGGGCGCTATTTATTTTATTAGGTATGCCCCAGAGATCTCCATTTCCACCGTAGTTAATTAAAAACTTTTGCCCATTATAGGTATCTGCGTTGCCGCTGCGATCTTTTATATTGGAATGTTCATAGGCAATTTGGATAGGACGAGAAAAACTTACGATATTGCTTGAGTCATCTTTTAGCGCTGCCAGTTGGTTCCAATCGTTTATCCCTGTCTCCCATACATAGTATTCATTGGTAATATTAGGATCATACAGGTCATCAGCACTGCCGACACCAATACCCATTGGCCCGCTTCGTACCCCCCAGTTATGACGCGTACTTGCTATGTTACTCTGTGTTAGCGAAGCATTGTATCTTACGGGCTGTGAGTTGGTGACCCTGACTAGTGTAAGTGGATAGGGACCCAATGTTGAGAATGTATAATTGATGGGTCCAGGGCCTGTTTCAAATGGGCTACCTGCTCCTGAGTAGTCAGTCAGGTCTGACTGACCAAGTGTACCTTTCGGGCACCGATCGAAGCATGTTAACGTGATTGTTTCTGAGTTGAGTAACTCACCAGCCCCAGTTTCGCTCCCATTAATAAATGTTTGTTCGTAATATGTGATGATGTTACTTCCACCTCGGTATTTTACCTCACCACCCAGTTGGCTGGAATACATATGCAGCAGCCTGTTAACTACTATCGGTATTTGTTGATAAGGGCTCTCTGGGGTAATTTGAGGACCATTATTCTCCCATTTGAGTTTGCCCGTCTTATAGAAGCCATCCCCGGCAACACCATCTTCTGCGTTTGTCATGTATTGGACTACCCATTGATCGTAATTATTATCATTAAAAATATCATTATCCCAATAAGAGAATTGAATACCTCTGGCATTAATCAAGTTTATTGTGTTGATACTGTGTTTAATTAAACGACCCGGAGCGCTCACATATTGATAATTTTTTTCGATACCGTTGGTCTCTCCTATGACGGTATCACCATTATCTAGTGCCCCCTCCGTTTCAGTCCAGACTCCCCAATAGCCAGCGTACCCATAGCTTTCATAGCTCCCGTTATTATCACCATCATATTTGATTGAAAAGCCGCTGTTTATATCGACTTTTGCGCCTGTCGCTGCATTAAATAAATCGTATCGATGGACATGGCTGTCAAAATTGGTGCGGCTTAGGCAAGTACCACTGTTGTCTCCCGATTTGTAGGGTAAATTGTCAAAGTTACTATTTACGCTTTGTACCAGTACATTGGAGTCGTTGAAAGCTACAGCGTAGGATGTTGCGCCGTCTAAGGTATGACTAGTGCCTGTTAAAGCAATACCATTGGAGCGGTCACTGGACATGACGGCGCTCGCGCTTTGCTGGTAAGTATGAGCACCTTCGGTGCTTGTTTCAAAAAGAGTGAAACCTATTGAGTTTTCTATAGTATTGATTGTATTTACTTCACCGCCCCCGAGTTGATTGCTGGCTGTAAAACTATCAAAAAAATCGTAATTAAATCTAAACTGCCCAAAGGGGTTGTTCTCACTCGCACCTTCAGATATTTCTGCTTTAAACTTGATGGCTTGGGTTTCAATTCCTTCACCCATTTCCGGTAACCAGACATTCACGACAAGTGGTGAAAATTCATTTTGACGGGTTACATTAGTCACCGCCTTCATATACTTGGGCACATTGCTTGAGGCAGATGACTGTGCGGAGGCTCCATTTTCTTGACTATCAAAGCATGCGGCTTCATCTGCGAGTACCAAATAATTTCCCGCATTAGCAAATTGATGGGTATTAAATTGTGCGGTAAAGCAGAGTATGCTGTTCACGAGCTCTATTGGAGCCAATGCGTCATTCCATACATAGGAGGTGACTTTAGCATTGGTGTAAGCGGTCCCCGGGTCATTAAATGCGGCCTTTACCGATAATGGTGAAATTAGAGCAAGTATTAAAAATAAGTTATTCTGTTTCATTCGTCACGACCTCCAATTGTTCTGGTAAAACGAGTGAATTGGTCGAAACTCCACTTGCTCCATCGCTATCGCTGCAGGCTCCGATGAGTAGAGAAAGTGACAATAGAGCGAGTCCTTTGAATAGTTTTTTATGCATAATCCCTCCACGTATTTAGCTTGAAGTAATACTCGCTTTCAAACGAGTAAAACCGAGTACAACCCAAAGTAAAGTTCACAACGTCTAAGTATAATGGAGAGATTTTCGTTAGCTAAAAATTAAATTTTTTATACATTGTTTCAATAAATAAGGTCTTTTTTTTCTTAGTGTTTTTTGGGGGGGATTAAAGCTAAGTGTCTGCTCTACGCGAGCGACATTTACTCAAGTGCTTTCAGGACTTAGAACATGGCCATATACTCTAATTTAACTTGTTATTTTCAGTACGAAATACACTTTACTCGGTTTATTAGAATCGTAGTTCGCCTCCCTAACAATTACGTGGCCAGCCGGACTTGTAAGTTTGTCAAATTCTGTCTTTACTAATTAAGTAATATTTTATTTTTTTGTTCTTGGCCAGCTGTAAACTTGGGTGGGTCTATATTGTTTAGTCCGGTTCTTAGTCAAACAGAAAAGTCTTGTGCTGCTGGGGCTGTTAGCAATTGTTCAGTAGTCCGGAAACAGACAACTGCCAATAAAGGTGCGTGGAAATATCCAAGATGAATTCAAATGATAAAAAACGTACTTTTCCTTTTCGATTAACTATCGGTCTTTTGCTTATCTTCGTGGCAACCTTGACAGCTGCAGTTGCACTTTTTGTTCAATTCAACCTGATATATAAGACGCTCGAGGAAAATCAGCTCGAGCGCTTTTCTTCTGTAGCGCAGCTAGTCTCTAAAAATATGGAAAGGACCGACGACCGCATGCGAAGAGTAGTGGCGACTCTTTCGCATGTTATTGACCCTAATCTTGACGATATTCATTGGCAAACTATCTTTGTTACTACCCTTGAAGCGACCCCCGATTTATATAGTGTGTATTTTAGCAATTCGGATGATGACTATTTTCAAATAATAAATTTAGATGTTGTAGAAACACTAAGGGAAATTGTGGGGGCGAAGTTAGATGAAAGATGGCTTTCAGTCACTATTAAATGGGAGACGGATAAAAAAAGAATACGAACTTTCTCTTTTCTCGATAAGGATCTCAAGGTGCGCAGAGTCCAAAGATCAGTTAGTGGTTACTACCCCTCGTTGAGACCGTGGCATCAAAAAGCACAATTAGGTGGGGTAGTAAAAACAGAGCCATACGTGTTTGCCCAAGTGCCAGAGCCTGGGCAAACCTATGCTTCTCTCAATGAAGCGGGTAATGCTGTTATTGGTGCTGATATTCTAATTACTTCTCTTTCTGCAATTCTCAACCGGACTTTTGACAGCCAACCTAGTGATGCTTATGTTTTTCGTCAAACTGGTGAATTATTGGCGGATACTAACCCTGCGTTAAAAGAAGAGCGCTTGCCTCAGTTGAAATCATTACCGATGACCGAGGAGGAAAAAGCTCTAGTAACCAGCCTAAATCCTTTGCGCATTTCAAACCAGAGAAATTGGGCTCCCATTGACTACAGCGTTCTTGGTGAGCCTAGAGGTTATGGGATTGATATGGTCAGAATGATAGGTCAAATGACAGGCATCGAATGGCTCTACGTCAACGGATTAGATTGGACCGAGTTCCTTAACCAATTCAATAGTGGAAAAATTGATGCTTTACATTCTCTTCAGCGCCATGAAGATGGCTACGCTAAAGGCGTGTTTAGTGATAAGCTTTTTTCCCTACCTTTTGGAATGTTAGTACCAGAGGAATTCACTCATATAACAGATCTCAATGAATTCAATGGAAACCAAGTTGCCATACTTGCAGGTTGGTCAATCATCCCAAAACTGAGGAAGAATTATCCTGAGATAGAGTTAGTTGAAGTTGAAGACACTTATAAAGCGTTATCTCTTTTAAAATTAGGTGCAGTTGATGGTTTTATTGATAGTGTTGCTATATTGGAATTCGCAGTTAATCAGTATTTTACTGAGGGGCTCTCTATCATACAAAATGTAGCGCCTTTTGACCAAGGATTTGAAACTCGATTTCATATTGCTTTGACTGAAAATTATAAAGTATTGATTCCTATTATTAACAGAGCCATTGCAAACATTGGCAAAGTAGAGCACGAATTATTGCTAAATCGATGGTTGGGTGACACGGTAGCGACTCAACATAGAGTCATTCCTCATGCCGTTTTTTACGACTTAATGGCTTCACCTTCTCAATATGATAGTTTGGTGAAAACGAGAACAAAAGCAGGTGATACTTACGTTTACATACAACCAGTGGGTGCCTCTTCCCCAAAAGAGTTTTTGGCGATTACTTTGCCTGTTAGTGTGCTTGAAAATCAGGTGATGGGTCAAGTTATTGTTGCTACAGGGATCTCTGGATTGTTTATGCTCCCAACGCTTTGGTTTGCGTGGCTTTCCGGTATCCCAATTAGCAAGCAAATTCGAGAGCTTAAGGTAGAGACTCGCAAAATCCAGAGACAAAAATACGACTCTCTACAACCTGTTGAGAGCCGAATTCGGGAAATTTCTCAGTTATCCGAGTCCGTAGAGGAGTTGGCAGAGCAACTGCAAACACATGAAAAACAGCAAGATGCTTTATTAGACTCCATTGTGCAAATTATCGCACGAGCCATTGATGATAAATCGCCTTACACTGCAGGTCACTGTAATCGTGTCCCCGTGATCGCTTCCATGCTTGCTAGGGCTGCAGAGGCTGAAACCTCAGGTTCTCTAGCGAGTTTTAATTTTAATAACGAACAAGAAAAACGTGAATTCCAATTGGCGGCATGGCTACATGATTGTGGCAAGATAACCGTACCTGAACATATTGTTGATAAAGGCACGAAGTTGGAGGCGAATTATAATCGCTTGCATGAAATTCGTATGCGCTTTGAGGTGATAAGGCGTGATATTACGCTTACTGGTTTCGAAAAAAAGGCAAGCGGTGAGCCAGATAACCAAGTCGAATTATGGATGAATGAACAATATGCTCGATTGCACGAAGAGTTTGAGTTTATTGCTTCACTAAATATTGGCGATAAGCTGGTATCTGAGGAAGATAAAACAAGGTTAAAGCAAATTGGCTCACAAACTTGGACGCGATACTTTGATGATAGGATTGGCTTATCACCGGTTGAAAAGGATCGTTTATCTATTTCCCATACTGAACAAACGCTGCTCAAGGACCTTCCAGAGCACAAAATACCCAGATATCATCCGCCTTGTTATGACTTTGGCATAAAAATGAAAGCACCAAAATACCTGAGTGATTTGGGAGAAGTTTATAATCTCTCTATTTCAAGAGGAACCCTAACAGCAGAAGATCGTTATCGCATCAACGAACATATGGTAAGCGGTATTAAAATGCTGGAGAGCTTGCCTTTCCCCGACGAATTAAAGCAAGTCGCGCGACTCGCTACTACCCATCACGAGACACTTGCAGGAACCGGGTATCCGCGCCAGCTTACTGCAGATGAACTTTCGACTAAAGAGAGAATTTTGGCGATTGCTGATATATTTGAGGCTTTAACGGCGGCCGACCGTCCTTATAAAAAGGCATTTAAGCTCAGCAAAGCGATCGCCATAATGGAAGACATGGTAAAAAATCAGCACATAGATGGTGAGCTCTTTTCCTTATTTATTAAAAATAACTTACACATTAATTACGCCAAACGTTTTTTAAACCCGGATCAGATAGATGTTGAGGAAAACACTTAGATCATTACAGTGACTTTTGGTCGTTTATCCCATTACTCCATCGTAGCCATGCAAGCCCATATAGATCCCAACGAATCCAATCAGTAGCCCAGATAAATAAGGGGCTTGGCGGGCTAGTTTATCAAGGTAGCTCCATTTGGATGAAGCTTTCTGAATACTCAATGCAGCGATGACACCAACGGTAACCAGAGTGATAGCAAGACCTATGCTAAAGGACATAACAAGCGTTGCGCCCAGTGCAACAGCTTTAAGCTGAAGACAAATTAGTAACACTGTAACGGCTGCAGGACAGGGGATAAGTCCTCCCGTTAATCCAAATAAAAGTATTTGTCCATTTGTAACAGTGCGATTAGCAAATCGCTTCTCAATATCTTTAGCATGTGAACGCTCATGGGCATCTTGATATACCGCTTCTTCATTCGCTATCCTCGGGATAAAGTGGACATTAAAATCATGTGTGTGATTGTGGTGTCCAATCATGAGTTTAACCATACATCCTTGTTTTATGTTGGCGATTTGTTTTGATTCCAAATAGCCCTCATAATCGATGAACGTATGGCTCTGATCATTACTACTATTCGTTTCGGGCAAAGTAAACTTTACTTGATCAGCAGTTAATTGTTTTCCGCTTAAGGTTTTGAGTTGTAAGCGACAGATATCTCTCTCATTGACAATCGAAAGTGCAATATGGCCGTGACCTGTATCTACAACCTGTGTTTTCCAGTCCTGTGTGTAGTTTTGTGCATTATGCCATTGACGTTCATCACTCCATGTCCGCCAGATCATCCATAGACCCGTTGCCAATATGATGACTCCTGAGATCAATTGCATCCATGGCTCGGCAGCCTCAGCAGTAAATCTTTGACTAATATACATTCCACCAAAAGCAATTAACCAAACGATAATAGTGTGAGACAAGGTGGCTGCCAGTCCCAGCATTATTGCCTGTTTCACTGTACCCTTTATCGCGACGATAAAGGCAGCCATCATGGTTTTTGAATGACCAGGCTCTAAACCATGCAATGCACCGAGCAGGATGGCACTTGGGATAAAAAGCCATCCATTGCCTTGTTCCAGCAATGTGACAAAATTCATCATTACTCTCTTTTGTTAAATAACCATACTCAAAATATACTCCCCTTAAGCACTTAATACTACCCCCCAGTATAATGTTAAGGAAAAACTTTCGTAAAAAGTATAGGTTCTTGAACCCACTATGGCTTTTAGATAGATTATCAACACACAAGCTATTCTGGGGTTCAGAGTATAAATGGTTGAATATACGTCATAGTTAAAAGGAAATTTATGAGCCTAGAGCTGAGAAAAATTAACCAACATAATTTCTACGAAATCTGTCAGCTTAAAGTCGCGCCTCACCAGCGCAATCTTGTTGATACTAATGCCTTGTCATTAGCGGAGGCTAACTTTATGCCTTGTGCTTGGTTTAAGGGGGTTTATTTAGAGAATGTTCCCATAGGTTTTATCTTAATTAATGCTGATCCTGAGAGACTTTCACTCTGGCGATTGATGATCGATAGCTCAAGACAGAACAAAGGCTATGGTCGAGAAGCGATTCGGTTGTTGAAATCTGAGCTAGTGAAAGAGTTTTGTGTATCAGAGCTTTACACCAGCGTTGTTCCCGGGCCAGACAGCCCAATAGATTTCTATATAAGCTGTGGGTTTCAACGCACGGGAGAGTGGGTCGAGGGGCGTGAAATAGAACTCTCTGTCTCATTGGTAGCTTAACAGAAAAAAGGGCATCTCTGGGATGCCCTTTTCCAATAGCGTATTACTGAATGGCTGATTCTAGAATTTCACGAGTTTTTTCTAAGGTAATGGCTTTGTTTTCGCCTAACTTTAAATAGCCGTGTGATTCAAGTTGTGCAACAACATTATCAATCGCGGTTGTTTTGTTTTCTTGATAATCGTTAAAGTGTGTTGCGATGTTCAAACTATGGTAGAACGCTTCTATGGCCTCAATGGTTCGTTCTGCGAGATCAGCACTCGCTTCAAGTGCAAAAACATTCTTACCCATTTGCTCTAGTTTGCTACGTTTTACTTCGATTTGATTGCGAAGTAGTGAAGGTTGAACAATAGCAAGAGAGCGCGCATGATCGACATGCCACAAGGCCGTAAATTCGTGACCTATCATATGTGTTGCCCAATCTTGAGGTACACCAACACCAATTAAGCCATTCAGTGCTTGGTTTGCCGTCCACATCAGATTTGCACGCCAACTATCATTATCACGCTGGTTATATTGCTTGCCAAGAGTGAGAAGGTTCTTTAATAAGGCCTCAGCATAACCATCTTGTACCATTGCATCTGTAGGCATGGTTATGTATTGCTCACAGACATGTACCCAAGCGTCCACTAGACCATTAAGTAACTGGCGCTCCGGAAGCGACTTCATTACATCAGGATCCATTACTGCGAATTTTGGTTGTACTGCTGGGCTACCAAATGAAAGCTTCTCTTGGGTGGCTTTTCGGGTAATAACAGCGCCCATGTTGGATTCTGAACCGGTTGCTGGCAGTGTTAAAACAGCACCTAATGGCACGGCTTCTGTTACAGTGTGCTCACGTGTCAAGATATCCCAACCATCACCCTGATACTTTGCAGCTCCGGCAACATATTTCGAACCATCGATGACAGAACCGCCACCAACGGCAATGATAAACTCGATATTGTGCTCTTTGACAAGTGCGACAGCTTTGTCCAGAGTTTCCTTAGTTGGATTTGCTTCCACTCCTGAAAACTCTATCCAAGTATGATTCTGCAGCGCTTCTACGACTTGGTCGTAGACACCGTTGCGTTTAATTGACCCTCCACCATAGATAACCAGTACCTTCTGAGAAACATCGACAGCTTGACGAATAGATTTGATTTGGCCTTGACCAAAATGAATAACGGTAGGGTTGACGTAAGTAAATTGCATTTCTGTTTCCTTGTGTAAATTAAGAGAGTCTATTTTGGTATTATTCTCGATTGTTTTTTTTGCATATTACTCTTCAATAGTAGGGTAATGAAGGTCTGTTTCTCTAAATTTATTGCCTATTTCTCCATTTTTGATAGTTTACACTGATACGCATCGCATTTTGGATGGATACAGACTCTATGAATTTATTCGGTCAATTATTGGAATCCTACATTGAACATAAAGGCTGGCATGATTTAGAGGGCAGTCGAGTTACGCAGATAGACAATGTCTCCATATATAGAAGCAGTACTGGTAATCAGCGCCAGCCATTTACTTATCAGTCGGGTATCATTATGCTCAGCCAGGGTAAAAAAAACATCCACCTAGGCGATAGGCCTGTTACTTACGCTGCTAATGATTATCTTGTTGTTGGTGTACCGATTCCACTGGAGTGTGAAGCGATCCCTCTCGATGGTAAACCTTTACTCGGTTTGTCGATTCGCATTGAGCCCCAGCGTTTGCATAGATTAGTGAAAAAACTAGAAGAGCAGGGTGTCGTTGAGCACTATGGTCATAAGCCCAACCAAGATTCGAGTGGTCTGCAGGCGACAACAATGGATCAGTCAATGTTAGATAGTGTTGTGCGACTGGTTAAAACGCTACACAATGATGTCGAGGCGACAATTCTTGGTGACGCACTGGTTAGTGAAATTGTTTATCGGGCGTTAACCGGACCGGAGGGACGAGTGCTGTTTGATTTAGCTCACCACGATGGACACTATGCGCGTATCGCAAAGGCTTTATCTAAGCTACATCAAGACTACGATCAGATTATCACCGTCCAGTCATTGGCAGAAGAAGCGAATATGAGTCTATCCGCTTTTCACAACGCTTTTCGTAAAGTTACTTTTGAGTCTCCACTTCAATATCTAAAGAAAGTTAGGCTTAATAAAGCTAAGGAGCTTATCCAGATAGAGGGGTTACGTATCAACGATGCTGCTCGTCTAGTTGGTTATTCAAGTCCCTCACAATTTAGTCGAGAGTTTAAACGTCATTTTAATGTTCCTCCTAGAGCGGTCTAGATTTTTTAGCATGACTGAGACGCTTTATGGTGTCTCATTTAAGATGAACAGAAGAGGGCGTAAATATCCCCCCTAGTTTATAACTTGCAAAAAAATAGGTTATGTTAAAGGCCATACAGCCCGCCGCTTGGTCCCCAACCATGCCCACTTAGGGCATTAGCAATAGATTGTTCGATAACCTTTTTTTCCGCTTCTTTCTGTCGGTTATCCTCTGCTTCAATAACATCTTCAAGTGTAGTTTGGGTATCGTGCGGAACAGGACCAATTGATTCCATATTTTTATAAAAGTAATCGGGAAGATCGTAGGTTTCTAACTTTGTTTGTAAGCAATCGATTTGTTGCTCTTCAGTCCGGCTGACTAGAGTACAGCCAAACTCTTCAGCTCGAAAACGGTTAAACTCAGGCGTTAATAACTTTTTCACAAAATAGACGGTATTATTTTTAATAACTCCGCCATAACCATATCTAAACAGCTTATTACTAATTTGAATCGCTGCGATATCAGATCTAACTTCTGGATTTGTATTTGAGATATATAAAACTAAATCTTCGGGACTGAATGCACCTAAAGCAGACCGATAAAAAGTAATCTCTTGTTTGCTGGGGATACTTTTTGTCAACAACGTAGTATTTGTAGGTTTGTGATAGACAGAAAACTGATAATCATATTGGTCTTGTGCGCTGAACGTTGTGGAAGTTGTAATCGAAAACGAGCCAGATGAAAATGAGGGAGTAAACACACATTTGTCTTCAAGTAACATGTAAAGTGCAGCAGGTAATCTCCATTGATCTCTACCACATCCAAACCTGAGCACCTCACCAGTTAAAACTCGTGGTATCTTCTTTAATACCACGTTCGTAAAAATATTTACGGCGAATATTTTGTTGTGGGAGCCAGCTTTAAACGGATCGGAACGCAAGGCATTAAGCTTCACACCTGATGAAAGTATTGATTCTATCTGGCCCGTTGCGGTAAGGTAGCGAAAGGTCATATTTACGATGCTCGAAAAGCTCAGTTCAATTCCTTTCTTTTTGATAGCTGCTCTTACTTCTTTTAAAATAAGCACTCTCTGAGTTTCGTTGATAGATCCCAGATTGCGGTTATTTTTGAGAAACTTGGCGACATTTTCATGTGCAAATGTTTTCAAGCCCAATAAAAATGGCACAACTTCACTAACGTAGTAGTGCGGAAAAGCAATTCGATAGTTATCGAACATAGCATTTCTGAGCGTTTTCTTTGCGATAAAACTTGTCACGTCCACTTCATCATAAAGTTTGTCACGCGATCTATCGTTGTAGTGTTCTACAATAAATTTTGTTGTGCATTGCTGACATCTTGGAATGTACCCTTCTCGATTCACCATACTAGAAAACGAAGTCGCCATCAGCTCATCCATCTGATGAGAAAAGTTACTTTTTTCGTTGTGCTTAGTTAAAACTGCTTTCAATAGGTTGAGGTAAGCCGCGGTGATTGGGCTGCCTGAATCAATGACTTCATCATTTTGTGACGGGTAAAAAGATTGAATACTACCATTGGTAACAGCGCGGAGTAGTAACGAATAAGAGCCGGCAAAATCAATCGGAGTCGCTTGAGCATTTTGAGTTAATACAGTTTTAAACAAATGTTGTCGTAGTAACTCAACTCTTGGCTGTACAAAACCTATCATTACTTCAAATACAGTCAAATAACTTTGTTCATCTTCCAATTCTGCGTAGGCATCTTGTAGAAATAAGAGCATTTGTTGATTAGCCACCGAATCGTTTTGTCTTATTGCAATTTCTGCTGAAGTTTTTAGTGAATAAAGAGCATGCTCGCAATAGCCTTCTCCCAAAACACACTCTTGAACTATTTGGAATTGACGTAAGATTAGTTGTTCTGACTCTTGGTCACTCAGATTAGAATGGTAGGGAAGAAGTTGGCTGGAGTAGATATGGTCTCGAATATTATCAGATATTGGTGTTGCGTATAGATAAAAAGATTTTAATATTAAAATTATCAAAATAAAAAGATACTTCATAATAAGGAAGTCTCATAGTTAAAGGAGTAATAAAATTTACTCATTAAAAGGTGTTTATTAATTTTAATTATCTCACGATATCTTAATAAAAAATATAATTAAATCTTGGTATAACAGTACAAATATATTTTATTTAATAGTAATTATAAATTTTAAAAAATTATTGTGATGTTAAAATACTTATAAATAATATTTATTCTTTCTTATTATTTTCTCATGACCACCAGATTGATTGAGCTATGTGAGCTTACTTGAATATATCTATTTAAAATAATAATAGTGATGCATATTAAAATGCTAGATGGAATTATTTTGGCAAAACGTGTGCCCCATTTAAAACAAAACTACTCAAAATGCTAAAACCGCTCCCGTTTGTGATGTTTTTGACATTCAAATGAGAATCATATTCATTTAATCTTTTTCTAATTTTAAATAATTAAACTATCAGAGAATAAAATGAAAAAAAATACAGTGGTTGGAGGAGTTATATTAGGGCTCCTCGGGACGTTACCTGTGCAAGCACAAGAGAGCACAGATCACACGATAGTAGTGCAAGCTACTCGTGTAGAAAAAGATATTAAAGATGTTCCTCAGGGTATTGATGTTGTGACATCCGATGATATTGAAACTAATCGGTATCAAACGGTGGCCGATGCCATTAAATCGATTCCCAACATGGTATTAACTACTACAGCAGGTGACTATCACTATATTCAGGTGCGTGGCTTGCCTAGAAATCTGGAGCAAAATAATGTCCCTATATACATAGATGATGTGCCTCAAACGAGTCTCTATGGCCTTAATTTACGTTTATCTGATGTTGAATCTATCGAATTCCTTCGTGGGCCTCAAGGTAACATATACGGTAGTAACGCCCGTGACGGTATCATTGTTATTACCACCAAAAAGCCCAGCGATGAGCCAAGTGCCAGCGTAAAATTTGGGCGCGCTAATTATAATGAAAAAAGTGCCCAACTGATCGCTTCCAGTGGCGTGGGTAAAAACGATATTAGTGCTAAAGTTGCTATTGATCACCTCAAAAGAGATGGTTTCGTTGACAATACGTATTTAGGCAAAACAATTGACGAAAAAACTCAAAATAATATTGCTTTCAGTCTCAATTGGACACCAGAGACCGATTGGTCCGCAAGTTTATATTTAGATTATGGTAGGATTGACGGTGGAGCATACCCTTATGTGCCAGATAATCCTGAGACTGACAGAGGTGACGACCTAAAAGCAGCGATGGAGGTTGAAAATATCTTTGACCAGAAATCAAAAGGAGCCGCGTTAAGAATTGGTTGGAATATGTCACCGCAATGGGCATTAAACTCGGTAACAGGTTATCGAAGCATTGAATCCTACGGGCGTTTTGATTTAGATTTATCCGTTTCCCCTCTCCTTACTTCAATGAGTCAGGATGCTTGGATCAATGAGAAAGACTACTTTCAAGAGTTAAGGTTAACTTCTACACCGGGAGAGCTGCCTGTGGACTGGATTATTGGTGCGGCCTATCAAAGGTCGACAGAAGATAATCGAAATCGTCTGTTGTCTAATGCTCTTAATTTGGATTTAACAAAGACTTCTGGAGATTTCAGCCGAGACACCTATACGGCTTATGTGGATGCTTTATGGCGTTTCTTGCCAACATGGTCTCTGAATATTGGTGGTCGATATACGAAAGAAAATTATGAGATTGACTCAGAGTTTTACAGTCCCGATCAAACTCAAGGACGTTATTCGACAGACTATGGTAAATTCTTGCCAAAGCTCGCGATTAGTAAAGAGCTTGGCGATAATCATACGATATATTCAAGTTACGGTAAGGGATTACTGAGTGGTGGCGCTAGCTGGATGGCAGAAGAAACGACGATGCTTGGTGAACGTTTAGGTTATGGTAAAACCTATGCTCCAGAAATGAGTGAAGTAATAGAGGTTGGCTATAAAAGTTACTGGTTAGATCGTCGTGTGATGACGACTGTGAGCCTCTTTGATGCTAGGGTAAAAAACTATCAATATTCTTATCCTGATGGGGCTGCGACTCGTATTGCTTCGATAGAAGAAATTCGCTCTCGTGGCGTCGAAGGTTCAATTTCTGCTTTATTGACCGATGTGTGGCAAGCGGTATTAAGATTTGGATTCAATGATGCCAAAGTGACCCAAGTTGATGGCTACTCAGGTGCCAGTATGTCAAGTGGCACGAGAGTTCCTAATGCTCCAAAACACAATATTAATATAGAAACAACCTATTCTGCGCAAATCAGCGATGACTGGGTCTTTACTCCAACATTGAGCGTCGGTCATTATGGTCAGGTTGCGCTCGATGACAAAGGGGAAAAGTTCCAAGGCTCTTATGTTATCGTAAAGAGTAATTTTGAATTTAAATATCGTGATGATTATTCGATTCGTCTGTGGGGTGATAACTTAACTGACGAACGCTATAAAACATTTTCCTATCCTGGTTTTAGTACCTATGGTGATCCACTCCGATTTGGCGTGGATTTAGAAGCCAAGTTCTAATTTCTTCCTAATAAAGAGGCAGCACCGGATGTGCTGCCTCTTTGTTTTTTATGAGAGTTATCATGCAAAAACGTTCGCTAAATCCTTTAGTCTGGCTATTTAATCAATCTCGATCGAAACAGTGGATGCTTTGGTTTGCTATTTGCCTCTCCCTAGCAGCGGCAGTTTTAGCACTTGGGCCTTATTATGTGGCCTACTTGATCGTGGATAAATTGCTTGTTGGTGAGACCGGTCAATACTTGTGGTCACTATCCATAGTTGCATTAACCTTGATGATTTGCCGCTATCTTTGTCTACTATCGGCGGTTTATCTTTCTCATCGGTGTGCCTTTCACCTTCAATATCATATTCGCCAGTCTACATTGGCGGCGCTTTCTAACACAAAGCTTGGATTTTTTAGCCAAAAGAACAGTGGGGAATTAAAAAAGAATCTTACGGAAGATATTGATCGTATCGAAGTATTTATTGCCCATCAGCTACCGGATTTGGTTTCTTCTTTTGTGCTACCAATGGCTACGTTTATCTTCCTTGTCATGATTGATGTGAGAATGGCATTGATAGCATTGATTCCCATTCCGCTAGCGCTAATGTGTCAAGCGGTTTTATTCCGAGACTATCAATTAAAAGCAGAGCAATACCACGAATCAGCGGAGAAATTAAATCGTTCGCTCACCGAGTTTATCAAAGCGATGCCTGTGGTGCGTTTATTCGGTATTGGGAAGCAGTCATACAATCAGTTGGACAAATCAATTCAAAGCCATAAACATTATATTGAGTCTTGGACTAGAAGTGCTGGCGGTCCATTTGCTCTGTTTAAAACCATTTTGGGTTCTGGTTTGGTTTTCCTTACGCCATTTGGCTTATACTTTTGGTCCCAAGATTCGCTCAGTATTTCTCGCTTTTTGTTGTGTCTTTTGCTCGGCGTAGGAATGCTTGAACCCCTGTTTAACCTTAGCTTACTGAGTACGTATCTGGGGCAAGTCTTTGAAGGTGTGAAACGCTTGATCAAAATTGTGAATTTACCGAACTCGGTCGAAAATAAGCGTGAGGCCGTAATAGGTGACTTTGATATTACATTTAATGATGTTGACTTCACATACCCAGGGCAAGATGCACCAGTATTAAAAGAAGTAACTTTTCGATTACCCTCTGATAGTTTGACCGCTATTGTTGGTCCTTCTGGAGCTGGGAAAAGTACTTTAGCTGCACTACTAGCGGGCTTTTGGCTACCTGATAACGGAGATATTTTGATTGGTGGTCAATCATTATCTCATTTATCCGAAATCCAGCGAATGGAAGCAATGGCTATCGTATATCAAGATGCTTTTGTTTTTACCCAGTCTGTAATGACTAACTTAACTATGGGTAAAGATTATCCCCCAAAAGCAGTAATAGCAGCGGCTAAAGCTGCCAATGCTCATGATTTTATAAGCCAACTTCCATATGGTTACGATACGATTATTGGTCAGGATATTCGTCTAAGTGGGGGGGAGAAGCAGCGCTTATCGATTGCTCGCGCGATCTTAAAGGATGCACCTATTATTGTTCTGGATGAACCCACCTCACACTCCGACACAACCAATCAAGCCTTAATTCAGAGTGCGCTCTCCAACCTGACTGCAGGGAAAACAGTAATTATTATCGCTCATCGTCTAGCGACGGTAAAAGCAGCAAATAAGATTATATTTATGGAAAATGGTGAAGTGATAGAGCAGGGAACTCACGATGAGTTGATAGAAAAGGGTGAGTTATATGCGGAAATGTGGCGTAGCAGCCAACGTTCGAAAACATGGTCAGTGAGTCAAACATCACATGAGAGAGAAGTAGATTATGTTTAAAAAAATCATAAGATTATCGGGCTGCTCCGGCACAACTATCGTCAAAAATATCGCGGTGGCGATTTTGGACGCCACGACCATGGTAGTGCCGAACTTTTGCATATTCTTTATTTTAATGGAAATGCTCGAGCCTGAGCCGTCGAATACTAAACTCATGATTTATTGCGCATTGATTGCCGCGTGTTTAGTAGCGCGATTGTTCTCGGTGTGGATGAGTTTCATTACTCACAGTTCATTTAGTAGCGGTGCTGGATATACTATGCGAGGCAATTTGATGGATAAGCTGGTGAAAATTCCCTTAGGCTCTCTGCTATCGATGGACTTGGGGACAATAAATAATACTTTGCTCAAAGATGTCGAGTTTTCCGAGTATGCCCTTTCTCATGTGCTGAGTTATATGTTGGGTATTAGCTGTGTTTTATTGCTACTCATGGCGGGTTTATTTGTGGTGGACTGGCGACTTTCGCTCAGTATGCTGATTGGGTTTCCAGTTGCTATCTCTTTATTTGTATGGTTAACCAAGCTCACTCAGAAGGGGAAAAGAAGACTATTTCAATCGTCCGATACGTTGAATAATTCAATCTTTGAATTCATCTTAGGTATTCGTGTATTGCGTGCACATGGTCAAGCTGAAGGAGATATGTTGGCCCTCGGAGAGAAAATGAAACAAGCCCGTGACGCGCATTTAAAGTACGAAATGGGTGCGAGTTTAGCGCCTGCTGCTTTTGTAATCTTCTCCGAAGTGGGGTTTGCCAGTCTTATATTGTTCGGCCTCCACGCTATCGGCACTCAAACCCTCTCTCTGTCTGTATTTTTGTTATTTTTACTTGTCTCTATGCAGTTTTTTAGGCCTCTGACACAACTGGCAATCCTACTGTCGCAGTTTGATTATTTCAATGTATCGTTAAATCGCATTGATGAGTTGTTGGGGGAAAAAGAATTGGAGAACAAACACTCAAAAGATCCTCAAGTTTCTTGCTATGAAATAGAGTTTAACGATATTTGTTTTGCATACGAAGAAGCGCCTCTTTTTGAGAAGGTTAATGTGGTATTTCCGGAGCAAGCAGTCACTGCGATTGTCGGTCCATCAGGTTCTGGAAAGTCAACAATGATGAGCTTGATTGCTAGATTTTGGGATACGGACAATGGCAATATCACAATTGGTGGCCAGAAGATTAGCGAAATGAGCCAAAGCAAAATTGCGCAACATGTGAGTATGGTATTTCAAGACGTCTATCTTTTTGATGATACAATTTATAACAATCTTGTTATGGGCCAAGATATCTCAGCAGAGAAACTCGAAAGAGTTTGTCGACAGGCTCAATGTTGGGAGTTTATCCAGTCATTACCTAATGGTTTGGAAACAGTTGTTGGTGAGGGAGGTACGCGACTCTCTGGTGGCGAGAAGCAACGTATCTCAATTGCTCGTGCATTATTAAAAGATGCCCCTATTGTTTTACTTGATGAGGCGACTGCGGCCTTAGATTCAGGTAATGAAGTACTCATTCACAGCGCTATTAGTGCTTTGATCAAAGATAAGACGGTTATTGTTATTACACATAATCTATCGAGCGTGATTAAGGCGGACAAAATTGTTGTGCTCGTACGGGGAGAAATTGAGGCTGTTGGTGTCCATGATGAGCTGATGAGAATATCACCTACTTATCAGGCTTTGTGGAGTGACCAGTTAAAGGCACAAGGATGGCAAATATAAGCGAGTGTTACTTTGGTGTTATGTTAGTGTTGTTTCAGTGTGTCCCTATTGTTAAAATCTACTACTACAATTGATAATGGTTCTCATTTGTAGTAGCTTGACCGATTGCGTAATATGGAATAATGCATAGAGATACCATCATGGCTTATGTAGAAAGTAACATTGAGTCCACCTTTAAAATGTTTACTGGATATGAAGGGGGAGGTGAAAATCGGTTGGCTGACTATGCCACAACGAAAGTAGAACTGGATGAAAACGTATGTCTAGGTCATGGTTATATCGTTGAGTTATACCCAGGACTCAATATCACATATAGTGATGTAACTTTTAATCAGCCGACCAGTTTTACTGAGTCGGCAAAAGACTATTATGGGGCTTGTCTCGTTATCGAGGGATGTGTAGAGGTCAGGGTTTCTCAAGGGTCAGAGCCGATCACCATTGATAAAAACAAAGCACTATTTTTTGTATGTCATGAGGGTGAATTGGAGTTTCGCTACGACACCTCTTGTACCAAATTAATTAACTTCTGTGTACCTCAGTCGATGATGAAAACACTTTTTGAGGATGATACGGGCAGGCCTTTCAGTATTAATTTGTTTGAGTCTGTTTCAGTGACCAATGACATTATTAAAAATGTGGATGAGATTTTGTGCTCTAAGTTAGGAAAGTCTGCTCACAGTCTTTACCTCCAAGGTAAGGTAATGGAATTGCTTGCCCTCATCTATCATAATATGCGCCAAAAGGTAACGGTTTGTTGTAGCATGACACCCAGAGATATGGATTGCATACAATTGGCGGCAAAAATCATGGAGGAGCAGATGGAGTCCCCGCCGTCGTTGATTGAACTGTCTCGTCAAATTGGCATAAATGACAACAAACTCAAAAGGAATTTTAAAATTGTTTTTGGTGAAACGGTTTATGGTTTTTTGTCGAACAAGAGAATGGTGAAAGCGGGCGAGCTATTAGCGATTGGAGAGCTTTCGGTACAAGAAGTGGCTCATCGAGTAGGGTTTAAGCACGTTGGCCACTTTTCAAAGAAATTTAAAGAGCAATATATGTGCAGCCCCAAGCAATACCGACGCAAGTCAGTTCACCCCGTATAGATATATACTCAGTATCTTAATTTTATTTATGTCGGGCTCAAGCATCGCTTGAGCCCGATTTTATACCGTGGGGGTTTGAGTCACGAATTGCTTTTTATTCAATTGAATATAGCTTTGAGCACCGAGCAACATCGCGGCAAATGTCAGTCCCAAAGTAAGCATTATCCATAGTGGTTTTTTTATGGGTTGTCAGTGCTAGCACCTATGCCGGTGATCCTTTTACCAGTTTCGACGATGTCGTTGTTGAGTCAATTCAATCAAGTATAGGGTTCTCTGGTTATGCTCAGTCTTCGATGCAATATCTATCGAGAGGTCGTGAATACGGCAGATAGCTCCGATCCTTTGGCATCAGGACTGGCGATAAATTCTGGATTTTCTGATCAATACATACGAGGATGACGACAACTCCGGTCTGGGATGCATTATCGATGGCTCGGTTACGTCGAGTGTTTCCTGAGCATGTTATTATTCATAGTGATCGAGGTAGCACCTTAGATGACTCACTTTTTGGTTAATGCAACACCATCAAAGTCAATGCCAGCCCACCCGTGTTGGATAAAATTGCGGATATTAGCGTGATCGTTACCATTTGGATTATTCAACACATCGTCACGATAAAACTGGCCGAAACAAGCTAAGGTTGATGGCTCATCTAAGCCTTGCAGTTGCGCGAAGGCAAAGATCTTACAAGAGCCATTGTTTTGCCCCGCTTGATTTTGAGTTTCTCCGTTTATAAAGCTGACGGGGTGAAAGTCAAAATGTTCGTCGATCACCTGTATTGACTGCTCAAACGTAACCTCATTAGGTGTGGTAGTCAGTCGCTTTAGAAACTTATCCATTTATCTCTTTCCTTACAGTTGAATAGGCTAGTTACTATATCATTAGGAAAAAGAAAGTTAGCAAAGATATAGTGAAAAATCCGTTTGTGTACTTATAACTGCAGGGCGGGAGCGTACTTTGGTTGGTTGTTTTTTAATTGAACGACATCATGAGCCTTCTCTCGTACGATTTTTTCTTGTATATCTGGGGATAAGGTATATCACAGGCCTCAGTTGAATCTAATCTATTCGGTAACGCTACCTCTGACCTACCTCATAATGCCAAAGAGGCAAATAGAGGTCCGAATCATTATTAGTGATAGTTGATTCGAACAAATTAGCGTTGTCGCAGGATAGAGAACATTTTGCTGAGCAGAAAATCTGTCAAATCACTCAGCGCATGTCCCCGCCTAGCATTTTTGCGAAAAATATGAGGCGAGGTTTTATTTATGCCACATTCTAATTTTAATTTGACCGAACGTGCTCAACTGTTTTTATCGGGGGAATTTATAGTTTTAATTTGCGCGAATATCTCTTCCGCTTCGGCGGTCAGCAGTGAGTATGTTTTTATATCTCCTCTGCGCTGAGCCTGCATTGCTTGCTCAAGGAGCATTGAGTGCCGCTTGGTCAGTTTTTTTGTCGGGTTACTTTTAAAAAATGAAAACATCGGTTTATTCTCAGTAAGTTGAATAACTAAGTCTTACGGGATATTGGGTGTATTGGTTCAAAATACATAAAGTTAACTGACAAAGAATGAGTTGCTTTACACAAATGAGTGTCACAGTATGAATCAAAGGTGAAAGTCAGTATCTATTGTGTAATAGCCACGAGCAAATATCTTTTCACCGCTTGGCATTTGTATTTCAAATATATTCCAATCACTAAAACGACTCATGGCTGGCTGAGCGATCATGCCTTTCTCATCACACCTGCTTTGTAACTCTCGATAATTATCATACGGAATCGTAAAATATCTGAAGCGATTGATAGCATCAATACGATGAAACCCCCAATTACCATTTACACTAGTATAAGTGCCGTCTTCCTCATAAAGCCAATCCCATGAGCTTGCATCTGCTTTAGTGCAAAAAACGTCAGTTTGGTCAGAAAAGCTGGTACTTGACCAAAATACGGTTGCTAGGGTGAGGTAGAGCTTGTTTATTTTTTTCATTTTAATCACTATTTATCAATGTGTTATGTTTTTTGAGGTGAGGTTAAAAACCGCGAGCAGTGTAGCGAGTTAAAAAAAATAAACAAAAGACATGCGATGTAGCGTGACTAATCTCACTTCAAAGTGGCAGCGAGATAAAAATCTGGAGGTCGAATGTAAATGATCCTGAATTAGACAACACTTATAGAAAACTCAGAAGCAGGGCACGCCAAACGAGCAGCGTGACCCAGTCAATGTAGGTTTTTGACATTGATGATGGTAATACTCACCTTTACGACGAACTATTACTACTGTTGTGAATTAAATTTTTATACTGTAAATCTTTGGATGATCGCTCTTACATCATCGGTCATTGTAGAGACTTCAGTGTTTATTTCTTTTATATTGTTGCAACCCTGTACATTACTATGTACCAATGAGCTGATAGACGCTAAACGATGAGAGATGTCTGATGTCACAGTAGACTGCTCTTCTGAAGCACAAGCAACTTGAGTATTGGTATTTAAAATAGAGCTTACTTTTTTCGCAATAGACTCAAAACCATCATGAACGTCTTCTGCGATAGAAACCGAATCTTCGACCAAATCTGAATTGGTGTCGATCATTGTCTGCGCTTTTCGGCATAGCTCTTGAAGGTTATTTATGCTGTTCGATATTTCGTCAGTTGAGGCTTGAGTTTTAGCGGCAAGTGACCTTACCTCATTAGCGACAACAGCAAAACCTTTCCCAAAATTACCAGCTCTTGCCGCCTCAATTGCTGCATTTAGCGCTAAAAGGTTTGTTTGGTCAGAGATATTTTTAATGACTTCAACCACTGAACCGATCTCTTGTGAATAGTCATTTAGAGTGTTCATTATTTGGCGAGACTCTTTCATTGAATCCCCAATTTTCTCGGAAATCTTAGAAGACTTACTCAAGGTATTTCGGCTTGAGTTAATGATATCAAGAGTGGCAGATACCGCGGCTTCAGTATCACTGACTCTCAATACCAGATCGTTTGCGGTAGCATTTAGCTCTATAGCCGCTGTTGCTACTTGTTCTACTTCGGACAACTCAGACTGTGAGTTTTCTGATGTGGTAAGAATAGCGCAAGCAATTTCTTTTTGCGCAGTATTTAGTTCTACTAGATTTTTATTTGACAAGTCTGATAGTAAGCTATGAATTGGTTCTCGAAATGCTCGTAACTTTTTAGCTAATTGAGAAAATTCATCATTTCTTCTTGAGTTGCTTTCTAGCCAATCACAAACAGGTCCAGGTCGAATGTCAAACTGGACTAGCTGGTCCATATGCTTGTTGAATACGTCAATTGGATCTAACACCCTGTATATAATGAAGAAGGAGAGTAGTAGCACTAAGATTTCAGTGAGCATTAATACCCACTCCATAGAAAATACGACATGATTTTCTAAAAAAATAAATCCTGTTTTGCCTACTATGATTAAGGATAACCCTAAAAAAATGAATAGGTTTAAGAGTGCAAGTGATTTTACTAAGTGGCTCACTCTAAGTGACTGAAATAAAGAATTAAACATATTGTGGTACCTCTGTAATCTTATTTGTCCTCCTTGAATTAAAAAACAGATTAATAAAAAATAATCTGTTTTGAATGAACCATATACCCAAGTGACTTCAAAATGCAGGATTCAGAGCGATGCCACAGTGTTGAGTTCAAGAAAAATAACGCAGCGAAATAGTTGACTCTTACCAAGTTATTTGACGATGAAATCGGCGCTGTGGCACGTTCCCAAAGGGCGATCTTGCTTTACATGCGTCGTTACCGATTTTCAATTTAGATGACTAGATTTTCAAATCGTTGCCTTGCCAGTCAAGCAAGCCATTCTCGCTGGACCTGGCATCTTGAGGTTACTTGGGTATATAGGCAATATTCTGAGCGAATAATTCCCTTCACCTTGGTTGTTCTCGATGGCTATCTAGGCTTGTTTTTAATTAACAAAGCATTTTTTTGGTGAATGATAATAGCTTGTTTCATCATAATTTGAAAGGCCATTAATGTAAAATTCATGGATTTTTTTGTTAATTTAGTCAGTTAATAGTGGCTGAATTAGTGTCCTAATATTTTTAAATCATTCATTATATAAATTATACATCTAATATTAATAAGTTTTTTCATAATTATCTTATGTTGTATTTCTTCATAAA
>NZ_AEIU01000004.1 GCF_000165125.1 Vibrio caribbeanicus ATCC BAA-2122 | reverse complement strand
CAAAGTTGTCGTATCCTATGGTGGAGCTAAAAAGGAAGTTACTATTCCAGATTCGGTGACTACCATTGGGGATAATGTGTTTTCATCTAACCAACTCACCAGCGTGACCATTCCAGACTCGGTAACCACCATTGGGGTGAGGGCGTTTGGTAATAACCAACTCACCAGTGTGACTATCCCAGATTCGGTGACCATCATTGGGGATAAGGCGTTTTATGATAACCATTTAACCAGCATTACCCTCCCACAGTCATTAGTCACCATTAGAGATGAGGCGTTTTATGGTAACCATCTCACCAACGTTGTCATTCCAGACTCGGTGACCACTATTGGTAATAAGGCGTTTATGTATAACCAACTTACCAGCGTGACTATCCCAGATTCGGTGACCATTATTGGAGATGAGGCGTTCGAGAACAACG
>NZ_AEIU01000005.1 GCF_000165125.1 Vibrio caribbeanicus ATCC BAA-2122 | reverse complement strand
CAGCCATTCTATCGATTCAACTGAAAGTGTCAAACACTTTTTTGAATTTTATTTTAAAACTTTTGCTTTAAAAACAAGGCTACTTTGGATCTTGCTAATATACGTACTGAGCTTTACCAACAGCCACATCTTAGCGGCCGTTGATTATAGGGAATACATCTATGAGAGCAAGCTTTTTTTACTCATAAAATGGAAAAAGGCATCACTCGATTAATTTTTACTCAAAAGAAAAAAGGAGCGATAAGCTCCTTTTCTAAATCTATATTGCAATCTAAATAAAAGCGTACGCATCACCAAACATATGATCCGCTTTTGCTCCTTTCATTAGAGTAAATTTTTCACGAGCCGTACCCGCCATTTCGAAACGACCTGCTATATAGATGTCGTATTCAGACAGAGAAACAAAGTCATCTTCAATGGCCTGCAATACATTCCCAACTCTTCCACTCCAAGCATCGTTGCTCTCTTCAACAACAGGAATAAAATGTACATTGCTTTTCAGCTTGGTTATTTCCTCGATCTCACTGCACGCATATAACTGTCGCTCATCTCTTCCACCCCAATAGAGAAAAATGTCATTGGTAACATTCTGTGCCAAGCAATGGTCGAGTATCGAGCGTACATAGCTAAATCCCGTGCCTCCGGCAATTAACAAGATGGGTCTTGTTTGACCTTCTCTTATCCAAGCATCACCGTGTGGTGCATCTATTGTTATTTTTCCATTATTTTGATGCGCAACTTTCATTGCCTCCACAACCTCATAGGCATACGCATTATGCTCAGCCGCACCGATGTGGAGCTCAAGCTCTCCTTGATGGCGGCATGGGCTGCTTGCAATAGAAAATGGTCTCTTGTCCTTTTCTCCCATAACCACCATCAGATACTGGCCAGCTTTAAAACTGACGGGGTTTTCCGGATGCAATAAGATTCGGTAAGTATTACAAGCCAGTGCCTCAATCGACTTTACTTCACATTCAATTGTCATTTTATTCCTCTCACTCACTCCATTATAGCGAGTATTAACATTTGTCTAATCGAGACGATATATAACGTCTTTCTTATTTACCGAAGTCACAAAAACTACAAGTTTATACGATGCAGAGCAAGAACAATTATTGTGCTCTCTACTACAGCATTGCGTTTTACGTCAGCTTTTAAGAAAAATTAATCCATCTATATAATGTTTAATTCATCCCACAAATCGTCAATTTTTTTTACCAAAGTGGGATCCTTTTTAATAGGCTCTCCCCATTCTCGGTCAACTTCTTGACCTTGAAATTTGTTGCTAGCGTCCAACACAATAAAAGCATTTTCGCCATCTACAGTCTTCACTTGACGAGAGTCTCGTTCGGGATCCATTCGTGTCGTCATGGCCCAGATAATATCGTTCCAATCTCGAACATCAACATCATTATCACAGACAAAAATAAACTTTGGTCTTCCATACTCAAACAGTGCTTTACCAACCTGCTCTGCAATATCCAAAGCATGACCTGCGGTACGCTTCTCCATCGAAAAAATCACCAAGCCACTACTGACTGCTGCCGGTGGAATATAAAGATCAATGATCTCGGAATGCTCTTTTTTCAGTCGGTGAATAACGCTTTCATCCAAAATTGTGCTGTCTTTGTCAGATTCACTGGGTTCACTCTTCTCTGCAGACCATTTAATGGTCGCATCTAGGCCCATTTTTGACCCTAAACCAACAACTGGAGAAGCAAAATCAAGCGAATCAATCGGCGTGTTATCAATAAATAAACTGTCTTTAATTGGATCCATATGTTGAGTCATAGCTTCAATGACACTATTCCAATCTCGCGCATTGACTTGCGCATCACAAACGACAACAAATTTAGTGTACATAAACTGACGAAGAAATGACCAAACCCCCATCATTATACGCTTTGCGTGCCCGGGGTACTGCTTCTTTATAGTGACAACAGCCATTCGATAAGAGCATCCTTCAGGAGGAAGATAGAAGTCTTCTATTTCCGGGAATTGCTTTTGCAAAATCGGTACAAAGACTTCATTCAACGCAACTCCAAGAACAGCTGGTTCATCGGGCGGTCTTCCGGTATATGTACTGTGATAAATTGGATCTCGCCGCATCGTAATGTGAGTGATGGTAAAAACATGATGAGACTCTTTTTCGTTGTAATATCCCGTATGATCACCATAAGGTCCCTCTTCCGCATACTCCGAGGGATCGATGTAGCCTTCTAAAACCACTTCGGCACTCGCGGGAACCTCTAGATGGTTGCTCACCGACTTAATAACCTCTGTCTTCTTGCCTCGTAATAGTCCTGCAAAAGCATACTCTGATAGTGTATCTGGTACGGGCGTGACAGCTCCCAAAATGGTGGCAGGATCAGCACCAAAGGCAACGGATATAGGGAAAGGCTCTCCTGGATTTGTTTCCATCCAGTCCCTCAAGTCTAAAGCCCCACCTCGGTGAGCAAGCCAACGCATGATAATTTTGTTTTTAGCTATCTTTTGTTGACGATAAATACCGAGATTTTGTCGCTTCTTATTTGGTCCCCTAGTGACAGTCAAACCCCAAGTTAAAAGCGGAGCAACATCTTTTGGCCAACAGCTCATCACAGGGATTTTATCCAAATCGACCTCTTCACCCTGCCATATTATTTCCTGACAAGGTGCTTTACGAACCCTTTTTGCGGGCATATTCAAGACCTGCCTAAACACAGGCAACTTCTCTAGAGCATCTTTAAAGCCTTTTGGAGGTTCTGGCTCTTTCAAATAAGCCAGCAGTTTCCCTACCTCACGCAGCTCTTTGACATTTTCTCGTCCCATACCAATAGCCACTCGCTCTGGCGTACCAAAGAGATTGGTCAGTACAGGCATGTCATAGCCAACTGGATTCTCAAACAAAAGCGCCGGACCGCCTTGTCTTAAAACACGGTCACTAATTTCCGTCATTTCATAGTGTGGGTCGATGGAAGCAGAGATCCGTTTTAGCTTCCCTTCTTTTTCTAAATGTACGATAAAATCGCGCAAATTCTTAAAACTCATAGAACTAACAGTTATTTGGTTAATCTGCAGGCAGTATATCAAAAAGAGAGATCGCAAGATCTCTCTTTTTCAGCTTGTGTTATATGTTATCAAGTTACTGGGCGATCACACTCAAGATTATATTGGCATGTATCGACTGATTGGTGGCGACCAGCTCCTCAAGCCAAGTTGAGTAACCGTGACGCACAAGTTCATTCGCAACGAACCTCGCATCGTCGGAGCCAGACATCAAAGCCACTAAAAATTGCTTCACTTGGGCTGGTATTGGCTTTAGTTGGGTAAGCTCTTTAATCGCCAAATTTTTAAGACCAGGATTGCTACTGGCGGCAAGCATAACTTGTTCAAGAGCAGAACTCTTTTGGGATTTAGCCAGTCGAATCAGCTCGGATTCAATCGCGAAATCCACCCTCATCAACCACAAGAGCCGATAAATTTCCTTATTTTGACTGACTTGAGCCAAACGCACCATCACTTGAGATGAAGGTAACCAGCTGATCACTACTTCTGAAGTAATTTGCTTAACGAGCACTTTGACAGCATTAGGACTTAGAGTATCTAATTCTCTAATCAAGAGGTCTTCACGTTCCTTGAGTTCGTATTCATCTCCAGTCAACCATTGCTTCAAATTGAGATCTTCTCGCTCAGCATCGAGAATAAATGCCAAGGTATCTTTATTATTCTGCCAGTGCTTCAGCAAACGAAATGCGATTGCAGGGTAGTTAAAAGCGGGAACAGAAAGTTCATAGCCATCCCCTCGTTGTATGATGTGATAGGTGGGAGAAATCAATTTTTGTTGCTCAACAAAAAGTGCCATGCGTGTCGATAAAGGAATTTTTTGCTGCTCTACTTTCTTGAGCAGAAGGTACCGAACCACTTCCTGAGCAGGGAGAGATAATCTTTGTAGCGCAAAGTTTAAACCATCGATGTCTTCATCAATGATACGCTGATAAAGTTCTGTCGTTTTGTGTTGCAATTGTGGCTCACTAAGCCATTGCTCAGCATCTAATTTCAACATCTCTATCGATGAGGCATTAGGAACACAAATCAAAAGTGCACTGAGTAGGAGAACCGACGACAACATTCCTTGTTGCATGTTAACCTCCTTTTAACATTCACTTCATTGTGCTTTGTCTTAGCAAAGATTGCAAACAAAAACGCCACCCTTTGGGGTGGCGTTTGTCGTGAAGCTAGTCCCTACTGTCGACGCATTGCATCAAAGAACTCATCATTCGTTTTCGTCATTGCCAATTTGTCGATCAAAAACTCCATGGCATCGATCTCTCCCATTGGATGGACAATTTTACGCAGAATCCACATTTTTTGTAGTTCATCGTTCTTAGTGAGTAATTCTTCACGACGGGTACCTGAACGATTAAAATCAATCGCAGGGAAAACACGTTTTTCAGCAATCTTACGATTAAGGTGCAGCTCCATATTACCTGTACCTTTAAACTCTTCGTAAATTACCTCATCCATTTTCGAACCTGTATCAACCAGTGCAGTTGCGATAATCGTCAAACTACCACCCTCTTCAACATTTCGAGCAGCACCAAAGAAACGTTTGGGACGATGTAAAGCATTAGCATCTACACCACCAGTTAATACTTTTCCTGAAGAAGGGACCACAGTGTTGTAAGCCCTTGCCAATCGAGTTATCGAATCAAGCAGAATAACGACATCTTTCTTGTGTTCAACCAGACGCTTAGCTTTCTCAATCACCATTTCAGCAACTTGAACGTGACGTGATGCAGGCTCATCAAATGTTGAAGCCACAACTTCACCTTTCACCAGCCTCTGCATTTCAGTCACTTCCTCAGGACGCTCGTCAATAAGAAGTACCATCAACTCGCATTCTGGGTGGTTATAGGCAATGCTTTGAGCAATGTTTTGCAATAGCATTGTCTTACCCGCTTTAGGCGGTGCAACAATCAAGCCTCGCTGACCTTTACCAATAGGTGAAGCCAAATCTAGCACTCTGGCGGTAATGTCCTCTGTTGAACCATTACCACGCTCCATGACCATGCGCTCATTCGCATGTAGCGGTGTTAAGTTTTCAAAGAGAATCTTGTTGCGAGCGTTGTCTGGTTTGTCATCATTAACCGTATTCACCTTCAATAACGCAAAGTATCGCTCACCATCTTTTGGTGGACGAATTTTACCCGCAATTGAGTCACCAGTGCGAAGGTTAAAGCGTCGGATCTGGCTGGGTGATACATAAATGTCATCAGGACCTGCCAAATAAGAGCTGTCCGCACTACGCAAGAAGCCAAAGCCGTCTTGAAGTATTTCCAGAACCCCGTCGCCGAATATATCTTCGCCGCTCTTAGCGTGTGCTTTCAAAATTGCGAAGATAATATCTTGCTTTCTCAGGCGAGCAAGATTCTCAAGGCCCAAGCTTTCGCCAAGTTTGACGAGATCAGACACTGGTCTGTTCTTCAGTTCTGTTAGATTCATGGTGGTTGATACTTTTTTAGTCAAAATAGGATCTGTTATTTAGTTGAGATAAATATGGTCACAGGCTCGACCAAGAAGAGGACTTGTTTAATTTACGTGAGATAAGTTAACACTCTTTCACAGTTTAGTCTAGATCTAGTTAGTGTCCATAAACAGAACCGTGTATTTCTATTAATACACGGTATGTTTTTAACAATCTTTATAGGTTTGCATCCAAAAACTCTTTTAACTGAGTTTTTGACAAAGCTCCCACTTTTGTCGCTGCAACGTTGCCATCTTTAAACAAAAGTAACGTCGGAATACCGCGAATTCCAAATTTAGGTGGAGTACCCGCGTTATGATCAATATTCAATTTACCGATAGTGAGTTTGCCTTCGTATTCATCAGCGATTTCATCCAAAATTGGCGCAATCATCTTACAAGGACCACACCATTCTGCCCAAAAATCAACAAGTACCGGGCCTGCAGCATTAATTACACTGTTTTCAAAACCATCATCAGTTAGCTGCAAAATCTTATCACTCATCTTCCACTCCAGTGTGTTTTTTCGGAACTGGTTTGATGATAACCAGTATTAAGATGCCCTATTGGAATGTATTTACTTTCGTATTGCAAGCGTAAGCTGATATTCTATAGCTATGAAAAAGACACATATCACAGAGCAAAAGTTCGCCGATTTGAATTTACACCCTCAAATCGTTACAGGTTTGATGAACAAGGGGTTCAATTTTTGTACCCCAATTCAAGCCTTGGCGTTGCCGGTACTGCTCACCGGCCAAGATATCGCAGGTCAAGCCCAGACGGGCACAGGAAAGACTTTAGCTTTCTTAACTGCTACTTTTAATCACTTACTTAATGTACCTGAGCACACAGGTCGTAAAGTAACTCAACCGCGCGCCATTATCATGGCACCGACGAGAGAACTGGCAATACAGATTTACAATGATGCCAAACCACTTAGAGAAAGTACCGGCATCCGTACGGCACTTGCATATGGTGGTGAAAGCTATGAGAAGCAATTAGCGAAACTTGAAGACGGCGTGGATATCCTTATCGGAACCACAGGGCGCATTATTGATTTTTACAAACAACGCGTCTTTAATCTGAATCACATCCAAGCTGTTGTGCTTGATGAAGCCGATAGAATGTTTGATTTGGGCTTTATAAAAGATATTCGCTTTTTGTTCAGACGAATGCCAGAGCCAAAGGACCGTCTAAACATGTTGTTCTCGGCAACACTGTCTTACCGTGTTCAAGAGTTAGCTTTTGAACATATGCATAATCCAGAGCATGTGGTTGTAGAACCTGAACAGAAAACAGGACACCGCATACAGGAAGAGCTCTTCTATCCATCCAATGAGCATAAAATGCCTCTTTTGCAGACTTTAATCGAAGAGGAGTGGCCAGATAGAGCCATTATTTTTGCCAACACTAAGCACAAATGTGAATCTATATGGGGTCACCTAGCCGCAGATGAACATCGGGTAGGCTTACTTACCGGAGATGTGCCGCAGAAAAAGCGTGAGCGTATATTAGAGCAATTTACGCGTGGTGACGTGGATATATTAGTTGCGACTGACGTCGCCGCGAGAGGTTTGCATATTCCTCAAGTGACACACGTATTTAACTATGATCTTCCCGATGACTGCGAAGACTATGTCCATCGAATCGGTCGTACTGGTCGCGCTGGAGCAAGTGGCCACTCTGTAAGTTTTGCTTGTGAAGACTATGCCGTCAACTTACCTGCCATTGAAGAGTATATTGAGCACACTATTCCAGTTTCTGAATACGACCCTAGCGCACTAATTCCAGATTTGCCTGCGCCACTGCGTCTCCGTACTCACCGTCAGCAGCAGAGAAGAACGAATACTGGTGGTTCAAGGTCTGGCCAGCGTCGCAGTAATCATCGCTCTCGTCCTCGTCAACATAAGGAATCTTAGTACCCTATGTATCAAGCAATTTCATCTCCACTTTATGCCGCCATCGACCTTGGGTCGAACAGTTTTCATATGCTCGTTGTTCGCCATGTAGATGGCAGTGTACAAACCATGGCAAAAATAAAGCGCAAAGTGCGACTTGCCGCAGGCTTAGACGAAAATAATCTGTTGGGTCAAGAAGCCATGCAACGAGGGTGGGATTGCTTAAGCCTTTTCGCAGAGCGACTGCAAGATATTCCACCCGAAAATATCAAAATTGTTGGAACGGCAACACTGCGAACTGCGAATAATGTAGACACTTTTTTAACCAAAGCCAACGCTATACTTGGTCACAATATAGATGTCATTTGTGGTGAAGAAGAAGCGGCCACTATTTACAGAGGAGTAGCGCATACCTCAGGTGGTAGCGGTCGACGTCTAGTGGTTGATATTGGCGGTGCCAGCACCGAGCTCATCATAGGTGAGGGATTTGAAGCTAGGGCATTGACCAGTTTGAAAATGGGATGCGTGACTTGGCTAGAAAGCCATTTTAAAGACCGTCAGCTCAACAGCATTAACTTCAACAATGCCATTGAATCCGCCAAACAAACGCTCCAGCCTATTTTACAGCAATATACGGATATTGGTTGGGATATATGCGTAGGAGCATCTGGTACCGTACAAGCTTTACAAGAAATCATGCTCGCGCAAGGCATGGATGAAGTAATCACTCTGACCAAGCTAAGACGATTACAAAAACAGGCCATGCGTGCTGATCACTTGGAAGAACTTGAAATCGAAGGACTCACCCTAGAGAGAGCTCTTGTTTTTCCAAGTGGACTGTCCATTTTGATTGCTGTTTTTGAGTTACTTGAGATTGAATCAATGACATTGGCAGGTGGCGCGCTTCGTGAAGGAATCGTGTACGAAATGGTGGAGGAGCTCAAGCAAGATGATATTCGCGCCCGCACAATCAATAGTACTCAAGCCCGCTATCAAATTGATGTCGCGTACGGATTGCAAGTAGCCGCTATGGCAAAAAAGCTTGCTGCAACATGCCAACCAGATTGGCTCCCAGAGCCTCATGCTCTGATACTACTTGATAGTGTCACCAAGCTTCATGAACTTGGCCTTGCCATTGATTTCAAAAAAGGGGGAGAGCACAGCGCGTATTTGATCCAAAATTTAGAGTTACCGGGCTTTACACGCGCACAAAAACACCTTCTGGCTGAGTTAGCACGGCGATATCGTGATCATTTAACTTCACTACCTGAACAACATGCGTTATCTGCGACCAGCGCTAAACGAGTATTGCGTATCTTGCGATTAGCCGTACTGCTGACCCATAGGCGAAGCCCAGACTTAGAACCCACTATACGCCTTAGTTCAGACGAAGACAGATTGACACTCATCGTAGAAGCCGGTTGGCTTGATAAGAACCCCCTAACCGCTGCAGAGTTAGAAATTGAATCAAACCGCCAAAGCGATATTGGCTGGCCTTTAGAGGTAATCGAAAGATGACACAAAAAAGCCCGATGAATTCGGGCTTTTTCATTAATAGATTTTATTTTGCGCGAGAGTAAAGTCAGGATTTACCGCCGTAAGCTTTCGAACCAAGTAATTAAGTAATACACCATACATTGGCACGAACAGCCCAAGGCTTATCACCAATTTAAAGCCATAATCAACCAAAGCGATTTCAGGCCAATGTTGCGCCATGAAAGCGTCTGGACTTTGATAAAATGCGATAGCAAAAAAAGCCAAAGTATCGAGAGCATTACCAATCAAGGTTGAGCATGTCGGTGCTATCCACCATTGTTTGAGCTGACGTAAGCGATTAAACACATGAACATCCAAAATTTGCCCTAACAAATACGCCATAAAACTCGCGCCAGCGATACGTGCAACAAACAAATTAAATTCACTCAGAGGTGCTAATCCTTGATACTGCCCCTCATAAAATAACACTGACAGAAGATAAGAAACCACCAGCGCTGGGAGCATTACCCAGAAAATAATCCTTCTCGCTAGTTGAGCACCAAAAATACGTACGGTTAGATCAGTGGCAAGAAAAATAAAAGGGAACGTAAATGCGCCCCATGTGGTATGTAAACCAAAAAGAGTGAAAGGTAATTGCACCAAATAATTGCTCGATGCGATGATAATTAAATGAAAAGAGGCAAGAAAAAGTAGCGCTTTTTGCTGCTGAGAAGAAGAAAATTGACTCATGATAGACCTTTTTAATTTGATTTGGGGGGAGGGAACCCAAATGAAGCATGTTGAATATTATTCAGAACAAAGATTAAACAAACGCATTTAGCAGCCAGCGATTATACATTAATCAACACGCTCAGCAAGCCTGCACAATACGCTTGTTCTAAAAGCCGTCGGCAAAGAGTTTTGCTAGAAAATTAAATTCATCTTGCGACTCTTTGATAGAGAGTGCCTCAAGCCAAACACTCTCACTATAGTGCTCTGCTTTGAGCAGCATATGACATCCTTCAAAATCGATAAGCCAAGAATGAATATCCGCATCACATTGCTTTTCTAACGCTGTAGCAGAAAGTAATCGTAATAGACGCTCTGCCAATGCTGGAAAACTATCAAAGTCAAAATCTGGAGCATTAATTATAATCCGACCTTGCTCTGGCAAGTATGCATCCAAACCAAATCGTTGTTCTTTTTTGTTATTAACCATGATGAGTCAAGTGCTCCTGAATCAAATCTAGAAATGGATCTGCGTATTTATCCAACTTTGTTTGCCCAACGCCATTAACAGCCAACATTTCTCCGTAAGAAGTCGGCAATATCTCAGCCATATCAATCAAGGTGGCATCGTTAAAGACAACATAGGGTGGCAAACCATCCTCATCTGCGATGGCTTTACGTAACTTGCGCAGTTTGGCAAATAACTTCTTGTCGTAGTTCTTACTCGACAGTTTGTCTGATTTTGCTGCCCGAGTTGCCGTATCAAGACGAGGAACCGCCAACTCCAGATTTATTTCACCCCGAAGCAGGGGGCGAGCCTCGGCCGTTAATTGTAATGTTGAATTACGGGTAATATTCTGGAAGAGCAACCCTTTATGCACTAATTGACGAAAAATACTCACCCAATAATCATGACTATTGTCTCGCCCTAACCCATAAGTCGATAACTTATCGTGGCCATTTTCACGAATACGGATATTTTGCATGCCACGCAATACTTCAACCACATAACCCATACCAAAACTCTGATTGACACGATATACACAAGACAACGCTTTTCGAGCCTGTTCCGTTGCATCAAAATGTTTCGGTGGATCTAAGCAAATATCGCAATTACCACAAGGCTCATGGCGATACTCACCAAAATAATTGAGCAACACTTGACGACGGCAGGTCTGAGCTTCAGCAAACGCACTCATCGCATTTAACTTATGTGCTTCAACTTGTTTTTGTGGTCCATCATCTTTCTCATCAAGCATTCTTCTCAACCAACCTATGTCAGCAGGGTCGTAGAGCATCATCGCCTCTGCAGGCAGCCCATCGCGACCTGCACGGCCTGTCTCTTGATAGTAAGATTCGATATTGCGAGGAATATCAAAATGCACCACGAAACGGACGTTTGGCTTATTAATGCCCATACCGAATGCAACGGTTGCAACGACAATTTGAATATCATCACGTTGAAATGCGTCTTGTACATAGGCTCGTTCATCAACATCCAAGCCTGCGTGATAACTGGCGGCTCGAAGCCCGTTATTGCAGAGTTTCTCTGTTAGCATTTCAACTTTTTTACGACTTCCGCAGTAGATAATGCCACTACAGCCTCTTTGCCCCTCCAAAAAACGGACAACTTGCGAGACGGGTTTATGTTTCTCGATCAAATTGTATCGAATATTAGGGCGATCAAAGCTGCCTAAGTAACTAAAAGGCTCTTTCAATTGCAACCTTTGCAAAATATCTTTACGCGTCGCATCATCCGCAGTTGCAGTCAAAGCCATAAAAGGCACAGAAGGAAATCGTTGCTTTAGTTGTCCCAAAGAAGCGTATTCAGGGCGAAAGTCGTGCCCCCATTGCGAAATACAATGCGCCTCATCCACAGCAATCATCGCAAGAGGTAAATTATCCAAACGCTCGATAAAGTCTCGCATCAACACCCGCTCAGGAGAAACATAAATCAGCTTAATATGACCATCATTCATGCGTTTGTAGGTATTGACCAACTCTTCACGATCCATCGTGGAGTTGACATAACCAGCGGCAACCCCATTTGCTACCAGTTGGTCAACTTGGTCCTTCATCAACGAAATTAACGGCGAGATAACTAAGGTGAGACCGCTGCGCACCAATGCAGGTATCTGGTAACAAAGCGACTTCCCTCCACCAGTGGGTAAAATCACTAGGCTGTCTTGCCCCGTAACCGCACATTCGATCACCTCTTGCTGCCCACAACGAAAGCTCTGATATCCAAAAATATTTTCGAGGATACTTTGTGCAGTGACAGGCTCTGTTGAAGATAACGAAACAAACGATGTCGAAGTCATGAAAGGTCTCAATTGGATAGAAGAATAAATAGACGTCAATGCCAGTGACACATTGTAGAGAGGTTTGAGAGTGAATAAAACCGCAAATTATACACCGATTTCATCTAAGCTCCCTGTAGACACATTCATAGGGCTGCAGAGCCAGCACCTAAATCAAAATATTATGAATAATGCATCATAGCGTGATTTGAGTATACTACTTAGCTAATTTATCAATTCGAAATGAGCGATGTTATGACCCAAGATGATCAACAAAAAGCAAAACAAGGTGTCATCCTTGCGGTAGCCGCATACACAATGTGGGGAGTCGCCCCCATTTATTTCAAGGCTCTTGGAGACGTATCACCGCTAGAAATTTTGAGTCATCGCGTTTTTTGGTCGTTTTTTTTGCTGGCAATCTTGCTCCATGTTGGGCGTCGCTGGCGGAGTGTAAGGGACGTTTTCAAAACACCCAAAAAACTGTTACTCCTTGCCTGTACCGCCATCATAGTGGCAGCGAATTGGCTTATTTTCATTTGGGCAGTCAACGCCGATCATATGCTTGATGCCAGCCTCGGCTACTACATCAACCCCTTGTTAAATGTTCTGCTTGGGATGCTATTTTTAGGGGAAAGACTCAGGAAACTTCAGTGGGTAGCCGTGTTTTTGGCGTCTTGTGGGGTCTTGGTACAATTGCTCGTATTTGGTTCCATCCCTATTGTCGCCATTGCCTTAGCACTCACATTTGGCTTCTACGGACTGGTTCGCAAAAAAATTAACCTAGAGGCTGTGGCTGGTCTTTTTATCGAAACACTTGTCTTACTGCCTGTTGCTGCCATTTATCTGGGTTTTATTGCCGATACTCCCACGTCTCAATTAAGCCACAATTCTTGGTCGCTCAACCTGTTGTTGGTTTCAGCTGGAATTGTAACCACACTACCATTGCTTTGCTTCACAGGGGCTGCAACCCGACTCAAATTTTCCACATTAGGCTTTTTTCAATATATTGGTCCAAGTCTGATGTTTATCCTCGCTGTTTCCATCTACCAAGAACCCTTTACCTCAGATAAAGCGATTACATTCGCTTTTATTTGGCTTGCATTGGTTTTATTCAGCTTTGATGGCTTACGCAACACTAAGCGCAGAAGTAGCTAGACGTGATCTTTTTTTACAAGACAACCAAGGTGACTGACTATAAAATTAAAAGGGCAGTCACTCGGTTTTGTAGTTATGGACACTGTTAATTATCATTCAACGGCCAACGAAAAGATCAGTCTAATCGAAGCAGACTATCAAGACTTCGCCTTCACAAGACACTATCACCTTGACTTTCACATTGGCCTCATTGTTGGCGGTCAACAAAAGTTCCACTATCAAGGTACGCAGCATCAGGTTGGCTCAGGGCAACTTGTTATCATGCCTCCGGATGAAGTTCACGATGGTCGATCTATGCTCAAGTCAGGCTACCAAACCAGAGTATTTTCACTTGAGCCAGAATGGCTAACCAGTCTTGCCCAATTAAAAAAGCCCAGCGAGCTAATACACTTCAAACAAATCATTGTTGCTCAAAAAGATATTTTTCAGTCGTTGGTCTGGTTGCATCAAACGCTAAAAACCAACAATGTCTGCCAACTTGCGCAAGATTGCCTACCCTATGAGGGTTTTGAAAAACTCTTTCGCTATTACAGCAACATTGAGCAAAAACCTGCCATCGCTTTAGGTAATCAATCCATTGCTACGCTAAAAGAATATTTAATCGCAAATATCGACCAACCCGTGCGCCTAGAACAGCTCTCGGAACTGTGCCAACTAAGCCCAACTCAGTTTCAACGCCACTTCAAAGCCAAAATGGGATTAACCCCCTACGCATGGCTCTGCCGTTTACGAATGGAACAAAGCATGAAACTGCTCAAGATGGGGATAGGAGGTACTGAGGTCGCCTATCAAGTGGGCTTTTACGATCAGGCGCATTTTAGTAAAGCATTCAAAGCGACCTATGGTGTCAATCCATCACAAATTCGCTAGTGTCAATTTTTTACAATCTTATTATTGGTCTTGTTGAGACACTATGCCCATTCTCCGTTATCAGAGTTTGAGTATGAATGAATTCACTATTTTAACAACCTTAGCCCTCGTCCATTTTGTTGGTTTATTAAGCCCTGGACCAGATTTCGCTTTAGTCGTGCAAAATACATCACGGTACGGAAGGCAAATAGGCCTTTTTATCGCCCTGGGTTTATCTTTTGGGATTTTGCTCCATTCGGTTTTTAGCTTATTGGGCATTAGCTATCTGATTCAACAACATCCGCTGTTATTTCTTTTGCTGCAGATCTTAGGTGGAAGTTATTTACTTTATCTCGGTTGGGGAGCACTGAAAGCCAGTTGGAAAAATCGAAACGTAGGTAAGACTCAAAGTGTATCAGAACAACCGCAGCTAAGCAGTAAACGTCGCGCTTTTTCTCAAGGGTTAGCAACCAGTATTCTTAACCCAAAGGCTCTTGTATTCTTCGTCAGCCTTATGTCAAGTTTGGTTCCAGCAACCATGTCATTGACAGGAAAAGGCGTTGCTTTGATCATTTTATGGTCACTTGCTCTTTTCTGGTTCTCTTTCCTCGCATGGGCTCTATCTACACCGAAAATGCAGCGCAAAGTCAACACAATGACCGTTTATGTCGATAGTTTATGCGGCCTACTGCTTACCATTATCGGTGTCACAATACTTTGGCAGTCATTTTCTACTTTCTCCAATATTGCATAATTGTGAAAAGTATCAAAAAATTGAAACATCATTACGAAATTATCACAAAACTTTAGACCTTCGCCTTCTGGGCTGTCACTCTGGGGCGGTTTCATTAAAAAGGAGAAAGTGATGCAGTGGAAATTAAAGGTAATGGCTGTAAGTTTATTGGCCAGCTCTTGCGCTTCATGGGCAGACCAAGCGGCTGACTCTGTCGCACCTGAAGCGAGCAGCGGTTTTGAAAATAAACAGCTCGTTACCGCAAAAGATTGGATGATAACAGCAGCGAATCCAGTGGCAACTCAAGCTGGTGCTGATATTCTAGCGCAAGGCGGAAACGCGATTGATGCGATGGTCACAACTCAGCTGATGCTCGGCTTAGTTGAACCCCAATCTTCTGGCATCGGAGGTGGCGCTTTCTTGGTCTATTGGGATGCCAAACAGAAAAAGTTGACCACCTTCGATGGTCGAGAGACGGCGCCTCTTGATGCAACCCCAACCCTGTTCCAAGACGAGAAAGGCAACCCGCTCGATTTTTATGATGCCGTTGTCGGTGGGCGATCTGTGGCCACCCCTGGAACCATCCAATTACTTTGGGATACGCACCAAAAATACGGCCAGTTGAAATGGGCAGACCTTATCAAGCCTGTGGTCAAAGTCGCAGAGCAAGGCTTCACCATCAGCCCACGTCTTGCCACCCTGATAGAAAAAGATGCCGAGCGATTAAGTCGCTTTCCAACCACCAAGGCCTACTTTTTCAATGACGATGGCTCAGCCAAAAGCGCAGGAACCGTTCTGAAAAACCCAGCCTACGCCGCGACGCTCTCTGCTGTAGCTAATGATGGAGCCAAAGCATTCTATCAGGGCAAAACAGCCAAAAACATCATTGCAACAGTACAAAATGCCACTGGTAACCCGGGCGTACTTGCACAAAAAGACTTCGATGCATACTCAATTAAACAACGCGAACCGGTTTGTTCAGCCTATCAAAGCTATGATATTTGCGGCATGGGACCACCCAGCTCAGGGGCATTGACTGTAGGGCAAATCCTCTCAATCACCGAGCAGTTCGACCTAAAAAAATGGGGACCAAATAACGTCAATTCGTGGCAAGTCATTGCAGATGCCTCATTACTCGCCTTTGCAGATCGTGGCATGTATATGGCTGATGAAGACTTTGTCCCTATGCCAACACACGGACTATTAGATAAGGAATATCTCAAACAAAGGGCAGAACTGATAAAGCCAGGAAAAGCATTGACTCAAGCCAGTGCAGGAACACCACCATGGCAATATGCCTTGCAACAAAGCCCGGATGAATCTATTGAGCTACCTTCTACCAGTCATTTTAATGTGGTTGATAAACAAGGTAATGTGGTATCAATGACCACCACGATAGAGAACGCCTTTGGATCTCGTCTTATGGTCGATGGCTTTCTTCTCAATAACGAGCTGACTGATTTCTCTTTCCGTACTCACAATGAGGGTCGCCCAATTGCCAACCGCCTCGAGCCAGGGAAACGACCTCGCTCCTCAATGGCACCCACTATCATTATGAAAGAGGGTCAACCCTATATGGCAATCGGTTCTCCTGGTGGTAGCCGAATTATTGGCTATGTGGCTCAAGCCATTATTTCTCATGTTCAATGGGGCATGAATATCCAGCAGGCCACTAATCAGCCTCATATTCTTAACCGATTCGGTACTGTTGATATTGAGCAAGGCACCTACGCAGAAAGCTTCAGAGCACCTTTGGAAAAAATGGGCTTTAAGGTTAATGTACGTGATCTAAACTCCGGCATTCACGCGATTTTACTTCAAGCAGGTCAATTGCAGGGTTCGGCGGATCCGAGAAGGGAAGGCGTCGCAATTGGTCAATAACGTCGATCAACCCACTTGCTTGTGAGATATCTCTTACAAGCAAGTGCGTAAATATCGTTTTTTTGATGATACAAATGCCATTACTGCCAGCTAAGCATCTGATAAAAAAAGAATTGCCTGAATTATGAACATATTATTTTTCCTAAAGAAATTATTTTAGCGTTGCTGAAAATTTCTAAACACGTAATATCAATCGTGTCGGAAGGATACTGACACGGAACAGGAAATTACCAAGGATTAGGTAATCTTCAGGAAGAAGATTCGGTAGCTCAGGAAGAGTTGTCGGCATGGAAAGCAAATAGGACATTGAACGGATTCAACAGTAATCAGGATGATTACTGCTAAGGACGGGAAATGGACACCTCTGGATGAGGCAAGGACTGTTCATCAGGATGATGAAAAGGACACCGCTCAAGGAACAAGCGAAGCGAGTTAACTAGGAAAGTTGACTGACCAGGATAGGGTCAAGGACACCGCTAGGATGGCGACGAAAGGACTAAGCTGAAGGACATCAGCATACTATCAAGGACTAGATGCATGGAGCACCTTAAGTAGCCGGATTGCTGCGAGTAAGACTATAACCCCGATGGGCGCAAGCCCTCGGGGTTTTTTCTTTGGTGAAATAGAGGTTGCAGCTCCATACCTGCATGCACGCCTACAATTGCTCTAGCTTGGCATAGGCTGTCACTAGCCATTTAATCCCTTCACCATTAAAAGCGACTTGTACTCGACTTTGTGGTCCACTACCCTCAAAATTAATAATGGTGCCTTCTCCGAACTTAGGATGCATAACGCGCGCACCAAGGCTGAACCCTGTTTGATTGAAACTTTCTTTGGCCACACTTTGGCTAAAACGCCCTGAACTTGCTGGGCGACTCACTTTGGCTTTCATGCGCACTTCATCAAGGCAATCCTCTGGTAGCTCTCGAATAAAGCGGGAAGGCTTGTGATATTTGTCTTGGCCGTATAAGCGGCGCATTTCCGCGTAAGTAATATAAAGTTTCTCCATAGCTCGTGTCATGCCCACGTAACACAAACGACGCTCTTCTTCTAATCGACCAGCTTCCTCGGCAGACATTTGACTAGGGAACATCCCCTCCTCAACCCCAACCATAAAGACCAGTGGAAACTCTAATCCTTTCGCACTATGAAGGGTCATTAGTTGTACCGCATCATCAAATTCATCCGCTTGGCCTTCACCAGCTTCGAGTGCTGCATGAGTCAAAAATGCCGTCAATAAAGGCATGTCTTCAGCTTCTTCTGGCTTCTCAAATTGACGCGTTGCCGTCACCAATTCTTCCAAGTTTTCAATTCGTGCTTTTGATTTTTCGCCTTTTTCCTGCTCATACATTGCAAACAAACCCGACGATTTGATGACATGGTCGGTTTGCTGGTGCAGTGACATCTCTTTGGTATCGTCCTCCAGTGCATGGACGAGCTCAATAAAACGTCCTAAAGCACCAGCAGCCCTCCCAGGTAGGACTTGCTCTTCTAAAAGCGATGTACTGGCTTTCCACAAAGTACAACCACGATCTCTTGCTGCAAAACGTATCGTCTCAAGGGTTTTATCGCCGAGGCCTCGGGTTGGCGTGTTGACTACTCTTTCAAAAGCAGCATCGTCATTACGATTCGCCATTAAACGAAGATAACTGAGAGCATCTTTAATTTCTTGCCTTTCAAAAAATCGCATCCCACCATATATCCGATAGGGTAACCCTGCTTGAATTAAGGCCTCTTCCAGCACGCGTGACTGAGCATTATTCCGATACAGCATGGCGGTATCGGTCAAAACCCCGCCTTTTTCCTGCCATTCTTTAATTTTACTCACCGCAAAACGCGCCTCGTCGAGTTCGTTATAGGCTGAGTAAACAGAAATAGGCTCTCCTGCAGAACCATCGGTCCACAGCTCCTTGCCCATACGCTCAGTATTATTCGCGATCAAAGCATTAGAAGCGTCGAGAATCGTTTTGGTTGAACGGTAATTTTGCTCAAGGCGAATGGTATTAACACTTGGAAATTCAACCGTGAACTTTTCAATATTCTCAACTTTTGCCCCACGCCATCCATAGATAGACTGATCGTCATCACCCACAATCATGACATGAGTATCTGGCCCCGCCATCAATCTTAACCACGCGTATTGAATGTTGTTAGTGTCTTGAAACTCATCAACTAAAATATGTTTAAAGCGCGTCTGATAGTGCTGACGAATATGTTTATTATCTCGCAACAATTCCTGAGCTCGTAGCAAGATCTCGGCAAAATCGACCAGCCCTGCACGATCGCACGCTTCTTGATAAGCACGATACAACTGCAGATAAGTTTGTGTCACAGGATCATTGAAAGTATCGATATGACTTGGGCGCAATCCTTCGTCTTTTTTGCCGTTAATCCACCAACTCACCTGACGAGCAGGCCACTGTTTCTCGTCTAAGTTTTGTGCCTTAATCAGGCGACGTAATAATCGCTGCTGATCATCACTGTCGATAATTTGAAAATCTTCGGGAAGTTTTGCGTCTAAGTAATGCGCGCGTAAAATGCGATGACACAAGCCATGAAATGTGCCATTCCACATCCCTGATGCACTGCCCATCATCAATTCTTCGATACGACCACGCATTTCAGCCGCAGCCTTATTGGTGAAGGTTACTGACATAATAGAGAAAGGTGAAGCTTCCTCGACAGACATAAGCCAAGCGATGCGATGCACCAATACCCGTGTTTTTCCACTTCCTGCTCCAGCCAAAACCAACAAATTTTCTATTGGTGCTGCTACGGCAGCGCGCTGTTTTTCGTTCAAACCATCGATTAAGGCATTGGGATCTATCATGGGGAAATAGCTACTGGTTATTTATACATAGAAAGTGATTATAACCTAAACGGCCTAGTGATATTAGACATGCAGCGATAATTTTTTACTTTTTTTAACTGTTAAAAAACATACATTTAAATTATCAAACAAATAAAAACATCATTTTATTGAAAGTTTTTTCAGTTCAGTTCTCTCTTTTTAGATAGACAAACAGCCAAGTCTGTTTGTGCTATCACAAACCACAAGAAATATAAGGAACATGTTATGAAAAAGTCGAATCTTGCTGTTACTGCCACTATCGCTAGTCTTGTTGCTCTTGGTGGCACTATGCTCACGACAGCTCCTGCCTTAGCAGCAGAAAAAGAAAAGTGCTATGGCGTTTCCAAAGCTGGTAAAAACGATTGTGCAACCAAGACAAGTTCGTGTGCAGGCACAGCGAAAGAAGATAATCAATCCGATGCCTTTGTTGTCGTACCAAAAGGGCTTTGCGGCAAGCTAACAGGCGGAAGCACTGAATCAGCGTAAACACATTGTGCCGTGTGTCTTTATATTGCACGCGGTCATCTCCCCCAACTCTTACCCAAGGAAACGTGTGTATGTCATATTCTCAATTTCACTCCATGGTTGGAGTTGGACTTCGCTCACCTCATAGTCAATTTTTCTTAAATCAAACGCCGCAAATTAGTTGGTTGGAAATTCACAGCGAAAACTATTTCCAACCCTATTCAGCAGCGCGTGAAGACCTGCGCCAGCTACGTCAGGATTATCAGATCAGTTGTCACGGTATTGGTTTATCTCTCGGTAGCGCCGGAGGCGTCAACATCCAGCATGTCGATAGACTGCGTCATTTGGTCAACGAAGTAGAACCCATGTTTGTCTCTGATCATTTAAGTTGGAGCGAGCATCAAGGCGTTTACATGAATGATCTACTGCCCCTCCCCTATACCGAAGAAGCACTCAATATTTTTTGCAATAATGTTCTTCAAGTCCAAGATGCATTAAAACGTCCTTTACTGATCGAGAATCCTTCGAGTTACGTTTCCTTCAACCATTCCACACTAAGCGAGTGGGAGTTTTTAACCGAAATGCAAAAGCGCACCGAATGTCGGTTATTGCTCGATCTCAACAACATTCACGTCTCAGCATTTAATCATGGATTCGATGCCTATCAGTATCTTCGCGCAATACCCAGTGATGCCGTCGAAGAAATCCACTTAGCTGGATTTACGGTGAAAGAGCTCGATGGTGGCACCGTTTGGATAGACACCCATAGCCGACCGGTGAGTGACGAAGTTTGGCAACTGTTTGCCTTTTTTTGCCAACATTACGGACTTCGTCACACCTTGATCGAGTGGGATCAAGATATCCCAGAGCCCGAAGTGTTACTCAATGAAGCCGATAAAGCGAGCACGTTATTGCAACAGTGGGAAATCAATGAGAGGTCATCATGAGCCGGACGTTAGCAGAGCTACAAAAACAGTTCATTCGCGCTTTGCACTATGAGGCTGATGGCGAAAGCTGTGATATAAGTAGTCACACCATTGATGCTGAGCAAAAAGTACAGATTTACCGTAACAACTTTATTCTTAGCCTCAGTGACGCCCTGAGTGCAACTTATCCTATTGTATTAGAATTAGTTGGCGAAGAATGCTTTGCTCAATTGGCCCGTCATCACGTGCTGACGGTTCCACTACTCCATGGTGATGTCAATCAATACGGCGCTGGTTTTGCGCGTTCAATTAAATATTTTACCTCACTTGTGGAAGAGTTCCCTTACTTGGTCGAAGTGGCTGAGTTTGAATGGGCGATTGATCTTGCTGAGCAGCGCTGTGTACAAAACCGCCAAGAAACCCACTGTCGGCCCCTGAGCGATCTTGCTCATCTCAATCCTGAGCAACAAGCCAGAGTTCAGTTTGAACTCATTCCCAATATTACTCGTTTTCGTTCCCAGTACGCGGTCTTTTCTTTGCGTCATGGTATCACCACCAATGACGTCAGTACGCTTGATCTTTATCAGGCTCAAGCCGGGGTCATTGGCTGTAATAATCAAGGAAAACCTTGGTCTGTTGCACTTAACTCGGCGGCATTTGAGCTTGTCCACGCCCTTGCTTGTGGACACCCGCTCTCAGAGCTAGATTCGAATTTACTGGGCGAACTCCAAACACTACTGGCGCATGAACTTATCGCTGGTTTCCACCTCTAATCTGAAAGGAATCGACTATGATAAGCCTAAAACAGCCTGTCTCATTCTATCAAGCTATCGTCACGCAATTTCAAGCTTTGGCTATCCCCGCCTTACTCCTTTTTACTCGCCTGTGGGTAGCTTGGGTATTTTTTAATGCTGGGTTAGTGAAAGTCGCCACTTGGGACAGCACCCTGTATTTATTCGAGTTTGAATACCAAGTGCCACTGCTCCCTTGGCAACTAGCAGCATACCTTGCCACTGCCACCGAGCTCATTCTCCCCGGGTTATTGGCGCTCGGAGTCATCACTCGGCCTGTTTCAGCGATTTTATTTGTGTTTAATATCATCGCAGTCGTGTCATACCCAACATTATGGGCAGGTGGTTTTTACGATCATCAATTGTGGGGGCTAATGCTATTGGTTAACACCGTATGGGGTGCAGGAGGCTTGTCTGTCGATAAGTACCTCAAACACAGACTCACTTGAGGAGCATAAAAAAACTCCGCCCATCGGCGGAGCTTTTTATCATCAAAGTAGTATCAAGCTGCGATACCACTGTGGCGCAGTAATGCGTCAATCTGAGGTTCACGGCCACGAAAACGTTTGAAAAGTTCCATCGGTTCTTCGCTGCCCCCCATTTCAAGAATATGATTTAAGAAGCTTTTGCCAGTCTCGGTATTAAAAATACCTTCTTCTTCAAAGCGAGAGAAAGCATCAGATGAAAGCACTTCTGCCCAGAGATAGCTGTAGTAACCTGCACTATAGCCACCAGCAAAAATATGACTGAAGCTGTGTGAGAAGCGGTTCCACTCGAGGCTCGGTAGGACAGAAACTTTGGTTTTAACCTCTGCCAAGGTTTCCAATACTTTAGGGCCGACTTCCGGATCAAACTCGGTATGCAAAGTAAAATCGAACAAACCAAACTCCAATTGACGCAAAATAAACATCGCTGACTGGAAGTTTTTAGCTGCTAACATTTTATCCAGCATCGCCTTAGGTAGTGGCTCACCCGTTTCATAGTGACCAGAAATAAACGCAAGCGCCTGTTCCTCCCAACACCAGTTCTCTAAAAACTGACTTGGTAATTCAACCGCATCCCATGGAACACCATTGATGCCTGAGACCGCACCCGTTTCAACCTGAGTCAACATATGGTGAATACCATGGCCCGTCTCGTGGAAAAGAGTCACAACTTCGTTGTGGGTGAATAAAGCAGGCTTGTCCCCAACAGGTTTAGTGAAGTTACAGGTTAAATAGGCCACGGGCGGCTGAAGCTCACCATCCAGTGTGGTTCGACGAACTCGACATTCATCCATCCATGCACCGCCACGTTTATGCTCTCGCGCATACAAGTCCAAGTAGAAACTGCCACGCAATTTACCTTGGCTGTCAGTGATGTCGTAGAACTTCACTGAATCGTGCCACACATCGACGCCATGTCGCTCAGTCACTGTCATACCGAAAACACGCTTGAGTACTTCAAATAGGCCAGAAACCGCTTTGTCCTCAGGGAAGTAAGGACGAAGCTCTTCGTCAGAGATGTTAAATAAGTGCTGCTTTTGCTTTTCGCTGTAGTAAGCAATATCCCAAAGGTTGAGCGTATCAACACCGTATTCATTTTTAGCAAATTGACGCAGCTGTTCAACTTCTCGCTCACCTTGCGGTTTGGCTTTGGTTGCAAGGTCATTTAAAAAGCCAAGTACTTGACCTGGGTTTTCTGCCATCTTGGTCGCGAGTGACTTTTCGCTGTATGAGTTAAACCCAAGCATACGAGCCAGTTCGTGACGTAGCTTAAGTAACTCGTTGATGATTTCACTATTGTCCCATTGCCCCGCGTTGGGCCCTCGATCAGAGGCGCGCGTTACATAAGCTTCATACATTTCTTGCCTAAGCGCCGCATTATCGCAGTAGGTCATCACAGGTAAGTAAGAGGGGATATCCAAAGTCAAAAGGTAACCCTCTAAATCCTTCGCTTGCGCAGCGGCCTGTGCGGCTGCTAATGCCGATTCCGGCATCCCCGCTAACGACGCTTCGTCAGTCACCTGTTTACTCCACCCCATGGTTGCATCGAGTACATTGTTAGAAAACTTAGACCCCAGCTCAGACATACGTTTGCTGATTTCTCCATAGCGATGCTGTTCATCGGCGGGTAACCCAATGCCTGACAATTCAAAATCTCGCAAACTATCACTGATGGTTTTCTTTTGCGCCTGTGTCAATGCTGAGAACGCCTCACTGGCCTTGATGGTTTTATAAGCCTCAAATAGCCCCTTGTGTTGCCCAGCCCAAGTCCCGTACTCAGACAATAGTGGCAAACAGCTCTCATAAGCCTCTCGCAGGGCTTCGCTATTCACCACGGAATTCATATGGCCTATCGGTGACCAAATACGACTCAAACGATCATTGACCTGCTCTATGGGCGCAATGATGCTGTCCCAACTGGGCTCACCTGTGGTTTGTAATACTTGCTCTATCGTCGCTCGACAATCAGCGATTGCCTCTTCAATGGCTGGCTTAACATACTCAGGCTTGATCTGAGAAAAAGGGGGCAAATCGGTGAAGCTGAGAAGTGGATTAGACATAAATCATTCCTTTTTTTGGCCAAGCGAACTGACGCGCTCGTCTGTATGCGTTCTTAATGGTCTTAATTGAATAAATATAGGCAGATTATTGGATTTTCAATACTAAGTTATACCCAATTAGCTGCAACAAGCTCATTTGGGGTTATACTAAAGGCCATTTTACTGGCTCAAGTTGAGAACGTTATTTTGTTAAGTTATCGCCACAGCTTTCACGCAGGCAATCACGCCGATGTTTTAAAGCATATTGTTCAAAGCCTTATCCTTGATGCACTGAAACAAAAAGACAAGCCTTTTGTCTATCATGATACTCACTCCGGTGTTGGTCGCTATGACCTAACACACGAGTGGTCAGAAAAAACTGGGGAGTACAAACAAGGAATAGCGCGCTTGTGGCAACAAAACGAAACGCCCAACGAGCTAGAAAGTTATTTGACGGCTATTCGCGAACTCAACCAAGGTCAAACACTGCGCTTTTACCCCGGTTCACCTCGGGTTGCTCGAGCTCAGTTACGCAAGCAAGATCGCATGGTCTTAACCGAGCTTCACCCGAGTGATCATCCGTTACTGGAACAAGAGTTCCACCGCGACTCGCAAGTACGTATCTTTAAACAAGATGGTTTTGAGCGATTAAAAGCCAGCTTGCCCCCCAAAGAACGTCGTGGGCTGGTGCTTATTGACCCACCGTATGAACTGAGCAAAGAATACCACGACGTCGTCCAAGCCATCTATCACAGCCATAAACGTTGGGCAACGGGCATCTATGCCATTTGGTACCCAGTGGTCAATCGCTGTGATATTGATGACATGCTTGAGGGGCTACAAGGCCTTGGTATACGCAAGATTTTGCAAATTGAACTTGGTGTTGCTCCCGATACCAATGAGCGTGGTATGACCGCATCCGGTATGATAGTGATTAACCCTCCGTGGAAACTTGAGAGTCAAATGCGCCAACTCTTGCCTTATTTGCAACAAGTCATCGCACCAGCAACGGGGCACTTTACTGTAGAGTGGATCGTCCCCGAGTAGCCCAATGGGCTTTGTAAAAATTTAGTTGGGTAGATTGAGTTCAAAATATCTGCCCTTATTATAAACCTTATTCGATTAATTTTAGGATGCGCGATTGACACGCAATTACCGTGTTAAATTGTTGCAACTCACAACATGGAGAAAGTCATGGCGACTCATTTTGATTACATCTGTATCGGCGGCGGCTCTGGCGGCATAGCGTCAGCCAACCGAGCAGCAATGCACGGTGCAAAAGTAGCACTGATCGAAGCACAAGATCTTGGCGGCACCTGTGTCAACGTTGGCTGTGTGCCAAAGAAAGTGATGTGGCATGGAGCGCAGATTGCCGAGGCAATGCACCTTTACGCCAAAGATTACGGGTTTGATGTCGATGTGAAAGGCTTTGACTGGAGCACGCTAGTGGAAAGCCGCCAAGCCTATATTGGTCGCATTCATGAATCTTACGATCGCGTGTTGGGCAATAACAAAATTCATGTGATCAAAGGTTTTGCCAAGTTCGTTGATGACAAAACGGTTGAAGTGAATGGTGAACACTACACCGCTGACCATATTTTGATTGCCGTCGGAGGCCGCCCAACCATTCCTAACATTCCAGGCGCGGAGCACGGTATTGACTCTAACGGCTTTTTTGAACTTAACCAGCAGCCCAAACGCGCTGCCGTTGTGGGTGCGGGTTACATTGCGGTTGAAATTGCAGGGGTACTGAATGCACTCGGTACTGACACTCATCTTTTCTGCCGTAGAGAGTCGCCACTGCGCAGCTTTGATCCTATGGTGGTGGAAACATTAGTTGAAGTCATGCAAGCCGAAGGACCAAACCTGCATACTCACTCAATCCCTCGTGAAGTGGTAAAAGAAGCCGATGGTAGCTTAACCCTACACCTAGAGAACGGGCAAACGCACAATGTTGATACCTTGATCTGGGCCATTGGTCGCCACCCAACGACCGATGCCATTAACCTTGGCGTAACAGGTGTTGAGACTAATGATGCTGGTTACATTAAGGTAGACCAATATCAAGAAACCAATGTTGCAGGTATCTATTGTATCGGTGATATCATGGATGGAGGCATTGAGCTGACACCTGTCGCGGTGAAAGCTGGTCGCCAACTTTCAGAGCGCCTATTCAACAACAAGCCAGATGCCAAAATGGACTACAACTTGGTCCCAACCGTGGTCTTTAGCCACCCACCAATCGGAACCCTTGGTTTAACCACTCAAGAAGCCGAAGCAAAATACGGCAAAGAAAATATCAAGGTGTACACATCTGGATTTACCGCCATGTATACCGCGGTCACTCAGCACCGTCAGCCGTGTAAAATGAAGCTGATTTGTGCGGGAGACGAAGAGAAAGTTGTTGGCTTACATGGCATTGGCTTTACTGTCGATGAAATGATCCAAGGCTTTGCCGTTGCGATGAAAATGGGCGCCACTAAAGCAGACTTTGACGCGGTTGTTGCGATTCACCCAACCGGCTCAGAAGAGTTTGTTACCATGCGCTAATCAGCGCAGCATAAAAAGCACTCCTCGGGGTGCTTTTTTATCCTTGACCCTACCGATAATTTAATAAACACGAATAAAGTCGGCTGCTAATTGATAACTGCCATCGGATTCTTTACGCAAAACAACTTGGTCTGACTGAAACATGACCTCTTGCTGATTATCGGTCCCTGAGGGTAAACGAATTACAACATTGCCTTGATAGGTAATCCTATCGGTTTGTTGAGTGATATCATCGCTCGCAATATACAGTCGGCTACCGTTACGTATTGATAACGTCACTTCTCCGCAGTACTTTTGATAACTTCCGTGTCCCTCAATGCTATTTGCACTGATTGTAAACCGATTGTTGGTGCCAGCATGCACCGCAATACTCATCATAAGAGCAATCAACAGAGAAAAATATTTTACACTCATGATCAATCCTCAAACTCTTTAACACCAACGCCAGCCCAATCATGATTGATGTCCAAGCGTCTTATCTCCGTCCTAATAAAAACATATTTGTGACAGGAAACTGTCAGTGGCTTTCAAAATTTAACCAATACCGTCATAAGCTCGGTAAAACCTTTTCCCATCTAGTGATAACTTTTAGGCTCCCAATAACGTGTTAATGATAGAAAGACTATCTTTTTTTAAAAATAAAAAATTAATTAAAACAATAATATAAATACAATCTCGCAAATTTACCTACTTATAGATAGATAAAGTTGTTGACTTAAAAAATGCCAGTGATAAAGTAGCAATCAGTCAGCAGGAGCCCCGCTCCTTTTTTAATACATACATCACCTACCTACTGGTAGATAAGGAATAAAAAATGAATACAGGTAATCGTCAAAAACGCGTTCTTCTTATTATGTCTTCCGTTGATGAACTGGGTATCAGTGGTAAGCAAACCGGGACATGGTTCACTGAACTTGCTGCGCCTTACTACATCCTCACTGAAGCTGGCCATGAAGTCGTGTTTGCCTCACCTGAAGGTGGAGAAGCGCCTATCGACCTATTAAGCATGAAAGCGCCTTTTACCACTTCATACACTGAGCGTTTCTTTAATGACCCAGTCGCCATGTTTGCAGCGCGTAATACTCGCAAACTGCGCGAAGTTGATTACAACACCTACGATGCTGTCTTCATTCCTGGTGGTTACGGCCTACTGACTGACCTTGCGTCTGACCAGCACACTCTAAAGCTTATCAAAGATTTTTACGAAACAGACCGCCCAGTTGCGATGGTATGTCACGCTCCCGCTATCTTGCGCGATGTCAAACTCTCTAATGGTGAGTACCTAGTAAAAGGTAAAGAGTTAACTGGCTTTAAAAACTCTGAAGATGAAGAAGTTGAACTGCTTAAGCACCTGTTGTTCTCTCTTGAAGACGAGCTTCAAGAACGCGGCGCTATCTATAAGAGCAAAGCAAACTGGGAACCTAATGTCGTGGTTGATGGAGCACTAATGACAGGTCAAAGCCCTGCATCTGCCGACCCATTAGCAGAAGCCTTGTCTGCCGTTTTAACTAAATAACCACAAATAATTAAGAGTACATCATTATGAAATTCATCAAATCCGTAGCAACCGCTATCCTTGGCCTTGGATTAACATTTCAAGCAGCGAATGCCGCTACTGAACTAAAAGTAGACACTGGAAACAAACAAAAGCGCGTTTTACTTGTGATGTCATCTTTGGATGATATGGGGATCAGCGGTAAACAAACAGGTACTTGGTTCACTGAACTTGCTGCGCCCTACTACATTCTAACTGAAGCAGGTCACGAAGTTGTTTTTGCCTCACCTGAAGGCGGTGAAGCACCGATCGACCTACTGAGCATGAAAGCGCCGTTTACAACTGAGTACACTGAACGTTTCCTAAAAGATGACGTCGCTATGTTTGCAGCAAGCCGCACTCGTAAGCTAAGAAACATCGATTACAATACGTTTGATGCAGTATTCTTCCCAGGCGGGTATGGTTTGTTGTGGGATCTTGCGTCTGACCAGCACGTCATTAAGATGATTAAAGACTTCTATGAGACAGGCCGTCCTGTTGCCATGGTATGTCATGCGCCTGCTATCTTGCGCGATGTTAAATTATCAAACGGCAAATACCTTGTCGATGGTGTTAAGCTAACTGGTTTTAAAGATGCTGAAGACGCAGAAATCGAATTAGACAAACACCTATTGTTCTCACTAGAGCAAGACCTACAACTTCGCGGCGCGAAATACCTAAGCAAAGCAAACTGGGAGCCGAATGTTGTTGTTGACGGTGCGCTTATGACAGGTCAAAGCCCTGCATCTGCAGCTCCGCTTGCCGAAGTCTTATCAAAAGCTTTAGCAAAATAAACCCTAGTTAATTTCACTGCCTTATCAATCAAAACCGCTCTTAGAGCGGTTTTTTTTGTCTTTAAATCACTATCGATAAACAAGGCTTAAAAATCTCGGTCGTAAAGCTAAGACCGTGGCATCAGGTTTTAGCCATTTTCAGTCGCTGCCTCTCACATACCTGTTTTGGAACGGTCCTTTGTACCATGTTCATCCGAGTCGATACACAGGCTCTCTTTTTCTCAACCTCGCTTAAATACCCTAGTTATGCTCTGTTTGTTAGCTGAGCTTGAAGCAAATAACATTTCTTTAGATTTAGATATGCAATAAAATGCAAATAAATCATGGCTCATTTTGAGCTTCACCGCTCGAAAATAAATAGTAGCAATGCGGTAGGTAACGACGTGAAAAAAATTATTTTAGGTTTGCTTGTTAGTGCTTCGGCTCTTGCTTCCTCAAACAAAGACGTTCCAACAATGAGCGGTAAAAACGGTTATGTGGAACCGTTTCAGATGTTTGATAATGTCTATTACATTGGAGACAAATGGGTTTCATCCTATGCCATTGATACCGATAATGGCCTCGTGATCATTGATACGCTCGATTACCCTTATTCAAGATGGATTCCCATCAATCTTAAGAAATTAGGATTAGCTGGTAAGCCAATCACGCATATATTAATCACACATGGGCATTCTGACCATGTTGGAGGCGCTCAATTACTTCAAGAAATGTATGGATCTAAAGTTGTGATGACTAAAAGCGCGCATAACCTAGCCATACAGCAATCAAACAAAAGCAAAGGTGACAACGCCTTCCTACCGCCGGCCTTAGACATCGAGATAAAGAATGACAGCTCCATGGTTATTAATGGGCATGAGTTTAAGTTCTATCTTACGCCTGGCCATACTGAAGGTGATTTTTCGCTAGATTTCACTGTCGAAGATAAAGGCATTGAATATCGTGCTTTTGTCGTAGGTGGCCATAGTGTGGATGGCAAGGATCCAAAAATGATTGACCAATTCCTAAGCAGCATGGAGAAAATCAGAAAGATTTCACTACAGCCGCCTATTGTGAAGGTTAACCTTTCCAACCACCCACATAAAAACTACCTGTTTGAGAATAGGGACAAACTTGGCACAAGAGGGAATCCCTTTATTAGTGAGACTAACTTTTTCATGTTTCTTAAACAACAAGAACACCTAGCCAAGAAAAAATAAAACCCTTGTAACCTGAGTAGAAAAATACATCGTTTGACCATTCGAATAGAGCATGCAAGGTCATCGATGAAATGCGAAATTGACCTAGCCTTCACTCTTGTCCGAATTCACGTACTTTTTATCATCAACTGGCAAGTTATTCACTTAACTTAAAAGTGGCACCGCAAAAAATCACTTTTTTAAAAAATAAAAATTAATTAAAACAATAATATAAATACAATCTCGAAAATTTACCTACTTATAGATAGATAAAGTTGTTGACTTAAAAAATGCCAGTGATAAAGTAGCAATCAGTCAGCAGGAGCCCCGCTCCTTTTTTAATACATACATCACCTACCTACTGGTAGATAAGGAATAAAAAATGAATACAGGTAATCGTCAAAAACGCGTTCTTCTTATTATGTCTTCCGTTGATGAACTGGGTATCAGTGGTAAGCAAACCGGGACATGGTTCACTGAACTTGCTGCGCCTTACTACATCCTCACTGAAGCTGGCCATGAAGTCGTGTTTGCCTCACCTCAAGGCGGTGAAGCACCTATCGACCTATTAAGCATGAAAGCGCCTTTTACCACTTCATACACTGAGCGTTTCTTTAATGACCCAGTCGCCATGTTTGCAGCGCGGAATACTCGCAAACTGCGCGAAGTTGATTACAACACTTACGATGCTGTCTTCATTCCTGGCGGTTACGGCCTACTGACTGACCTTGCGTCTGACCAGCACACTCTAAAGCTTATCAAAGATTTTTACGAAACAGACCGCCCAGTTGCGATGGTGTGTCACGCTCCAGCTATCTTGCGCGATGTTACACTCTCTAATGGTGAGTACCTAGTAAAAGGTAAAGAGTTGACCGGCTTTAAAAACTCTGAAGATGAAGAAGTTGAACTACTTAAGCACTTACTATTCTCTCTTGAAGATGAATTACAACGCCGCGGCGCTGTGTACAAAAGCAAAGCGAACTGGGAACCTAATGTCGTGGTTGATGGTGCGCTGATGACAGGTCAAAGTCCAGCATCCGCTGATCCATTGGCAGAGGCGTTATCTGAAGTATTACTAAAATAATTTTCATACCACTGCACTATTAATTAAAACCGCTCACAGAGCGGTTTTTTACTTACCTAATCAGCACCAAAAGGTCATACCAATGCATACTCTTAACCCTACAGCGATAAAAATTGCCGATCTCGCAGAGCATTATATTCAAACCCGTGGGTTTAATGGTTTTAGTTTTCGTGACATCCAAAGTGAGCTCGGTATCACCACAGCCAGCATTCATTATCACTTTAAAACCAAACAAGATCTTGCGCACGCCGTAATTGAACGTTACGTACAACGTTACCAAACTAAACTGAGTGAGATCCACCAGCAAAACGAACTAGCCCAATCCAAACTCACGGCTTTTGCCAAAGAGTTTATTAAGACCCACCAAAGCAACAAACTGTGCCTTTGTGGTATGTTTGCCTCTGATCTTTACTCCCTCTCAAAAGAAGTGGTTATGCCATTAAATCGGTTTGTCGATATCAATCATAATTGGCTAACCAGTGTCATTAAACAAGGTATTGCGAATGGTGAACTTCAACAGAATATTGACCCGGAGGGCGTGGCAAAGCTGTATTTTTCAGCGCTAGAGGGTAGCTTATTGATGGGGCAATTTCGCGCTTCTGACAACATTGAGGTGATTGCAAGAAACCTGATCGCTGCTATTACAGAAAAAACAAGTTAGAACAGGACGTAAACTTGAACCCAACTGGGACTCCAGCGGAACAAAGAGATGTTTAACAAGCGTTAAGCGCTCATCCATTGAGCGCTATCGAACACTTAAACTAAAGTGAGTGTTAGTGAAACTTCCGCACCCACAACGAGTCGAGAAATAGGACATTTTTCTTTTGCAACCGCACCAAGCTCTTGCAACAGCTCGTTTTCTAAGCCTTCTGCAGAAACCTGTGAATCAAGCTCAATTTTAGTGATCTTAGGACCATCTTCTTCCCCTAGATGGACTTTTGCTTGAGTCTTGATGGTCGGGTTAAGCCCTTTTTCTGATAGCAAAGCAGAAAGAAACATTGAATAACAACCAGCATGGGCAGCACCAACTAATTCTTCTGGATTTGTTCCAGGTCCTGTTTCAAAGCGAGAAGCAAAGGTAAAAGGACCCTCTACGTCACCATAGCTCATCACTCCATGGCCTGATTTTAATGTTCCTTGCCAAACTGCATTCGCTTGTTGTACAGACATAATTTTTCCTCAAATAACGTAATAAACATCACGCCAGATCGTGCTGACGTCTGGCATGACATTACCACAAGGCTACCTATTGGTAAATAGCTCAATAAGCTATAAAAGAGCGACCACACCTGCGACTTCTAATGCTTCCATTGCAGCAGCAGAAAACTCCTCTGCCGTCATACCAGCTTGATAGGCGCCGTGTATTGCCTCAGCTGCCGTATCATTAACGTCATCGATAATTGAACTCCAGCCAATACCAGCCAGGCTGGTCGAATTGTAGGTAAAGGGCAAGCTATCAACGATATATTGGTCAAACTCATTTACCAAGGCAAAGCGAGCCATAAACTCTCCGAACCCCATCATCCCAGCTTCACCGTATTCAAATTCAGCCGCGCTATGTAACACAATAACCGATTCATGCTCAGCAACGACTGCATTCGCCTCACTGCCGCCGACCATGACACTAATACTGCTGACGTGTTCAGCAATTCCCGCAATCGCTTCTTCTTCTCGAAGCAGGTAAGAGTCCAGCTGACGGGCAAAGTTTGCAGCGCTCTCTTGCGAGTCAAATTTGATCACCGTTTGCTCATCTACCACTGCAGATGAGGACACCATTTTAGTGAGGTAGGTGGCGCCGTCTTCAAAAGCGACCTGATTAGCACGAAGTCCACTATCAAGATCCTTAAAACCCATTTCCGCCATTTTATTTAAGTCGGCAGCGGAGACGGCTTTCGAAAAATAACCAACTCCATACTCTTGCGTTGGATAAGTGAGGTAGTTTAGTAACGCGTCATGGCCGCCACTCCCTTGCACAATCTCATACATATCGTCAAACGCTTGGGTAAGACCCATCGCCTGCGTTCCCGGGCCTACGGTCGTAGAGCCATAACCAAGAGACTCGAATGGATTACTGAGTCGGCCTTTTTTAGCCCAATACCATATTGTCCCTGCTAACCCAACCAAGCCAACACCAGCGGTAGTGATTGCTGCTACTTTGCCGGGCTGGATCCCCTTATCTGCGGTCACGTCATCATAGACCATGACATTGGAGATCATTAAAGGTGTTGTCTGCGCGTGTTCTTGTGTTTGAGATAAATTAGTGAAACTTAACCTTGTTTGGCTATGAGATGCCACAAACTGTAGCTCCACTTTCTCCCAGTGGCGCCCATGAGTACCATTATCCCAAGGAGCACCTACATAACCTTGAAGGCCACGAACCCAAAACTCTTCTTCAACCAGCGGGTGAGACTTAGTAATTAATACACTCTCACCGCCAATATTGACAACTGCACTCACAGGTTGGAAAGTATATGAATTGCCAGGGTAACGCTTAAAGTCACCACTAAAGTCGAAAGATAACGTGTAAGTCTGTCCCGGCTCAGTGTTTAAGGTTGTTTCTACTGTTGCTGAAAGATTGGGTTTGCCAACGATAAGACTAAAACCGCCCACGAGAGACGTCTCACTATCAAGATGGGCAAGATCACCAAATGGGTTTATCGCACCAGAACAGCTTAGATCTGCGGTCCTTAAACACCAGCCTTCAACTTGACCTGAACTAAGGAAAAAACGTGGATTAGACACTTTTTGGTGCTTTAAGTAATCCTTAATGGCTTTACCGACCTCCTGATTGACCGCTTGGCTCTGTACCCGTGATTCGTCGTAATCAAGGTTAGAACTTTCAATCCTCTCGACTTGTTCAAGATACCGGGTCGCCAAGCTTTCTAACTGTTCTGGTGGGATATGATTAAGTACCCGATTAAATAGTCCTGCGGCTCGATCAGATAAGTGCTGGTCGGCTTTAAAATAGTGCTCATGAGAGCGGTTTAATTGGGGTGGGTTAATGGTTACATCAGCGCTGGCTGATTGGTGCGAAAGGGCAAACGAAATACAAAGTGCAATCGATGTAATTTTTTTCATACTGTCCAACTTATAATTATTTATTTGAGCAATGGCTCGCTGGCACTTTTATCACACTTAATGCATAATGTATGCAATTACATGCATTTAAACTTATTTTATAATTTATAGACCATCTCAATCCCATTTTAAAAAGAGCCTTAACCGCCCCAGGCGGCACAAGTTGACAAGAGACATGAACGAGATTAAATACTATTAATCAAATACCCATTTACTGTTAATAAGATAATTACTTAAAGCTCCAACCATTACTCCTAAAAGAAACGCCACATAAACTTGCTCTGCATAGAGCCAGATAACCGACTCAAATACGACAAAATTTGGCAGCGCACTAAACGCGGCTCCAATAATAAATTTTTTCCATTGTCTTAACGGATTTGATTTGCTGGCTCGAGAAAAGGTAATACGACGATTTCCCACCCAAGTTACGGTCGCTGTACATAAAAATGCGCAACAACGGGCAAGCGTTACCTCTGCTTGCCAAACTTGGGTGAGAAAGGAAAAAATGACAATATCGAACACGAGCCCAATACAACCTACGAATAAGAACTTGGGAAGTGTACTCACGGTTTCACTCTTCCGCACAATAATAAAGTGAACGTCTTGAGTTAGCCGTAAATTGTTTTGAGCAAGTCAAACTTTGCTTGGCAATGAGCGGCGCGACTACTTGCTCTTGGCCAATCAGGTAAAACCTAGCTAGTGCTTCTAATTCTTCAGTTTGTTCGAGCTTTTGAGCTTGCCCCCGACTATAAAATTGCCCAGAAAAAGGTCGTTTATTGATGTAAAAAACAGGATCATCTGACGCTATTTTTTCAAAGATTACCCGATCACTTCGGCTATCCGCCTTTCCAAGATTCAGTACTAGAAGGGCGATAACTAACAATACAGGTACTATGGATGCAGTGACGCTCAACCAACGAAAATCGCGCTGATTCACCAAGAGTGCGACTAAAATGCCCAATGCTGGGATCCCAGGTAAAACGTAAGCAGGAAGAATATTTCCAGCCATGGTAAACAGCACCATAGGTGCCATTAGCCAACACAAAAGAAAGCTCGACAACCCTTTATGCTTGGTATTGATTTCTCTAAATACCTGACGGCGCTTCCATGCTAATACGGGTAATACAAAGGACCAAGGTGCAGCAGACTGTAGCCAAAATAGCCAAATTGTGCCTCGCACCTCATCATGGGCAGAGCCATACAAATCTCCTTGCCAACCGCTTACAACAAAGCGCTTAAAGTGCTCACCAACAAGGAAGTAATCCATAAAACCTGGCGTTGCTATTTCAGCCAATATATACCACGGACACGACAACGCTAACATCAGTGTCCCACCAGAAATTAAAGGGAACCTGCGCCACAGAACAGCAAATGCTGCAAGAAATCCGTGTTGGCTAACAAGCCATGGAAATACTGCTACCCCCATAATGACAAGCGCAACAGGACCTTTTGCCAACAGACCACAAGCCAGTCCCATAAAACTGGCATACCCCCACAGCAAACTGTAGCGACTTGTCCCTAACCAACAGTAATAAAAGCCAAGCATCGCTATCGAGAGAGAGAAAGTCAGTGCCATATCCGTCATAACCGCACCAGAGGCAATGGCAAAAATACCGCAGGTTGCCAATACCAGTGACGTGATCAGTGGACTAAAACCTGCTCGGTAAGTCATAAAAGCCGCCAGCCCAATCGTCAATAGGCCTGCAAGCCAATGTGGTGCTCGCACCGCAAACTCGCTTAGACCAAAGCATTCAATGCCGTAGGCACTCATCCAAGCGAAGAGCGGCGGTTTACCCCAAAACGGAACCCCGTAGTCAAACTGCGGTGTCAACCAATCCCCAGTTTCAACCATGAGACGAGCCATCTCACCATAACGAGCCTCTGTTGTATCCATCAAAGGATACATTGTAAGTGAGAGTAATCGGAGTATTAGAGCAAAGCCCACCAGACACCAAAGATGGGTTTTATTTATAGTCATGGTGATACCGTTTATGCTGTTTAAAATTGTATTGTGCGAATGGCACCCGCTTGGCTGGCTGTTCATAGACTGAAGCGATGTAATAAAGAGGCCTACGTTTTGCTTCGATAAAAATACGACCTATGTATTCCCCGAGTAGACCGATGGAAAGCAATTGAATACCTCCCAAAGCCAGCTGAACAATCATCATCGACGGGTAACCGGATACCGTTTCATCTAACATCATGGTTTTCATCACAATGAATGCACCATAGAAAAAAGCACTAAGGGCGATAAGTCCACCAATCAAGGTTGCCAAACGCAAAGGCTGAATAGAAAATGAGGTAATTCCGTCCATTGCAAAACCAACAAGTTTGAAATAATTCCACTTACTGTTGCCACAAAAGCGCTCATCTCGCTGAAATAAGACCGTGGTTTGTTTAAACCCTGGCCATGAGAAAATGCCTTTCATGTAACGATTGCGTTCTGGCAAACCATTGATGCATTCCACGACGTTACTACTCAGTAGACGGAAGTCACCAACATTCTCCGGAATATCGAGTTTGGTCATAAGGTTTAAGGTTTTGTAGAAGCAAGCAGCCGAAAATTTTTTAAACCACGTTTCTCCCCGCCTCTCACTTCGCTTCATATTGACAACGTCATAGCCCTCTTGCCATTTTTCAACCATCTGTGGGATTGCCTCCGGAGGGTCTTGCAAATCGGCGTCAATAACAAC
>NZ_AEIU01000006.1 GCF_000165125.1 Vibrio caribbeanicus ATCC BAA-2122 | reverse complement strand
CTCTTAACAAGACTGCTTGTTGAGAAGTCAGGTTCTGGATATCCCCTGCGTCTGCGTGCTGTTGTAGTTCGTGGAGGTAAAGAAGGTGACCTTGAGAAACGAGCAAGTCTGTTGCGCAGAGATTCAGTTCACGGCCAATTTAACGGCAGTATTATTGTTGATGAAGAAAACAAGGCAATTATCGCAAACGGTAACTACATCCAATTCATCTACGCCAACAAGCCAGAAGAAATCGATTACAACAAGTATGGTATCAACGACGCTCTTATTGTAGATAACACTGGCGTCTGGAGAGATACGGAAGGTCTTGGGCAACACCTAGCATGCAAGGGAGCGGAGAAAGTACTTCTTACTGCGCCCGGCAAAGGTGAAATAAAGAATATCGTCTTTGGCGTAAACGACAATGATATTCTGCAAGAAGATAAAATTGTTTCTGCAGCAAGTTGTACCACCAACGCAATAACCCCGGTGTTAAAAGCGATTAACGACAAATATACCATTAACTCAGGTCACATTGAGACCGTTCACTCATTCACCAATGATCAGAACTTAATAGACAACTATCATTCTGGTGAACGACGTGGACGCAGTGCTTCACTTAATATGGTTTTGACCTCAACGGGTGCTGCCAAAGCGGTTTCTAAAGCACTTCCAGAGCTCGCGGGTAAGTTGACAGGAAACGCTATTCGAGTTCCAACACCTAACGTTTCTATGGCAGTTGCGAACCTCAACTTGGAAAAAGAAACAGATAAAGAAGAACTGAATGCGTTCTTACGTGATGTAGCACTAAGATCTGAATTATCTGCACAGATTGATTATACAGAATCTACCGAGATCGTATCCACCGACCTCGTCGGATCGCGCTTTGCAGGTGTCGTAGACGGTGCAGCAACAATCGCCCAAGACAAACGCTGCGTTCTTTACATCTGGTATGATAATGAGTTTGGTTATAGCTGCCAAGTGATCCACTGTATGGAGCAGATGATGGGAGTAAGGTACCCCACTTACCCTGTCAGCTAAGCATAAAAAAAACGGGAGTTCATTCATAGTGTACTCTCGATAATTCTCCCTAAATAACCAGTAATCTCAAGTATCCTGAAATTATTGAGCCTGACTAAGCCACTTTAGCTCTAAAGTGGCTTTTTTATTTTTGTTCATACTTGGTTCATTTCAAATCGATTAATATGCTCTTATACCCAAGTGACCTCACGATATTAGGTTTAGCCGGAATGTCTTATAGATAAGATAACAATAGGCAAAGTCTTCTAAATCAAAGATCGATAACGACGTTTTGGCGTCACTTGAGTAGATAACATAAAGAGGTATTAAGAATGAACAGAATTGTTACACTTGCTTGTGCGTTATTTATAGGCTTTTTCACCCTTATGTTTAGCCTTGTTATGGTTGTACCACTTGCCATCATCGCTTTGATCACAGGTAAAAAAATTGAACGATCTTTTAAACAGGCTCGATTTAACGCAACCAATACGAGCAATAAGAACACAGTACTTGAGGGAGAGTTCGAGGATGTGTCACGTTAACTGGGACGTTAGAGCTTTAAAGCCTTCACCATACTGCGTGAAGGCTTATTAAGAAGTATTTTAATTGACCGTTGCTGTTAGAGAGTAGTTTCTAAAATCAAAGTACCCTTTAATTAGGACAAGATATATACCTTGATCTGGTCGATTGAAAACACAGCTATCAACACTACCATCTTCACGTGACTGACATTGAGCATCCATTGAGGTTGGTTTCTCACCATTGCTGACATAAAGATCGGCGTCGTTAGAACTATCATAATCAGAATGCTCTAGCTTAATTGTTAACTTTGATTTACCAGCAGGTACTTGTACTGCATAGTAGTAATTTTGGTTTTTCTTACCAGAAATATTTTCAAGCGTTTGCCCCACTGATAGCTTGGTAATTTCAGGTGGCATTGAGCAGATAGCATTAACACCAACCGAATAGAAAGCGTCAACAATATCACGTTGATCTTGTCTCAGATCTTTTGCCGCTCTTTTTACACCACACGCTGCATGATCAAAAGTCGAAGTCTCATGCCAGTACAACTGGTTTGCTAAGGTAAATGCTTGGAATGCTGTCTTTACGTCCCATTTATGTTTGTGTACCAAAAGGTAGAAAGCTTTATTAAAGATACCGCTGCTCCAATGTACATTAAGACCATCGTAATAATCTTTAGTATGTCCGATAGAGCGGCCATCTTTGGTAGGATCATCAAAATAGCGCAGCCCACCCTGCCCTTTAAAGATATCGGCACCTACGACCCAATCAACTTCCCCACGCACGAAATATTCTGCGGCTTCGCCCGCGATATCAGAAAAGGACTCGTTTATACCACCTGACTGGTTCGAATATTCAAGGTTTGAGTTTTGTTCAGTAAAGCCGTGACTGACTTCATGAGTACTAACGTTAATATCGACAAGAGGATAAAAATCAACATCACCGTCACCAAAAGTCATTGCCTCACCGTCCCAAAAAGCGTTCTCAAACTTTTGTCCAAAGTGAACTCGCATCTTTAGCTTTGAGTTTAAAGGTGTGGTATTTGCCCAGCTTTGGTAAAGGTCATAGATCACACTGCCAAAATAGTGTGCATCATTAAGGGCGGAGAAGCCACCATTGACATATCTTGCATCATTCTTATTCTCTTGACCCTCACACTCATAGGTAAACGCAGACTGTGGCCTTTCAAGATTCCAGCTATGACGCATATCAACCGTCACTACCTGATTGTTTTCTAGAGAACAGACATTGCCATCTTTTGAGATTTTCATCGGATCAAAATCTACACCATAATGATAGGCATGTGTTTTTTCGTTACCACCAATACCATGAGCTAATGCTGACGTTTTTAGCTGGTGCGCTCCATCCCATTCGCGAATAAACTGACCAGTTTTAGCATCAACAACGATAAACGGGCGACTAACCCGTCTGTTTTCCACCTTTAAATAGCTCAATTGGTATATATATTGAGCCTTATTATACTCATTATTTTCAATAAGGAGCTCTGATTTTAAAGACCTTTTTTGCATTTCATTTAGCTTTCTTCTTTCTGAAATTAGTTCTTTCACTCTAGCTTCAGACATGTTTTCAGAAAGCTCATCAAGATCCTGACTTAATCCTTTATAAACAGAACCACTAGCTTCAATAAAGTATTCTTGATTATTATTATCAAGAGTCAGTGTTATATAAGAAGATTTTACATCAACATCAGCAAAGGTCTGAATCAATCTCCGTTTGAGTGTGCCATCAGGTAACTCTTGTACTGTCATGTTTTTAAGAGCGCTCATGTTCCCTAAATTCATGATTCTATTCAACTCTGAAACTTTCCCTCTTGATAAATTTAAACTCTCGACATCAAGCAACTCAGCACCAGTTGCTGACAGTGAAAAAGCCGTAATAGCCAAGCCAATTACATTAATATTATTTTTCATATTTTTCTCCTATAAACGCTAGAAAAAATACACAAAAATAATTCCTTAACAAGGTTCTTTATTTAACTATAGAAATCTTAAATAAAAGATTCATGAATTTTTATTTAGGCCATTTTCACGCAGGATAATAAAATCACTATTAATAAGTAATTATGTATACACTTAAGTATATTATTAAGAACTCATGCAGTTTTTTATGAATAAATTTATGTTAAATTTATGTGACAGAGATCTTTTTGTTAGGATTTAAATCAAATGAAAATTTATTATATCTTAATGTTTATTTTAAATAAAAATAAAATTTCTTTCATAAGATTACAGCATAATAAAATATATCAATCAGATATTTAATCTTTAATGTTTTTAATAAAAACCAGTCAAAAAATTGGAAATAGCCAACTATGACACAGTATTATCTTCTCGTACCTCGGTACGGTGGCAATGCTCTGAGTTCTCTATTTTCAAGTTACTTGAAAATATAAACTTCAATATTCTAAGATCGGCGAGAATGGCTTGCTTTACGGGCATGCAAAGCTATACAACTCATCTTTGGGGGCAGTTTTAGGACAGAAAAAGAACACGTTCATCTTTCATTCACATTGTTAATAGTAGACTCAGTAGTATAGAAGAGTGTCCAAAAGTACAAATGGATTGAGGTAATGAAGGGTTTACAAAATATTGGGATTCTCTCCCCAAAAAAGCTTAGTCGTAAAGTCGGCTACGGGATATGTTTTTCGGCCGTGCTCTTTATCGTGACGTTAGGCTGCGCTGATAGTGGACGTAACCCTGCTTATGAAATGTCTGATTCACTGCCGAGCTATTCCCAAGAAGAATTTGAAAACTACATATCAGAAACACAAGGCTGGTTGAGCGAAAATCGAGTATTTATAACTCAAGACCCAAACGCTGAGTTAGACCTAGTCTCGCCAAGAGAGTACGTACCCAAAAAGCCAAATGGCCAAGGAATACTGCTTATTCATGGCCTCGGAGATACACCGTATTCTTTTCGCGATATCGCTTCTCATCTTGCAGCTCAAGGCTACCTCGTGCGAACAATATTGCTCCCCGGACATGCGAGTAAAGCGGGGGATCTGCAGCTTACGTCTTTCGAAGACTGGCAAGGTACCGTTGATCACCACGTTAAATTACTAAAGAAAAAAACGTCCTCAGTGTGGCTCGGTGGCTACTCTACTGGCGCTAATCTCACAACAGCATATGCGATGGAAGATCCCTCAATTCAAGGTCTCTTACTATTTTCTCCCGCATTAAAACCAGTTTCAGAAGTCGTAAAATACGCTGACATACTAAGTATTTTAGTTACATGGGCAGATAGGGATCCAGAAACAAACCCACTGCGATATAACTCATTACCAATGAATGCTGCTGCCGCCTATTATCAAACATCAACGGAGGTCAGGAAGTTACTTGAGCAAAAAACTTATGATAAGCCTGTTTTTGTTGTAATGAGCGAGCATGACAGTGTTATCGACACAGGTTTTGTTGTAGATACATTTAAAAATAAGATGACACACCCTGACAACCAAATGGTTTGGTTAGGAGAAAATGACATCGAAGATTCCAGAGCTACTCGATTCTCTATGAATATTCCTGCTCTCAGAATTTCAAACGGATCTCATATGGGGTTACTTTTTTCTCCCCAGAATGACTATTATGGTATCAAAGGCAAGCAACGTATTTGTGAAAACGGACAGGAAAAAGATATCAACCCCTGCTTGGTTGGTGAAGACGTGTGGTACTCAGCATGGGGTTACAATGAATCAGGCAAAATCCACGCGCGTTTAACCTTTAACCCCTACTTCGAGAACACAATGGATATCTTAGACCAATTGTTAGCTTCGAAACCACAGTCATGATGAGAAGCTAACTGCAATGGTATTCAAATCGACTTAAGGAACAGAATTCAGAGTGTTATCACCAATTCGAATTCAAGTCAGCGAACATCTTCGAATAACGCTTTCTGTTTACTTTTTATAATCACGAAAGTGATTTTGTCACGACCTCGAAGATCTTAACTTTATTGGTACGTGAACTTGTTTTTTATCATACGACACTCCCTAACTCATTATTTTACGTACAAAATAAAGCAATTCACCACTTCAAGAACCTTAAGGCTTGCTGAAGATACACTGTCACAAAATTCACCGCTAGGCTTTCATTGCTATAGTTAAATAACAAACAACTTAATATTGTTCAAATAAGAGCGGTTAAGGATCCGACTATGAGTAACGGTCAACGCAGTATGACACTTAGATTTCTTGCAGAGCCTAGCGATGTAAATTTTGGTGGTAAAGTCCACGGTGGTATAGTCATGAAATGGATTGATTTAGCGGCCTACGCAAATGCTGCGGCTTGGAGTGGCAAATATTGTATTACCGCATACGCAGGAGGAATACGCTTTGTAGCCCCAATCCACGTGGGAAATCTTGTTGAAGTGAGTGCTAAGCTAATCTACACCGGAACAACATCCATGCACATCGCAATCGATGTTCAAGCGAGCGATCCCAAAGAATTGAACAATCGCCTTACCACACATTGCATTGTTATTATGGTTGCAGTTGATGGTGATGGAAATCCAACACGTGTTCCCGAATGGAATCCAACGGAGCCTGAAGATATTGAATTAAGAGATTCAGCCATTCGATTAATGAATATGCGTAAACAGATTGGCGAAGAAATGGAAGCGCATGTCAAATACCTGAAGTGAAAAGATACGCATGGCTAAATAAACCCACGTAACCTCAAGATGCTAGTTCCAGCGGGGGTAACTTGCTATAAAGGCAAGGCAACGATTTGTCAATCTGTTCATCTAAATTGAACTTAGGTAACGACGAACATAAAACAAGACAGTCTCGTTAAACTTAGTCTCTTGATTTCGCTTAAATATCATCGTTTCTGTCATGATTCCTTCATCTCTATGTGATTAACTGTTTTAACCCAAGTTTGTTACTCTTAGGATATTCAATTGGAACTCAGTCAAACAACATTGAGTGAGACTACACTCGTCAACTTAAAATCAGTCGAATATCAGTGGGTTCGCTCTCTTTACGTCGAAGGCTATCAGCGAGAAGAGATAAATCACTACATTAATGCGTGTTTTGGCGGTGATGATACTTTTGCTGACCTATTTCAAAAAGTCGCATTGTCACAAGAAAGCCTGTTTGTACTTTTAAGGTATCTAGGATGCGCTCCATCAAACAAAGAGATATAACTATGATATCCCTTGATATTACAACGATGCAGGATTCAGAATACCTCGGAGTCGTCGTCTAATCCTCGCTACCCTTATCATTTTTCCCGTTACGTTTAAATAGACCTTCCATAAGCTCCATGGGTAAGGGAAATGCTATCGTTGAGCTCTTTTCCCCCGCAATCTCTGTTAACGTCTGTAAGTAACGAAGTAGCATTGCGTTAGGTTGTGTCGCCATTTTTTGTGCTGCCTCAACCAACTTTTCTGATGCTTCCATTTCTCCTGATGCATGGATCACTTTTGCCCGTCTGGCTCTCTCTGCTTCAGCTTGTTTTGCAATAGCTCGAATCATACTTTCATTCAGGTCAACGTGTTTGATTTCAACATCAGACACTTTGATGCCCCATCCATCAGAGCGGGCATCCAGTATCGCTTGAATATCTGAGTTAAGCATTTCGCGGTTTGAAAGCATCTCATCCAGCTCATGTTGACCCAACACCGACCTTAATGTTGTTTGAGCGAGTTGAGACGTAGCAGCTAAGTAATCCTCAACGTTAATAATGGCTTTCTGTGCATCAACAACACGAAAATAGATGACAGCATTTACACGAACCGAGACATTATCACGGCTAATCACATCCTGACTTGGTACATCCATGACCACTGTGCGCATATCGACTTTAACGATCTGCTGAATAGCGGGAATGACAATGATTAATCCGGGACCTTTCACTAACTGGAAACGTCCTAGAAAAAAGATAACACCCCGCTCATATTCTCTTAAAACATTAAAAAGACTGTAGGCGATCATAACGATAAATAATATCAATATTAGTGGAGTCACTATTCCGCCTGATAAAAACTGCTCAATCATTATTTTTTTCCTTAATTTTGACATGCAAAGTGAGATTGTCGACACGCTCTATCTCTACACTTTCTCCCTGAGCAAAAACTCCCTCGCCCTTCGCAGCCCATCGCTCCCCATCTATATTTACGTACCCATTACCCTCAAATGTACATTCCACTGATGCGTATCGACCAATTAGTGACTCAGTACCGCTGACTGAAACCTGGCATCTGAGTTCAACCACTCTTTTGAGAACAAAAAAAGCAAACAAGGCAGAAGCAATTGCGAACGTATGAATAAGATAAAGTGACACTTGTAGCTCAGGTAAATCACTATCTATAAGAAAAATAGAGCCCAGAACAAAGGACACCAGCCCTCCAATCCCAAATAGACCAAAGCTAGGTACAAGTGATTCTGCTACTAACAACCCAATCCCCAGCACTAGCAAACCAACACCGACATAACTGACCGGGAGCATTTGGAACGCATATACCGCTATCAATAAGCAAATGCCACCAATAATGCCACCAAAACCTATCCCTGGACTGTAAAACTCCAAAATAAGTCCGTAAATACCGACCATCATCAGCAAGTAAGCAATATTGGGATTTGTTATTGTGCTTAAGAATTGGTTACGCCAATCGGGCGGCCTCTGCTCCAATTTAACATCGTCTGTATTCAATACTCTTTCTGCTTCATTGATCGTTACCGAGACGCCATCCAGCTTCTTGATTAACGCCATTGGCGACTCTGCGATAAAGTTCACCACATTTTTCTTCAACGCTTCCTCTGAAGACAAAGTCGCCGCATCGCGAACCGCAGACTCGGCCCACGCGGCATTTCTGCCACGAAGTTGGGCTAAAGAGCGAATGTAAGCAATAGAATCATTCATAACTTTCTTTTCTATAGCTGACGGCTCTTTTGGACCTCCCTCTTTCCTTTGGCTATCTCCTCCAATATTCACTGGCGTTGCTGCTCCAAGTGTTGTGGCGGGTGCCATTGCAGCGATATGACAGGCATAAAGAATAAAAGTACCCGCGCTGGCGGCTCGGGCTCCCTGCGGATAAACAAGACAAGCAACGGGGATGTCTGATGATAGAATCGCTTGGTTGATGTCTCTTAAACTATCGACTAAACCACCTGGAGTATCTAACGTAATGAGGATAAGTTCGGAATGACGGGACTGATTAGCTTTTTGTGTTTCTTTAATGACATAATCTGCAACAGCGGGACCAATCGGACCTTTTATTTCAAGCACAGGTACATAGCTGATAGACCGTGTGCTCTCACTAACGACATTGGAAAGTGATGTCCAAGGAATCATGGCAGCCCAAACACAAAAGACTTTGATCAACCAAGTTGGCATTTTACTGTCCAGAAAAAAATCCTACTTAAAGTCTAGACCATAGGTAGGATTTCACTTAAGCCGGTCTTGCCTGCATGATTTCAAAAACGTCATACACAAAGTTTAACTATTTGGTCGGTGTGTAACCATATTCTCTGATCAGAGATTTTGCTTCTAAGCTGGTCAGAAACTTTACGAATGACTTGGCACTGTCGGATGCTCGGTCACGTTGGTACAACACGAGAAAGGGACGAGAAAGTTGATACTTACCATTAGAGATCGTTTCGTTTGTCGCTTTTATGCCCTCAAAATCAACTGCTTTAACAGAGCTATCTATAGAACCCGTTGAGATAAAGCCAATGGCCTGTTTGTTATGGTTAACTAGAGTTTTAACCATGCTATTGCTGTTTACCACCAAATTATCGCTACTAATGTCAGACACCAAGCGACTATTTACAACTTTTGTTAACCCAATCAAGCTCTCAAAACTGTAGCGAGAGCCAGAAGAAGCCTCACGGGTTACAACTGCTATTTTTTGATCATTGCCACCTAACTGTTTCCAATTAGAAATACGCCCTTTATAAACCTCATAGAGCTGGTCTCGGGTGATATTAGTTATTGGATTCAGCTTATTAACGATGACAGCAAGTCCATCAAGAGCGATAGGAATAACGTTAAGTGATTCATCCGACTCAATCTCAGTTAAATAGCGCGACGACATACCAATATTTGAGATGCCTTTTTTGACCAAAGTAATACCGGCACTAGAGCCTACACCTTGGACAGCGATATAACCTTCTGGGTGCGCTTGATTATACTTTTCAGCGAGTACGTCCATAATATAAGCAACCGAAGTCGACCCCGATACGTTGATTTCTTCCGCACGTACAACTGACACAAAAAGAGGTAAAACAAGAACAAGAGCGCGCAAAGAACGAAATGTCATAAATTCCCCAAAATCGAAAAAAATAATTTCGGCTATATTATTTCTCAGAGATGACATTTGTGTGAAAGGTGGGTCTCAAATCATTTCTAGCGACCTAACAAGGCACTTTGACCCAACACCTTGCTAGGTAATGGCGTCTAAAGTGCCCTTGTACTGTTTATAATACTTACTGATCTTGCTTTTGAGTAAAGTTGACGGTTGGTTTCGCGACGATGCTACGGGTTTCTTGATTTACATCAGTGAGCACCACTTCAAGCGTGTCACCAAGCTGAAAAACCACTTCCTTATCAACCAGTACCCGTCCTTCATCACTATTGACCTCAAGACGCTCTTTTTCCGAGAGTATTAGTGAGCTCGGTATGAAAGCACTCGCGCCGTTTTCGACCAAGCGGACACGCATACCAGCACGATTAACGTCGAAAATTTCAGCGTTAAACACCGTTTTATTCGATGGTTCATTAGCTAAAGTACGGGTATATAACCAATCAGATACCCCACGCTCAGCCATATTGTGTAGCTTGCGACGAAGTGCTAGCTCATCACCAATATTCTCGTCGGCCGTTTGGACAGGGTCCTTAGCTAATATATGCGCTTTTAATAACCTATGGTTTATCATATCACCGTATTTCCGAATGGGAGATGTCCATGTCGCATAGATATCAAGCCCCATAGCATAATGCGGTAAAGGCTTATTCCCTATTTCACTGTAGGCTTGAAACTTACGGATACGATTATCAAGATAACTTGTCTCTTGGCTCGCCAACCAGCGACGTAGCTCAGCAAAACCATTCAGATCTGTCAGAGATTCCTCGGTGAAAGCTTGTTCACCCTCAGGATTGACAAGCGCAACCACTTCTGCGAGCTTTTCTGGTTTGAAGCCAGCATGAGTATTAAAAACACCTGAATCAAAACTCGTCTTTAAGATACGACCACCGCATATATTAGCCGTAATCATCGCTTCTTCTACCAGTCGGTTTGCACTGCGCCTCTTATCAGCATGAATCACAATAACATCATTGTCTTCACTTAGCTCAAATCGGTAATCGGGACGATCAGGGAAAACAACAGCGTTTTGCTCGCGCCAATTAGCGCGTACTTTTGAAAACTCGTAGAGTTCACTCACAACCTTGGCGATATCCGCATCGGGTTGCCACTCATCACAACCACCATTTTCGAGAAAATCAGACACATGATCGTAAGACAGCTTGGCATGAGACTTTATCTGTGCAGCAAAAAACTCAATGTCATCAGCAATCATACCTGTGTTATCTATGGTGACAGAGCAGCAAAGAGCAGGGCGAACCTCGTTTTCCATCAAAGAACATAAATCGTCAGCAAGATCGCGAGGAAGCATTGGAATATTGCGCCCCGGTAAGTAGATAGTAAACCCTCGTTCGCGCGCAACTTTATCCATTTCACTGTCTGGGACAATGTAAGCGGTTGGATCAGCAATAGCAACAACAAGCTTGAAATCACCAGATTCGCTTTTCTCAATATAAAGCGCGTCATCCATATCTTTGGTAGATTCGCCATCTATAGTGACGAATGGAAGATGGCTAATATCTCGACGTTCTAGAGCAGTATCATCAAGAATTTGCCATTGGTCGATACCTTTAGGTTCGCTATTGGGTAAATCGTTTTCCGCAAGAGTTACCCACCAAGGCGCGATTTTATCATCGGCATCTGCAACCTTCTGGCTAATTTCAACAAAAAAGCCACTCTCATCGGTCAATGGATGGCGTATTAAATGACCGACTATCCAATCACCTTCTTTAAGGTCGTCGCTTTTCAAGCCCTTTTGAGTTTTTGCCTTGAGCGATAATTTTTTGAGTTGAGGCTGATCTGGAACAACATTCAGCTTGCCTTTATGGAACTTTACTCGGCCTATGAATCGAGACAACCCTTTTTCTATAAGTTCCTCTGGCTCGGCAACTTTACGCTCTTTTTCAGTTCTGATAATCGCAACGACTTTGTCACCATGCATACATTTCTTCATATATGGTGGTGGGATAAAGTAACTCGTTTTACTGTCGACTTCTAAGAATCCAAAGCCTTTATCTGTCGCTTTAATCGTTCCTTCCTTTTTAGGAAGTGTTTCTTGTATTTGCTGTTTCAGCTGAGCCAATAACGGGTTATCTTGGAACATTTTATGTATTTTAACCGAGTAAACGTTTGTTTAAAAACTGTAGCGACACTATATCACTCCCCCTATAACCAAGCCACCAAAGAAGTTATGTATGCTATCAATCCTTCGAGCAGGACACATTCAAAAGACAAAACAGCTTAAACTGCACCCAAATTGGCGAAGTTCTGCGCCGAACCATACTTAAAGATATTTTTTTGTGATGAAATTCAATTTTTTCTAGCTTTTTTGCATAATTTAGTGAATAATTCGCCCCCTTATTTATGTCCCTAGTGGCTTGATGCGTTTTAACACTTTTCCGCATCTGAATGGAATCAGCTCTTATCTGGATTGGTATTGGAATTGGTAGAGCTCGTGGGACCTTTTGTTAGTTTAATATAGTAGGATCCCAATGACAGATTCTGTAATTCAGTTTAGCGATTTAGCGCTTAACGACGCCATACTTTCCGCTCTCGATGGTATGGGCTTTGTATCTCCAACTCCGATACAAGCAGCATCGATTCCTCATCTTATGAAGGGCTCTGATGCACTTGGTAAAGCACAAACTGGTACTGGTAAAACAGCTGCATTTTCACTTCCTTTGTTGAACAAGCTAGAGCTTTCTCAACGCAAACCACAAGCCATTGTACTGGCTCCAACACGTGAACTTGCTATTCAAGTTGCTGCCGAAATCAAAAATCTGGGTCAAAATATTTCTGGCCTTAAAGTGCTTGAAATCTACGGCGGTACTTCAATTGTAGATCAAATGCGCGCACTGAAAAGTGGGGCACACATCGTAGTGGGTACACCTGGACGAGTCCAAGACTTAATTAATCGCGATCGTCTTCACCTTGATGAAGTTCATACTTTCGTTCTTGATGAAGCAGATGAAATGTTAAACATGGGCTTTGTTGATGACGTAACTGCAATAATGGAACATGCACCTGAATCAGCGCAACGTGTTCTGTTCTCCGCAACTATGCCTCCAATGCTTAAAAACATCGTCGAGCGTTTTCTACGTAACCCTATTACCATAGACGTAGCTGGCAAAAACCACACTGTGGATAAAGTAGAACAGCAGTTCTGGGTTGTTAAAGGCGTCGAAAAAGACGAAGCAATGTCTCGCTTACTTGAGACTGAAGAAACAGACGCGTCTATTGTGTTTGTTCGTACACGTCAAGATACTGAGCGTCTGGCTGACTGGCTCTGCGCTCGTGGTTTCAAAGCATCGGCGCTTCACGGTGATATCCCACAGTCTTTGAGAGAACGTACTGTTGATCATATCAAACAAGGCGTAATTGATATCCTAGTTGCTACAGACGTTGTTGCTCGTGGCCTCGATGTACCACGTATTACTCACGTATTTAACTACGATATTCCTTTCGATGTTGAATCTTACATCCACCGTATTGGTCGCACAGGCCGAGCTGGACGTAAAGGTAAAGCTATCCTGTTGGTTCGTACTAACCAGTTGCGTATGCTAAGAACTATCGAACGCGTCACTAAGTCAACAATGGAAGAAATTCAGCTTCCACATCGTGACAAGGTTGCCGCAGCTCGATTAGAAAAACTGGGTGCTGAACTTGAAACGGAAAAAGAGCACAAAGCACTAGAGAAATTTACCGAATTAGTCGAAAAGTTACAGGACACGCTTGAGCTTGATGCTGCCACACTGGCCGCAATTCTACTTAAGCGCCAACAAGGTAAACGCCCATTATTCTACATTGGCGCTGACCCTATGATTGAAGCTATCGAACGTGATAAACAACGTCGCAAAGAACGTCGTGAAAGCGGTCGCGACGGACGCCGTGAAGGTGGTCGAAGCTTTAATAATCAAGATTGGGACACTTACCAACTCCAAGTAGGTCGGGAGCAAGGCGTTCAAGTTAAAGATATCGTTGGTGCTTTGGCAAATGAGTTGGGCTTAACTAAGGGCTCTATCGGCGCTATCAAACTTGCTCAAGGCGAAACCTACGTTCAATTGCCAAAAGCGATGTCTTCTGAAACTGCAGGTAAGTTACGTAAGCTCCGCATTCGTCAAAAGCAAGTCGATGCTGTCGTATGTGACTTCAACGATTTCCGTGAACCAAGAGGTCGTCGTGATAGTGGACGCCGTGACGGCGGTGGCTACCGAGGCAACCGCGAGGGTGGACGTCGTGAAGGCAACTTCCGTGGCAACCGTGAAGGTGAACGTCGCTTCGATCGCAACCGTGGGGGCGATCACCGAGGCAACTACCGTGGTGAACGTGGTCACAATAGACGCAGCGAAGCATAATTATCTCGAAAAAAAGACGCAAATATGCGTCTTTTTTTACTGTCACTTTCCCTAACTAGCTCTTAAATACGTGTTCATCCATCAAACCAACCATTTTACCAATTTCTTGCTTAGTAATAGTTTCATTGGCACCCAAACCAAACGCTTTAGTCCTGTTATCTTCACTCATTAAAGAAGAAAACATGATAATTGGCATTTCTTTGTAAGAGTCATGATCACGCAAGCGCTTGAGAAGATGCAACCCATCCATACGAGGCATTTCCACATCGGTCACTAATCCGTTGACGAACTCACTGACAGGAACATCCTCTTTTTTCGCTACCTCGACGATACTCATGAATTTCTCATGCGCTTCTCCACCGTCTTTACATGCGATGATGTTATAACCCGCTGAACTGAGCGTATCTTGAATCATCGAGCGTATGAAAGCCGAATCTTCAGCAATGAGAATAGTCTTAGCGTTCCGTTTAGCAACCATACGCTGATTAAGATCGACATTTTTGTCCATTGTGACATCGTATTTTTCCATACTGAGTTCAGGGTTGATGTCAGCAATGATCTTCTCGAAGTCTAATATCATTATCAGATTACGTTCTTGTCGCACAACAGCAACAACGCAGTCCTGTTCTCCTGCTTCTAAAAATTGGCTAGGAGACTCAACATCATTCCACGAAATTCTGTGTATTCGACTGATACTATCGATTAAAAAGCCGTTAGTCATATCGTTAAAATCTGTGACAATAACGAACTTCCTTGTCAGCTCTTTCTCTGTAGGTACCCCAAGCCAGCCGGCTAAATCCACTAGCGGAGTCAATACGTCCCTTGATGAAAACACACCTATCATGTGGGGCTGAGCATTTGGGTAGTCCGTTGTTTCCGGCACCTGTATTACCTCTCGGACTTTGGCAACGTTGATACCGTAGTAACATGTCTTCTGGCTGCCATCAGGCAACTTCTTAAACAGGTGAAACTCAATGATTTCGAGTTCATTAGTGCCGCTTTCAGTTAGTATCCCAGTCATAATTCATCTTTCGCAATTTAATCACTACTTATTATCGTCATCTATCACTAATACTTTCGTTCTTTTTAACCATAATTCGATGATTTGTAAATCGAATACGCCGTCCTGCTTCAAAATTCTACAACTTTTGCCACACCGCATCACTATTATGTAGCAAGTGACTCAGCGTTATGATTGTCTAATGGATGCCACTTGTTTTTTATCTCGCCATGTTTAACTGCTACAGACTGACTATAGTCATTATTTGATAAACATAACAACTTAACCCTCTATTATTGTAGTTGCATTACAGTAACTCTCCACCTTCTGTTCAAATTCAAGGCTGATAATAATGTCTATACTCAAGAATAACCTTAATTTCGTAGATAGATGAGATGAGCCAATTTAAAAAAGACATTACTTCTTCATTCAACAGCCAACTCGGAAAGCGTATTTTTCTGGTGCTGGTTATTATAAGTGGCGTCATCACTGTCTTGAAAACATTACTCCAACTCTCTTGGCAATACGATAAAGAATTTAGCGAGATTGATCAGCGTTATCATGAAATCAAAGAAATTCACGGCCCTCTCATCAGTACCACGCTTTGGGAGTTCGATGTTGCTCATTTACAAAGGGAGCTAGATTCCCTAGTTCTCCTACCAAAAGTAGACTATCTGTGTATCAAGAGCGACGTGTTTACTTTTGAAGCAGGAGAAAAACTCACAACCAACTACACTGAAAAGCAATTCACGTTAACATTTCTATCATCTGATGGCTCGCATTCTGTCGACATCGGACAAATGATCATGCAAACCAATAATGAAGCCATCTATCAAGCTCTTGCATGGCAAGCGGCTTATTATCTCGTGGTAAATAGCGTAAAAACGATCATTGTTGTGTCTCTTATGTTGCTAGTGTTTAACCATGCGGTAAACCGGAGAACCTTCGAAATTGGACATTATCTGCGCCATTACAACCCCATAGAACCACCAAAACAGCTTGCGTTCAAAAAGACAAGTTGGCTGGCAAGACGAGACGATGAGCTCGGACAGCTAGCCGAAGAGGTCAACAAGCTGGTGCACGGTTTTGATTATCTCTACAGAAAAGTGCATGAAGAGAAAAAAAAGCTCAGTGACTTTGCTCATATCTCTTCCGACTGGCTGTGGGAAGTGAATGAAATCGGTGAATTGGTTTATTGCTCCGAAAGCATGCAATTTTCGCTGGACATTGAAATGGATCAGAAGCCTAAGCTAATTGCACTCAAACCCTTATCTAGTTGTTATCAACTACGAGAGTATTTAAGGCACCAAAATGACTTTTCTCATTGTGAAGAGACTATTGTTGTTAACTGTATTACGCTTCACTTAATGTTCAAAGCGAAGGCACAATTCAAAGAAGACAAGTTTATTGGTTTTAGAGGCACTGCAATTAACATCACCGATCTCAAGTTGACACAAATAGAGCTTGAGGATCTCAATGATAATCTTGAGCACTTGATCGCCGAGCGAACTTTTGATTTGAAACAAAGCCTAGATAAACTTGAACGCGCACAAAAGCAGCTGATTGAACAGGAGAAACTCGCAGCACTTGGTGGCTTGGTTGCTGGCGTTGCTCATGAGGTTAATACACCTCTGGGTATTGCTGTAACAGCGACGTCTGTAATCAAAGAAGTCATCCATGAAGCAAATGATGCATTTCAGAACCAAACCCTCACCACTGAGCAATTTCAGTCGCTTATGGAGAGACTGATGACGAGCAGCACTATGCTTGAACACAATATTAGTCGCGCTGCACAGTTGGTTAAAGACTTTAAACAAACCGCTGTCGACCAAGTCTCTGAAAGTCGCAGCGAATTTAATGTCTACCAAGTCTTGTGCTCATTGATGACAAGTTTACAACCAGAAACAAGAAAAATATCAGTTGTACCACAAATATGCGGTGACCAATCCGTCACGATGAACAGTTTACCTGGCATACTGACTCAAGTAATTTCAAATCTGGTTTTAAACAGTGTCAACCACGCCTTTGATTATCAGGAGTTACCACAAATATCAATAAGCTATGAAGAAGACGGTGATGATATTATTTTCGATTATCAGGATAACGGTGGGGGCGTTGATCCATCTTTGCATCAAAAAGTTTTCGAGCCTTTTTACACCAGCAAAAGAGGTCGAGGCGGCTCGGGTTTAGGACTTAATCTGGTCTTTAACCTGATTAACAAGAAATTGTCAGGGGAATTGAAGTTCGAGTCTCAGCTTGGGGAAGGCGTTCGCTTTATTATACGCGTACCCAAAAATTTACCGTTAAACCTCGAAGCGGAAGAATCCTAGATTAATCTGGGTTTTCATCTCGAACCGAAATGAACTGTTCCCAGTTCTCTAGCATCAGGTCAACTAGTTTAGGGTCAAAGTGTAGCCCTCTTTGCTTAACAATTTCTGCGCGTATTTCTTCGTTACTCCAAGGCTCTTTATAACTGCGTTTAGAGCCAAGCGCGTCAAATACATCAGCCAAAGCAACAATACGTCCGCTTATCGGTATATTTTCGCCTTTTGTGCCATTGGGATATCCAGTTCCATCCCACTTTTCATGGTGAAAGGCGACTATTTCCTTCGCTGTCACTAGCAAGGTACGTTGAGATTTGCTCAAGATATCCACGCCATATTCAACGTGCTTTTTCATTGTGACCCATTCTTCTTCCGTCAGCTTTCCAGGCTTATGCAATATCGCGTCTGGAATGGCCACTTTACCAACATCATGCAAAGGAGAGGCATGCTTAATCATGGTTACATCGGATTCATCAAGGCCATACAAATAAGCAAGCTTCTCTGATATTAGAGAAACGCGTTGCACGTGTGCTCCCGTCTCACGACTTCTTGCTTCAACCGCATTGGCGAGGTGATATACGAGCTCCTTCGATGTTTCTTTGATATCCATTAGCAGACCCAGATTCTCGAAGGTAAGGCTAATATTCTGCATATATATTTCTAGGAGTTGAACATCGACTTCAGATAGCTCTCGTTTGAAATTGATGTAGAGCAAATTCTCGACATTCTCTTCATTTTTGCTATATAGAACGAACGCATCACCAAATAACTTTGACTGACCAACGGCTAACGTCTCTTTAAGCCTCTCAGAAACTTTCTCCGGCAATTTGTTAAACGCACACTCAGAATATAGATTGACGTATTTCCCAGTGGCTGCAAGTGTTAAAGCTCTTGATTGCTCCCAATCTAAAATTGGACGCACCACACAGTAGAACGCAGAGTCATCTATGTTAAGAAGCCTAGTCATCTGTTCAAGAACAGCTGAAGCATAGGTTTGCAAAGAAGTGGTATTTTGAACCTTTGCAGACGATATAATGACCTTGCGTAGTCCGTCCTTTTGCTTCTCGATTAAACAAAGGCCACGATACACTCTTAACATCGAATACAGCAGTGTTCTGAGTTTCTGGGTCGTTAGCTCAGTTTTTTCTTTGTAGTCATCAATCTCATATTCACGGATAACCAAATCTTCCGGAGCCTGACCAGCTTGACCGGTGCGGAGAACTACCCGTATCACATGGTTATTCAGATGTTCTCGAATGAATTTAACCAGCTCAAGGCCAGCATGCTCGCTTTCCATGACGACATCAACAATAGCAAGCGCAATATCTTCGTTTTGCTCTAAAATCTTTTGCGCTTCGATATTTGAATAGGCTGAAATTAAATTCAGACCACGTCCATCAAATGAAAAACCAGAAAGCGCAAGTTGCGTAACCTGATGCATCTGCTCGTCATCATCAACAAGCAATACCTTCCATGGCTCCGCCACAATCTGTGGTTTCTCGTCGGAAGTGGAATCTTTCTTGGGCTGATCTGCAAACAATGACACGAATAGCTAACCAATAAAATTGAGAATCACATAGATTATGTTTAGCACAAATCTTTTGATTTTGACCAATAAGCAAACTAATTCAATTTATATCAGAGGTATTTTTTTACTGTTTTATCATCTTCTCAAGCCTCGTAACGAGCAGTTTAAAATATCGTTCACAACCCAAACAAAACTGGCGACTGAAGTTTCTGCAATTAGAGAAAGTCGAAGTTGAGGAAAGCCTGCCATAACGATGTGGCTGAGAAAATTAAAATAGGCATAAAATAGTGCTAAAAAATTAGTCGCCGTGCTGGAGGAATAACTGGCCTCCAACACAATGTATGACGAGTTCAAATAAGTTTGCGTGTACCACAAGTAAATCTACGGTAAGAGATAAGGAACAAAGATAACAACAGTGGGATGAATCCCAAGCTCCCGCCATCATCGCTGTTAGCAGCAGGGGTCTGAGTATTTTTGACTAATTGTCTTTGACCATCAACAGTCGTTACATAAGCTTTAGGTGTTACCGAGCCTGCCATTACACTGTCTATCCAGCTTTTGTATGCATGGATTTTAGTATAGACGGAAGTTATCTCGGTACCACCCGTTACACCGCAAGCCCCTTTGGGGCCGAAACTGGTAACACCCACTTGAATGAAACTCCCTCCATTACTTCTATAGATTGGCCCACCAGAATCACCACTGCACGCGCCATTCCGATACGCCCCTGACAATACCCCGGTGAAACACAACTGGTTATCTGTCACGTTTGGTCGAAAAGCATTGTTACAATCTGTGGTGGTGGTCTTGGTCAAGCTAGTCTGTTGAAGTATGTTGGTGGTCTTTGTTGCTTCAGTATTTCCATGCCCAATTGCTATGTAGTTACCATCGAGAGGCAGCGCAATACCCGCAGCAGATAAGTCGAAGAGGCTACTGTGATCGCTAGCTCCGCTTGCACTGGTTTCGAGCTTGATAAGAGCAATATCATTGGGTAAGCCAAATGACTCGCTATTGATGTAATTGTCAGGATAATAAAACTCAAGAGCTCTTGGTTTGGAAATTGTGCTGCTCGAATAATTAGATTTATCTCTTAGTTGATAAGCAACCGTTGTATAGAGCATGCTATTGTCATCACCATAGATACAATGTGCAGCGGTCAGAACCCATTGATCGTTGATAAATGTAGCACCACAATAAGGGCCATTCAAAGTGGCACCGTTGTCCACAAAGAGACTTCCAAATGCGGAAAAGTCGTTAAAATCGGACACATCGGATCCGTTGGCAATACGAGACGTTATATTGTCTGACAAAACGGGGGGCGAAAAGACAAGCAATAAAAACAATTTTTTCAGTGCCATAACCTCATCCTTGGAGTGATCTAATCCCTTTATTCTAACAAATGATAATGCATTTAGCTCATTACTCGTCACATAATATTGATAACATAAAGTTCGGTTTTTAACAGCAAGAACAATACCAAAGACCAAAAAAAAGCCCGCTCATCGGGCTTTTTGGTCGTACGAGAAAATACTCGTTAGCCACGATAATAACGTTGAGGAACGAAAGGCATTTTCTCGATTGTCATAGGCAATTGTTTACCACGAACGTCAGCAAAAAGCTCAGTGCCAATGGCTGCTAAATCAGCACGAACGTAGGCCATAGAAACTGGCTTACCCGCATTAGGGCCTGCCGTACCACTGGTTACAATACCTACTTTACTTCCTTCACTGTCAAAGAGTTCTGCACCCTCACGAACGGGGGCTTTGGTTTGTCCTACAAGGCCAACGCGTTTTCTCGAAACGTCTTTTGTCTCAATTTGCTCCAAAATGATATCTGCACCTGGGAAACCACCGGCGCGCTCACCCGCTGTACGACGAACTTTTTGAATACCCCATAAAAGGCTTGCTTCAACAGGAGTGGTTGTTGTGTCCAGATCATGACCGTATAGGCAAAGTCCACACTCTAAACGAAGAGAATCACGAGCTCCAAGACCAATCCACTCCACTTCTTCTTCTGCGGTAAGCTTGTCCGCTAACTCTTCAGCTTTCTCATTAGGTACAGAGATTTCGTAACCATCTTCACCGGTATAACCGCTACGACTTACGATGCACTCAACACCCAAAATCTCAAGTTTTTTCACATCCATAAACAGCATTTCAGCAACGCTTGAATTAAAACGTGCCAAAACATCTACTGCTTTAGGGCCTTGCAACGCCAGTAAAGCACGGTCATCAATTACCTCAAGCTCAACACCTTGTGGAAGGTGCGCTTGTAGGTGACTGATATCCTGCTCTTTACATGCAGCATTAACCACAACGAAGAGATGATCACCGAGGTTTGCAACCATAAGATCGTCCATTATGCCGCCCTGCTCGTTAGTAAAGAAGGCGTAGCGTTGGTTACCAGATGGCAGATCGATAATATCAACTGGCACAAGAGACTCAAGAAACGCAGCCGCGCCCGCCCCGTGCAAACGTAGTTGCCCCATGTGGGAAACATCGAAAAGACCTGCCGCATCACGAGTGTGCAGGTGCTCTTTTTTAACACCCAGCTTATATTGAACTGGCATATCATACCCAGCAAAAGGGACCATCTTCGCACCAGCTTCGACATGAAGTGCGTGTAGAGGTGTTTTTAGTAGTTCTTGAGTCATTGTTGTCTCCATTTAATCTGGTTAGATTTTCCCTACAAGGAAACCTTGTTTCCAATAATAAACATGAGTTGAAGTTTTTTGCACTTACAACCCACAATCTGGCACTCAAAATGTGACATTTAACATCATATTCACAACAGAGATTAAAAAGAAGGAAGGACATAGCAAACATTACTTCGTTGACCAAAACGAAGTAAACGTTTGCCTTCACTATAAGAAATTAAAGGTGTGATGCTACTTATTTAGCAGTAACCCATAAAATGTGGGCATCATCATCACTGGTTGAGATAAGCATATGGCCCATATTCGCGTCGTAATACACGCTATCACCTGCAAACATTTCAACAGGTTCGTAAAACTCAGAATAAAACATTACCGAGCCAGATAGGATTAATAAGAACTCTTCACCATCATGCCTGACCCAGTCAGAATACTCATCAAAGCTGCGTGCATGAATGCGACTTTTGAACGGCATCATCTTTTTATTCGACAATTGGGTCGCAAGCAATTCATGCTCATAAGTTTGCGTTGGATGAGGTTTTCCTTGATTCGAACGCGTCATATCTCTACGGCCTGTAGCCACTTTTTTTCTCGGTGGTTCAAACAGTTGAGGCATATCTATCTGCAAGCCTAATGCCAATTTTTGCATCGCTTGAAAGGTAGGTGAAATCTGTTCGTTTTCTATTTTGCTTAGCGTAGAGCGAGCAAGTCCAGTTCTCTGGCTGGCCTCTTCAAGGGTGATACCAAGCTTGCCTCGAATCTCTTTAATTCGATACCCAAGCTTTAACGGTTCGATGTTTTCATCGACTGACTCTTTGGCTAATGTCAGTGATGGATAATCATCTAAAATACCTTCAGGCATACTTCCCTCTTCTATATGCAGTGCGACTTCCTATTCTTCTTTAATTGTGCACCATGCCAGTTAGGGAAGAAAGAGACATTTTAGAGATAAAGCGTGCTCTCGGGCACAAAATTGGAAACCTTGTTTCCAATAGGAAATTTTTAGTTGATTGTTTGTAGCGCAGCAGTTATGTTACCGACTTGTTAGTTGTAGAGATGTTAGTAACGAAACACAGCACAAGCAAAATGATGTTTGATGTTGATTTCTTCCATCAACTGATGGACAAGGATATTCACCCTGTTTTGGCTTTAGTACTCGTCAGAGCAGACAGAAAAGTAAGAAATAACGAGAATAGAACTTTGATAATAATCTCGTTACGAATGGAAGGTCATCTACCATGAACAAACCGTTTCAAAACCACAGCTTAGAGAACTTTTTCTCCACCAACCTTGCTGCTACTGACGATGCCGTTTTCGCAGGCATTCAAGCAGAGTTCACCCGTCAAAATGAACAAATCGAGCTGATTGCTTCAGAAAATATTGTTTCTAAAGCTGTTATGCAAGCGCAAGGCACGTGTTTAACTAATAAGTACGCCGAAGGTTACCCAGGTCGTCGTTACTACGGTGGCTGTGAGCATGTTGACACTGTTGAAGCAATCGCTATCGAACGCGCAAAAAAACTCTTCAACTGTGAGTACGCAAACGTTCAACCACATTCAGGTGCTCAAGCTAACGGTGCTGTTAAGCTTGCACTGCTTCAACCTGGCGATACGATTTTAGGGATGTCGCTTGACGCTGGTGGTCACCTAACACACGGTGCCCGCCCTGCTCTATCCGGTAAATGGTTTAATGCTGTTCAATATGGTGTTGATCGCGAGACACTTGAAATCAACTACGAAGATGTTCGTGCGCTTGCAAAAGAACATCAACCAAAAATGATCATCGCTGGCGGTAGTGCCATCCCGCGTGTTATTGATTTTGCCAAATTCCGTGAGATCGCAGACGAAGTTGGCGCTCTACTGTTAGTTGATATGGCGCACATTGCCGGTCTTATTGCGACAGGCGCACACCCAAGCCCACTGCCTCACGCGCACGTTGTAACTACAACTACACACAAAACACTGCGTGGTCCACGTGGCGGCATGATTTTGACCAACCACGAAGACATCAGTAAAAAAATTAATTCTGCAGTATTCCCGGGGCTTCAAGGTGGACCACTGATGCACGTTATTGCAGCTAAAGCAGTGGCCTTCGGTGAAGCATTGGGACCAGAATTCAGCAACTACATTGAATCAGTAAGAACGAACGCAAAAGTTCTTGCCGAAGTATTACAAACTCGCGGTTGTGACATTGTCACTGGCGGTACAGATACACACCTTATGTTGGTTGATCTTCGTCCTAAAGGTCTGAAAGGAAACGTGACAGAGGATGCGCTAGAGCGTGCAGGGATCACATGTAATAAAAATGGAATTCCATTTGACACAGAGAAGCCTATGATTACATCGGGCATACGTTTAGGTACGCCTGCGGGAACTAGCCGCGGCTTTGGCGCTGAAGAATTCAAACTCATTGGTAACTGGATCGGCGATGTTCTGGATGGATTGGTCGAGAATCCTGAAGGAAACCCAGAAGTTGAGCAACGCGTTCGCAAAGAAGTAAAAGAATTGTGTGCTCGCTTCCCACTATACCAATAAACAATGTAAACAAAATGATTTTGGAGATTAGCAATGGATAAAACACTGAAATTTGCAGACAGCCACGAGTGGGTACGTAACAATGGTGACGGCACCGTGACTATCGGTATTTCAGAGCATGCTCAAGAGATGCTGGGTGACGTTGTATTCGTTGACCTGCCTGATGTAGACGATGAGATTGATGCAGGAGAAGGTTTCTCCTTGGTAGAATCCGTAAAAGCTGCTTCAGATATCTACGCACCTATTACAGGCACTATCGTAGAAATTAATGAAGATTTAGAAGACAGCCCAGAGCTGATCAACGAAGAGCCATACGAAGGTGGCTGGATTGTTAAAGTGAAGATGTCTGATGCCGCTGAACTTGACGATCTAAAAGATGCAGATGAGTACCTAAACTCTATCGAAGATGAGTAATTAGGATAAATAAAAAGCTGTCCCCATTCAGGGTGGCAGCTTTTTTTCTAAGTTCGGACGTATAATTAGATATATCAGTAATGATATCCATTACCCGAACAACGAAGTAGGTAAAGGACAATGACTGAATTACTTCAAAGCCTCAGCACACAAAACGAGTTCGTTGCTCGCCACAACGGACCGAACAAATCTGACCAACAAAAAATGTTGGATGCCATCAAGTCAGACAGCCTTGAAGCTCTGATTGATGAAACTGTTCCTGAACAAATTCGCCTAAAACAACCGATGACGCTTGCTGAAGCAAAAAGCGAAACCGACATGTTAGCGGCGATGAAAGTCTTTGCTGATCAAAACCAGGTTAAACGCACTTTTATCGGCCAAGGTTACTACAACACGTTCACGCCAAACGTTATTTTGCGTAACGTACTAGAAAACCCAGGGTGGTACACAGCTTACACCCCTTATCAGCCTGAGATTTCACAAGGCCGTCTTGAATCTTTGCTTAACTTCCAGCAAATGGTGATGGACTTAACAGGTATGGAAATCGCCAACGCATCCCTACTTGATGAAGCTACCGCTTCTGCAGAGGCCATGACGCTTTGTAAGCGTGCAGGTAAGAGCAAAAGCGACGTTTTCTTCGTTGCTGATGATGTGCATCCACAAACGATTGAAGTAGTAAAAACCCGCGCTCACTACATTGGTTTTACTGTTCAAATTGGTCCAGTAGATTCACTGCCTGAACAAGACGTGTTTGGTGCATTGATCCAATACCCAGGCACGACAGGTGAAGTTCGTGACATGACGGACGTCATCGCAAAAGCGCAAGCGAACAAGACTATCGTTGCTGTTGCGACTGACCTACTTGCTTCTGCTCTAATTAAGCCTGCTGGTGAAATGGGCGCAGATATCGTAATAGGCTCAGCGCAGCGTTTCGGCGTTCCTATGGGTTACGGTGGTCCACACGCAGCCTTTATGGCAACTCGTGACAAACACAAGCGCACCATGCCAGGTCGTATCATCGGTGTTTCTATCGATTCAAAAGGTACGCAAGCACTGCGTATGGCGATGCAAACCCGTGAGCAGCACATTCGCCGTGAGAAAGCGACCTCAAACATTTGTACAGCGCAAGCTTTACTTGCCAACATGGCGTCTTTTTATGCTGTGTTCCACGGTGCAGAAGGCCTACGTACCATTGCACGTCGCACACACCACATGACGGCAATTCTCGCTGCAGGTCTGACAAAATCAGGCTTTGAACTTGCACACAATAGCTTCTTTGACACCATCACGCTAAACACAGGCGACAAGACTGACGCGCTTTATGCGAAAGCACAAGATGCGGATCTTAACCTGCGTAAACTTGATGGTCAGCTTGGTATAAGCTGCGATGAAACCACCACAACCGATGACATCGCTGCCCTATTCGCAGTGTTTGGTGTTAACGAAAGTGTTGAAGCGCTATCAGCAGAAATCGAAACCAATGAGTTTGCCGCAATTCCTGAAGGACTGCGCCGCACCTCGAAATACCTAACGCACCCTGTGTTTAACACTCACCACAGTGAAACTCAGATGATGCGCTACCTTAAGCAGCTTGAGAACAAAGATTTCTCACTGACGCACGGTATGATCCCACTTGGCAGCTGTACCATGAAACTCAACGCTGCTGCTGAGATGATCCCAGTAACTTGGCCTGAATTTGGCGCGATTCACCCTTACGCACCCGTCGAGCAAGCCGCAGGCTATGCCGCTCTTGCCAAAGATCTGAAAGAGAAACTGTGTGAAATCACAGGCTACGATGCTTTCTCACTTCAGCCTAACTCAGGTGCATCTGGTGAGTATGCCGGTCTCATCGCTATTCAACGCTACCACGAGAGCCGCGGCGAAGGTCACCGTAACGTTTGTTTGATCCCAAGCTCTGCACACGGAACAAACCCAGCCACCGCGTCTATGATGTCGATGAAAGTGGTTATCGTGAAATGTGATGATGAAGGTAACATCGATGTGAGCGACTTGGCGGACAAGATCGAGAAGCACAAAGATAACCTAGCCAGCATCATGATCACCTACCCTTCTACACACGGTGTGTACGAAGAACAGGTGATGGAAGTGTGTGACATGGTTCATCAAGCTGGCGGTCAGGTTTACCTTGATGGTGCCAACATGAACGCTCAAGTTGGCCTTACTTCACCTGGCTTCATTGGCTCGGATGTATCGCATCTTAACTTGCACAAAACCTTCTGTATCCCGCACGGTGGTGGTGGTCCAGGTATGGGTCCTATCGGTGTTAAGTCACACCTTGCACCATTCCTACCAGGTCACATCGAAAACGGTGTAGAAGGGACAGACTTTGCGGTTGCTGCTGCCGATCTAGGTAGTGCTTCTATCCTACCTATCTCATGGGCTTACATTGCCATGATGGGTGAAGCAGGTCTAACAGACGCAACTAAAGTGGCGATTCTGAGTGCCAACTATGTGATGGAACGTTTACTACCACACTACCCTGTTCTTTACCGCGGTAACAATGGCCGTGTGGCGCACGAATGTATTATCGATATTCGACCGCTAAAAGAAGAGACGGGCATCAGTGAAGAAGACATCGCTAAGCGTTTAATGGACTACGGTTTCCACGCACCAACCATGTCATTCCCTGTTGCAGGCACGCTAATGGTTGAGCCGACCGAATCTGAAGATTTGGAAGAGTTGGACCGTTTCTGTGACGCAATGATCGCTATCCGCGAAGAGATGACCAAAGTACACCAAGGTGAATGGCCGCTAGACAACAACCCGTTAGTTAACGCGCCGCACACCCAAGCTGATTTGGCTGCACAAGACTGGGATCGCCCATACTCTCGCGAGTTAGGTTGTTTCCCATCACCCGCAACCAAATCTTGGAAGTACTGGCCAACGGTGAACCGCGTAGACAACGTATACGGCGACCGTAATCTAATTTGTTCATGCCCAAGCATTGAGAGCTACGAAGATTAAGACCTCTTAGGGTCACTAATAACTCAGTTGGAAACTAGCTCAAATAACAAAAAGGCGAACCATTTGGTTCGCCTTTTCTGTATGGGCAGATTTAGCACACGCCCACGATTGAATTAGGGTGTTGACCTATTTTTCTGTAGGTATTAGTTAACTCAGTAGCCAACTTAACAAGTGGCTACTGAGTATTTCGATTTTTAGGGTATATGTAAATTATTACTCCATGATTGCTCCAATGCTATTGGCGTGAATTAAGTCACGAACAGAGCTAGCGATACTATGCACATGTTGCGGCCTGAGCATAGAAACGTGTGTACCTTCCACTGGATAACATGAGAAACCTTTTTGACTGAGTTTTCCGTGTGATTCATGAACCTTCAAAAGGCTTTCTTGAGAGAAAGACTCCTTGCTATACAGCAACGTCAATGGCCCATCAATCGACTGGATCGCTCGATAATTAATACTGATTTCTTCCTGAATGTTGTATATATCCAATATGGCTTCTACTTGTCGTGTCCCCCTTTCTTGTGAAATCAAGCCGGCGTTTGTCATCAATTGAATCAATTCCGCTTTCGCTTGCTCCTGACTCAATGAGCCAAAAGGAGTAACAGTCACATCGAGAAACTCTTGCATCACGTTAAGCACTTTTTCTTCTGTACTTAGCGTATCTTCAGGCATGTCCTCCGCCATGACGCCACAGAGTTCAGCATCAAGTAGGATGCAGTTTACCTCTTTGTTTTGTGTTTCCAGCCTGAGCGCTATTTCAAAAACGACTCTAGCACCATAAGAATGACCACATAGCCAGTACGGCCCATTAGGTTGATAGCGCTGTATCTCCTCCGTATATTCGTCCAACATTTCAGCCCAGTTTTTATGTGGTGCCTGATCACCAGCTATACCTTTGGGCTCTAACACAACGACTTTCGCATACGGTTCCAGTGCTTTAGCCAATGCTTGATAAGCGGCACTTGAACCACCTGCCCCTGGCACTGTATAGACAATAGGTAAGCTCTTCATGCTCTCATCGTTTGAATGCATTTCCACAAGCGGCTGCCATACATTTTCTTTTGAATGGTGGTTATCAATTTGCTCGGCAAGTTGATACAAGTAGCTGTTAGAAAAAATGGTTTTAATCAATAGATTCGTCGAAAACGTATCATTAATCGCTGCAACCAGCTTCATCGCCAATAACGAGTGCCCACCGAGCTCAAAGAAATGCGCATCACGGCTAACGGGCGAGTTTAGGTGGAGCAGTGTCTGCCAAAGCTCCGCTAAACGCGCTTCGGTGAGGCTTTGCGGGGCTTCATAAGCCCCGCTCACCTGAGCTAAATCCGGCTCAGGTAAAGCCTTACGATCGACTTTACCGTTGGGTGTTAATGGCAACTGCTCCAATACCACAAAAGCCGAGGGCACCATATAATCGGGCAGTACAGTTTTTAAACTTTGCCTGAGTGACTCAATCAGCACGTCTTCGTCAAAAGCCTCAGGCGTCTCAGCAGCTGTGACATAAGCCACTAGGCGTTTGTCACCACAACGATCTTCTCGGGCTAACACTACTGCTTCTTTAACGCTCGGTTCACGCAACAGTTGAGACTCGATTTCTCCCAACTCAATCCTAAACCCACGGATTTTGACCTGATGATCCAAACGTCCCAAAAAGGCGAGATTGCCATCGGGCAGCCAACGCACCAAGTCACCGGTGCGATATAAGCGCGCTTCTGGATCATCGCTAAAGGGGTGAGCAATAAACTTTTCAGCGGTGAGCTCTAGGCGCTTGAGGTAGCCGCGAGCTAAGCCTACACCACTGATGTAAAGCTCACCGGGTACACCGAAGGGCACAAGCTGTTGCTCTGGTGAAAATACATAGCCTTCTGTATTACCTAAAAGTTGGCCGATGGATGCAGCGCTTCCTACATGTTGGAAGTCTGTCACCTCACATAGAGTAACCACATGAGTTTCAGTCGGGCCATAATGATTAAATAAGCGGCAGTTTGTATGCCGATTAAAAAACTCGCAAAGGCTAACACCTAATATTAACGCCTCACCGGCCGTTATAACCTCTTTAATGTGCGGTAACGCTCGCTCATTTTTCGTGATGTAATCCGTCAATAACGATAAAACAGCCGGTACAACGAATAGGCGCTCAATGCGCTGCTCATTTATAAAATCATACAGCCTCGGAATATCCAGACGTAAATCTGCTTGTTCTAGATGCAAACTGCCTCCGGTTGTTAGTGCTGTGAATATTTCCTGAGCGGCGACATCAAAGCCAAAGCTTGTTAATTGCAAGCTTCTATAAGGGTCGACCAAGGCTCCTGAGAGCTGTTGATGCTGCATTAAGTTGACGAGCATTCGGTGTGTCTGTAGCACCCCTTTCGGCCTGCCCGTTGACCCTGAAGTGTAAATCACATACGCCAGATGCTTCGAAGTTAAGCCTATCAGCGCTGGATCAATATTTTCTTGAACATAATGGCTGAGTTGCTGCTGAACCTCTCCGCTATTCAATACGATGGTGCGGTATGACGATTGAACAGAGCCTTTGGGTAAGCTATCAATGAGGTGCTGCTGGGTGATGACTAACTCCACACCACTGTCTTCGATCATATGACTAAGGCGATCGCTCGGATAACTTGGGTCTAAAGGTACATAAGCACCTCCGGCTTTTAGTATCCCCAAAAGCCCAATCATCATCTCAATACTGCGGTCAGCGCAGAGG
>NZ_AEIU01000007.1 GCF_000165125.1 Vibrio caribbeanicus ATCC BAA-2122 | reverse complement strand
CCCCTGCCCAGCTGGAACATCGCTCCAACGCTGCACATCCACTAATGATGTAAAGCTAAAGTCCTCTTGATCTGTCTGTGCTTGTTTCAATTGGCTAAGAGCGGCTTGCAATTGCGTTGTCGAAGACAGTTTAAGACGTACAGGCAGGCTATTAATGAAGAGACCCAACATGTCTTCAACACCAGGAAGGCTACTCGGGCGACCTGAACGAGTACTACCAAAAACAATGTCTTGGCTACCGCTGTAATGGCTAAGTAATAGCCCCCAACCCAGTTGCAACCAAAGGTTGAGGCTCACTTGATACTGTTGAGCTTGATGCTCTAACTGCTGAGTCAGTTCACGGCTGAGTGTCAAATGGCATTCTTGTGAACATGATGAACCACTTGTCTGTGGGTCACCTATTTGGACCTGTATCGGCTCACTGAACCCTTCCAGATAAGTACGCCAGTAATGTTCAGCTGTGTTTTGGTCCTGACACCCTAACCAGGCAATATAGTCTTTGTAAGGTCGAGCGGTTGGTAATTTAGGTGAACTTTGCGTGACTAACGCTTGATAACGCACCATCAACTCTTTGAAGACGATAGGTAAACACCAACCGTCTAATAGCGCGTGATGGTGCTGCCAAACAAACCAATATTCCCTTTCTCCAATTTGAGCCAAATGGCCGCTCATCAGTGGTGCTTGTTCAGGTAATGAACAATGTCCCTGATCCAACAGGTTTCGAAGTTGCTGCTGTTGTTGGTCTGCACTCAAGCGGCGCCAGTCATACTGGTGCCAAGGCAAATGAGCATGAGCACTCACAACCTGTATTTGATTTTGCCCTTCAACCGTCGTGAATGCCGTTCTAAAAATAGCATGGTTACGCCACCAACTGCTCCCAGCTCTCTTTAAAGCGATCACTATCTAGATCTGTCAGTTTAAATTTAAGCTGCGTCTCATACTGCCCATTGTCTGGTTCCAAACTGGAATGAAACAACAGTCCCTGCTGCATAGCCGTGCTGGGATAGAGATCTTCTAAAAAAGGGTACTCTGTTTGTAAATGGTCCACTTGTGTTTGGGTGAGTGACAGTAATGGAAAATCAGACGGTGTGTAACTACCGGGGGCTTGTAAGCAGTGATTGATGAGCTTTTCTAAGACTTGCTGATAACTGCTTGCTAGCGCCTTGATATCTTCGGCTGTAAACTGCTGTGGGTGATAGTCAATATTGAGAGTCCACTGCCCATCCACAACGTAGCTATTAAAGCCCAATGCATACTCACGTAAAAGATTAGAAG
>NZ_AEIU01000008.1 GCF_000165125.1 Vibrio caribbeanicus ATCC BAA-2122 | reverse complement strand
ATTCGGCTTTCAGAGGATTGTATCGCCTGTTCCTCATAGCTCGTGGCCCAATCTCTAAGGTTTTGCCATATTCTGCCAAGTGTTTCGTGCCAATATAATTCAGTTTGTTCCAGATAAGTGCTCTTAGGTGTGTATTTAACCCAGGGTGTATCGATATTTTTCTGTGCAAGGTAATTGGTCGGTGCTGGGTATGGTTTTAATCCTGCAGAGTAAAATTCGTTCAAAGCTCTTTTCATGTTGCTGGCCGATGTAACCACAATGAGATTTTTATTGTTAACAAATGCAGCGGCCTGCCTCGCTTCTTCCCATGTATCTTTCGCTGTTTCAAGCAAAATGATATCTGGCTTCGCAACTCCCAGAGCGAGCGCTACCTTTGCCATCATTCTTGCGTTACTCACATCAGAGCCAGCAGCGTAGCCCGATAGAATAAGCTTAGAGCCTGGATACATACGCAAAATTCTAATGCCTTCTGCTAGGCGCATCAATCCAGATCGACTGAGTTCTGAAGTCGGGGGAATTTTATCATCAACGATATGACCACTACCAAGAACCATAACGTAATCTATCGGCTCATCAATAGGGAAGAAAGCCGTATATTGGCGCTCTAGCGGCATTAACAAACGTGAAGAAATTGGTTGGAAAGAAGCCAAGAACAGTCCAATGAAAGAAAACAGTACGATAACACAACCTGTCTTTTGCTTGTGGGTGAACATGATAAGCATCAGCCCCAAGAGGCCGATGATTAACATAGCCGGAAGCGGCATTAGCAAACACGAGATAACCTTTTTCAGCTCAAACATAAAAAAATAGCCCGAAAAAACATCAATTGATTAGATTTTAAGAGAAAGCCTCTTTATTCCTGCTTTCCTTATGACAGAATAGCAGCACGATTAGATATAATAACTCATGCTGCAGTGAACGAAGACCGTAATTTCGACGATATCGCCCACAAATTTGCAAAAAATATTTATGGCTCAGACAAAGGTGAAATTCGCCAAGTCATTGTTTGGGAGGATCTTCAAACCATTCTCGCAACAATGGCTCCATCTTTGAACAGTTTGAATGTACTAGATGCCGGAGGGGGCTTAGCTCAGCTGTCACAAAAACTTGCGCATCTCGGACATCAGGTAACGTTATGTGATCTATCTTCGGAAATGCTGCTGCTAGCTCGACAGGAGATTGAAAAAAACAACTTGCTTGAGCAGTATCGTTTTATTCATTCACCAGTTCAGTCGATGGGTCAACACCTGAAGGGTAAATTTGACCTCGTTCTTTTTCATGCAGTCATGGAATGGTTGGTTGAACCCAAGCAAGCCCTGCTTAAAGTATTAGAGCAGGTAAAGTTAGGGGGGACAATCTCCATCATGTTTTATAACCATCATGGCCTGGTCTATAAGAATGTCGTTTGTGGCAACATTCCCCATATATTGGAAGGTATGCCACACAGAAAAAGATTTAAATTACAGCCGCAAAAAGGCCTAAAACCGGAAGAAGTGTATAAGTGGGTTGAAGACGCCGGTTTTACCATTTGTGGTAAGTCAGGTATTCGTTGCTTTAGTGATTACATTGGCAACATGGAATACACTGGCGATTATCAGGATGAAGAGGTACTGGCTCTTGAACAGCAATTGTGTAGAAAAGAACCATACCTCTCGATGGGCCGTTACATCCATGTATGGGCTCAAAAAGATAAACAGTAGGAAAAATAATGAGTGAAACAACTCTAGATGTTGCAGAGCATTCCATTGATGAATTTGTTGGTTGGATTAAGCAACATGATTTTTCATTGAACTTGTCTACTGAGCGACTAGCATTTCTGATCGCTGTTGCTGTCTTAAGCAATGAAAGGTTCGATGAGGAGTTAGGAGAAGGAGAGCTGCATGATGCTTTTCAGATTGTAACTCGAATGTTTAAGGGTAATGAAGACACTTCTCCTTTCCGTGCCAATAACGTCATTAATGAAATGGTCAGTCAGAAACTTATGAGTCGCTTTACCAGCGAGATTAATGACGGTGCAAGCATCTACAGACTATCGCCCTTGGCGGTTGGAATTACCGACTATTACGTCCGTCACCGCGCATTTTCAAAACTCAAGTTATCTATTCAGCTTTCTATGGTTGCCGATGAGATGGCAAAAGCGATTGAGCAGGCCCGTTCTGGGGGTACAGTCGAACATTGGCGTAAAAATGTCTATGGTGTTCTGAAGTACTCGGTTGGTGAAATTTTTGATCAGATTGACTTAAATCAGCGCGTGATGGACGAACAACAGCAATTAGTCAAAGAGCAGATCGCCGAGCTACTTAATAAAGATTGGCGTGAAGCTATTAATAATTGCGAACAGCTACTTTCGGAGACTTCAAGCACATTAAGAGAATTACAAGATACGCTTCAAGCCGCAGGCGATGAATTACAAACACAGATACTCGATATTCAAGAATTGATATATGACGATGAAGAATTAGAATTTGTTGCCGAAGCTCTTTTTTCCTTACAAATGAAACTCGACAGAATCACCAGTTGGGGACAACAAACCATAGATCTTTGGATCGGTTACGACAGGCATGTGCATAAGTTCATTCGTACGGCAATCGATATGGACAAAAACCGAGCATTTAGCGCCAGATTACGTCAGTCAGTGAAAGACTACTTTGATGGACCTTGGTTTCTGACCTATGCGGATGCAGAGCGTTTATCTGACCTGAGAGATGAAGCGTTAGTGCTCCGTGATGATGAAGTCACAGGACAAGTCCCCATGGATGTTGAATATGAAGAATTTCAACAGGTAAACGATGAGTTGTCAGAACGTATTTCGGGGATGCTAAAACTACATAAAGAGCAGGCTGCGCCTATTGACTTGGGTTCGGTACTTCGTGATTACCTTGCCAAACATCCCCAGACTCACCATTTTGATTTAGCACGAATAATCATCGATCAAGCCGTGAGGCTCGGCTATTCTGAGTCCGATTACCACGCGGTTCAGCCCGATTGGCAAATGATTAATGATTTTGGTGCAAAGGTACAAGCAAATGTTATCGACAGATACTAACGAATTTATGTCAGAAAAACTGGCAAAAGCAATTTCCAATCCTTTGTTTCCAGCATTAGACAGCATGTTAAGAGCGGGACGTCATGTGTCGAGTGACGATCTTGACAATCACGCTTTGCTGTCTGATTTCGAGTTGGAGCTCGGAGCATTCTATCAACGCTATAACACGGAGCTAGTTAAAGCACCGGAAGGCTTCTTCTATCTCAGGCCTCGTTCTACTTCTCTTATTGGACGTAGCGTGCTTTCAGAGCTCGATATGTTGGTTGGCAAGGTGCTTTGTTTTCTCTATTTAAGTCCTGAACGATTGGCGCACGAGGGGATTTTTACCAATCAAGAGCTGTATGAAGAACTATTGTCTCTCGCTGATGAGTCCAAACTTATGAAGCTGGTCACCAATCGGGCTTCTGGTTCTGACCTTGATAAAGAAAAGCTCTTTGAAAAAGTTCGTACTTCTTTGCGCCGATTACGCCGTCTCGGAATGGTAATTAATATCGGGGAAACCGGTAAGTTTAGTATCAGTGAATCTGTATTTCGTTTTGGCGCAGAGGTCAGAGTGGGTGATGATGTGCGAGAAGCACAACTACGCCTTATTCGTGATGGAGAAGCGGTAGTTCATACTAAAGAGCCAAGTCAAGGCAGCCTGCTAGAAGAGCAAGAAGACATGAATGAAAAACTAGACCAAGAAACAACAGAAGAGAATGAAGCATGATTGAAAGAGGTAAATATCAATCACTAACTATGGTCAATTGGAACGGCTTCTTCGCTCGTACATTTGATATAGATGGACTGGTAACCACACTGTCGGGTGGAAATGGTGCAGGTAAATCGACGACGATGGCAGCATTTATTACGGCGCTCATTCCTGATCAAACCTTGCTTCATTTTCGAAATACGACCGAGGCAGGTAGCAACCAATCTTCTCGCGATAAAGGGTTGTACGGTAAATTGCAAGCAGGAGCCTGTTATGCCGCTCTTGATGTTGTGAATTCACGTAACCAACGTTTGTTATTTGCCGTAAAGCTTCAGCAAGTTGCAGGAAGAGATAAAAAAGTTGATATCAAACCTTTTGTCATCCAAGGCTTGCCAACAAGTGTCAAACCGACCGATATTCTGATCGAAAGTGTTTCAGATACTCAAGCACGAGTCCGTCAAATCAATGAAGTAAAACAAACGATTTCCGAGCTTGAAGGTGTTCAGTTCAAGGTGTTTTCTTCTATTGTTGAATATCATTCACAAATGTTTGAGTACGGGGTACTGCCTAAAAAATTACGCAACTCTGGTGACCGCTCTAAGTTCTATCGATTACTTGAGGCTTCTTTGTATGGTGGTATCTCTAGTGCGATAACGCGATCTTTGCGAGATTATCTTTTGCCACAAAATGGCGGAGTTAAAAAAGCGTTCCAAGATATGGAATCAGCTTTACGCGAAAATAGAATGACATTAGAAGCGATTAAGACCACACAATCTGATCGTGACCTATTTAAGCACTTAATTACCGAGTCAACGAATTATGTGGCGGCAGATTACATGCGTCATGCCAATGACCGTCGAGGTAAGCTTGATCAAACCTTGGCCTTGAGAACAGAGCTATTTGGCTCTCGGAAGACTCTGATTGAGCAAAATCTGTTATTAACCCGTGTCCAGGAAGAACTCGAAGCCCTGTCAGAATCTGAAGGCTTTCTAGAGCAAGATCATCAAGCGGCATCTGACCATCTTCAGTTGGTACAAAATGCACTGCGTCAGCAAGAAAAAATTGAGCGTTACCAAGAAGATCTAGAAGAGCTTAAAGAGCGGCTTGAAGAGCAAATGATGGTCGTGGAAGAGGCTCAGGAAAGACTTGATTTTCTAGAGGAGCAGGCGAGCTTATCAGAAGAAGAGGTGGATAGCCTCAAAACTCAATTGGCTGATTATCAACAAGCTCTTGATATTCAACAGACCCGGGCACTTCAGTATCAACAGGCACTGATAGCATTAGAAAAAGCTCAGCAGCTTTGTGATGATGATAGCCTGACTCTTGAATCAGCGCAGAAACTTGCGGACAATTTAAAGAGAAATGAGAAGGCTGCCACTGAAGAACTATTGGCAACGAAACACAAACTTGATCTATCGACAGCAACGGTGGAAAAGTTTGAGAAAGCCTTTGAACTATTGAAACGAGTTGTTGGTAATATTGAACGCTCTGATGCCGCAGACGTTGCAAAGGTGACACTGCGTCGAGCAAGTGATGCGAGACAGTTGATTGCAAATGAATCTTTGTGGCAATCTCAATTTCGTGAAACTGAGCGTCGCTTGAGTCAGCAAGGAAAAACTCAAGAGCAGCTTGATAATTATCACAAACAATATGACGTAGAACTCTTGAACGAGAGCATGTTAGAACAAGAGCGTGAGCGTCACACGCAACTTATCGACTCCATTGAACTTGCACAGTCAGAGCTCGTAGAGCAGAGAAGTGAGCAGCGTAGGTTAGAACATGATGCCCTTTCTGAGATCGAAAGACTCACTTCAATCGCGCCTGTTTGGATTAAAGCAAATGATGCACTGATGAGTCTGCGTGAGCAAAGTGGTAGTGAGCTTCCTAACAGTCAGTCTGTGATGACCAAGATGCAAGCAGTTTTGGAAGAGGAGAAACAACAATCTTTCAACAAAGCAAACTTAGCTGCTCGGCGCACTGAATTGGAAGGTGAAATCGAACGTTTAGCGGCTCCTGGTGGTTCAAACGATCCGCGTCTAAAAGGCCTTGCTGATACTCTAGGAGGGGTACTCCTTTCTGAAATTTACGATGATATCACTATTGATGATGCTCCTTATTTCAGCGCTATGTACGGGCCTGCACGGAATGCGATAGTTGTATCGGATCTCTCTGGAATAGAGCAAAAGCTGGTTGAGTTAGATGATTGCCCCGAAGACCTCTATTTGATTGAAGGTGATGTGGATGCATTTGACGATAGCACTTTTGATGCTGAAGAGCTTGAAGGGGCAGTCTGTGTAAGGATGAACCAACATCAACTGCGTTATTCACGCCTTCCAGAGATGCCTCTATTCGGTCGAGCCGCGCGTGAGCAGCGATTAGAAACCCTTCGTTTAGAACGAGATGAAGTGGTAGAGCTGCATGCAAAATCGTCTTTTGATGTACAAAAACTTAATCGACTCTACCAAACCTTTAATCAGTTTGTTACTGAGCATATCCAGGTAGCTTTTGATTCGGATCCCGAGCAGGCATTGAGTCAAGTTCGTGAAAAGCATGGTCAACAAAGCCGCCTATTAGCAGACTTAGAGCTTCGAGCCCAACAACATAAAAGCCAGCTTCATATTGCACGGCAAGGCCTAACAGTGCTGGATAAAATAGCACCGCACATCGGCCTGATAGAAGAGACAAACTTAAGCGAACAATTTGCACGGATTGAGCAAAATTTAACCCACTTAACCGAAGCGAAAGTGTTCTTAGAGGCATATGGTGACTCTATTAATTCGTTAGAAGTGATTGTGGACGCACTTAATGCCGATCCTGAGCAGTTCGACGCTTTAAAAGAGCGCTATAAAAAAGCTGATATTGATTTACAAGAGACTAAAGCACAGATTTTCGCACTGTCTGATTTAATCGAAAGACGTCCACACTTTGCTTACTCTGATTCCGTTGACCTATTAAGCCAAAGCAGCGAGCTTAACGATCAGCTCAAACTTAAGCTTGAGCATGCCGAACAAGCAAAACTGAGCTCTCGTGAAGCATTTAAACAAGCACAATCCCAGATAAATCAATACAATCAGGTTTTTGCTTCGTTAAAAAGTGCTCATCAGGCTAAATTAGAGACAGTCCAAGAGTTTAAACAAGAATTGTCTGAGTATGGTGTGAGTGCCGATGAAGGTGCTTTGGAGCGTGCTACTAGAAGGCGTGACGAGCTTCAAGAACGTTTGCAAACGTCTCGTACGCGTAAGAGCGAGTATGAACGCACGATTACATCAACAGAAATTGAGATGAAATCGATAGCTAAGAGACTGAAAAAAACACAAAAAGACTATGTTGAGTTGCGAACTTTTGTTGTGGCAGCGAAGGCAGGTTGGTGTTCAGTACTAAGATTAGCGCGAGAAAATGATGTAGAGCGACGTCTACATAAGAGAGAACTTGCCTATTTATCTGCTGAACAATTACGCTCCATGTCAGATAAATCTCTTGGTGCACTCCGCTTAGCTGTTGCTGAACACGATGATTTGCGTGATGCACTACGTCTGTCAGAGGACAACGCTCATCCGGAACGAAAAGTACTTTTTTACATTGCTGTCTATCAGCACTTACGCCAGCGTATTCGCCAAGATATCATTCATACTGACGACCCTGTTGAGGCTATCGAGGAGATGGAAGTTGAACTAGCTCGCCTAACAGAAGAGCTAACCCACAGAGAGAACCGTTTGGCAATTAGCTCGGATTCCGTTGCGAGCATTATTAAAAAGACAATCCAACGAGAGCAAAACCGTATACGTATGCTCAATCAAGGCTTGTCCAATATTTCTTTCGGTCAGGTTAAGGGCGTCAGACTAAATGTAAAAATTCGGGAGAGCCATGAAATTTTGCTTAATAGTTTGTCGGCACAACACGAAAATCACAAAGACCTTTTTGAGTCCACTCGATATACCTTTTCAGAAGCCATGGCGAAGCTGTTCCAACGTGTGAATCCACACATTGATATGGGACAACGTTCACCTCAAGTTTTGGGCGAAGAGTTACTAGACTATCGAAATTATCTTGAATTGAGCGTAGAAGTGAATCGTGGCTCTGATGGCTGGTTACAGGCTGAATCGGGAGCATTATCTACAGGTGAAGCGATTGGTACAGGTCAATCTATACTGTTAATGGTCGTACAAAGCTGGGAAGAAGAATCACGCCGTTTACGCAGTAAAGACATCGTGCCGTGCCGTTTACTTTTCTTAGATGAGGCAGCCCGATTAGATGCAAAATCAATTGCGACTTTGTTTGAATTGTGTGACCGATTAGACATGCAGTTGCTGATTGCTGCTCCTGAAAACATCAGTCCTGAAAAGGGGACAACCTACAAACTAGTCCGTAAAGTGTTTAAAGACCACGAACATGTTCATGTTGTCGGACTCAGAGGCTTTGGCCAAGAGCCAAAAGCTAGCCAAAGTGTGCAAGATTTGGTTGAAGAGTTATAGGTTATCTGAGTAGGTTTGCTAAAAACATTGCCCCGGTAGTTGTTCATCCGATTATTGGGGCTTTTATTTATAAGTCTATGGCACTCAATGCATTAACGGCTTTCAATAGCCGAAGCCTCATATTTGGGGGTATTTGGGTATATTTTTAAAAATAAAGGTATTGAACACTAAGTATAAAAGGAAACGTTGTGGATCATTATGATTTTATTATTGTTGGGGCGGGTTCGGCAGGTTGTGTGCTTGCGAATCGTTTAACCGAAGATCCTTGTATTAGTGTTTGTTTATTAGAAGCGGGAGGTGCTGATACAAGCCTTCTTATTCACATGCCTATTGGTGCTGCAGCAATGGTACCGACCAAATACAATAATTGGGGATTCGAAACCGTACCGCAACCTGGACTAAATGGTCGTAAAGGTTACCAGCCGAGAGGAAAAACACTTGGAGGTTCGAGTTCAATTAATGCCATGATGTACGTAAGAGGTAACCAAGCAGACTATGACCTATGGGAGAGTGCGGGAAATAAGGGTTGGAGTTTTCAAGAATGTTTACCTTATTTCAAAAAGTCCGAAAACAACGAGGTGTTTAGCGATGAATTCCATGGACAAGGTGGGCCACTTAATGTCGCTGACCTCGGCTCCCCAAGTGAACTGGTTGATAGATTCATAGATGCCTGCGAGTCTATTGGGATACCTCGCAACTGCGATGTTAATGGCGCCAACCAATTTGGTGCAATGATGAGTCAAGTCACTCAAGTTAATGGAGAGAGATGCAGTGCAGCAAAGGCCTATTTATCTCCATGTTTGGAGCGAAGCAACCTGACTATTCTGACCAATGCAACCACTCACAAAGTCATTTTTGATGGAAAACATGCCATTGGTGTTGAACTCGGTCATAAAGGGCGAACGCACCAACTCTATGCAAAAAAAGAGGTTCTAGTATCTGCTGGTGCTTTTGCCAGTCCACAAATTCTTCTTTTGTCAGGTGTAGGTCCTTCTGAGCAACTTAATCAATTTGGGATTAATAAGGTTCATGACTTAAAAGGGGTAGGAGAAAACCTTCAAGATCATATTGATCTAGTTCATGCGTTTAGAACTAAAGATAAATATGACACATTCGGTATTTCATTCTCAATGTTGCAAAAGCTTGCTCATGCTTGGCCAGACTGGAAAAATCGGCGCAATGGGAAAATGAGCAGCAATTTTGCAGAAGGGGTAGCATTTTTGAACTCTGATTCAACATTGCATGTTCCCGATCTTGAGTTCGTTTTTGTCATTGCGATGATCGATGATCACGCAAGAAAGATAAGATATGGTCACGGGGTAAGCTCTCATGTCACTCTATTAAGGCCAAAGAGTCGAGGAAGAGTTCGTTTAGCTAGCACTGATCCTTATTCTCAACCTGAAATTGATCCTAACTTTCTCAGCCACCCAGATGATATATCAACCATGATTAAAGCGTGGAAGAAGCAATATTCGATGCTGATGAGCGACAGCTTTTCCGACATCTTAGCAGAGAGTCTTTATCCCGTAGATCCTAATGATGATCGAGCAATAGAAAAAGATATTCGACAACGTGCAGACACTCAATATCATCCAGTGGGTACCTGTAAAATGGGGCCATCAAACGATGAAATGGCGGTGGTTGATAGCCGCTTATGTGTCCACGGAGTGACAGGACTGAGAGTGATTGACGCATCTATCATGCCGTCATTGATTGGGGGTAATACCAATGCTCCGACCATCATGATTGCTGAAAAAGCAGCAGATATGATTAAGGAAGACCATCAGATGGACAAAACACCTTCAGTGAGTTAAGCAAAAAGCACTAAAAGCTGCATCTAGTCCACTAAGGTTTGAGAAAAAATACCAAATTGATGCGCTGCGTAAATGACACGCTCCTCAGGCTTGGGAAAATCGCGGGCAATCCCCAAGCTTTCTATATGGTGCAATCTCGGCAACAGTCCTGCTCCATTCGCAATTTGTATTGCTAGGCCTGGTCTAGCGTTTAACTCCAATACCATGGGTCCCTCTTCTTTGTCTAAAACCATATCGGTACCCATGTATCCCAGTCCTGTCATTTCCCAAGCACTTGAAGCTAAGGTGAGTAGACGTTTCCAATGGGGGACTTTGAGAGTCGAGAGTTCTTTTCCGGTATCGGGGTGATTAAGAAGAGGTTGATCAAACTGCACCGCTCGTACAGCTCTTCCAGTCGCGATATCTATACCTACACCAACAGCTCCTTGATGAAGATTTGCTTTTCCATCTGAAGCCGCTGTTGAACAGCGCATCATCGCCATCACAGGGTAGCCTTTAAAAACAATGATACGAACGTCTGGGACACCCTCGTAGCTAAAGCCATCGAAACAGCTATCGAATTTTATCAAGTTCTCAATAACTGCTACGTCGTTTTTCCCGCCCAGAGAAAAAAGTCCGGCCAATGCGTTGCTGATGTGTCTTTCTATATCTTCGCGCCCTATGGTTGCACCGGAAGGTTTGGTATAAACGCCGTCCTTATGCTGAGTAATCACCAAAATACCTTTACCACCACTACCTTGTGCGGGTTTTATAACAAAGCCGGGCCAGTTGAGAACCATATTATGAACGCGTTTGACATCAGCTTGGTTGCGAATAACGCCAATAAGTTTGGGTGTAGTAGCGCCATGCTGCTGGGCAATAATTTTTGTCTTGAGCTTATCATCAACTAGCGGGTATTTAGAACGGTCATTATAGCGGCCAATATAGCTATGGTTGCGCTGATTCATTCCCATAATACCCTTGTGCCGCAACTTACTTGATGATGTAAATTGTGAGGTGATCCGTTCCAACATATTTAGTCCTCCGCTAGAGGCTTAAATCGACGCAGCTCCGTTAGTCGATAGCCTGTGTAGGTTCCGAGTAATAGAATACCCGCTAAGACGATAAGCTGAATGCCGATAAAGTTAAACGTTAAATACTGGATAAATGAATTCGTCATTGCAAGATAGACCAATACCGATGTGAGAAGCGAGCCACCTCCTTGAAGTAGGACCTCTTTTGCTCCTTCTTCCTCCCACAAGATAGACATTCGTTCAATTGTCCAAGACAAAATAATCATTGGGAAGAAGGTAATGGACAAGCCTTCCGTAAGGCCGATTTTGAACGCCACAACGGTAAAGACTGAGATGATTAATATTACCGTAATGATCACCGCAGATATCCGTGCGACTAATAACAAGTTTAGCTTCGACAGGTAGCTACGGATAACCAATCCCGTTCCTACAATCAGCAGAAAACCAACAATACCCGTAAGTAACTGTGTTTGGACAAAGGCGACAGCAATGAGAACCGGCATAAATGTCCCGGAGGTTTTGAGTCCTATAATGACCCGTAAGAAGACCACTATCAGAGCACCAATTGGGATTAGCATGATCGTCTTGAACATTGCTTGCTCTTCAAGAGGTAAGCTATGAATGCTAAAGTTCAAAAGACCGTCAGCCATCGCCTTCTCTTGGGTTGCTTGGATTGAAGAAACCTCTTGAGCAATCATAGAGAAATGAACCTGGCTATTCTTTCCTCCAACGAGGTCGAGCAAAGAGACATTCGTCTCGTCCCAAACTAAGATATTTTCGGCGATAACCGGATTGGCATCGTTTGGATTAAACAATACCCACTTCGAGCCATCCCAAACCTGATTGATATGCTCTATGCTTTGTCTGCGTCGGCCGTCCTCAAGTTCAATAACACCGACTATCTTGCTCGGGACTTTGGCGTAGGCGAGAAGTTTATCTACGGCTTCAACTTTCGTTAAATCGTTAAGTATGAGTGAAGCATTCTGACTGTCTGTGTCGTTGAGAGACTTTATTAGCTCTCGGGTAAAAGTCATGTCGTTAGCAGAGCGTTCAGTGGCTTGCTTAATTAATGCCATTGCTGCTGATTCAACAGGCCCAGAAAAAGTGGGTGCTTGAATTTCACCTTTTGGTGGTACAGGGGAAACATTCGCTTGTGGGTCGACAAGAAACTGAGCTTTATAGTAGATAGTTTGAGGCCCATTTGCATTCCTTACTGACCACTCAGCTCTTCGACCTGAATCCGTGCTAACGTAAGAAACACCATAACCTGACGATGATGATGATTCGTTAATAAGTGTAAAGCCAGCTTGTGTCGTCGGAGCTGCTAAAGAGACTGTCACTGGCTTATTTTGCCCACTAAACTCTATTCGAGCTTCAACATCCCAAATCTTGCTGGTTGCTCCGGGCGTCCAAGGAACGCCATAATTTTGATGGCGGAAAACACTTAATGCGATACCAGCAAGGATAAGTAATGCAACTGATAGATAAAAAGGAACCTTGGATGTCATAAATCTCTGTGACCTCATTCTTTTCCAGAAACGCTAGTATGAAGATATTTTTTGCTAACATCGACGACGGCGATGTCACGAATAAACTCTCGACCTAAAAGAACAGGGTGGTTCATTTGAGAGCGATCTGCCAATGTAAATTGAGCTTTTTCATGGATTTTGCCAAGCCTAACCCATAATTCTACGACAGCACGCCTCTGCAACTCCTCGTTATTGGATTGTCGAATCTTAACAAAACGAAGTATCGGAGCCTCTATCCAAGTTGAGTTGTTCTTCTCTTCCGCTACTTTGGGGTTGGTCTTCTGTTTTAAACTGCCCTTTTCATCGATTTCTGTACTCTCTTTGTCGAGATGGAAACGAACCCATTTTTTACCGTTGCGTTCAAAAAATTCTATATCGATTGCATTAAGAGAAGATGTCGCAGCTCCAGTATCGACACGAGCATCAAAAGATTGATCAATCGAATTTAAGGTGATTTTTTCGATCTCTCCCAAAGTAATAGAGTGAGATGGAGTTGATGACTTCGGAGCTGACACTATCATTGGTTCGGGCTTTTTACGTATTTCTTTGATAGCTTCAGTTTCAAAACGGATGATCTTTTTCTCTAGCTTCTTAACTTGTTTTTGCAGCGCGTCCATGGTCTTTGCTTGTTGTTCGAACTGACGACTCATGCTGTCATATTGGTCAGCATTCTGACTGTTCGCTTTTTCGATCGCAGAGAGTGTTTCATTGTGATATTGCTCGCCATTGATCAAAGTACAACCGGACAATAGAGTTAGGGTGATGACGGGGAACAATCTTGTTAGCATTTATGAACCTGAGATAAAAAATAATCTTTAAATTAGTAGTTTAGTGTAAATAAACCGTTTTAGCTGGTTTGGGCTTATTTCTTTTTTAAAAGCCTAATGCTGAGTACGCATATCACGTACCAGCATTCTATTTCTGATTTTCGACAATAGATATCGATAAAGGTGCGACAATCGTTAACTCTTTGTCAATTTCTTAAGATTTTTGAGGTTTTTGTGCAATTAGCACAGCCCTGCGGGGGGCAGGGTGGCCCTCAAGTGTTTTCGTTGGGTCATTTGGGTCGAGGTAGTCAGGTAGAGAGTTATGTTTCATCCACTCTGTACTTCTTTGTTCTCCGGTTGTGGTAGTACTCTCATCCACGATTCGAACATTATGAAATCCTACTTGCTCGAGCCAAACTTTTAGAGCTCTCGCGGAAGGAAAGAAATAGACATTTCGCATTTGTGCGTATCGACTGACAGGCACTAGTACTGACGTTTCATCTCCCTCTATGACCAATGTTTCTAAGATTAGCTCTCCACCGGGTAATAATTGGTCTTTAAGTTGTATCAGGTGATCGAGGGGAGAACGGCGATGATAGAGGACTCCCATACTAAATACCGTATCAAATGCTTCCAATTTGGGCAGGTGCTCTATACCCAATGGCAGCAGGTGTGCTCTTTGATCGTCTCCCATTAGCTTTCTAATGGCTTCAAACTGGACCAAAAATAGATGCGAAGGGTCGATTCCAACGCATAATCTGGCACCTTCTCCCAGCATGCGCCACATATGATAACCATTACCACAACCCACATCTAAAACGTTACGGTTCTTGAGAGGGGATATATGGGGTAGCACTCGATCCCATTTCCAATCACTGCGCCATTCAGTATCGATATGAATACCGTGGACATGATAGGGGCCTTTACGCCAGGGATGGAAAGTACGTAATAAGTTCTCAAGCTTTTTGAGTTCACCTGGCTGCATCGGCTCGTGATTAGACAGGCTAACTGAGTTTGTTAAGTCGATATTTTCCGCTTTTTGGGCTGGAATCTTATTGAGCGCTTTTAACCAGCGTTGGAAGTCACCATGTTCACTATTTTGCCAATCTGTGAGTTGCTGGGGCAAAGAATTTAGCCACGGTTGTAGTCTGGTGTCTTGGGCTATTAATTGATAAAACTGAGAAAAATTAAACATGATCATCTCGTAAAATAAAAATTTAAGACATGGAGCGATAGCTTATTTTATGGCGTACATCGAACCAAAATTAAAGCACTGGAACCAAACATCAAAGCTGCGAAATCCAATATCAGTAAAGCGTTTTTTGTGCACTTGTTTTGAGTCTGGGCGCATGACATTTTCTATGGCGCTACGTTTTTGGCTGATTTCTAGCTCGCTATATCCATTTGCACGTTTAAAATCGTGGTGAAGGTCAATAAGAAGCTCGTTGGAGACGGTGTCTTCAAAAACAAACTTTTCAGAAACAACCAGAATCCCACCTGGGCGTAGACCGGCATATATTTTTTCTAGAAGTGTATACCTATCTTTTGGAGCTAGAAACTGGAGCGTGAAATTAAGCACGACCATAGAGGCGTTGTGAATATCAATATCGCGTATGTCAGCCTCAATGACTTCAACGGGTGTTGCACTGCGATAGGCATTGATATGGAGCTTGCATCGTTCCACCATTGCTGAGGAGTTATCAACAGCGATGATGTTACAGTCTTTTTGTTTAATATGGCGACGCATGGAAAGGGTCGCCGCACCGAGTGAGCAACCTAAATCGTACGCGTTGGTATTTTGCTCGACAAAACGCTCTGCGAGCATACCAATACCAGAGATAATGTTGCTGTAACCAGGTACAGAGCGCTGAATCATATCAGGAAAGACTTCGGCGACCCGTTCATCGAAGGTAAAATCGCCCATTTTTTCTATCGGTGTAGAAAAAATAGTATCTGGGTTGCTTACAGGATTCATAACTCAGCTCTTGTGTAAAGTTCTCATTGCTGTTGTACAGCTTTTTTAAAGGCGCACATTTTATGGGAAATTTCCATTTGTGTCATTCTTTGGCTGCAAGTGATTAGAATATTGATATCTGTCCGTGATCGTTATTAGCCGGAAAAGTGGCTAAATCGGGAAGATTAGTGTGGTTTTTCAGTCGATTATACAAAAGCAGTGCAAGATCGGGTGCCACAAGGTTATCTGATGTGTGAACCATAAAATAGGGCTGCTTTCCTTGCTCTATCCAATCTGCAAGTTTAGATACCCAAGGTTCAAAGAAGGGCATATTTTCATTTACCTCTGGATGACCAATAAAACGAATCATGGGTCTTTGAGCTGTGGAAATTGCATGGACGGGGACTTTCGGCTTCTTTTTTTGAGCATCAATGATGGACTCAGAGTTAGGTTCTGCGGAAAAAATGGGGCGACTGTCCATGATGGTACGATTGTATTTGTGTTCGATAAGCCAATGATTAAGGCGTTTTTCTGCGTCACCTTTGCGGAAGAATTCTGGGTGGCGAACTTCGATACCGAGGTTAAAGTCTCTGGGAAACAAAGTGCAAAAGTATATAAGCCTATCAAAGTGCTCTGGTCCAAAACTAGCAGGTAATTGGATAGACCATTGCCCAATCAACTCATGAAGTGGGCTCATGATATTGATAAAATCATTCAGTTCACTGTGGCAGTTTTTTAACATCCGTTGGTGAGTAATGGCTTGAGGCAACTTGAACGTAAAACGAAATTGTTCCCCGACAGATGCTGCCCAATTTTTGACTGTGTTTAATGTTGGAGTCGCGTAGAATGTCGTATTTCCTTCAACGGTATGAAAAACCTGCGCATATTTCTCAAGTCTCTGCTGGTTTTTGGTTCCACGACCATAAAAAGTTTGTTGCCAGTGATTATGTGACCACATAGTGAGGCCAAGTCTGAGTGGTAAATGGTCCATATTCTCTTATTTTCTTGTTTTGGGGCTTTGCCGAATTGGTCTGATTAGAGATATAATCGGCGCCAATTTTTCCGATTTGTTGTTTTTTGAGCCACTTTTGGTGTAAAAATCGCCACTAGAAGCCTAGTAGCAACAAATTGCACGTTGAATGGTCGATTTTGGCCCATTTTCAGCGTATAAATGGAACTTTGCTCTTTCAGTGAATTTAACATTGAAAGGTTATAATCAACAAATTTAAAGAGATTGGGAATTTCATTATGCGTACCCATTACTGTGGTCACCTGAACAAGTCCCTTGCAGGACAAACTGTAGAACTTTGCGGCTGGGTTAATCGTCGCCGCGATTTAGGCGGTCTTATTTTTATCGATATGCGAGATCGTGAGGGAATCGTTCAGGTTGTTGTAGATCCAGATATGGCAGATGCGTATGAGATTGCTAACACCCTTCGCAACGAATTCTGTATCAAACTGACGGGTGAAGTCCGTGTACGTCCTGATAGTCAAGTGAACCAAGACATGGCAACAGGTGAAGTAGAAGTTATCGCTAAAGGTCTAGAAATCATTAATCGCTCGGATGTACTTCCTCTTGATTTCAATCAAAATAATTCAGAAGAACAGCGACTTAAATACCGTTACCTAGACTTGCGTCGTCCTGAGATGAGTGATCGAATCAAATTACGCGCTAAGGCATCAAGCTTCGTGCGTCGTTTTCTAGATGATAATGGCTTTTTGGACATTGAAACTCCTGTTCTAACAAAAGCAACACCTGAGGGTGCGCGAGACTACTTGGTGCCAAGTCGTGTGCATAAAGGAAGCTTTTACGCTTTACCTCAATCACCTCAATTGTTTAAGCAGCTTTTGATGATGTCAGGCTTTGATCGATACTATCAAATCGTCAAATGTTTCCGTGACGAAGACTTGAGGGCCGATCGCCAACCTGAATTTACGCAAATAGACCTTGAGACGTCATTCATGTCGGCAGACGAAGTACGTGCAACGACAGAAAAAATGGTTCGTGAAATGTGGCAAGAGTTGTTGGATGTTGACTTGGGCCAATTCCCTGTGATGCCATTTAGTGAAGCTATTCGTCGCTTTGGCTCGGATAAACCAGATTTAAGAAACCCTTTAGAGTTGGTGGACGTTGCTGACTTAGTAAAAGATGTTGAGTTTAAGGTTTTCTCTGGGCCGGCCAATGATGAGAAGGGACGGGTCGCTGTGATCCGCGTTCCGGGTGGTGCATCATTGACGCGCAAACAGATCGATAGTTATGGTGAGTTTGTTGGAATCTATGGTGCTAAAGGCCTAGCATGGATGAAGGTTAATGATCGTTCAGCGGGTCTTGAAGGTATTCAATCTCCAGTTGCTAAGTTCCTTAATGAAGATGTTATCAATGGCATTTTGGATCGCACGCAGGCTGACTCAGGTGACATCATTCTATTTGGTGCAGATAAGGCTAGCGTTGTTGCTGAAGCTCTTGGGGCATTGCGTCTAAAATTGGGTAAGGACCTAGAGTTGACGGACGAGTCCGCATGGGCCCCGTTATGGGTTGTTGATTTCCCAATGTTTGAGGAAGACGATGAAGGCAACTTACATGCGATGCATCACCCATTTACCTCGCCGCTAGGGGTGACTGCTGAAGAATTAAAAGCGAATCCTGCAGCAGCCAACTCAAATGCTTACGATATGGTTATCAATGGTTATGAAGTTGGTGGTGGTTCAGTTCGAATTCATAATGCGGAAATGCAGGCAGCTGTGTTCGACATCCTCGGAATTGATGCTCAAGAGCAACAGCTTAAGTTCGGTTTCCTACTTGACGCGCTTAAGTTTGGTACACCTCCTCACGCTGGTTTGGCGTTTGGTCTTGACCGTTTGGTTATGTTGCTTTGTGGAACTGAGAATATCCGTGATGTTATTGCCTTCCCGAAAACAACTGCTGCATCTTGCTTACTCACAGATGCACCTAGCGTTGCAAACCCAGCAGCGTTAGAAGAGTTAGCCATTGCTGTTACGGTAGCGAAAGAGAAAAATGCCGAATAATGGTACTTTGATTTTTTAGGGTAAACCGAATTATAGCCGCTTACTAAGCGGCTTTTTTATTTACAGTTGAATTTCTTTCCACTCACCTGGTTTCAAGCTATCGAGATGGATATCGCCAACGGAGTAGCGTATTAACCTGAGGGTTGGGTAACCGATATGAGCTGTCATACGGCGAACTTGACGGTTTCTTCCTTCAATTATCGTTATTGATAACCATGTTGTTGGGATGTTGGCACGAAATCGAACTGGGGGATTACGCGGCCATACCTTAGGTTCATCGATGATTTCGACTCTTGCTGGTAGCGTCAATCCATCTTTTAATTCGACACCTTGGCGTAGTTTGTCTAAATCAACTTCACCAGGAGAACCATCAACTTGCACCCAATACGTTTTGGGTGATTTGGAGCTTGGTTGCGTTAATCTTGCTTGAAGTATGCCGTCATTTGTGAGAACCAAAAGACCTTCACTGTCTCGATCGAGTCTACCTGCTGCATACACACCTTTTATTGAAATATAATCGGCCAGTGTCTTTCGACCCTCTCCATCAGTAAATTGACTTAGAGTATCGAATGGTTTGTTAAATATAATTACTTTCCGCTCCTCTGGTGCTATTTTCGGCTTTGATGAGCTAGACTTTAATGCGCGCTTTGTGGGGCTATTGGCTTTCTGACTTCGTTTAAATCGGGATGGCCTTTTATCTTCTGAAGCCGTTCGCTTAGCTCGTGTTGAGCGAGGTGACATGTTAACTTCCTTGCAAATTTGTAAATGAAGTATGGGTAGAACTTTAATCTGGTCGCGTAATACGCTACCATTTGCGCGCCCAAAAACAGGATTGGCGAACGGAATAATAAACCATTTTGCTATGTTTGTTTAATTATACCGAATCGCTCTCAAGGATGCCGCTCACATAGTGACAAAAACAAAAAGAGACGGATAATAATCGCAACAGTTGAGAGTACCTTCACGACTTGTTAGCGGCCACACACTCCGGAGTACATAGCGTGCTCCAGTCAGAACAATAGGGAAAGTTCATGCCTACAGAAAAACCCACAATCATTTATACCATCACTGATGAAGCACCAGCACTAGCGACGTATTCTTTCTTACCGATGATCCAATCATTTACAGCGTCCTCTGGAATCAATGTTGAAACACGTGATATTTCTCTAGCTGGTCGTATAATCGCTAATTTCCCAGAGCACTTAACTGAAGAGCAGCGTATTAGTGATGCGCTTGCCGAACTGGGTGAATTGGCTAAAACTCCAGAAGCTAATATCATCAAACTACCGAATATTTCGGCTTCGATTCCTCAACTTAAAGCTGCTATTAAAGAACTGCAAGACAAAGGCTATAACCTGCCTAACTACCCGGAAGAACCAAGCACTTACGAAGAAGAAGCCATTAAAGCGACATACGACAAAATAAAAGGCAGTGCGGTTAACCCTGTCTTGCGCGAGGGTAACTCTGACCGTCGTGCTCCGCTTTCGGTAAAAAACTACGCAAAGAAAAACCCGCATTCAATGGGTGCATGGTCTGCAGATTCTAAGTCGCACGTTTCAAGCATGGAAGGGAGTGACTTTTTTGGTAGTGAAAAGTCATGCACAATAGATAAAGCCACTCAAGTAAAAATTGAATTTGTTGCAGCAGATGGAAAGTCTAGAGAGCTGAAAGCGGCTTTCCCGATCCAAAATAAAGAAATCATTGACTGTTCTGTTATGAACAAAAAAGCACTGGTTGCTTTTTTTGAACAGCAAATTGAAGAAGCAAAACAGCAAGATGTATTGCTTTCTCTGCACATGAAAGCGACGATGATGAAAGTCTCTGATCCTGTCATCTTTGGGCATGCCGTCAAAGTGTATTACAAAGACGTGTTTGCAAAATACGGTGAAGTATTTGATAAGCTGGGCGTTGATGTCAACAACGGTATTGGCGATGTCTATGCAAAGATTCAATCGCTGCCTGCTGAACAAAAATCAGAAATCGAAGCAGCTTTAGAGGCGGTATATGAGACGCAGCCACCACTCGCTATGGTTGACTCTGATCGCGGTATCACCAACCTGCATGTACCAAGTGACATTATTGTTGATGCGTCTATGCCAGCTATGCTGCGCTCTTCTGGGCAGATGTGGGGGCCTGACGGCAAGCAGAAAGATACGAAAGCCATGATCCCTGATCGTAGTTACGCCAGTATCTATCAGGCTGTCATAGACTTCTGTAAAGAGCATGGTGCTTTCGATCCAACCTCAATGGGCAGTGTGCCAAATGTCGGTCTAATGGCACAAAAAGCAGAAGAATATGGTTCGCATGATAAAACATTTATTCTTGACCAGCAGGGAACGGTTCGAGTAGTCGATACGTCGGGGGCGGTTTTACTTGAGCAGAGCGTAGAGGAAGGTGATATCTTCCGTATGTGCCAGGTAAAAGATGCACCAATTCAAGACTGGGTGAAGTTAGCCGTTACTCGCGCGAGAGCAACAGGTGTTCCAGCCGTGTTCTGGTTAGATGAAAAGCGCGCTCACGATGCGCAGCTTATTAAAAAAGTCAATACTTACCTACCTACCCATGATACATCAGGGTTGGAAATAAAAATTCTTGCTCCACTCGATGCGTGTAAATTCTCTCTCGAGCGCATTAAAGATGGTTTAGATACAATTTCAGTGACCGGTAACGTTCTTCGTGACTACCTCACTGATTTATTCCCAATTTTGGAACTGGGTACGTCGGCGAAGATGTTATCTATCGTACCACTGATGAATGGTGGCGGTCTGTTTGAGACTGGTGCTGGTGGCTCAGCACCAAAGCATGTTCAGCAGGTAGAAAAAGAGAACCATCTGCGTTGGGATTCATTGGGTGAGTTTCTTGCCTTGGCAGCATCGTTAGAGCACCTTAGCGTGGTTACAGGAAATGCGAGAGCTCAAGTTTTAGCTGATGCTTTAGATAAAGCAACCGGTGAGTTTTTAGACAATAACAAGTCGCCTTCACGTCGTGTTGGAGAGCTAGATAACCGTGGTAGCCACTATTATTTAGCATCATATTGGGCTCAGGCACTTGCAGAGCAGACGACGGATGCCGCGCTAGCAACTGAATTTGCTCCAGTAGCCAAAGCACTGCTTGAAAATGAGCAGAAGATTGTTTCTGAACTTAATGGTGCTCAAGGTGTTTCTGGTGACTTGGGTGGCTATTATGCGCCTCAATTCGATAAAGCATCACCACTTATGCGACCTAGTCAAACGTTAAACAGCGTGATTAATGCTTAAGTAACATCGTAAAAAGAGAGCCCGCTCATTGAGAGCGGGCTTTTTTTGTTTATAGCGATTAAGTGATGATTAGGTGCTGGGTTTAAATAGTTACTCTTTCTACGAGGTAGGTTATCGCTATTTGGTAAGCCTATCCAGTGAGAGGCAGTATTCAAAGGAAGTCTTTAAGGGCGTTAATTAAAGGTTGCCGATGGAATGATATGTCGAAAAGGGGCGTCCTTTATAAGCTCTATAAGATCGTCAAATACCAGCAGGAAACAGTCATACACTCATGATTGTTTCTTTCACAAGAACAAAAGCTCTATCTGAAGTGGGAGGTGGGGCTATCTAAACAACAGCGTACGACCTCGGTATTCGATAGAGCTTTGGTTGGTGCCACGAGTTTTATTTTGCTGGCTGGATCTCAACAGGAACAACAGACCTAGCGTGGTAACCCTTTGGCCCTTCTTCAACTTCAAAGTTAACCTGCTGGCCAGCCTTCAGAGTGCGATATCCGTCCATTTGAATGGTGGAGTAGTGAGCAAATACATCGCCGTCTTCTCCCTCTGGACAAATAAATCCAAACCCTTTAGCGTTGTTGAACCATTTCACTGTACCTGTAGCCATGCTATACATCCCTCATGCATTTATCACTGATGTTGTTGATGCGCTTACATCAAATCCTTGTAAACGAAAAATAAGTTTGCGTCTAACTGATGTTAAAACACTTGTGCTCATGCACCAATTTAGCTAATGCCCCGTGACAGTCAACTGTAAAATGTTAATGGGGTCTACATATTTGATAACAAATTAAGTATGTAAGTTACATTCTCATAACTGATTATGTGCTCATTAAAAGTGAAATATAATTCAAATTTATCAATTTTGGTCTCTTTTTAATCAATCAGATACGCAACTCTCATTCATGCAAATCTTTTATTTGCAGCGATAACATTGCTGCATTAGTCTCTAAGTATGCGTATAAATTTTCTAAACCAATTAGTTGTCGATATTAAGACGTAAATTCAAAACTTTTGCTTCACAAAGTGATAAAATTAAGAAGAGAGAGCACACAAAACGAACGGTCATGAGCAGAGATTTTGAGTGGGTAAGTCCAGACCACGAATTACTGGAGTTAGAGAAAACTAAAGTTACGCCACCATCTATGTACAATGTCATACTAAACAATGACGATTATACACCGATGGAGTTTGTGATTGAGATCCTAGAACGTTTTTTTTCTATGGATATCGACAAAGCAACACAGGTGATGCTGAAAGTGCATTATGAAGGCAAGGCAATTTGTGGCACATTTACTGCAGAAGTTGCTGAGACTAAGGTAGCGCAAGTTACTTTGCATTCGAAGGAAAACGAGCATCCCTTGCTTTGTACAATGGAACGAGTATGAAACTTGTTCGAGAAACCCAAGTGGTTCTAAAAGGAGGTACTTATGCTAAATAAAGAACTAGAGTTAAGTCTCAACGGTGCATTCGCACGCGCTAGAGACAAAAGACATGAGTTTATGACTGTCGAGCACCTCCTGTTAGCATTGCTAGATAATGATGCTGCACGAGAAGCGTTACTTGCCTGTCAGGCTGATATTGATGCCTTAAGTAATGAGCTTGATATTTTTATCGACCAGACCACACCACTGATCCCACAGAACGATGAAACTCGCGAAACGCAACCCACTTTGAGTTTTCAACGCGTTTTGCAAAGAGCGGTTTTCCATGTTCAGTCATCGGGGCGCAGTGAAGTCACCGGGGCCAACGTGCTGGTGGCAATTTTCAGTGAGCAAGAGTCTCACGCGGCCTATTTACTCAAGAAAAATGATATTAGCCGTTTAGATATTGTTAATTTTATCTCTCATGGCATCACCAAAGCATCCAGTTCTGGTGACGAGCCATCTTCTTCTGATTCATTCAGCAGTGACAATACGGAAGAAGCGGGAACAGACGAACGCTTGGAGAGTTTTGCAACTAATCTCAACCAGCTCGCGAAACAAGGCCAAATTGATCCGCTTATCGGCCGTGACAAAGAACTGGAGCGTACGATTCAGGTTCTATGCCGACGCAGAAAAAACAATCCATTGTTAGTCGGTGAAGCTGGTGTCGGCAAAACGGCAATTGCAGAGGGCCTCGCTTGGCGCATTGTTGAAGGACAAGTTCCAGAGATTATTGCTGACAGTGTTATCTACTCTCTGGACATTGGTTCTTTGCTTGCTGGAACCAAATACCGAGGTGATTTTGAGAAACGTTTCAAAACGATATTAAAGCAGCTCGAGAAAGAAGACGACGCGATATTATTCATCGATGAGATCCACACCATTATTGGTGCTGGTGCTGCGTCAGGTGGACAGGTCGATGCAGCGAATTTAATCAAACCACTTCTCAGCAGTGGCAAGTTACGTTGTATTGGTTCGACTACTTATCAGGAATACAGCAACATATTCGACAAGGAGAGGGCGCTTTCCCGTCGTTTCCAAAAAATTGATATTGTCGAGCCTTCATTGGATGACACAACCAAGATTCTAATGGGACTTAAACCAAAGTACGAAGCGCATCATGAAGTTCGTTATACCAACAAAGCACTGCGTGCTGCGGTTGAGCTCTCTGCTAAGTACATCAATGAACGTCACCTTCCTGACAAAGCCATTGATGTGATTGACGAGGCTGGTGCTCGCAGTCGCCTTGCACCTGCAAGCCGTCGTAAGAAGACCGTTAATGTTGCAGATATCGAGGCCATGGTTGCGAAGATGGCCAGAATACCAGAAAAATCTGTATCGTCTTCGGATAAAGAGATTTTGCAAAACCTCGATGAGAAAATGAAGATGTTGGTCTTCGGTCAGGATGATGCCATTGATGTTCTCAGTGAAGCCATCAAGCTGACTCGTGCGGGCCTAGGAGCCGACCATAAGCCAGTAGGTTCGTTCCTATTTGCCGGGCCAACGGGTGTGGGTAAAACAGAAGTAACAGTACAGCTGTCTAAACTTCTAGGGATTGAGCTACTTCGCTTTGATATGTCTGAATACGGTGAGCGTCATTCAGTCAGTCGCCTCATTGGTGCACCTCCAGGTTACGTAGGGTATGATCAAGGTGGTCTACTAACCGATGCTGTCATCAAACATCCCCACTCTGTGGTCCTGCTTGATGAAATCGAGAAAGCACATCCTGACATCTTTAACCTACTATTGCAGGTAATGGATAATGGTACCTTAACGGATAATAACGGTCGCAAAGCAGATTTTCGCAACGTTATTCTCGTTATGACGACCAATGCAGGTGTTCAAGAGACTGAGAAGAAATCTATCGGCCTCATCCAGCAGGACAATAGCACCGATGCTATGTCTGAGATCAAAAAGGTCTTTACACCAGAGTTCCGCAATCGTCTTGACAATGTGATCTGGTTTAATAGCTTGGACGAGGAGGTTATCCATCAAGTGGTGGATAAATTTATCGTCGAGCTTCAGGCTCAGCTGGATGTCCGGGGTGTCTCCCTTGAAGTCTCAGATGCTGCACGTAAGTGGCTATCAGTCAAAGGCTATGACCCTACCATGGGGGCTCGCCCAATGGGGAGAGTCATCCAGGATCAATTGAAAAAGCCGCTCGCCAATGAGCTACTGTTTGGATCACTGGTTGATGGTGGTACAGTGAAGGTTGATTTGAAAGGTGAAGAACTTAAGTTTAAGTATCTCAATGAGAAAGAAGCTGCAATTCACTAATTGAGCGCCACAAAGTCAAAAAGCCAGAGCAAACTGCTCTGGCTTTTTTTATTGGTTAGATCGATGTGAATTGTTATGACTATTCTTGTCGATTAAGAAAAGATCAACAGACCCCAGTTATTTAAAAGTAAAATTACAATATCCTGACCTATAAATGTGCTGCTCAAGTAAGTTGAATCTCATGAACATTTTATAAGTTGGTAGATAAGATGAAACTTAAAAGATTGACAATGTTACTGGTAGCAGTAATGGCCTGCCACTCATATGCAGCGACCTCATATATTCAGACACCTTTTGAAAAAAGTAATAATAAAAAATTACCAAACAGTCAGCAGGTTGATGCTTTTTTAAAGCAATTGTCCGATGATAGCAACAAGGTATCGGAGCTAAAAATAGGAACTTCAGCTGGCGGCAGAGAGATAAATGCTCTCTTGATATCTAAAGACTCCAAGTTCTTAACTAGTGGCAAATCAGACTCGAGCAAGGCGACAGTAATGCTAATAGGCTCACAGCATGGAAATGAACCCGCGGGAGCAGAAGCGTTACAGAAGTTGGCAGCAGAGCTTGCTTTTGATAACGAGTCTACCCTTTTGGATAACTTAAATCTTGTGGTGATCCCACTTGCAAATCCAGATGGGCGCGACTTGCATTCGAGATACAATGCGAATAGAGAAAACCCCAATATTGACTACTCAGCCCTTGCGTCGCCTGAGACATTGATTTACGTCAAAGCACTACGAAAATTTAAACCCAATGTCATTTTTGATATTCACGAGTCTGGTATCGAGAAGTCTGTACTAACGGGAAAACAAGGATATTTCACTGATGTCCACGCTCAATATGAAGTAGGTAATAACCCCAATATTGCTCCTGAATTGCTTGCCTATAGTGAAGAGTTTTTTCTTCCTCAACTGATCGATGCCACGTCTCGTGCAGGATTGCCGGCAAAGCGCTATCTTGGTGAGATTACACACCTCGATCAGCCAGTAAAGAGAGGGGGTATTGGTATTACAAACTTTAGAAACTATGCTGCCATGCGTGGGATTTTGTCTGTTTTAGTGGAAAATAGACTGGACAGTAAAAATGGTGATTATCCTACCCCCAGAAATATAGAGCGTAGGGTTAAAAATCAATTAATCAGCACACAAACATTTTTGAATTTGGTGAGTGCTAATCACGATAAAATCATTCAGTTGACGGAACAATCACAGTATAAATCACAGTATAAATCGCAGCAGAAGCCTCGCAATATTTATCTAGATGTTTCATTTGAACCTAATAGCGAAAAAATCGTTAAAAAAGTACCGCTAACAAAGAAAGAAACAGGGCAAGCGGTAGAAATGAGCTTTACTAATTTCGATAAAATTAGTGGTGAAGAACAAGTTGTACTGCCCAAAGCCTATGTTGTTGCTAAGCACCAAGAGTCGTTTCGAGGTTGGCTCGATAAACATGGCATTGCTTATCAAGTAATTGAAGAACCGCAAGAACAAGAGGTTGGCGTCTTATCTGTAGAAAACTTGAATATTTCACCTAAAGGAAGACTGGGTATACGCCGTTTTGTGGACCTAGACTTGAACGAAGTAAATAAACAGGTTTTATTGAAGAAAGGTGACTTAGTGGTGCCGATGACACAACCCCTTGGGACGTTAGCGGGTCTTATGCTCGACCCGAGGTCGTCAAGCTCGATTTTCCAAGAGCCGGCATGGCAAGGTTATCTAAAAGATAGCCCACTACCCATTTACACGATAAGGTAATTGGCAAGAGAGCCCAGAATTAAAAATCATGTTGAGACTGAAAAGCCAGAGCAATTGCGCTGGCTTTTTTTATTCCTACACCAGTTCAAGTGTATGTTGATGATGGAATCGATAACCGAGTGATTGCAGTTTGTCCGCAATAATACGTTTGTCGGGCTGCTCAGTGACTTCTGGGAGCGACTCTTGAGAGTTAATGCCGTCCAATGCTGCCTGATAGAATTCGGCTTTAGACACAGTATTGGGTGTGGTTGCGTTGACGACAGCCGACTTTTCATACGTAGCCATATAACTTACCGCACCAACCGCATCTTGAAGATGAATCATATTAGCGGGGGCTTTCGAACTGACCTGTGCTAAATGAGCAACAAACCTTGCAGGGTGTCTATTTGGTCCTATCAACCCACTGCAACGCACGATGGCGAATTTAAGGCCAGAGCTAATAAGCAAGTTTTCTGCTTGTAACATGATTTTAGCGTTATCACTGAATTTATCATCATTCTCAGCTTTAACAAGCGAGGCATCTTCCTCGATCATATCTTGTGCCGTATTAGGGTAAACCGTAGTTGAGCTGACCATGACAACTCGTTTGACGCCTGTATTTTGGGATGCCTCAATCACATTGTTCCAATAGGTCACGTACTCATCGCCCTGACCACGACGAAAACCAGGAGGGAAGCAGCCAATCACAATGTCAGAAGGGTAATCCAGCAACTGGGTTTGTAAGCTTTCCGGACCCTGACTGAGATCACAAACAAAGCTGTTAAGTCCAAAGCTCTGCAACTCAGTGGTGCCTTCGATAGTAGTCTTACTGGTATAAGTCTGATGTCCTATTGATTTGAGGTATTGCGCAAGCGGTCTACCGAGCCAGCCTCCGCCAATGATAGTAATGGTTTTCAAGCTCGTGTTCCTAAAGTGGTTAAATGTCTACGTAGACAGAACGCGCAGCGTCTTATCGGCGTGCTCTGCCATCTCGATACCTTCATTAGTAAGGTAGCCTCCATCAGGTAATGTACACAACCCTTTTTGGTACAGTCTTTCTATGGCCGATACTGTTTCAGATGGTGCATTGCTATGGACCTTTATACCCGTTGCGGCACTGCTAATGTCAAATTGGAGTAGTAAATTTAGCTCGGCAATATGTTCAGGAGTAAATTTCATAATAAATCCTTCTTCTGATTCACCTTTTCAAGTTAATCCTGATGTCGGATCAGAGCAATATCAGTTGGCCAGAAATGTTAGCTTAGACGCGTTTTGTTGTATTCACTGAAACAGCTTTATCTCCTGTTGTTCGTGAATATTTTGTTTATGGTGCCGATACAACGCTTTTCTTTGGGAAGGTGCGTGAGCCTTCATTTGACTCTATTCGGCTAGTGATTTGTATCAAATTGGAAAAGTTTGTTGCTTGATGGAAGAGCTCTCACAATCTTCGCTTCAAATCGAATTTAGTGTAGGCTTTGAGAGGCTTCTGATAAGAATCAATTTATATGGGTATGAATTAATGTTCGAAAAGGAAATATATAAATTAACGAGAGACGATCTCGAACAATATCCTGTCTGGTATTTCCCAATGGATGATACAGTTGAAGATGAACTAACTGTTCGACCATTTGAAGGCAACTGCCAAATAAATGATCATCAAGTTATTGTACGTACAGTTTTTTTCGCAAGCGATGGCTCAGAGTATATGGGATATGTTTATTGGAACAGCCCGAATAGTATTGAAGATCTAAAACCGGTTGTGTTTGTAAATGATGAAGACTGTGTGACGTTTTGGAGCGGGATGATTGAAGCTAACTGGGATGATTATGGCGAAGAGCAGAAAAAGCTACAAAGCAAGTTTCCATTAAATTACTCATCGTATACAGTTCAAGGGCTTGATTCTTTGTCAGGAAAATTAGAAGGCCTCTATTATCTAGAAGGCGAAAATTTAGTGTTCAAGACTTAAACAAATAAAGGACAGGCACCAAATCTACTGAACGAAATGAGGCTTATATTAATGTTCAATCAGGGGAAGAAAAGGGCCGTATTTTCAAATTTAAAGGTGATCTAAAAACGGTTAATAATATTGTTAAGTGCTTCATGTTTAAGTAGGAATCTAATATGTCATTTGAAGAAGAATTGTTGGCTGATCTAGATGGTTTTATAAAATCTGGCGATATTTCTATAGAAGATTCAAGTGAAGTCTATTTTGGTCGCCTTGCAGAGGTTTTTCCTTTAGGCGGTTCAAAGATTAACTGGGATCAAGTCACAGATTCAATTGTTGTTACCGCTAGCAATAAAAATGACGTGACGGAATGGGTTGACTTTTTTTACGAAACTATTGATGAAAAGGGTTTAAGTGGGAATCTTGTTTACATTAACGATAGTGCAATTGACTGTGCTTTAACCATGCCAGTTGAAACTTTAAAGCAATGCATTGAGCAGATATTGGAGTACCCTGGTCATCACTACTTAATAGGTGAAAAGTATACCTGGTGTATGACGTTCACAATGGAAGGTGATATGACTTTTGGATTTAAGCCTGCGTAAGTAAATAAAGGACAGACACCAAGTCTAACTATATCGAGATAGGTTTTCGTGGGTAGAATGTGCAAAAAACTAATTCAGAAAACTATTCAAACTATTAAACTATTCAGGACACACACCTTTAAATAAGTAACCTAAAAGCTGGTAAACTTGTGACCGCAATAGTCAAAAGCTCTGATGAGGCGGCCGATTTATTCGGGGCAAGTTCTCAGCTTAGTAAAGCGGATAATTTGGTTTCGGGTGGTGTTACAAACACACCAGCTCAGCTATTGGCTGAT
>NZ_AEIU01000009.1 GCF_000165125.1 Vibrio caribbeanicus ATCC BAA-2122 | reverse complement strand
CCTGTTTAAAGATGCCATGCATGTCAAGAACATTGGTGGTATTCCAATCACCGATGCCTTGGTTAAAGGCTTTGGCGCCTTTAAACATTTCATCCATATATTCAACCTTTGAGGTATCCCATTCTCCGATAGGTTGGTTAAAGGCTTCGGCTCCTAAAAACATCTCCCTCATATCCCATACCCCGGAGGTACTCCAGTCACCGATGGGTTGGTTAAAGCTGGTAGCACCTTTAAACATGGCGGTCATTCCTGTAAAAGACTGCGAACCTACTTTGGAGGTATCCCAGTTACCGATAGGTTGGTTAAAGGCTTTGGCACCTTCAAACATCCCCTTCATAGAATAGACTGTGGAGGTATCCCAATCACTAATATCGGCATTAAAGTGCTCCCGACCTTTAAAGAGGAAATTCATATAAGTCACATGAGAGGTACAAAAACGGATTTGGCCTTGTTCCAGTTTATTGAGCTGGGCTTGGTCTTTAATGCTCTCATTATCAACAACCAGATAGGTGTGACCTTGGTGGTTGAAGGTGCTGTTGATGGGTTTGTCAATACATTTCACCGTGTCTTGTGCGGCGGCGGAGGTAGCGAGAAGTAAAGTGCTCCACCCGAGAGATTGAAGGGTCTTCATTGCAGTCCTTATGCTGAAACAGAGAAAGGGCATATTGCCCATAAATCAGAGAGTTACTACTGATAGCTGCGGTGAATTATAAATAACGAAGGGGTATTGAAAAGACGCTAAATGATTGAATCATCAAAGCTTTGAGATAGGCTGCAAATATAATGGTTTATATTTACACAAAAGGCACTAAGGCTAAAAAAGCCGCACAAGGCGGCTTTAAATTAAGGGTGTTTTATTGAAACTGGGGCCAGTGATGTCGGTTTTGGCCTAGTGGGCTGCCTGCTGCAAAGTTTCTATAGTCTGTGACCCTATCGACAATAGCCAAATCGCTCAAATCCTGGTCAAAAGCAGAGGCTCCTTGGAACATACTGTCTACAGACTCTAAGTCTTCCACTATCCAAGTACTGATATCTTGGTTAAAGCTCGTCGCATGGTAAAACATATATGACATATCCGTCACCATGGGTGCAGCCCAACCTGTGATGGGTTGATTGAACGACGAGGCACGAGCAAACATACTCCTCATACTTTTGACAAGCCACACATCCCATTCACCGATGTTTTGGTTAAAGGCGGAGGCTCCTTCAAACATCGACGACATATCTTCTACGCTGGAGGTATCCCAATCACTAATATCGACATTAAAGTTCTCTCGATTGCTAAAGAGACGATTCATGTCAGTCACATTTGAGGTACAAAAGCGGATTTGACCCTGTTCCAGTTTATCGAGCAGGGTTTGGTCTTTAATGCTTTCATTACCAACAACTAGATAGGTGTCGCCCTGATGGGTAAAGGTCGCGCCAATCGGGCTGTCATTACAAGTAAGAGTGATGCCTTGTAATTGCCACTTGCCTTCAAACCGGTGAACATCTTGGTTAAAGTTGGTGGCACCTAAAAACATACCTCCCATATGCCTAACCGCAGAGATATTCCAGTTACCGATGGGCTGGTTAAAGGTCGAGGCATCCTTAAACATCTCCGTCATATACTTTACATAAGA
>NZ_AEIU01000010.1 GCF_000165125.1 Vibrio caribbeanicus ATCC BAA-2122 | reverse complement strand
AAAGCCTGGCGATGTCCTACTCTCACATGGGGAAGCCCCACACTACCATCGGCGCTAATTCGTTTCACTACTGAGTTCGGCATGGAGTCAGGTGGGTCCAAATTGCTATGGTCGCCAAGCAAATTTTTAAATTCAGAAAGCTGATGTTAAGTTAAAAGTGCATTCTCAACACATTCAAGATTCTTACTTTGAGTCCATCAAAACCCTTTGGGTGTTGTATGGTTAAGCCTCACGGGCAATTAGTACAGGTTAGCTCAACGCCTCACAACGCTTACACACCCTGCCTATCAACGTTCTAGTCTCGAACAACCCTTTAGGACCCTCAAGGGGTCAGGGAAGACTCATCTCAGGGCTCGCTTCCCGCTTAGATGCTTTCAGCGGTTATCGATTCCGAACTTAGCTACCGGGCAATGCCATTGGCATGACAACCCGAACACCAGAGGTTCGTCCACTCCGGTCCTCTCGTACTAGGAGCAGCCCCCTTCAATCTTCCAACGCCCACGGCAGATAGGGACCGAACTGTCTCACGACGTTCTAAACCCAGCTCGCGTACCACTTTAAATGGCGAACAGCCATACCCTTGGGACCGACTTCAGCCCCAGGATGTGATGAGCCGACATCGAGGTGCCAAACACCGCCGTCGATATGAACTCTTGGGCGGTATCAGCCTGTTATCCCCGGAGTACCTTTTATCCGTTGAGCGATGGCCCTTCCATTCAGAACCACCGGATCACTATGACCTGCTTTCGCACCTGCTCGAATTGTCATTCTCGCAGTCAAGCGGGCTTATGCCATTGCACTAACCTCACGATGTCCAACCGTGATTAGCCCACCTTCGTGCTCCTCCGTTACTCTTTGGGAGGAGACCGCCCCAGTCAAACTACCCACCAGGCACTGTCCTCAACCCGGATAACGGGTCTAAGTTAGAACATCAACACTACAAGGGTGGTATTTCAAGGACGGCTCCACCGATACTGGCGTACCGGATTCAAAGCCTCCCACCTATCCTACACATGTAGGGTCAATGTTCAGTGCCAAGCTGTAGTAAAGGTTCACGGGGTCTTTCCGTCTAGCCGCGGGTACACTGCATCTTCACAGCGATTTCAATTTCACTGAGTCTCGGGTGGAGACAGCGTGGCCATCATTACGCCATTCGTGCAGGTCGGAACTTACCCGACAAGGAATTTCGCTACCTTAGGACCGTTATAGTTACGGCCGCCGTTTACCGGGGCTTCGATCAAGAGCTTCGACCGAAGTCTAACCCCATCAATTAACCTTCCGGCACCGGGCAGGCGTCACACCGTATACGTCATCTTACGATTTTGCACAGTGCTGTGTTTTTAATAAACAGTTGCAGCCACCTGGTATCTGCGACTCTCAATAGCTCCATCCGCAAGGGACTTCACCGTCAAGAGCGTACCTTCTCCCGAAGTTACGGTACCATTTTGCCTAGTTCCTTCACCCGAGTTCTCTCAAGCGCCTTGGTATTCTCTACCCGACCACCTGTGTCGGTTTGGGGTACGATTCCTTACAATCTGAAGCTTAGAGGCTTTTCCTGGAAGCATGGCATCAATGACTTCACACCCTTGGGTGCTCGACATCGTGTCTCAGCCTTAAAGAGAGCCGGATTTACCTAACTCTCAAGCCTACGCACTTGAACCTGGACAACCGTCGCCAGGCCCACCTAGCCTTCTCCGTCCCCCCATCGCAATTGTAAGAAGTACGGGAATATTAACCCGTTTCCCATCGACTACGCCTTTCGGCCTCGCCTTAGGGGTCGACTTACCCTGCCCCGATTAACGTTGGACAGGAACCCTTGGTCTTCCGGCGAGGAGGTTTTTCACCCCCTTTATCGTTACTCATGTCAGCATTCGCACTTCTGATACCTCCAGCATGCCTTACGACACACCTTCAACGGCTTACAGAACGCTCCCCTACCCAATGCCTAAAAGGCATTGCCGCAGCTTCGGTTTACAACTTAGCCCCGTTACATCTTCCGCGCAGGCCGACTCGACTAGTGAGCTATTACGCTTTCTTTAAATGATGGCTGCTTCTAAGCCAACATCCTAGCTGTCTAAGCCTTCCCACATCGTTTCCCACTTAGCTGTAATTTGGGACCTTAGCTGGCGGTCTGGGTTGTTTCCCTCTCCACGACGGACGTTAGCACCCGCCGTGTGTCTCCCGGATAGTACTTACTGGTATTCGGAGTTTGCAAAGGGTTGGTAAGTCGGGATGACCCCCTAGCCTTAACAGTGCTCTACCCCCAGTAGTATTCGTCCGAGGCTCTACCTAAATAGATTTCGGGGAGAACCAGCTATCTCCAGGTTTGATTGGCCTTTCACCCCTAGCCACAAGTCATCCGCTAATTTTTCAACATTAGTCGGTTCGGTCCTCCAGTTGATGTTACTCAACCTTCAACCTGCCCATGGCTAGATCACCTGGTTTCGGGTCTATATCCAGCAACTCGACGCCCAGTTAAGACTCGATTTCTCTACGGCTCCCCTAGATGGTTAACCTTGCTACTGAATATAAGTCGCTGACCCATTATACAAAAGGTACGCAGTCACAGGACAAGCCTGCTCCTACTGCTTGTACGTACACGGTTTCAGGTTCTATTTCACTCCCCTCACAGGGGTTCTTTTCGCCTTTCCCTCACGGTACTGGTTCACTATCGGTCAGTCAGTAGTATTTAGCCTTGGAGGATGGTCCCCCCATATTCAGACAGGATATCACGTGTCCCGCCCTACTCGATTTCACTGATGATGAGATGTCGGTTACGGGGCTATCACCCTGTATCGCGTGCCTTTCCAGACACTTCACCTGTCTCATTAAAAGCTTAAGGGCTAGTCCAATTTCGCTCGCCGCTACTTTCGGAATCTCGGTTGATTTCTTTTCCTCGGGGTACTTAGATGTTTCAGTTCCCCCGGTTCGCCTCTTTAACCTATGTATTCAGTTAAAGATACGTGCTTATGCACGTGGGTTTCCCCATTCGGAAATCCCAGACTCAAGTGGTTTTTACTACCTAATCTGGGCTTATCGCAAGTTAATACGTCCTTCATCGCCTCTGACTGCCAAGGCATCCACCGTGTACGCTTAGTCACTTAACCATACAACCCCAAAG
>NZ_AEIU01000011.1 GCF_000165125.1 Vibrio caribbeanicus ATCC BAA-2122 | reverse complement strand
GGTCACGCCTATCTGGTTGTTGACAATGAAAGCATTAAAGACCAAGCCCAGCTCGATAAACTGGAACAAGGTCAAATCCGCTTTTGTACCTCTCATGCGACTAATATGGATGGCCTCTTTAAAGGTCGGGGGGACTTTAATGCCGATATCAGTGATTGGGATACTTCCGAGGTATGGAATATGAGGGAGATGTTTTCAGGCGCCTCCAGTTTTAACCAGCCCATCGGTAACTGGGATACCTCCAAGGTAAGGTATATGGAGAGGATGTTTTCAGGTGCCATCAACTTTAACCAACCCATCGGTGACTGGGATACCTCCAGGGTTAAATATATGAGGGCGATGTTTGAAGGAGCCTCCGCCTTTAACCAACCCATCGGCAACTGGAATACCTCCAATGTAAGGTCTATGGGTAGGATGTTTTCAGGCGCCAAAGCCTTTAACCAACCCATCGGTGATTGGAATACCACTAACGTTAGTAACATGCATGGCATATTTAAACAGGCCACGAGTTTTGACCAAGACATCAGTCAATGGGATACCTCCAATGTAAAAGGCCCGATTGAAAGCATTGCTGTTACCTGTAATGACAAAGATATCGGCACCACCTTCAACCATCAAGGTCACACCTATCTGGTTGTTGACAATGAGAGCATTAAAGACCAAGCCCAGCTCGATAAACTGGAACAAGGTCAAAT
>NZ_AEIU01000012.1 GCF_000165125.1 Vibrio caribbeanicus ATCC BAA-2122 | reverse complement strand
TGTGACATGGTTGATGACGAAGAGCTTCTAGAGCTAGTAGAAATGGAAGTTCGTGAGCTTCTATCTGAGTACGACTTCCCAGGTGATGATCTACCAGTAATCCAAGGTTCAGCTCTTGGCGCTCTAAACGGCGAGAAGCAGTGGGAAGATAAGATCGTAGAGCTTGCAGAAGCACTAGATTCTTACATTCCAGAGCCAGAGCGTGCAGTAGATCTGCCGTTCCTAATGCCAATCGAAGACGTATTCTCAATTCAAGGCCGTGGTACAGTAGTAACAGGTCGTATTGAGCGCGGTATCCTAAACGTAGGTGATGAAGTAGAAATCGTTGGTATCAAAGAGACAACGACTACTACATGTACTGGTGTAGAGATGTTCCGTAAACTTCTAGACGAAGGTCGTGCAGGTGAGAACGTAGGTGCACTACTACGTGGTACTAAGCGTGACGAAGTAGAGCGTGGTCAAGTATTGGCAGCACCTAAGTCAATCAACCCACACACTAAATTCGAATCAGAAGTATACGTACTGTCTAAAGATGAAGGTGGTCGTCACACTCCATTCTTCAAAGGTTACCGTCCACAGTTCTACTTCCGTACAACTGACGTAACAGGCGACATCACTCTACCAGAAGGCGTAGAAATGGTAATGCCAGGTGATAACATCAAGATGACTGTAGAGTTGATCGCACCAATCGCGATGGACGAAGGT
>NZ_AEIU01000013.1 GCF_000165125.1 Vibrio caribbeanicus ATCC BAA-2122 | reverse complement strand
CGAAAGTATGAGGGCGATGTTTGAAGGTGCCTCCACCTTTAACCAACCCATCGGTGACTGGAATACCTCCAGAGTAGAAGATATGAGGTCGATGTTTGCAGGTGCTGCTAGCTTTAACCAACCCATCGGCAACTGGAATATCTCTGCGGTTTTGCATATTGGAGATATGTTTTTAGGTGCAACCAGCTTTAACCAAGATGTTCACCAGTTTGAAGGTAAGGGGCAATTACAAGGCAACACTCTTACTTGCAATGACAGCCCGATTAGCGCGACCTTCAACCATCAGGGTGAAACCTATCTGATTGTTGACGATGAAAGCATTAAAAACCAAGCCCAGCTCGATAAACTGGAACAAGGTCAAATCCGCTTTTGTACCTCTCATGTGACTAATATGGGTGGCCTCTTTTCGGGAAGGGAGCACTTCAATGCCGATATCAGTGACTGGGATACTTCCAAGGTTGAGAGCATGGGTGCGATGTTTGCAGGCGCCAGCGCCTTTAACCAACCCATCGGTGACTGGGATACCTCCAAGGTATGGGGTATGTCGTCGATGTTTGCAGGTGCCACCAGATTTAACCAACCCATCAATAACTGGGATACAGCCAACGTAAAATATATGTCGTCGATGTTTGCAGGTGCCACCAGTTTTAACCAACCCATCGGCAATTGGGACACCTCCAAAGTTGATTCTATGACTGAGATGTTTGCAGGTGCCACCAGTTTTAACCAACCCATCAGCAATTGGGACACCTCCAAAGTTGAATATATGACTGAGATGTTTGCAGGTGCCACCAGTTACGAGTAGTGT
>NZ_AEIU01000014.1 GCF_000165125.1 Vibrio caribbeanicus ATCC BAA-2122 | reverse complement strand
CACTTTGTTGCCTTCTTCTAGGAAACGCGTCAGGTTGCGTAGTTTTACCTGATAGTCTCCTATATCAGTTCCAGGTCGGAATTTAACTTCCTTGATCTGAATCTGCTTTTGCTTTTTCTTCTGCTCTTTAGCAGCTTTGCTCTTTTCAAAGAGGAATTTACCGTAGTCCATCACTCGACATACTGGTGGCTCTGCATTTGGACTGATTTCTACCAGATCCATGCCAGCGTCTTCAGCTGCAGCAACAGCGTCTTGGATTGATACAATACCAACCGATTCACCATCTGCGCCTGTCAAACGAACTTCACGAACGCCACGAATTTCACCGTTTAAACGATGAGCACTTTGCTTGGCCGGTTGTTGGCCGCGTCTTCCGCCTTTAATAGCTTATTCCTCCAGATTGAGCTTACGGCTCGAAATCTCGTCTTGGATGTAAGAAACAAAATCATCCACTTTAAACTTACCGAGATCCTTACCTTTGCGAGTACGTACTGCGATTTCTCCGGCTTCCATTTCTTGGTCACCACAAACCAACATGTAAGGTACACGCTTCAAAGTATGTTCGCGGATTTTAAAGCCAATCTTCTCATTTCTCAAGTCTGCTTTGGCTCTAATTCCACATTTTTGTAGTTTTTGTGCCACTTCATGGACATAATCTGACTGTTTGTCAGTAATATTCATGATTATGGCTTGTTCTGGCGATAACCAAGTTGGGAAGAAACCGTAGTATTCTTCGATCAAAATCCCAATAAAGCGTTCCAAAGAACCCAGTATCGCACGGTGAATCATAACAGGGACTTGTCGCTCATTATTTTCATCTACGTAGGTTGCTCCTAAGCGACCCGGTAGGTTGAAGTCAAGCTGAACAGTGCCACACTGCCACGCACGGTCTAGACAATCATGTAAAGTAAACTCAATCTTTGGACCATAGAATGCACCTTCACCCTCTTGAATTTCATAGGGAATATCCATAGCTTCAAGTGACTGTTTAAGTGCTTGTTCTGATTCGTCCCATATTTCATCAGAACCAACGCGTTTTTCTGGACGAGTAGATAGTTTAACAGCGATATTGCTAAAACCAAACGTTTCGTATGTATCGTAAACCATCTTGATGCAAGAAGTAACCTCTTCTTGGATCTGGCTCTCAGTACAGAAAATATGAGCATCGTCTTGTGTAAAGCCACGAACACGCATAATACCATGCAAGGCACCCGACGGCTCGTTACGATGACATGAACCAAATTCCGCCATACGTAATGGAAGATCACGATAAGACTTCAGACCTTGGTTAAAAATCTGAACGTGACCTGGGCAGTTCATTGGCTTAAGTGCATAATCTCGGTTCTCAGATGCAGTGGTGAACATTGCATCTGCGTATTTATCCCAGTGACCAGAGCGCTCCCAAAGAACGCGATCCATAATAAGAGGACCTTTCACCTCTTGATAGTCATACTCGGTGAGCTTCTCACGAACAAACACTTCGAGATCACGGAATATAGACCAACCATTATGGTGCCAGAATACCATACCTGGCGCTTCTTGCTGCATATGGAAAAGATCTAGCTGCTTACCAATTTTACGGTGATCACGCTTTGCTGCTTCTTCTAGGCGAGTCAAGTGCGCTTTCAGTGCTTTTTTATCGTGAAAAGCCGTTCCGTATATACGCTGCAACATTTTGTTGTCGCTATTACCACGCCAGTAAGCACCAGCGATACTTAATAGCGTGAAATGCTGACAGAAACCCATATGTGGAACGTGAGGACCACGACACATATCAATGTATTCTTCATGATGATATAAGCCTGGACGATCGTCACGTGATACGTTCTCGTCCAGAATTTCCATCTTGTATGTTTCTCTACGACCCTCAAACGCGTCGCGAGCTTCCTGCCAGCTTACCTTTTTCTTTACAACCGCATACTTGGTTTTCGCCAATTCTTTCATGCGCTTTTCGATTTTTTCGAGGTCTTCTTGGGTTAAAGACTGTTCTAAATCGATATCATAGTAAAAGCCGCTATCAATCGTCGGACCAATAGCCATTTTGGCTTCTGGGTACAATTGCTTAATCGCATGACCAAGTAGGTGAGCACATGAATGTCGCACGATTTCTAAACCGTCAACTTCATCTTTTACGGTAATAATTTCTAAGCTTGCATCTTGTTCGATGAGATCACACGCATCAACACGCTGTCCATCCACACGACCTGCAATCGTTGCTTTCGCAAGACCAGGACCAATAGACTGAGCAACATCAAGGGTAGAAACGGGGTTATCGAACTGACGCTGACTGCCGTCAGGAAGAGTAATAATAGGCATTTAACTGTCCTTAACAGTGGTGTTGCACACCAAGCAACACATGAAAATAAAATCGATCTTTATTTTGAGTGAGAAAGTAATAAAGACTTTTATGTATCTGGCGCACTTTTAGGAACAAATACAGATGAACCTCTCAATGAGCCAGCTGTGGAGTTTAAACTAGTTGAACTTAAAAAGACACACTATTTTTATGTACTTACATCTACACAACACCAAGACATTCGGTTGTATATTAAGGTAACCTTGGAATTTAAGGCCTGAAGAGATTATTTGTCTCACAGACAAGGCAAAAGTATAAGGATTTAGTTACCTACATTGAAAGTTGGTAGCGAAATCAGCATACCAACAAGACGCTTCCTGTTGAAGAGTGTCGCAGAGGTTTATAAACTACTCTCGCTCAGCCATAGGTTCATAACTTGACGAACTTCTTGGATAACATCTCCAGCAAGAAGTCCTACAGGTCCTTCCCTCTCAGCAATTTGGTCGGCAGCGACACTATGTAGAAGAACCCCTGTTTTTGCCGCTTCGATAAGAGACTGGCCTTGCGCCAACAAAGAGGAGACAATACCCGTCAAAATATCCCCCATTCCCCCAGATGCCATTGCAGGGCTGCCTGCGTTACAGATAAATATGAAATGACCATCATAAATAAGAGTCCCTGCTCCCTTTAAAACGATTACACCCCCATACTTTTCGTGTAGGTCGTGCACGGCAGAAAAACGATCCTGCTCAATCTCTTTAACCGTTAGTCCCAAAAGCATTGCCGCCTCTCCCGGGTGAGGTGTCAAGATACGATAAGGGTCTTTATTTGGTGCTAAGCTCAAGAAATACAGAGCATCAGCATCTAAAACTTTGGGCTTATCGACATCAGAAATACGCATATAAAGTTGTTTCGCCCACTGATCTCTTCCCATCCCCGGGCCTAATGCCACTACGTCAGCAAAAAGTAATGCATCCCGTAATTCCCTATTGTCGCCACACCAACTCTGAGTCATAACCTCTGGACAACTTACCTGTAATGAGACACTTGAATCCTTATGACACAGTACTTTAATCAATCCTGTTCCCGTCCGCGCAGCTGCCCTTGAGCAGAGATTTATTGCCCCAGAGTAGCCAGAATTTCCGCCCAAACAAAGTAGCCGACCATTTGTCCCTTTATGAGCGATAGACTCTCGTTTGGGAAGGCAATTCAATAACTCCGTCTTGGATAACACAGAAACATTTGTGGGATAACAACGTTGAAACTCATCTTCAATGCCAAGGCCCGCGAAAAAAAGCTCCCCAACATAATTTCGCGCGTAACCTGTCAACAGGCCTCGTTTAACACCGATAAAGCTGACAGTGTGATCAGATTTTATCACCTCTCCAAGCTTACCCCCAGTATCAGAGCAAAGACCAGATGGAACATCAATGCTCACAATAGGAATAGAAAGATGATTAATTTTGCTGATTAAGTTTTGTAGCTGCGGTCTTACTTTTCCAGAAATCCCTGTGCCTAACAAACCGTCAACGATAAGATCAAAAGAGGAGACAATATCTTCTTCACTTATTTCTGTTATATCTCCTCCTGCATCAATCCATTCCTGATAAGCTCGCAGACCGTCTTCAGAAAGTCGTTCCTTTTGACCGTTAAAAACGAGACTGACATTTCTTCCATCTAGCTTTGCTAGGGTCGCAACTACAAATGCATCACCACCATTATTACCATTACCACAGAACACTAGAATTCTATCAGCACTCGGGTATTGCAACTGAATTAATGCATAGACGGCCTGACCTGCACGTTTCATTAGCGTGTACATTTCAAAGCCTTTTTTCTCAGTCAGCTCTTTTTCGCCCACTTTTACTTGTTGGCTTGTATATAATTTATAGGGTATGTCGCGGGAAATGATTTCTGACATGATTAAACTTTGGCTTAATATACTCCGTTAATCTTTTCAGATTTTTAATGATGCTAATGCTTCAGACGTTGCATCTTGGACTGAAAGAAATAGAGACTTGACTTCGCCTGTAGTTGTTCTCATTGGGTTTAAAGTTATATTTTGATACATGAAATCAGCCTGCTGAGTCACAGGACGAACATTTCGACACTTAAACAAATAAGGTCTTTGTCGCCAAGTTATAAAACTACGACATCCCAAGTCATATACCGGCTTGGTCTTAAGCTGCAACCATTCTTTGGGAATTTCGGGGAATATGTCAAATAATGATTTACCAATTGCATCATGCCCTTGAATGCCGCTGTGATGGGTCATAAAACCGTTCCAGAGCTGAACATTGTGTTCTCTATCTAACACAATCAGCCCAAGGTCAACATTTTGAACCATGTCGACCATCCAATGGAATTGTTCAAACTCTGCTGGTAATGAGTTCATTAGAAGTCCTCCATTAGATAGGACAACTTATTATCGAGTATCGGAAGGGATTCATCGACGAACATAAACAATAGATCACAAGCTATGGTTGTCTGATCTATTTTATAGCTAACTTCAAATGTCATCGTTTTATTAAAACTCCCAGTGGTATTTTCGATAACAGAGTCGATTGAAATATAACGGCCAAGTAATACAGGGGAGCTTTGAAAGAAGCGAACTTCCGCCTGTTTACCTAGCCCGTTTAAAAAAGAGCCAACCAGAATGTTAGAAACATCCATAAGTAACTCTAGCTCTTCGAGTTCCTCACTCTCAGTAGGAACCTTCATCAGCTTTTTGAGATCACTGACACTCGAATCACTCAACAGAACTAAGGCTTCCCCTGCAATTCCCTCGCCACTAAACCCTTGGCATACACCCGATACCTGATCATTATCAGCCAAATCTCGCAGAGCCATATGGAGTTCACTAAGTTCAAAGATATTTACGTTAGGCAAAGGCAGATGCACAAACACGTCAAAGTGACGCGCCAAAGCGTCGGCGGCATGACCAATCGAAACATTCGCTACCTCCATATACGTATCTCGACGTTTAACTCGAGGCATTTCATAGGACACGGGAGTAACGATAGTTTGGGGTTTGTCTTCAGGTTCAACGAGCTCTCTTAAAATCTCGTTTAGGGCGTCTTTGTTGACTGGCTTTTGAATAAATGCCTTTGCACCTAACTCTAAGACACGTGCTTTTGCCTTTGGTTGAAAGTCCCCAGAAACAACTACCACAGGCACATCGATGCCTCGCTTACTCATCTCCTCAAGTGTCCCGTAGCCATCAAGCTCTGGCATGGTCAAATCGAGGAACATTAATTTAAACGAGCTACTCTCAAGTTGCTCTAGCGCGTCGAGACCGTGCACCGCAAACGTAATGTCCGCATTGAGTGAAGTCGGTACTGAGCGAGCCATTTGCTTTCTCGCTAGCGTGGAGTCATCGCATATTAGAACTGGATATGACATGCCTGCGCATACTCCTGTTTACAAATTGCCATCAAAAGATTGCTTATCCACCAAACAATCCAAAATTACAAGAATTACATACAGATATAGTTATCACTAACAATAAACTTCTTCAATCAAATTTTGTAACAAAGTTCTCGAACAACACATGACAAGAACAAATACTTATTGATCCTATTTTACAGCGCTTTATACCGAGCTGTGTATGGATTACGCGACCCTAGCTATAAGCGTAGACTATGAAGACAGAAAACAGGCAGGAGATAATTTAGATTTTATTATTTTAAAACAATTTTATCATTAGTTCTTTTTTTATACTTATACTCTCTGAAAGAGCGATTCATTTTTAGTCGCTTCCCCCTTAGCACAGGAGAGCGACATGCGGATTAATCAGCCCGTTACACAGAAAGAGATTACGTTTCCACCCGAGTACAACCTACTATCCGTGACAAAACCGAGCAGCCACATCACCTACGCAAGTGAAGATTTTTGTGAGGTTGCTGGGTACACATTAGACGAGCTTATTGGACAGCCACACAATATGGTTAGGCACCCTGATATGCCACCAGCTGCTTTCGAGAATATGTGGGGATCGATTAAAAAAGGCGAGTCTTGGATGGGGATTGTAAAAAATCGATGTAAAAATGGTGATCATTATTGGGTTGATGCATTTGCAACACCGATTAAAGAAAATGGTAAAACGATAGAATACCAATCCGTCAGACTGACACCGAAACGAGAATATATTGAAAACGCGGAAGAGATATACGCTCAATTAAATAAGGGAAAAACTCCTATCCAACTCAAACTACCTCGCTTTCGCCTCTGGCAAAGAGTCACCGCTTCTCTGTTTGTTTTTTCTGCCATATGCTCTTTTATCGCTACCCTATCTCCCATAGTCGCAGTCTGGCTGCTTTTTGGTTTAGGTTCAGGTAGCGCATACCTTTTGACCAGACGCTTAGAAAACCTATCAAAGGAGGCAAGAAAAGTTTTTGACAACCCGCTTATGGAACTGATTTACAACAAAAAAGTTGATGACATTTCGGAAATACAACTCGCACTGAAAATGCGCCAGTCTGAGCTCAATTCTGTCGTAGGTAGAATTCAAGACTCTAACCAAAAAATAGCCGATATGGCCGCCTCTTCTGCAAAAAATTGTGATACCACTGCGGAAAACCTGACCAATCAAACAGCAGAAACAGAGCAGGTCGCAGCTGCGGTTAATGATATGCACACAACTGCGGACGAAATAGCAAGAAATGCTCAGAAAGCTTCAGACGTTACAGACCAAGCAGACAGCGCCGCGACAGAAGGTAGGTCTTCCGTCACGGAAACGATAGATTCGATTAATGAACTGTCAGAACAATTAAGCGTTGCATCATCCGTTATTCAACAACTCGCAGAGCACAGCAAAACTATTGGTGAAGTCCTTATAGTAATTCAAGGTGTCGCGGAACAAACAAACTTATTGGCACTCAATGCGGCAATTGAGGCAGCAAGGGCTGGTGATCAAGGCAGAGGGTTTGCGGTTGTGGCAGATGAAGTTCGCCAATTAGCACAACGCAGCCATGAGTCGACAGAAGAAATACAAAATATCATTAAACTTATCCAAACCAGCACAGATAAAGCTGTTCAAGCGATGAATGAAGGCATACAGCTATCAGACCAATGCGTAAATTGCGCCAATACATCGGGCGGAAAACTTGATGATCTGCTCAATCAAGTCAAAGACATATCAAAACGAAATAGTCAGATTGCAACGGCAATAGAGGAAATGGCGCGAGTTTCAGACGAAATGAAATCAACCATACAATCTATTACAGACGTTTGTTCTGCAACGAATTACCTAGCCACTGACACCAAAAAAGAATGCGATGAACTCGCTTCAAACGTGACCTCACAAGGCAAGTTGGTAGCACAATTCAGGAAGCTTTAATCACTGAAAAGCAGCCCATAGCATTACTTGAATAAAGCTATGGGCGAAGTTTTATTTAGAGAGCTTAATCAATGACTTACCTACCAGCCACTCTAGCTCTTTGTGACTTTCTTGACCAAATTTTTCTTCAGTAATCGTGTATAGCCTTTCTATTCCTCTGCTCGCAAAGTCGTGAGCATTTTGTGCGGTAACAATATGGTGAAATAGAAGTTTTAAGATTGCCCGAAACTCTGAATTATCCAACGAACTAACCCAACTTGCTGAAAAAGCTTTCAAGCCTGCTTCAAAGTCCACGTGATCAATGAACATCGAAAAGATACGACCATCCAGTGCATTCGTAAAGTCGGTTTTCTTTGGGAAATGATGACTAATACCCGTCCTTGAAACCCCCGTTTGCTGACTTAAAGTGGTATAGGACATTTTGTCATATCCAAGACGCAACAACTGATCAACGACGGCATCCATTATTTTCTGAACGGTGATTTCAGTATCTTCTTTACTACGTTTCGGCATTTTTAAGATCTTCTCTCTGTCTATTTGTATTTTTATTATTAGTACTCACTCCGAAAAAACTTTAGATACTAAAACGTAATTGAATACGCTCGTCTAAACACAAAGTTTCTCTTAATTATCTTTGGGTTAGTAAGCCTGAACCACAGCCCTACAAACAACAATTAAAAGAGATCAAATACGTTTAAGTACAGTTTTAATCGGTAAGTCCCCTATTTTTGTTTATATCATTATGAGTGTTCGATAATGTTATAAATTTTCAGTGCTGACAACTCAATGAATAGTAATCAGCTTCTGATATAACATGGATTTTCGTGATTAATTGATCTTAATCACATAAGAATGTGAATCATTCTCGAAATCAAGACAAAGTTGAGGCAAAACAAGAGATAGAGATTCTATAAAATCAAAGATAAACTAAGATTTCAGTTCAAAGTTGAATGGTTTTTATGGAAGGATACAGGGATTATCGTTGGATCTGGTGAAAGACTGTTATACTGAGCAAAATACTTTTACGGTTCACTTCAACTACATCTGAGCTGCTTATGATTCGAGTTTTTACCGTATTGTTAATGATTTATAGTATGAATAGCCAAGCCTTGATCCTAGATCAGTTCCATATACTTAATCATATTGATAACTATGGAAACATTGATCTAAGAAACAAACCCTACACAGAGCTACCAGCAGGCCTTGTGATACAGGGTAATTTGGATATATCCAAAACCCAAATTAAAACAATACCAGAAGGTATAGATATCCAAGGAAGTTTAACCGCAACAAACTGTGGTTTGAAGAAGATAGCGAATGGCGTCAACATAAGGGGCTACGCAAATTTATTAGGGTCCAAAATTACACGCTGGCCAAAAGGTGTAAAAGTTGGAGGCTACATTAACCTAACCGACACCCCATTAACTGCCCTTCCACCTCGTTTTAAGGTAAAGGGAGATTTAAGCGTTATTCGCACTCCATTACAAAACTTGCCAGAGGGTCTAGTCGTTGAGGGAAACCTCTATATTGGTGGTTCAAAGATCTCCACATTTCCCGCTACTATGACTGTAAAAGGAAATATTTTTCTCGGCGGAAACCAAATTACAAAGTGGCCCGCCAATTTAGAGTTGGGCGGCGCAGTCGCCCGTTAAATCTATTTTAAAGCAAATTCAGGCTCGTATTCACTAAATTGCTTTTTGTTTTCCAACCGGATTAGCATAACTGGCAATTAAATAAGGTCGAGCAGCTTTAGGAAGACTGCGGAGTTTTTCTGCCATTTTATCCTTGACCTCTTGGGCTACTGACTCGTCACCAGCGGCAAATTGATTGATTGGAAACAGTTTGTAATTTCTGTGAATCTGGCGATCAAGCTCACTTGCTAACGCTTCGGGCGAGTCAAAATCTTGTTTTATAACATTGCCAAAAGCAACATTAATTCGGCCTTTGGGGCCTATAATCCCCTGAACAATACTTTCAATATCTTCAAACTCACTTTTTTCGTAGTTACCATCCGATGCCTTTGCCTCAAGCTCATTTGCTTTGGCCAAATCACAAGGATCATTCTCATAAGAAATAGAAACGGGCACGATTTTTAGTTGTTTTACGTAGTCGGCGAATGAGACCTTCTGCTTACGCCCCTCTACATGAAACATTTTAAGTATCGCAGGCTCGGTAAAGTCGTTGCCATCTTTCGCTCTCCCCTCTCGTTGTGCAATCCATATAGAATGCCCAGAGTCTAACGAGTATTTAATATAAGCGGATAGCGTACCAAGTGCCTTCATCATTTCGCGAGGACCTTTAGCTGAACGTTTAACGATAAAGCTTTTATTTAACTTCATCAGTTCTGTTGCACAAGGTTTTTTCAGCAAATTATCCCCAATTGCAATTCGAACTGTTTTATGACCATGCAAAAACAAACCATAATTCACGAGCGCTGGGTCCATAGCGATATCTCTATGGTTTGAAACAAATAGATACGACTGATTCGGGTCGAGCTTATCGAGCCCCTCGAACGTTACCCCATCAGAAGTTGACTCTAGAGTTTTGTCAAGATACTTCTTGACCTCAAGTTGAATAGCTTCAACGGAGTTTAGTTGAGACCACTTTATCTTTAAGTATGATTTCACCAGAGGAGTTGCCAATCGCTTCAACCAAATAGGACTCGTCTTTAAACGATATTGTAATATCGCATTGATAAACTCTTTATCACCGACTAGTCGATCAATAGCTGCAGGAATTTCTTCATCATTGTAAGGGCGAATGTCAATATATGGGTCGTTTATTTTGGTCATCATAATGTTAATTAAATTTTAAAACGCACCTATTCTACTCATTGAGGCACATCTGAAAAGCTTTCATGTTGATATCTTATGTAAGGTCAGACCACAGTTTTCTCATGAGGTTCAGATATCCGCCAATGAGCTTGGCTTTTGAACTAATAACCGCTAACCTTGTCCGCCTGCTGATCAGAGAACTAACCTAATGAATTACGCGACTTCATTCGAATCAAAATATTATCCATTCCTTTTATGCACCCCACGCAAAAAAACGTTTAAGCACCAATTGATCCGTGTTACGGATGGATTAGTTCTGATAAGACTTGGAAAAATTGAATATGCCGTAGAGCCAGGCCAAGAATTTTGGTTACCTTTTGATACCTTAACCTCTCTCACATTCACACCTCAAAGTGAATGTGAAAGAGTGGAGATATCCTCTCGAGTAGTCAAAAACTTTCCCAAGCAAGCAGGTTATTTAAAATCAGACGAACTCATTATTGGGCTGCTCGATCGATTAAAAACAATCGCGTCAACTGATATCACGAATGACTATCTAAAGCTGATAATGTACGAGCTCACTTTACAAAAGCCACAACTGAAAGAGAACCAAACAACAAAAGACATCAAGGATTGGAGAGAGGTAAGTAGTCAACTATCTCAAGAGCTTAGATATATGCTCATGATTAGAGAAGCTCAAAAACAAATTCAATCTGGAAAAAGTCGTTCTGACGTCATCTTGCACTTTTTTCAGAACGACGAAGAGCTAGTCGATAACTTAGAAAATGCAATTTTAGGCACAAAATTATAGAAAAACAGCTTTTTACTGGCTGAAATTTCATTTAATAACTATAAATCTATAAGTGATTGCTTTTACTCATAGGTGGGGATTGACTAATGAAATTTAGCCATAAGATAGTGGCCGCGTCTTCTATTTTACTGTTAGTGACCGTCACTCTTTTAACGCTCCAACAATATTACACCGTCAAAAATGAAGTTAGAACTCTGGTCACATCAAGCGTTACAGAGATTGTTGACGGCGTGAGGGACACCACAGCCGCTGAAATTGAACTGCGCAAAGCATTAGCAAACTATGCCACAAGTATGCTCGAGGTTGATCTTTCCCCAGAATCCATTTCGGCAGTGATCACCCGGCCGATAATCAAAGAAACATTCCTTTTGGCCGGTCTAGGATTCGAGAAAGACGGCTCTAACATCAATAACGATCCCGGCTGGAATCCAGGACCGACATGGGATCCAAGAAAAAGACCATGGTACATAGATGCCAAAAACTCCGGTAAACTTGTCATTACAGCGCCATATGCTGATTCTGCAACTGGAGAAATCTTAGTGTCTATCGCAACTCCAGTGAATGATAATGGTAAATTTATCGGAGCCATTTTTTATGACGTGAGCCTAGGCGCTCTTGCTGAACTGGTTAATAGAGTCCATCTATTCGATGCAGGTTATGTCTTTATTGTTGCTGAAGATGGAACAACCATCGCCCACCCATCCAAGGAGTTTAATGGTAAACCAATGTCAGATTTTCTTGGTGACGCAAAAATTGAAGATGAACCACAACAAGTAATGATTAATGGTAAAACTTTCAAGGTCGATTTTTCGAACGTCCCCGGCGAAGATTGGTATGTCGGCGTGATTTTAGACGAAGAAATAGCGTATCATTCCCTAGCTGAACTGCGTAATAGTTCCATGGTTTATACTGTAGTAGCACTAGTCGCAAGTATTTTTATCTTGTTATTCCTAATCAAAATACTAATGAAACCGCTCGCTACATTAAATCAGGCTATCCAGAGCGTTGCCTCGGGCCAAGGTGACCTAACGCAACGTCTGGACACGGATACCGATGAGGAATTTTCTAGCTTAGCTAAGGGGTTCAACGAGTTTACTAGCACATTGCAAAAACTCATCAATCAATCAAAATCCATTGGTACAGAGATACTTCGTGGCTCTGAAATGACGTCAATGGGTCTACAAGAGTCTGCTGTTGCAATGCGAGATCAACTGCATGAGCTTGAACAACTTGCAACGGCGATGAATGAAATGGCGACAACTTCAGGAGAAGTTGCATCCAATGCTCAAAACGCTGCTGCTGCTGCTAATCAGGCCGATAGCGCAACAAGTACAGGAACGTCGGTAGTGAGTGATACGACCGAGGCCATTAATGCACTAGCACTGCGCATCGATGAAGCTGTCGAGGAAGTTAAAGGGCTTGAAAGTGCCACCGCAAACATAGAGACGATATTGAAGGTGATAAATGATATCGCGGACCAAACTAACCTGCTTGCATTAAACGCTGCGATTGAGGCAGCCCGTGCGGGTGAGTCAGGACGAGGGTTTGCGGTTGTTGCTGATGAGGTAAGGACCCTTGCTCAAAGAACCCAAGAGTCAACTACAGAAATCCGCAGTATGATTGAACAATTGCAAGCAGGGGCAAGTTCAGTATCCAACGCCATGAACACAAGTAAGAATACAGCCGTAGATACTGTGCGAAGGGCTGAGGAGGCGAACTCGGCACTAGAAAGCATCCGTGATGGAATCCAAAAGATCACCGATATGAATTTACAAATAGCCTCTGCGGCAGAAGAGCAAAGCTCGGTTGCTGAAGAGATAAATAGCAACACTGTCAAAATCAAGGACTTGTCGAGACAAGTTGCCGATTCAGCCGAAAATGCGAGCGTAGAAATGCAAGCTCAAACCGCCAATATTCGCGAACAAGACTCCATTTTGAATAAGTTTACTGTCTAAGTGACTCCGATTGGTGTGGCACAATCGAGGTGCCACACCAAACCTTATCGAAACGTCTACCTATTCTTATAAAAAATTTTTTGCTCGCAAACTCAATCTAAACCCTGCTCCCAATACCACTCGTACTTATCTTCCCTATTTATCGGCCAACCCTTAATTTTAAAACTATCATTAATAATATTGTTTCGATAAGAGTATGATGAACGGTAAAGGAAGATATATGGACAAAGTTCAAATTGATATTGTCTCTGACGTAGTTTGCCCTTGGTGCATTATTGGTTATAAAAGACTAGCATTGGCTCTAATCGCATTGTCCGACCATTTAGAAGCTGATATCCACTGGCACCCATTTGAACTCAACCCTGCCATGCCGACGCAGGGACAAAACCTCAGCGACCACTTGATTGAAAAATTTGGCACCAGCGCAGAAGCATGCCTATCTGCAAAACATACTTTGAGCGCGCTGGGACATCAAGTTGGCTTCCAGTTCCATTACAGCGAAGACACTAAAATTTATAACACTCGTAAAGCACACCAGCTACTAATGTGGTCGCAAGTAGAAGACCGTCAGCTCGACTTGGTTATGGAAATTTTTCGCGCTTACTTTACTCAAGGTCAAGATATCAGTTCTGATGAGGTGCTCATGAATTGTGCTGAGCACGCCGGGCTGAATATGGATACAGCTGCCAAAGTACTTAATGATGATAGCTGGGCAACTGCAGTTGCCTCAACAGAACAACAGTGGATAGAGGCGGGAATTAGTGCAGTTCCTGCAATCATTATCAACAAAAAGCATATTTTTTCAGGAGCCCAGCCTACTGAAGTATTAATCAATAAGATAGACCAACTGGCTCACTCTAATTAATAGTGTCTTTGATTTTTATTGCCAAAGCAACGACGCCCACGGTAATAAAACCAGCTACAAGCCCCACCAACCCATTCACTATCGATGGTAAGAGAGCTTGAGCGATAGCTAGGTTGGGAATATCAAGAATAATAGGCTCAATCCAATGATGCATGAGAGGAATGTTGTGAACAATAATGCCACCACCCACCAAAAACATCGCGATCGTCCCTACTACCGTTAAAAATTTCATTAACTTCGGTGCAAATGATATCAAACCTTGCCCGACTAAAAATAATACACCTTCAGATTGGGACTGGCGTTTCAAGTAAAAACCCAAATCATCTAGCTTAACAATACAAGCGACAAGACCGTAAACACCGACTGTCATGAGGACAGCAATTAGACTCAACACTAAAATCTGAGTAGTCATCAACTGACCTTTTACCGTACCAAGTGCAATTACGATTATCTCAGCAGACAAAATAAAGTCCGTTCGAATCGCCCCCGCGATCTTTTTTTGCTCAAATTCAACCACTGAATTAGCACTATCCTCAAGTGGATGCTCGGTATTCTCATCATGATGAAATAACTTTTCAAGGATTTTCTCAGCGCCTTCAAAACACAAAAAAAGACCACCAATCACCAATAACGGCATAATTAAGCCTGGGAAAATAGAGCTAAGCAATAATGCGGCTGGTACTAAAATTAATTTATTTCGGAATGACCCTTTGGCAACGCTCCAGACGATAGGAAGCTCTCGCTCCGCTGCAACGCCGGAGACTTGCTGTGCGTTCAGTGCAAGATCGTCTCCCAATACCCCCGCAGTTTTCTTCGCCGCCATTTTAGACATCACTGCGACATCATCTAGAACTGTTGCTATATCATCAAGAAGAGTTAATAAACTCGCACCCGCCATTCTTATTTCCTATTTTCATCTTTCTTTTTAAACAATGTATCACTGCATTGTTCAGCAACCAAATGAATTAATACGATAGGCTATTGCGCAGTGGAGTGATTTCACAGTTGCAGATTCAGAGCTTCACTAGGATGAAATTTTTCAAAACCGATACGATTGAAATAGCGTACATCGACTATTGAAAAGCAGCACTCTGCACTCTATTCTGTTGTCGTCACAATCATGCAGTAAGGTAGAGCAATGAAAAATACAACATACCCAATCGGAAGCGCAGGAAAAGAGTGGCAACAAAGTGAGCGCGAACAATGGCGAAATCAAACGTCGATAAAAAGAAGCTATCAAGAAGAAGTTGTTAGCAAAATAGCCGCACTATCCGATAGATTCGATGTTGAACAATACGGTGCACTCTCCTATGACACGGATCGATACCCTGTATTTTCTATTCGCTCAAAAGATTGGAACGCCGAAAAACCCAACGTTCTAATTACAGGCGGTGTTCACGGTTACGAGACAAGCGGCATTCATGGCGCCTTAGAATTTGTTAATACAAAAATGACCATGTACTCAAAAAATTTCAACATCATCGTAGTGCCTTGTGTCAGTCCTTGGGGATACGAAACCATCAATCGTTGGAACCCGTTAGCTATTGACCCAAATCGCTCTTTTTACCCTAACTCTCCTGCGGAGGAATCGGCGTTACTTATCGATTTGGTAAACAAAATGGGTGATTTCCTTGTCCATATTGATCTTCATGAGACAACTGACACTGACGAGAGTGAATTTAGACCCGCATTAGCCGCACGAGATGGTTTAGAGTATATACCGGGAACGATTCCAGATGGCTTTTATACGGTTGGAGATACAGAGAAGCCCCAAGCAGATTTTCAAGCAGCGGTGATAAACAGTGTCAGCAAGGTTACCCACATCGCTCCTGCCGACAGCGACAACCAGATTATTGGTTCACCTGTAACTCAACACGGTGTCATCAACTACCCGATGAAAAAACTCGGGCTATGTGGTGGGATAACCAACTGTGTATACAGCACGACAACGGAAGTTTACCCAGATAGCGTAAAGGTGAGCGACGAAGACTGTAACCATGCTCAAGTTGCCGCGATAGTTGGAGGATTGGAGTACGTACTGTCACAATCAGAGTAAACGCTTCTTGTATTGCTCCGGGGTAAAACCGGAGTATTTTCTGAACATGGCGATAAATGGACTTGATTGGTTATAACCTAAAGTTAAAGCAACTTCTTTCACTGAAAAGCCTTTGCGTAATAGATCCATGGAGTATAGATAACGAACCCTCAATCGCCATTCTGTAAAACTCATACCAAGCTCTGATTGACAGTACCGAGCTAATGTTCGCTCTGTTGTATGCACAAGATCAGCCCATTGAGCTAAACTTGTATTATCTATAGGGTTCTCCTCTACAGCAGCCAGAATATCAGCAAGATATCGATTGTCACTAGACGGTAGAAAATGATGCTGAGTGTCTTGAGTTGCCAGCTGGTCAATCAAGACTTCAACCAATTTTTTATCCTGAAGAGATTGCGCTATATTTATCTTCCTTTGCCTAAAGTCATCGATAATTGCAGATACGATTGGAGTCACTTTAATCAAACTAGTGCATGTCGGGAAAAACATGGCATATTGATCGGAAATATTCAAAGAGCAATAAGATAAAGGTTTACGATTAAAGCTTGTGTGCTCAACACCAGCCGGAACCCAAATCGCTAAGTGAGGGGGAGCTAAAAAACGAGTACCTTCAGCCTCCATCTCCAGAATACCGCCACTGATAAGCTGTATTTGTCCCCACGAATGACTGTGGTTACGTGTCTCGGTATTCGAAAGAAATGCTTCAAAGTTCATAAATACATCAGAAGGTGGTGTATCTATAGGTAATGATGGATGGATGTGCCTAGCTGATTTTCTCAAGTCTGTCTTCCTATCACTCAAACCGTCTGAATAGAGATATGTGTAATTATACAGACCTGACACACTGAGCGCCAGTTACAAAAACTTGGGAAAGATAATATGAAGTACTTATTCCCACTCATTACAGTGTGTATTTGGGCTGGTAACACGATAATTAATAAATTGGCGGCGAGCAGTATAGAGCCAAGTGCGATGAGTTTTTATCGTTGGCTTGTTGCTGTCTTTGTACTGTCCCCTTTTTGTTTGCCCAGTATCATAAAAAATCATAAAAAAATTCGTCCCTACTTAATTAAGCTCGCTTTTTTATCATTGATAGGTATGGTGATTCACCAATCCCTCTCTTACTATGCGGCATTGACAACGACAGCCTCAAATCAGGCTTTGATACTGTCTTTAGTCCCATTATTTGCGATATTTTTCAGCGTCCCACTGCTATCTAAATCAATATCTTCAACCAGCATATTGGGGGGTGTTATTGCTATTTCTGGCCTTATTTTTATGTTGGGCAAGGGAGATTTTGCCTACCTATTACACCAAGACGTTACCATCGGTGACATTCTTATGATCATTGCCTCAGCTTCTTATGGTGCTTACTGTGTTCTCTTAAAAAAATGGAACATGCCATTGTCTAATTGGACAATGGTTTATATGCAAGGCCTGTTTGCACTGCTCATGCTGATTCCGCTATGGCTAACTAGTAACCAACTGATTCCTAGCCCTTCATCATTGCCGTTAATAGCCTATGCAGGGTTTGGTGCTTCGATATTAGCCCCTTGGTTATGGGTGAGGGCCATTAAACTTATTGGTGCCGACACGAGTGCTATGTTTATGAACTTAGTTCCTATTTTTGCTATGTTGATGGCTTCATCGATATTAGGAGAGACTGTTTATTACTATCACATTATTGGCGGACTTTTGGTTCTTACAGGCGTGGTAATATCTCAAATTAAACCTAGACAGAAAAAATCATGCCTAAATCATGTCAAAGTGAGAGATTAATAACCTTGCCAATGACTTAAGTTTTATAACAAAAAGGCGGCAATAAAAGCCGCCTTTTGATTTTTTCGAGATGCTATCTATTTTAGAAAAATTAGAGACCGCTACCTTTATTATTAACCGATCAACTCAATATCACTTTGAGGAATACTACAACAGGCAAATACAACGTCTTGTTTGTTGTTTTCAAATTCTAGTGCTGGGACATCAGGCTGATAAACATTTCCAGCCGTTAAGGTCATTTTACATGCTCCACACAATCCAGCACGACAGCTGTTAGCGATGGAGATCCCCACATCTTCTGCCTGTTCCAGTATGGTTTTCTGATTGTTTCCTTTAAAAGATCTTCCATTTACCGTTAGCGTGACTTCTTTTAGCGGTTGCTTAGGAGCCTGCCCTGCTGAAAATGCCTCTTGATGATAAAAATGCTCAGGGAGTCCCTTTTTCAACAACAAACTTTTCGCTTTTTGCATAAACAAATCTGGGCCACAAACAAAGGTTTGCCGTTGCTCAAGATCAGGTATACGTTTTAGATGAGATAAAGAAAGTCTGCCTTTCAACCCAGCCCAACCATCGTCTGGACGAGAAAGCGAGCAGTATACTTGTAAACCTGTGTGTTTTTCTGCAAGCGCTTCAATCTCAGCCCAACAAGGCTGATCTTCTTGAGAACTACACTGATGATAAAATACAACATCATTAACTAAATCATTATCAGATAAGTATCGCAGTATCGATAACATAGGAGTAACACCACTTCCCGCAGAAAGAAGTAATAACGGCTGTTTTGCTTGCTCTTGTAAATAAAAATTCCCAGTTGGTTTCTCAGCCAGCAAAGTACTCCCCACCTGAAAATTCTCATGCAGCCAATTTGATACGTGACCACCTTCAATTCGTTTTACTGATATAGCGATACGTTCGGGACGAGAGGGACTGGATGACACTGTGTATCGTCGTTGAAGCGTCTTACCATCAATTTGAAGCGATATAGGAAGGTGTTGACCCGGGAGATACGACAAGTCAAACCCTTCGGGTCTGTCCAACCAAAAGGTGACAAAATCTCGAGCAATTTCCTCTCTCTCAACACAGGTTAGTTCGTGATGTACTGGGCTATTATCTGGATAAACCTCTTTATCCTTGTATTCGAGCACCTCAACTTTGTCTCCTTGGTGGATCATCCCTTCGTTCTTTGCCACTAGGTTCTGACCAAAGAAGACTCCACCCCGTTCGTTGGCACGAAATTGAGTAAGTGTATTCAAAGGCTCTTTACTGGCTCTCAATTCACCTTTATCGACATCAACAGTGGTCAGAATACATCTTTCGCAGGGTTTTACGGACTCAAACTCAACCTCTCCAATACGAATTCGTTTCCAACTATCTTCAGCAAAAGGGGTCGTTTCGCCTACGACCAGATTGGTTCTAAATTGATCCATACTGTGCGTTTCTGGGCTACGTCGATTAAGCTCCTCCAATGAGGCCTCACTGATCACCAGCATAGGGTATCCATCAGCGAAACTGACGTTGTGCCCCACCTTTTCTGGAACTCGATTTGATTGCTCACCACTAAACAATAACTCGACACGTTTTCCCAAGACATCACTAAACCAATCATCCGCTTCATCGGTTGTCGTGTACGCAACAAAATTATCTTTCCAAACCTGTGCTGGCGTCTCCTGCATCTTAAACTCTGAATAGCGTAGCCTTAGCGGGGAGTGATTTTCCGCCCTAAAAATAATGCCGTCAGGGGTAAGACTTGAACGCACTGTGACCATCTGAGGATATTTTCTTGCCGTTACCATAGCGCCATCTGAAAAAGCCAACATAAAGCGCCGATCGAACATTAAGCCTTGCTTTTCCACCCAGCAGGATGAAAGCGACAGCCCTCCAATCGATTTCACTGGAAATACATTAATTTGTCTTAGGGTTGGATGTGACATTGCTTACCCTCTTATTTTTGTTAGTGAGTCTATTATACCCAAGTAATACGAAATTAATTGGTACTATTGTACACCCAAGCGACTTTAAGGTGCAGTATTCAAAGCTTTGAGTTAATGGAAAATAAAGATACTAGCTTCGCGACTGGGACGTGAGTTGAACTCATTGCGCCGATGATAAGTGAGAGAACGCGAGGAATAACTAAAAAATAGGATGCAATACATGACAGTTTGCTCTATCATCCTGTCGCCTAAAGGTAAGCGTTTGCTTTCACGTTTTTCGCTGCAATTAGGCTCCAATCAGACAACAAAAAATTAGGATGGGAGCAAAAATGACGACATTGACAATTACACGTCCCGATGACTGGCATGTTCACTTACGTGATGGAGACGTGTTGAAAGATACCGTTAAAGATATAAGCCGCTATAATGGACGCGCGCTGATCATGCCCAACACCATCCCTCCTGTTACAAACACACAAATGGCTATCGATTACCACAATCGAATTATGGCGCAAAACCCACGCGAGCAATTTAAACCTCTCATGGCTCTGTACCTAACAGACAATACAAGTTGTGATGAAATTCGAGCAGCCAAAGAATCAGGAGCAGTTGTCGCAGCCAAGCTTTATCCGGCTGGTGCCACGACCAACTCCGACTCAGGGGTAACTGACGCAAAAAATATTTACCCTGTACTAAAAACCATGCAAGAAGTTGGCATGCTCTTACTGGTACACGGCGAAGTTACTCATCATGATGTCGATATTTTTGACCGAGAAAAAGAGTTTTTGGATAATGTGTTAGCACCGATTGTGAACGACTTCCCTGATCTCAAGATCGTGCTTGAGCATATTACCACCTCCGATGCCGCAGCTTTTGTACAAAATGCCAACGAAAATGTTGCGGCAACGATCACCGCACATCACTTGCTTTACAACCGCAATCATATGCTTGTCGGTGGCATTAAACCTCATTTCTATTGCCTTCCAATTTTAAAACGCAATACTCATCAACAAGCCCTTATCGATGCTGCAACGAGTGGCAGTAAAAAATTCTTTCTTGGCACAGATTCAGCCCCTCATGCACAAGGTATGAAGGAATCTGCCTGTGGATGTGCTGGTTCGTACACAGCGCACGCGGCTCTTGAGCTTTACGCTGAAGTTTTTGAACTAGCTGGGAAACTGGAAAACCTAGAGGGATTTGCCAGTCACAATGGTCCTGATTTCTACGGTCTGCCACGGAATACAGATACAGTCACATTAACCAAAGAATCATGGTCAGTGCCTGAGAGTATGCCATTTGGCTCTGACGTAGTCATACCCATCCGTGCTGGAGAAAACATAAGCTGGACGGTAAAATAGCATCATAAAAAACTGCTCAATCTAATCGTTTATCGATGAGCAGTTTTCTTTCTTCGACCTATGGTTTTGCCTGCCAATTCGATAATTCTTGTCAAATTCTCTGACACTTGATCCAGCTAAGGGTCGGCTTTCTAAGCCGATCCTAATTTTTGTGACGCATCTATCACTTTTCCTGTCTGGTGCTCTTTTTTGCCACAACAACTCGCTAACCCGTTATTTTCTGATGAGAAATTGCAAAGAAACTAACTGAAATACGATTAATGCTGATGAAAATCTCCTTCTCAACCATATTTGTCATGTAGCAAGACGACCAGTCATTACTACACTTACTACTATAAAAATTATTAAATGCCGCCACCTGACACAGACGGATTAGCAAACGAGTTTTGATATAGAGCCCGAGTTTCTGATTTTGGTGTGGAGACACATTTAAATAACTAGGGAAATAGTGATGATCATGGTCAGCCAGCTACTTTGGAACTGCATTAAAAAGACAGCTCTGGGTTTAGTTGTTTTTTTTACTTATTCAGCCTTTGTTTACGGGGCGGATGAACAGTTTAAAATTGGCCAAGAAAAGGCCAAAGTATGTATGACTTGCCATGGCGCTGATGGTATAGCTCATATTGATGCATATCCCAACCTCCGTGGTCAAAATAAAGGCTACCTTATCTCCTCTTTGAAAAGCTACCAAGCCCGTGAACGTTCGGGCGGACTGGCGGTTCTAATGCAACAGCAAGCGGATGCTCTCTCAGATCAAGACATCGAGGATATTGCTCACTTCTACTCTACTCTCGGCAAGTCGTCACACCCTTAGTTCAGGAGCACCAATCATGGAGCAAGCGTACCCGCAGTACAACACAAACGTCGTCCGGTACTTTGTACTCGCTTCACTAGCTTGGGCGGTATTAGGAATGACCATAGGAGTTATCCTCGCAGCTCAACTCTATTGGCCGATTTTAAATTTTGATTCACAGTATTTTCAATTCGGGCGTCTCAGACCACTGCATACTTCTGGCGTGATTTACGGCTTTGTGGTGAATATATTAATGGGGACTTCCCTTTATATCGCACAACGAACTGGTCGCTGCCAACTTTATAATCAAAGCTTATCATGGATGGTATTTTGGGGCTGGCAACTCGTTTTGTTTCTCGCCTTAATTACCCTCCCCGCAGGCTACACGACATCAAAAGAGTATGCAGAACTTGAATGGCCCATTGACCTGTTAATTGTGCTTGTTTGGGTACTTTATGCGGTGCTGTTTTTTGGCACTCTCACAAAGCGAAAAACTGAACATATCTTTGTTGCTAATTGGTTTTTTGCCGCGTTTATTATCGTTATTGCGCTCATTTTCGTCATCAACAATCTTGCTATGCCCGTTTCGCTGATGAAATCTTACTCCCTCTTTGCTGGCGCCCAAGATGCCATTGTTCAATGGTGGTGGGGACACAATGCTGTGGGCTTCCTACTGACAGCGGGGGTGATAGGAATGAACTACTACTTTATTCCCAAAGTAGCGGATAGGCCTATTTACTCTTACCGCTTATCCGTTATCCACTTCTGGGGACTCGTTGGTTTCTATACTTGGGCTGGAACTCATCACCTTATATATTCTTCTGTACCCGTATGGGTACAAAATATTGGTATCGTGATGTCACTTATCCTATGGCTCCCCTCTTGGGCAGGTGCATTTAATAGTGCAATGACACTGTTACAAAACAAAGCAAAACTCAAATCTGACTATATATGCCTTTTCTTCTTTTCCGCCATTCTCTACTACTGTCTCGCTACATTCGAAGGCCCTTTACTCGCCATCCGTTGGTTCAACATGATGGCACACAATACCGAATGGGTGATTGGTCACGTTCACTCTGGAGCACTAGGTTGGGTAGGTATGTCTGGCATTGCCGTGTTTTATTACTTTATTCCAAGACTGTGGAATAAGACTGAACTGTGGTCACCAAGACTCATCAAATGGCACTTTTGGTTAGCGCACGCTGGAGTTGCCTTGTACGCAATTGCGTTATGGGTTGCAGGTATTGGTGAAGGATATATGTGGTTAACTCAAAGTGAAGGTGGTGAGTTGGTCTACAGCTTTGTAGAAGCGATGAACTTCAAAGCACCTTGGTTATTTCTACGCTTCTTCGGTGGAGCTCTTTTTGTTCTTGGCTTGGTTCTAATGACCATCAATTTATATAAAACCGTCCACTCTCCAGCGCAACTCGTCGCGAGGGAGGCATAGTTATGACAAAAGATTTCACCCACTCAGTGCTGATCTTAATCTTAAGCACCTTAGCCGTTGCATCGTTTTCACTCTTGGTCTGGGTGGTACCCAATGTACTCCGAACTGCAGACATTGCTAAAGGTAGCCTTGCAGTGCCATTAACACCCATCGAACTCGCTGGTAGAGACATCTACATTAGTGAAGGGTGCCATGTGTGTCACACACAAATGGTTAGGCCACTCGAACCAGAAATTAAGCGCAATGGTCGTCCCAATCAAGAGTCCGACGATATTTATGAGTTTCCCAATTTATGGGGTTCAAAACGTACTGGTCCTGATCTCACCAACTTAGCGCGTAAATATTCTGATCAATGGCACGTCTTACATCTTATCAACCCACGTCAAGTGGTCCCTACATCGATAATGCCTTCTTATCCTTGGTTATTCGAACAATCACTCTCTGGCAATACTATCGCAGATAAGATGGCTACGTTGCGCGCATTGGGTGTGCCATATACTGACCAAGAGATCGCTGAAGCTCGACTTCAAGTAAAAGGAAAAACAAAAGGTGAAGCGCTAATACGTTACCTTCAAAGTCTGGGCAGAGACACCGCACAGGAGCTTTCACCATGAGCACATTCTGGAACCTATGGTCAGTGATTTGCACCATCATCTTTTTACTCTTGATGGTTTTTGTGGTCATCAAGTATTGGTATAACAACCACAAAGCAGACCAAGATCGAACTATTGCAAGCTTCGATGGTATTGAAGAAAAAGATGCACCACCGCCAAAACTGCTATTTATTAGCTACGCCATCGCGTTTTCAATTTCCGTGGGGTATTTAATACTTTATCCTGGTCTTGGGAATTGGCAAGGGCTGCTAGATTGGCAGCAAAGCGATGACAAGCTGAGTTCTCCTTCCACTAACTTGGATGCTCAGTTTAAGCAAATCCAAGATAATTCGCTAACCTCTTTAGCCCAAAAAGCAGACATCGTATCTGCTGGCCGAATCCTATTTCAGACCCATTGTGCGGGTTGCCATCGCGATAATGCTCAAGGGCAGAAGCATTTCCCCAACCTGATCGATAATGAGTGGTTGTATGGTGGTAGCGATGAGGCCATTATCCACTCTATTGCCAAGGGCAGAAATGGGGCGATGCCGGGATGGACTGATGTCATGACCGAAGGAGAGATACAAAAAACGTCCTATTATCTCGCATCGCTTAGTCAGCGCCATACCGATGTACCAGAAGTTAATGTCGAACTAGGTAAAAATCTGTTTATAAAGCATTGTGCCTCTTGTCATGGTGATGGCTCTATTGCCAACCCGCACACTGGTGTTCCAAGCCTTGCCGATCGGGTATGGCTACATGGCGGCAGTATTGAAGAGATCCAACACACCATCAAATATGGACTCAATAATGTTATGCCCGCCTTTGAAAAACAGCTGACCCACAATGAAATACTTGCGCTCGGTGCTTACTTACGAAAATCTGAACAAAATGAACAAAACAGACTGGCCAAACTCGACTCCGATGCCGTCGAGCGCGGTGAATACCTTGCACATGCAGGCGATTGCGTCGCCTGCCACAGCGCTGAGGGCGGAGAAACCTTCGCTGGTGGACTGCCGTTTGTTACCCCATTTGGCACTATTTATTCAACCAACATCACCCAGCATGCAAGTGAAGGGATTGGTGAGTACGATTTTGAAGATTTTCGCGCCGCTTTAGTCCGTGGTAAAGGAAAACATGGTTATCTCTATCCAGCAATGCCATATACCTCATATCAATATCTAACCGATCAAGATATGAAAGATTTATGGGAATTCATGCAATCCATTCCGGCTGTCGCAAGACGCAATGATGATAATCATATGATGTTCCCATCAAACATCAGACTCGGGCTTTTGGGCTGGAACCTTGTTTTCATGGACACGGATTCGGTCGACTATTCAGTTCCAGAAGAGTTGAAAGATACCGTCGAAAATGTTGAAAAATGGCAAAAAGGCAAATACTGGGTTGCTGGTTTAGGGCACTGCTCAGAATGTCATACACCACGGAATATTGCTCAAGCTCTGATCCCCGAGCGTATCTTCCAAGGTAATCTAATCGATGGTTGGAATGCACCCGACATAACAGCCAACGAACTTTATCTCGGTGGTTGGGATGAAAAAACGCTCACCGATTTTCTCCATACTGGTCATTCAGACAAAGGCACCGTATTTGCTGGTATGGCCGATGTAGTAAAAAATAGCTTGAGCTTGATGACGCGTGATGATGTCGCCTCGATGTCCTACTACTTGTTAAATGGCGATAAAAATAACTTCATCGGGAAAAATACCAAACCCCTTCAACCTCTTGGATTTGACGAAAAAGCGTATCAAGAGCCGATTTATATAACCTATCAACAAACTTGCGGAGCGTGTCATGGCGACGATGGTAAAGGAAGAGATCCTATTGCCCCAACCTTATTGAACAATGGCATTATAATGCACACGGATCCGTTCAACACCATTGCAGTAACAGTACGTGGCTTAGAGCCAACTTACATAGATCCAGAGCGAAACTTTATGCACATGGCCAGTTTTGAAGGTGTGCTTTCCGACGCAAAATTAGCCGAGCTTATCAGTTTCGTAAGAAAGTATCTTGGCGATCAAAACAACCCTGTGAGCACTGCTGAGGTCACTTCTGTGAGAGAAACATTAGAGCAAGCAGGTTATGCCGGAGGTTTGCATACGACACCGGAGATGTATGACCAGAGAGACAACAATATCCATATCAAATAAGCCATCGCACTAAGAAAAAAGCACAGCTCCAAGGTAGCGCTGTACTTTTATAAATCAGCTTATTGGTATGCCTAAATGCGGTCAATATAAATAATTCAGAGACCCAAAAAGCTCATCAAACGTGTCACCCAAGTTATTTGACCAAACTCAATAACATCATAAATCGTAAAGAATATTGCACAAATGACTGCCAGCTTCACCAAACGGTCAATAATTATCATTATGGCTCCAATTTCAAAGCCTCTACCATAATGATAATTTTACTCAGCCTTGGGCCAAATGTCCCCTTTTGTTTTCAATTCATAGGATTAAATTTGGTAAAACCAGCAGTCTTCATTCGGATTAAGTAATTCGGGTTGACCTTTTTCAAGCTGGTACAAATGAAACTGGTTGAGTGGTGGTGAATATATATGGAGTGTGATTAACGGCTCATCCTCAGCCTGCAAATTGGAGATTTGATGAATATCGTTATCTTTACTGACGGTGATGCTTCCTTGAGGATAGTGAGTCGATTGAGATGCATAGATTTGACCGTTAGCCGCTGTCTCGAATAAGGTTTCCGTTGCTTCTCCGTGAAGAACTTTCACACCACAGCTGGTATTTAGATGATCGTGAATTTTGCTTCTTTGTCCATTAAGCCAGCTGAGTACCAAAACCTCGCAGTGCTCATTACGGAAAAGACGCTTGCGACAGTAGGTTTCTTTGTCAAAAGAGGCGAGCTTTTTTATTTCTTCCTCATCCAAAGACACACTGTCTAAAATAAAACGAATCGAAGCTAGTGACAGCGGTTTATTCGCTAAACTGAGCTGATCAAGGAACTGGTGATAATTTAATTGATAATCACTGTCGACAAGGGCTGCTAAGACAGGAGCTTGCTCCGGTTGAATATCGATACGTTGCAAGTTTATTCTCCTCTTTTTGTGTGATTCATAAGCTTAACTGTTAGAATGATTTTAGCCGTTTCTCAAGACTAAGACTAACACCAAACCCTAACAAATTAACACTAAAATATCATAAAGATTACACAAAAATAACATTTAAAAAACTAATTAGACCTGTGAAAAATCAGTTAGATAACACGTTGAAATACGGTAAATTAAAGAAAAAAGGAAACGTCCGCGTGGTTAAAACAGCACTTATTACAGGCGCAAGTCGAGGAATAGGCCGAGCACTCTCGAACTATTTCGCAAAGCAGGGGTATTCGTTAATTCTTATTGCAAAACACCAAGCTCATTTGGACACGCTGGAACAAGAATTAAAACGAGATTTCCCCGATACTTGCGTAGAGACACATTCAGTTGATTTTACTCAACCTGAAACAGTAGAAGTAAAACTAGACAAAATACTAGAGGAACAAGACTCAATCGAAGTCCTGGTCAATAGTGCTGGCGTGTTAATGGCTGGACACGTCGAACTGACCACTCAACATCTTTTCGAACTCATTAATGTGAACTTACTTTCAACCATGCTCGTTTGTAATAAAGTATGCAAAAAAATGCAGCAACAAGGTTACGGGGAGATATTTAACCTAGGCTCAACTGCTGGTTTAGCGCCTGTGGCAAAAATTGCGGCTTACTCTGCCACTAAATCAGCCTTAGTAAGCTATAGTCAATCGCTTTATAGCGAAATGCTGGAGCACAATATCACGGTTTGCTGCCTTTGCCCCAGTGTAGTTAATACAGATATGACTAACGATGGCAGAATAGATAATACGTTAAAAATCGATACAGATGATTTGGTCAAAGCCGTAGATTTTGCCCGAAGTCTATCACCAGGTGCTGCTATGTCGGTCTTCCCAATTCGATGCAAAGTAATGGATAACCTCAAGTAATCGTAATATAAAGAAGCCCGATAAATCGGGCTTCTTTTATGAAATTTAGCTAATTTTTCACACTGAGTAATATTGATTATGAGCGCAGCGCGATAGTTACACCTGTACCTGCCATTACTGAGCCTGCAATTTTACGTAACCAAGATAAACGCTCTGAAGTGGTGGCGAATTTTTTCGCTCTCGCACCCAAAAATGTGTACGCTAGATTAATTGGGGTAAAAGCCAAAGTCGCACATAACATGATCCCTAACACCTCTGAGAAGGATACCGCGTTCACGTCAACGAATGCCGGAAAAAGTGCCACATAAAAAATTATCGCTTTAGGGTTACTAAAAGAAATTAGAAAACCCGTCAATATCGCTGACTTATGGTTGGTTCGGTTTAAATTTTCTTCCTCAAGCCCACCTTGACTACGAAACAACATCACCCCCATCCATAGCAGATATAACGCGCAGAGATACTTCAAGATCACGAATGCCTCACCCATTAACTCAGCGACCACACTTAAACCTGAAATAGCCAAAATAATGAAAACGTAATCGGAAAGTGTCAGCCCGATAGACATTAAGATACCCCGTTTCGCACCACTGACTAACGATGCTGATGTAACCGCAAAAACAGCGGGGCCAGGAATAACGCCAATCGTCACCATGGCTAAAAATAATGCTAAATAGCTCTCAATACTCATTACAACTCCCTAAGCCATTGATAATTATTTTATAAAATACAGCAACTCAGTGTACACGAGCTTTGTACTCTGAGTTACCAAAAACGTAACACAAATGACGATTTATACCTATACCCAAATAAACTCAGGCCTGAGCCTATCAATTTTAAACCTTTGGTGGCCATGCCTGCACTGGTGCGTTTAAATTAGGTTTACCTAACGTAGGACTTGATAAGACATAGAAGCCATGGTTAGTAAATAGCCAAAAAAGATTTCTATCATATTCAACATACACGGAATGAGACAAATTACCCATCGCATAATCTGCGACTTTTTCTGGCGCAAAAGGTGGAACAAAATAAGCACTTACTTTAGGCTTATTAGGGTTTGAGACATCAAAGACCTGTAGACCAGCGTTATAAAAATTATACGGTAAAATCCCTGCTCGGGATTGACCCGGTTGATGGTATGCACCCGTTCTTTTGGGGCCAAAGCTACCCCTGCGCTGACAAAAATCACTAAACTTTGCTTCCTTGGGAGGCATTGGCCTTGGCATAACACCCTGAATTTTTGGCGTTTTCGGCTGTGAAACATCAATAATATAAATATCTTTATACGGCTCGTAACAATCCTCATTTAACGGATAGCCACTGTAATAAACAAGCCCAGTTTCTGCTACTTGCGACACATCGATAAAATCTCCTTCCGTACCTGCAACACTAGGAGGAAACTCTAGGTGACTGATGATTCTCATGTTTTTTGGATCGCTGATATCCACGACATAAAAGCCCAAGCCACCCATTGCAGCATAGCCAAACTGCGCCTCCTTTTCTGGAAGAAAAAGTGGCATTCTCGCTCCCATCCAAGAGGTTTTATTGCCCGAACGAGGATTACTGATATAGGCTTTTTCGTGTTGGGGATTGCCAACAATCTGACCATCAACCGATAATGTATCGAGAAGAGTTGGATTGGCTGGATCACTCATATCCCAAGCTTGATAACCTGCACTGTAAAGATCATTGGGATATTCAGTTAATGCGTGTTTTTTATCTGGTGCCGCAGCCACATACATGGTTCCGTCGCCATAATACGCTGGAATATCACGTACGCCCGACCCTTGCTGCTTTCCTATTGGCGCATCAGGATGTTCAATATCCGTGGTTCGCTCAGCAATAAGTTGCCAGTCTTTCGGCAGTGGGCCTTTCATTTCATACACCTTAAAACCTTTCAGGTGCGGGCTGTTTCTTATTGCCTTCACTTTGTCAGGTTGACGATATTTGTCACCCAATAACCCAAAACGGCGTACTTCATAGGCTTGAACCATAATATAGGCTTGGCGCTTCTCGCTCCACGCAACCGAAGCCGCACCCATCATTTCTCCTTCTCGAAATGGACTGACTTCACCCCCTGCTCCTTCAGGTCCCCACGTGTGCCCTTTGGTCAATAGCAGCTTCACCTCTTTTGGGTTGGTGATATCAAAAATCTTTAAGTCACGGCGAACATATTGATATAAGTAGCGACGCTCATCAAAATCAACAATATTTTGCCATGTATGAAATGGCTCAACCTGAATAGGATAATAAGCTTCGACCTTAATATTCTTTGCGTAGCTCTCTTGATCCCAATAGTCCAACTGCCCCTTAAAAGGATGGCTACTGTGTGAAGATGGCGCTTGTGTCGGATGTTGAAAACGCCCATCTTTTAACATGCCATAACTTTCAAGTTTTGGCGCACTAGGCGTTTTGTCCATTGCAATCGCAAACTGAGTCCTCACCATTTCATCTTGTATCTTTAGTGGTGAATTTTCTGTAGACCAAGGGCTCGCCGCTAGACAAAATTGACAAAAGAACAGGGTCAAAGACGTGGAAAAAAAGCCGTATTTATTCATTCAATGCCTCAAACGTTGTCGTTGTTTTAATTAAAAACCAAGTGTTACGCGACCTAACTTACCTCCTTTGAGCAAAATAAATGTGTCAAAGACAATTTGATTTAGCCCAAATAAAACCAGTAGTAGAGTTGCAGAACTGCCTAATCTCAGAAAAGTTTTTCGGCATGCATTTTTTTGATTTAACACTCTGCGAAGTGATATCTGCCGAACCACAAAGAATGGATACGAAATATCGGCTTCAATGCAGCAAACATACATTCATCATTCTCAGTTAATTAGAGCTACTTCTTACATCAAGGTGGCGTATTTATAGATTAACAAAATAATAACCTTGTTAACCGATAAGAAAGTGCGAGCTAAATCGAGGGATATTTTGGAAAAAATAATCAATGGGTCAGTTATTGGCGCAGGCTTTCTGTCAGAACCAGTAAAATGACGTTTAGTTTATCTAAATGCCATAGTGTTAGAACTATCAAATAACAAGAGGGTGTGATATTTTCGAGAAGGCAATAGAGCAACTCACTGTCACTATAACAACAATAATAACTAAAAATAATGAGTCCGATATGAAAAAAATGATAACTCCATGTATTACATCGCTTATTATCAGCTCTGGTGTTTATGCCGCTTCCTCAAAAGATCTAGTCAAGTCTACTCAATCTTGGAATGGCACAGAACTACCATCGATCAACCTACAACACCCTCAAGTCACTATCAAAGAAATCACGATCGCACCCGGAGAGCGTTTACCTGTACATCTTCATCCCGTTATTAATGCAGGGATATTATTGGAGGGCAAATTGAGGGTTTACAGTGAAGACAGACAAAAAGTGCTGCAACTTGAAGCAGGTACTGAGCACAACAACCTCATCGAAATGGTTAACCAATATCACTATGGCGTTAATAATGGTTCTCAACCCGCCAAGATCGTTGTCTTTTATATCAGCGAAAAAGATGGCACTGTCACCAAACTCAAACACTAAGTTTCTCTAAAAACGAAAAGAGCCACGGCAGTGGCTCTTTCATACAATTAGAGCAAGTCTCCGACCTGATGCCCAGCCTCATCAAGAGCACTATGCACGACTTTAGTAATCGCTGGGTAGCCGTTCTCCTCGTCGTCCCAGTCAACATCATCTGGTATTTCAATTTCAACAAGAACAAGGTTTCTCATTTGAATTTTATTGTCACTCAGTCGAACTAACGTTACCTCCCCATCCACATAACCACGCGGGTCTCCGAGTGGGATAAAGCCATAATAGTTGCGGACAGTTCCAGCATTTCTTACTTGAATGACGAGCATATGAGAGGCGCTATGCTTTTCTCTAAGTTTAGAGAGGTCATAATTAAAGTGACCGTCTTTTTGGTCTGCTTCTGGAAGTTCATTCGCATCACTAACATCAAAGTATTTGTTGAGTATAATGACATCTTTCGCACCTTTTGCTTTTAATATTTCAGCGATACGCGGCTGATGACCCTCGAGCTTCTCATAATTTAACGTTTCTATATGGTTTTCAACGGAGTCAGTAATTGCTTCATTGATCACCACATCAAGTAAGCCTTGCGCTCCGTAGCGTGAAGCACTCATTTGAGGTGGTTTAACAAATGCAACGACAACAGTTTCAACAGACTCTTTTTCCCAATAATTGTCAGGCATTTCAACAATTCTTGACGCACAACCACTTAGTACTGCAAGACTCAAAATAGCAGCAAATAACCTTATGTTTTTCATTATATTTTCCGTAGAATTTCAAAGCGAAAAGAGGCTATCAGCATCGATAAAACCAATCAATAACTCAGACATTAATTAATTATTTAAATGAATGATTTATATCACATATTTTAATTTTAATTCTAAAATTCAAAATATTAAATTTAATAGATAAAATTCCGCTCTTTATACTCTCTATTCATATCGAAAAAATTAAACAAAAAAGAAGTTCAAATAAGTTACTTATGGCCTTGAACCCGCAGTTTATTAATGGTGCTGATTAAATTTCTTCTCGGTATATAGCCTTGGTGGCAAACATGCCCCAAAATCTGCGTTTCATTTATGTACTTGCTTTTATAAAGCGTGCCCTTTTACCCAGCGGGTTTGGTACTGATGAACAAAATCTCCTTCGGCCTCTAGGGCAGCGTTGACACGTTGCTCAAAGCTATCTGGTTTACGATCGACGCGCCAAAAAAACTTAGCGGGTTTACGCTTAAAGGAAGAGCCGGTGATCACTGCGCTTTTGCCATGATCCATAAAAGCAAGGATTTGCGCTAATGGATAGGTAGTATCAGCTTCGGTGTGAAAGGTCAGCTTACCAGTATCAATTCCAATAATCGCCATCGGGCGATAGCCCTTTTGTTTTTTGTTTTCAAACTGTAACACAAGGTTAATACCGACTTGGTTTTCAACTAAGCCCATTTTATCAAAATGAGCCGCGCCCACCCGGCCATGGCGCCAGCTATACACAATTTGCCGTTGGCGGTCAAAATACACTTCGGCATCTCTGGGTTTGAGAAGGAAAAGCAGCCACATAACCACAGTGATCATCCATGTTAAACCTAGTAAAAACACGCCTTCTAGGAACCGATCTAAGCGTCCTCTGACAGATTGTGCTTCCATATAAGTAAGAAACGTTACTTTTCTGTCTTCATTGAGCAATGCTTCATTATAAGCTTCCATCTTATCAATATTATAGATAGGATCGTATCCGGTTTTTCGATATTCTTGAATACGCATCAGGGTCTCATTAGCGTCCTCAGTCAGAGATAGGAAGTTTGGCCATGAGTCATAGGAAAAATAGGTTGCCATAAAAGTAAACACTAACATAAGTGGAACGAGAATGGCATTGCGCCGATTGTGATAACCGGTTCTTACGGTAAGCACCCTATCATCGACAGAGACGATAGGGTCAAGAGGATCATCCATTGGAATTACAGCCACCTCTGCGCGAAATTCCTGCCACCAATTGGAAAAAGGCTTAGCCTTGGTGGTAAGTATGCCCCAAAATCTACGTTTCATCAGTTATCCTTAATAATTATCGTTAGGTTTATCATTAATCATGCCTATCATATGGCCGTCAATATCACCTGATGAAGTTAAAATACGCTTAGGCACCACTAATGAAGGCTCTGGCTCATAACACCATTTCAAACTCAGGTCGCATGCGATTCCGCGACTTTGCCTAAATGGGCACTCTACTTGCAAGGTTAAATGCAGTCCATTTTGTTTAAATTCATGCTGCTGCGGATCATTCAATGCGACAACTAGGGCGTGCTTAAACGCCTCTGTCAGAGGCTCAGTCGATTCACGCTCAATCGATGCAATTCCTGATCTATCGTAAAGCTCTTTGGTCAAAGTACCATGGAGCTGAGAAATGCCCATTTTAAACTCTGGTAAAACAAAACGGAAAGTAAAAAGTTTATCTGATTTAATTACGCCTGGTGTGATGGCCTTGCTTTCCACTTCTAACTGCGGCCAATAGAGATAATTAATAAACTCTTGAGACTCAATTTGAAACGCTGTTTCAAAATAATTTTGTTTTTCCTTGAATAACATAGACTCTATTACTTTTAGTCTATCCCCTGCAATTTTAATTTTTTCCACACTAACAAAGTTTTTCCAAAACGAATAGTCTTCACTTTTGCCCCAAAAGCATCTAAAAAGTAGATTTTCAATCCCCGTTTTGGTGTAGCGCGCAATAATGCTATCACTCCAAAACAAGCCTGCCACACAGATGCTCAAAAATATCAAAGAGGCAAAACCAGAGAACAAGATAGTCCCAAATAATGCTATCGAGAAACCTGCCCCTAACAAATTGCCGTGCTTTAATCCCACATTCCCACTTTGAGATGCTTTATAAGCATCCCAACCATAGCTAGAGGCTTCGGCTATCGTTACAATTGCAACCAACGCGTTAACTGGTGCTTTTATGAAGAAATTATCCATATGCTGGCTATAAGCTATCACATTGGCCAACCCAAGCTTTTCAGCCATTCTAGCGCTCAGGGTGGGCAGGTATTTTTGCATCAATTGGGAGTTAAGTCCCCTATTGAGTGTTGAAGCAGTAGCATTTGCTGATTTCGCGCCATATTTAGCTAGCTCGATACTATCAGCCGCCAAAGCACCCAACGTCGCGCTCACTTGAAGAATACGGTAAAGCTCGTCTTTATTGGTAATAGGGTCGAGAGTCGTAAACTCATCTTGAGCGCCCATCTCATACATAGCTTCCACATTGAGGAAAAAAGACCAACCCGAAAAACCTGCGCTGGCAGTGGAGGCGGCTATGTGCACAGCTGTTTTACTGGCAGGTTTGACCACCTTCTCGATCTTATCAATCATTGTTTGGATTATCTTAGGGCAATTTGGCGTGACCTCGAATTCAAGCAGTTGCAAAATACGGGTCTGCTTCTCATCCACTTTCGTTTCTGACCAATCGATTAGCTTATCATACCATTTGGTTTTAGTTTTTTGCCAAATAGAAGCAGCGCGGCCACTGATGGCCTGCTTTTTGATCAGCGATTCAACGTCATCAAAGGGTACTGGTAACCTATTCCCGGTCACTTTTAACCCCAAAAGTGCATCGAGTATCGAAGGAAATGTGGTGCGATAAAACTTCTCTAGCCCCACATTGCCCGCTATTTTGGCCCATTTTTTATTTTGCTTACCTACATAATCAAAAGCTACGGGTAGACGGGCCAAAAATGTCCCCATAGAGCCCAACACATGATTACCCATGAGTTCAATCCACTCACTCCAATCTCCCCCATGACACTGAGTAAAGATACGCTCTGCGATTTTAAAACCCGCTCCCGCTGCATTGTCCTCTGGCGTAAGAGTCTCAGTAGTAAACGCTTGGCCTACCCAATCATCCATAGCGTCCATACCGTCTTCACTGGCAGTCACTCCATCAAAAAGCCCGCCGATTAAAAAGAACAGTTTGACTAACTCTTCTACAGGCTTTTTTAAACCCTCTTGACGAGTATCGATATAATATTGCATGTAAAAAGTGAGTGAACCTAGCTCATTTTTAGCCCCCTCTCCGGAAACAAAATAAGCCATTATATCGAGCCACTGCTGAGTCTGCTCCTTAATCTTATCCATTTTGAGTTCACTGTTATCCCAAAACTCAGTGAGGGCCTGGGTATCAAGGTTTTCTTGCGCGACTTGACTGACTTCAGGCACTTCACTGTCCAAGCAAGCTTTAGCGTAGCTGCCTATTGTCAATGGATAGAGGTTATTTGTCTGATAGGCTTGCCCCTCAGCCAACGTCATTTTGAGCTGATTGGCAATATCTCGCTGGCGGCCGACAGGGTCAAATAACACTACTAAGGTGCCGTCTTTTTTCTCGCTATGGCTTTTTTGCATGGTTTCAACCAACTCATCAGCCACAAGATGGTAGCTTTTTTGAGTGGTTACAATATCCTTGCCAATATCGGTCGGCTTTTGCGCTTCTTTATCTGCTAGCCATTTCACGTCATTGCTGCGGTAGTCTTCCACCAGACTATTCAACTTATCTTGAGTGGCAGTATCACTAAAGTCATCGCTGGCGCTCATGTCAACTTGCTGCATAGCTTTGGTGCGCCATTCTTGGTCGCTGTTCATCTTATCTATGATGTCAGCGGCCCATTCGTGCTCTGAATACGCTATTGAGATCTTTTGAGTGTTCGCAGTCACAAAGGCAAAGGGATAAAAAGTTGATCCCGATGAAATATCGAGCGTTAGCCCGTCTTGTGCGTTTTCTTCGTTGGTAAAGTAGTATTTCTCAAATTGTTCAATCACGCCGTTTGGAGTTTCAGTTTGAACGTAGCGGAAGATATGGATCTGCTGATTATCGGATTTACCTTCCTCTTCTTTTATGTATACCCAGCCTTCGCGCAATAAACGTAAAAGATACCCTCCCGTCTCATTTAAACCCGATGCGGCGGCCATCTCAGGTAAAGTCGGTGGTGCTTGTGCAGGCAAAATTTCATCAAAGAAATTAGCATAACCATAACGAACCGGATAAATCGGAATGACATTATCTATCTTACCCGCGACCAAATTCATAAAAGGTTCCACAGTATCAATGGTTTGAGTGGTGTTCACCACTTTATTGATATCACCCGCTTCAGTAGAGTAAACATTGTCGTCGTCTTTGGTTACATTGACGTTAGCACTATTTGCCAGCAAAGTGGTGGCTCTGAGCTGCATTTTGGTAAAGCTCATAGAAATAAGCTCAGGTAAACCTTTGGTGTACGCTTTCAGTGTATCAATGTGTTTATCAAAAATATCTTCAGACAAATACGAGTATTTTAGTTTACTCGCCTCATCACGCAAAAATACAATTCGTGACTCAATTTTTTTAAGTAGATTGGCAAGGCTTTCATTAATCTGTTTCTGCGTCCCACTCCAATCGTAATTTTGTAAATACGTGAGAGGATTACCCTCACCACGAGCACGCATGAACGCTGTCATGCGGTCGGTAGTTTCATGTGAAGCGAGTCGAAGTAATACCGAGAGTATTTCACCCTCTTCAAGCATTAACGGCATACAATAAGCCAACATACATTCCGTAGTATGAGGCAAGGGCATATTCAAATTGCCAACCACAACATCACAGGTTTTTCCTAGTGTAAATGCGCTATCAGGATGCTGGTATTCAAAATGGAGTTTTGTTTCTAATTCAACAATATCTTGAAAGAATCTGTCACTACTCAGCTCTTTTCCTATACTCCCCCACGGTGCAAGCCCTGTTTCTACACGTACCGGTTGCCAAAACCCTTGCTGCCCTTTTGTTGCACGAGCAAAGAAATCATCATGGGGCGCTTCTTGTTCAAAGTGAGGGTTCTTTCTTCTGATCGGACAGATTTCAAAAGGGTCAGCGCTTTCAGAAGCTTTAAGTTTTATTTTGCCTGGCTTGAGACCATTGACATTTGATTTTCCGGAGGCATCTAGTGTTCCTGCTCCCTTTGGTGCGCCGCTTTCATCAGCCACTACGAAGGCAGCATTCTTGAACGGTTTCCCGTTGGGATAGCGCACACAAATATCAATACTGGATGGGACTTCAAGCACTGGATCCACGGTTAAGCTTGGGTTTTGTACTCCAGAACAAATAGTATTGGCTTTATTCATTGTCATGGGATCACTCAGGCGTGCCACACCCTTACCTTCCATGATGACGTTGGGAGACGCACCAGTAAATTCCGCCTCATCTTCGATCGTCCCAGAATCAACTCCTTTCTGATCGCCATCTGCATCCCCGACACTCACGGCAAATTTGCTGCCTTTCATTGCAATACTATTACCACCATCGGCACAGACGGTCACGGTTCCCTCTGCCAGATCCGCTGATTTTGCATTATTTTCATAGGCGATATTCTTTACAGCAGGACCAACTGTGGTTTTACAAACATCTGGCTCAGAGGCGTTGGCCTCTCCTCCTGAACCTTGATGGACGATGGTAAGACCGTTACTGCAAATAGTGACTGACATAATGAATTCTCATGAATGTTGGCTGGTAGGGTTCAATTTAAATCAATTTTTTGCGCTTGAATTTTGTGCGTTTTTTCAGCATTACTGGTGATAAACTTAGCTTTGGTCGTCACCTTGCCAGTTCGACCACAGTACTCTGTGGAGGCAGACTCACTTTGTAGAGTGACTTTTTCGCTGCCATTTAACAGCACATTTTTAGCTCTGATTACCAAAGAGTTCTCTTCCAATACTGAAAAGAAAATATCTGTGACTATCGGCAAAGACGCATCACCGGCGTAAAACTCGACTTTACAGGCCAATTCGTTGTCAATGGCAAGCTGGATGTGACTTTGACTAAACAGTCGCCCGAGCGATGCCCACACTGGCTCGCCAGCGTTATTACCCTCAAAATCAATCCGTACCTTACTCATCTCTGGGTGTAATTCTAAAATGTGCCCAAAACGAGCGATATGGATAGGCTCACTACTAAAGGCAAGATTTGACGTCATAGCGATCAGCTCTGTAAAAAAATATTGCTAAATTTACCACTAAGCTCGTTCAATTGCATAATGGCGCATTGACTATTCAAATCTCTGAAATTACTGGTCATTCTTTCACTTTTACTACAAAAATAATCACATCACTCAATAAAGCGACCACTTTTCGCGACAAATTGAGTTTTTGCACTTTTACCAAAGAAAAAGAACTTAGCGCAATATCACAAAACTCAATTAAAGAGAGACATAATCATCCTTGATAATGGTGGAGCTAACCGTAATTTATTGGCTCTATACTCATGTAACTTACGCCATCTGGTAAAAATTTAACAAACACTAACCAAGCTCTAACGTTTTATTCAAAATCTGCGCTATACACTAACTCCTCTATCAATTGGAGATCTTGAATGAAATCGTCAAACACGTTACTTCTCGCCATGATCAGTACTCTGTTTGCTTGTCAGACCTTGGCAAAAGACCCCGCCACTGCCAAACCGGTTACCACGGAAAAAGTTAGAGTCCAAACCAGTACAGCAGCTATCAACGAAGTGGGGAAACTTGAGCCCACTTACTCTGCAGATCTGACTTTCAGTGCAGGGGAAAAACTCAAAGCATTGCACTTTCAAGATGGTGATATGGTCAAAAAAGGTCAGCTCATTGCCCAACTTGATGACACTCAAGCGGTCGCAGAATTGGATAAAGCCAAAAGTTCAATGGGGCTGGCGGAATCAAAGCTAAATCGTGTCTTGGCTTTGCTTAAAAAACAACCCGATTCGATGTCAGCGCAAGATGTTGAAGAGTTGAGACAAAAGCTCAACTTAGCCAAAGCCGACTTTCGCCAAAAGGAAAGCCTGATCCAAGACTACAAAATTGTGGCTCCTTTTGATGGTCAATTGACTAATTTTACTCAGTCCGTTGGCAGTCGAGTGGAAGCGGCGACGCCACTCGTCAGCCTAGTAAAATTAGATCCACTCCAAGTCCATTATTCCATCAGTCAATCTGAATATGGCCAAGCTAAGTTGGGACAATTTGTCTCTATTACTGTTGATGCTTATCCTAACCAATCATTTACTGGCAAGCTGGATTATCTCGCCCCGAGAGTTGACGAAAGTTCGGGCAGAGTCGAGGTGCATGCACATATTGATAACCCCGATAAGCGCCTTGTCCCTGGTATGTTTGCCAAAGTACTGCAAAAGACTGGGCAAGCACGCCCTGAAATGGTGATCTCGCAAACAGCCATCAGTGTTGATGGTAATCAAAAGTTTGTTTGGTTAGTCAAGCACAATAAAGTCAGCCAACGTTCTGTCAAACTCGGTGAAAACAAAAATAATGGTGATGTGTCCATCAAGTCTGGCTTGAGTCCAGATGACATCGTTGTCGTCACAGGAGGACAAAATCTCAAAGATGGTGATATGGTTTCGATTAAAAACTCTGATGATAAAGCACCACAAATGCCTTTACCTGAGACGAAACCATTACCCAGCGATACTACCCCCATTAACTCGCAACCTCAGACAAATACTAAACAAAAACAAGCGACAAAGGCAGTAGAGGTTCATGATGAAGCTGCCTGAAATCTGTATTAAACATCCCGTTTTTGCGACAGTATTAAGCATCGCAATCGTGCTGCTTGGCATGGTCTCGTATCAAAAGCTCTCAGTACAGTATTTTCCTGAGCGTCATACGGCTTCAGCCAACGTTAATGCCTCTATCACAGGGGCAAGTGCCGAGTTTATGTCACAAAACGTGGCTCAGGTTCTGATCAATTCGATTGCCGGACTTGATAAAGTGAAAACCATGACCACAAATTGCAAAGAAGGCAGTTGTTCACTCAAAATCAAGTTTGAAGATGGTATCGACGACGTTGAATACACAAGCTTAATGAACAACCTTCGCAGTAAGGTCGAAGGCATCAACGACTTTCCCCCCGCAATGACAGATAAGCCGACCGTAACCGATGACTCATCTGATACAGCCATGCCAAGTAACATCATCACTTTCGTTAACAAAAACGGCAAAATGAGCAAACAAGAGATGTACGACTTTATTAGTCAGCAGCTCGTACCTCAATTTAAAAATGTTTCGGGCGTTGGTGGCGTTTGGGGTCCTTATGGTGGTTCGAAACGAGCGGTGCGCGTTTGGCTTGAGCCCGAGCGTATGGCAGCGCTGAATGTCAGTGCCGCAGATGTGGTGTCGACGCTCAGTACTTATAACACTACTTTTACCGCTGGAACCATCAAAGGTGAAATCCGCGACTTTTCCATCAATCCAGTCAATCAAGTAACCTCGACTAAAGATGTGCGGGATTTGGTCATTCGAGTCGACAACGACAACATTATTCGAATAAAAGATGTCGCCGACGTCAAAATGGGAGAAGAGAGCTTAGAGCCGAGTCAGCTTGAGGTCAATGGACATACCGCAATGTCACTTCAAGTACTTCCATTTAAGTCAGAAAACCCGGTCACCGTTGCTCATCACGTTAAAAAAGCCATGGAAACCATGCAGCTCCCTGCTGATTTAGAAATGAAGATGGTGTACAACCAAGCCGACTTTATTCAAAAAGCCATTGATGACAGCTTTATGACCTTACTGGAAGCGATTGTCTTAGTCTCAGCAATTGTGGTTCTGTTCCTTGGCTCACTGCGGGTTGCTATTATCCCACTTATCACTATTCCAGTCTGTGTAATTGGCGTCTTCGCTGTCATGGCTATGCTCGGATTTAGCATCAATGTACTCACCATTTTAGCGATAATTCTCGCCATTGGCTTAGTCGTCGACGACGCCATTGTCGTGGTTGAAAATTGTTATCGCCATATTGAAAACGGCTTGTCTCCAATCCAAGCAGCAATGACAAGTGCCAAAGAAATCGTTTTCCCAGTTATCGCCATGACCCTTACATTAGCGGTGGTTTATCTGCCTATTGGTTTGATGTCTGGACTGACTGCGGATCTATTTAGGCAATTTGCCTTTACTCTTGCTGCTGCTGTTATCTTGTCAGGATTTGTTGCTTTGACCCTGTCACCGATGATGAGTGCCTATCTGCTTAAACCAAAAGGCAGCGGTGCTGCATGGTTTGTTTGGGTAGAATCTAAACTCAATCAACTAACTGATAACTATGTGATTTTATTAAAAAACTGGTTCGAAAGACCGCGAATCGTATTAGCAACAACGTTTGGACTTATCTTACTCTCGATGGTAGCTGTATGGTTAATACCCAAGGTTTTATTACCGACTGAAGATACTGGTTTTATTGAGGTAACTTCCACACCACCAGCAGGTGCTAACCGACTCTATAACCTCAAAAACTCTGGGCAGATCAACAAGGTTCTAGAAGGAAATGATGCGGTCGAAACTAACTTGGCATATATAGAGGGCTCACCAACCAATCATGTGTTGCTCACACCTTGGGGCGAACGCAAAAAAACCGCCAATGAAGTTATCGATGAACTACAAGCTGAGGCCAGCAAGAATATTTCTGCTTATACCACGTCTTTCTCTGTCAGATCTGCAGACAACTTAGATATCGCAACGGGCTTGGTTCTTGAAATTACCACAGTCAATCGGGATTTAGAGGCACTTGCTACTACTGCAGAAAAGGTGGTTGATTTACTGAAAGATTACCCTGGTGTCTCTAATGTCAACAACTCAACTCACCGTGACCAACTGCGCTATGATTTATCGATTGATCGTAACGCTATTACTTTGTCCGGTGCAAAATACAGTAACGTTACCAATGCAATCTCAACATTTTTAGGCTCAGTTAAGGCCGCAGATTTGCAAACAGATGATGGCTACACCTACCCAATTGAAGTACAAGTAAACCGTAAAGATCTCGGTGACTTTAAAGTACTGGATAAACTGTACGTTGTCTCTGAAGCGGGTCAGAAGCTACCACTCTCTCAATTTGTCTCCATCACTCCCGTGACCGCTGAGTCCAATATCAAGACATATAATGGTAAGGATGCAGCAGAAATTACTGCCAATTTAGTATCGGGTTACAGTGCTAGTGATATTGAAGCTTACCTTGACCAACAGCTTCCCCAATTACTTATGGCAGGACAAAGCTATAAATACGATGGTGTGATAAAAGAGCTAAATGAGTCCTCTGCGGGCATGCAAGTGCTTTTTGGACTTGCCTTAATCTTTATCTTCTTGATCCTTGCCGTTCAATTTGAGAGTTTTGTTGATCCCTTGATCATATTGCTGACCGTACCATTATGCTTGGTTGGAGCGATACTCACTCTGAGTGTATTTGGTCAAAGTCTCAATCTCTACTCAAAGATAGGGCTGCTTACTCTGGTCGGCTTAGTCACCAAACACGGCATTTTGATGGTCGAATTTGCCAATATCAAACGCAAAGAAAAAGTCGAGCTTATGGAAGCGGCCATGATGAGCGCTCGGGCTCGGTTACGCCCTATCTTAATGACATCCTTAACCATGATAATTGGTTCCCTACCCCTTGCGCTGGCTGATGGGCCAGGTTCGCTAGGGCAAATCAATATTGGTCTGGTGTTAGTTGGCGGCCTAACTATAGGAACCCTCTTTTCTTTGTTTATTGTTCCTATGGCGTATGTCGCTATCGTTGCTGGATGCGAGCGTGTCTTTCGAGCAAGGGGACTTACACAATAAAGAAGTTTGGCATTCTCATTTGAGGGTGCCACTTATTCTTTTTTCTACTCAAGATGATTTTGAGAAACTTGCAGAACGCGAGGGTTTTCTCAAGCACAAATAAGCGTCGTCACTTTACCGGGCGTTTTAAGTAAATGCCCGGCAAACACAGTTTGTAAACCCCTTGGTGCCTTACGCCAACACAATTCAACTTTGAAGCTTCCTTTGGAGATATCAAGCTCTAACATATTCGCGTCACTGAACTCAATGTATTGGCCAATATGCGGGTACACCGCTTTGAATAGACTCTCTTTAATTGAAAAAACTGCGCTGCAAAAATTGGCAAAGTCTATATCCAGTTGTTGGTAAAGTTCACGATCGGCATGGGTAAGAAGTTGCTCAGCAATATTGTTTGCGATGTCTAATGGAATATCTTTCTCGTGGTCCATACCGAGGTAGTGCCAGTACTCTTGTGATGCCACCACAGCCATAGCTTGATTGCAAGAGTGCGTAATAGAGCCAAGAAAGCCATTTGGCCATTGTGGACTGCGATGTTCACCAATATCTATCACATTATGAGTGTTGCCAAGGGCTTCAAGACCAAGTACCGCCATCAACCGACCAGCGAAGAACTCAGCCCGCCTTTTGGTAACGGCTTTTTGGATAGATGCGGGTTCATCTTGAGCAAGATATTGATATAAATCATCGGTAAAGTTTTCAACATTGTAGTGGCAGCTGTAAACGCAAATATGCTGTTCAAGATTTGAAAAAGGGTGCTTGGTAATATTCGGAATAAAAGAAGACAATGGAGAATCTGTCATCGAGAGAATGTCTTTAAGCACAAAGGCTGTCGATCTATCTTTTACCATTTATTTTACCCTAAAACTCACCATATCTTGATCTTCGAAAAATATTATACCAAATCCAAGTGAGTTCAAGGAAAATAACGCAGCGAATGGGCTCTTACCGAGTTAAGTTGTTTGACGGTCAAATAATACTAATTTTTGTGACATTGTCACGTAATTCGCTATAAAAAATAAAAGAAGCGATAATAGTTTGTAAATTAGTATATCGCTTCTTACAGAGAGAAACTCTAAATTTCTAGTAGAAATTGATCGCACTGCTTTCGGAGTTATCTACTTGACCGAATACATCATACTTAAAGATAATCTTGTTTGCTATTTGAATCCCACCTTCATGATATTCAAAATCTTCAAGGAATGGCTTAAGGTCAATCGAAAATTCTTGCACCGAAGGAGTTATACGGCAATCAAGAAAGTTATCTTTGATAGTCACTTGAACACTATTATCCATCGCTGTTTTTAGCTCAACTTCAGTTGGCGCGGCACATCCAAATAGTGCTTGAGAGGTCAAAATACCATCTTGGCTAATGTTGACTCCACCATAGAGCGTTTCATTTGGACTGTACTTTGAATCTGCCATTACATAATGAGAAAAAGATAGCGACAACGCTAATATTGAAAATATTTTTCCTTTCATATTTATACCCTCTTGTATTATTTTTCATTGCCAAACCGGCACAAGAAAAGTATTTCAACTTATATTTCACATCAATTTAAATTAAGTTAATGAGTGATCTTTACCCAGAACAATCCATCCAATATACAAATAAAAACTGATAATTAAGGATATATTTAAATAGAACTTCATGTCCTAAAAATTTAATTTAAAACTTGATATTCACTTACAACAAAAACCATTTTAGTGTTATGAAATTTAAAAGATAATAAAAAACACATGATGGCCGCATATAAAATTTTAAACAACACAATTAATTAACAAATGAAATATTAACAGAATATTAAAAATAAAATAATATGGATTCTTATGTAGAAATTAGCAATCTTAATCTATTTACAAGCCTTCATTAATCTTATCATCAAAGTTAATAAAGTCCTTTTACCTGTTAAAATCTAAGTTCAGCTAGGACCGCTAGCCTTTTCAACAAGACAACGATTTTAAAATCACAAATGGATACTGACGTCTAACCATCTAGTTGTAAGTGAATGCGATAATTCGCGAGCGAGATATCCAATGCTCCACCAGAAACAAAATCATTTTCAATAAGAATTTTATCCACCTCTTTTATATTTAGTTTTAATTGCAGGTGATAATGCTCAGTGTCATCGTTAACGGCTGATAGTAGTATATTGGCTTGAACACCTTCTCCGACACTAACTGTAACGGCTTGGTTTAAAACAACAGCTACGCTAGTCGAGATATCCACAACATCACCAGATTGAACAGTATAACTTACCATGTGCGGACGCAGATTTTGTCCGAATATAAATGTCGACATCGACATCAAACAGACAGCAAAAAAGTGTATTTTCATATTGAATTTCTTTTTGGTTGGGACAAACTCTACTCAGTAATTACTTTCCCATCCAGAACTCAGAGACAAAATTACCAAAAACTAACAAAGGTTATATATACCCATTGATATTTATAAGAGATTTTGTAATTGTTATTATTTATCAGATAATTAATGGCTTAATAAAATGAATTACCCAAAACCTTTGCGTTCAGGATCTACAATCGCTGTCACGGCATTTTCAGCAGGAATAGAAAAACAACATCAAGCAAGGTTTGATCTGGTAAAAACACATCTTGAGTCTCTCGGGTTTCGCGTAGTGCTCGGTAATTGCCTACATGGTCAAGTAAAACACGTCAGCGCCCCGATTGACGAGCGCGTCGATGAATTGATGCAGTTTTTACTCGATGACAACATTGATGCTATTTTTCCTCCGTGGGGAGGAGAATTCGCCATGGAACTCCTCCCTCACATCGACTTTGCCAAATTGCAAAGTGTTCGACCAAAGTGGATTTTAGGTTTCTCTGATGTCAGTACCTTAGCGGCGACTTTCACCAGTAAATTAGGATGGGCGTCGGCGCACTGCTCTAACTTTATGGATCTGACACCAGAGGCGTTAGACCCCCTAACTGCAGATACGTTGATTCATATTGGAACACCAACAGGAGAAACCTTCTCTCAACAAGCATCCGCAATGTTTGCCAGTGAGTGGCCTGATATTGCCAATGAACCCGCAAGCAGCTTAGATCTGGATACAGAATCAAGTTGGAAATGGTTGGTAAAACCATCTTCTGGCAACGAGTTAAGAGGCCGCCTGATTGGAGGGTGTTGGGATACCTTACACCACCTTTTTAACACTGAATACCTTGATTTAGAGACACTATCAGAGAATTCCCCAGAGGGCATTATTCTTTATTTAGAAAATGCCGAGATGTCTCCCACCAATATCTTCCGAACAGTAACGAGCATGAGATTTAAAAGCGTGTTTAAGCATATCAATGGCTTATTATTAGGTAGAAGTTCCGCTCCAGAGCCTAGTCATAAAGAGGCCCTTACCTATTATGAAGCCATAGAGCAGACGTTAGTGGATTGTGGAGTGCCTGTAATGTATGACCTAGATATTGGTCACCAGCCACCCAATCTTACTCTAATAAATGGTGCCTTAGCTAAAATTGAACTCGACCATGTCGGAACCATTAGTCAGCAATTGGTGTGATTTCCTTCTGATAATAAATAAATCGTCAGTGGAGAGATGATTATTACAAATGATTGCTTTTCATTCTTCGCTGTAATAGATTGAATGTTATGAAAATAGTAAACGCGTTCTCTTGTTGTTGTCCTAACCCTTTTTATCTAAGGCGGCACGCGCGTGGTTACTAGCTAGAATTTCTGACCCTTTCAAGGCCGCTGATTTTTAATCCGCGGCCTTTTTTGTTTTTAGGAGAGCACAATGAATCAAACGACCCTGAATCTATTTGATACTATGAAGCGCCAGATTATACCTTTCAATGCCATCAAAAATGGCAAGGTCAGCTTGTACGCATGCGGTCCTACCGTTTATGACTATGCTCACATCGGTAACCTTCGAACCTATTTGTTTGTCGATACCTTAAAGCGTGTATTCACTCTCAATGATTACCAAGTCAATCATGTTATGAATATCACTGATGTCGGACACCTAGTCTCAGATGGTGACACGGGAGAAGACAAAATGGAAAAAGGAGCTCGAAAGCAAAATAAGTCAGCATGGGAAATTGCTCGCTATTTCGAAAACATTTTCTTCAATGATCTGGCAAAACTGAACATCTCACGTCCCAACATAACCTGCCGAGCTACCGAGCACATCCAAGAGCAAATCGAATTTATTCAGTCACTTGAAGAACAGGGTTTTACCTACCTTACCGACGATGGCGTCTATTTCGACACCCGCAAGCTCAATGACTATGGTAAGCTCGCTCGCCTAGACAAATTGGGGTTATCTCCAGGAAAACGCATCGAATTAGGCGACAAAAAATCCCCAACCGATTTCGCACTTTGGAAGCTCAGCGGAAGAAGGCAAAGGCAGATGGAGTGGCCAAGTCCTTGGGGTATTGGCTTTCCGGGATGGCATATAGAGTGCTCTGCAATGGCAGAAAAGTATTTAGGCAAGCAGTTCGATATTCATATTGGTGGTGAGGACCATATCCCAGTACATCACACAAATGAAATCGCTCAATGCGAAGCGAAGAATGGACACATCCAAGCGAATTACTGGCTACACGGCTATTTTCTTCAGCTCGATAACGAAAAAATATCAAAATCAGGGGTATCTCTGACATTAAATACACTAATAGAAAAAGGGTTTGATCCTCTTGATTACCGCTATCTTACACTTACCAGTCATTATCGAAGTCATCTAAACTTTACTTGGCAAGGGCTAGCAGGCGCGCAAAAAGCGCGAAGAAGATTAATGACAAAGCTGCAAAGCTTACCTAAAGGAGGCAAAATCGACCCTAGCTACCAGTCGCAATTCGTTGGGTTCATCAACCAAGATTTCAATATGCCCCGCGCGCTAGCACTTGTGTGGGCAATATTGGACAGTCATCTCAACGGCGCAGATAAACGAGCTACTCTCGTTTACTTTGATCAGGTCTTTGGCCTAGACATGGAGCGTGAAGTAAAATTGATCATACCAGTTGAAATAGAAAAACTCGCTCAGCAACGCCATCAATTGAAACAACAGGGCAATTATCAGGACGCTGACCAAATACGCGCTGAGCTTGAAAAACTAGGTTATCAAATCAACGATTCAGCCGACTCATATCAACTTTCTACTATGAGTTAAGTAAGAGGCGTTCACGCCTCTTACTTACACCCAAGATGTTAAGTTCAGCGAGAGAGTACTGGATAGGTAAAAAAGAGTAAGTGAGTAAAGTTAAAGATGAAGTGAACCACTACTGCACACCAAAGGCGCTGAGTAAAGTGGAAAACCAAGCCATAGCCTAAACCCGCTAAACCAGCAAAAATCATCAGCATCATGCCACCGCCCACGTGTGCTAAACCAAATAATATACTGGTGACAACAAGACCTAGACGCCAATCAAATCTGCGACTGAGCGATTGTTGGATAAAGCCACGGAACAATGCCTCCTCGGCGATGCAAGTCAGGAGCAAATTGTTCAAAGCAAAAATCCACCACCAAGGTGGCAAACTAAATTCAGGCTTTAAAGCCCCGAGAAATACAGCAACCGGCAATAATAAAAATAATGGGATCAAGGTTACTAATGCATACTTCCATCGAAACTGGGACTTATCGCCCAGTAATAATGGGTATGCAAACAAGAGAGCAAAAAAGATCAAAGGTTTGTCTAAGTTGAGGTACATAGAATAAGGTGCGCTTTGTACTCCCGCAACCACATTATCAAGTACCTTTAGATTATTAAAACCGGGGATGAGGTGGAAAAACAGTAACACACACCAAGCAATAATAATGGGCCAGACAACATAACTCACCCATTGAGTATTGTCATTCTTTTGCAAAATCGGGAGATAATATGCCATCAGCAGGACTGAAAAAGAGCTGGCTAATGCAAAGATCTCTATGCTGCCCATATTCATGCCTGCAAATGCAGTTACGATGAGAAAAACGATGGCTGGCGCTTTTTGGTTCACTAAACCTGCAACGACTGCGAGCCCAAATGGCACCCATAACCAAATTGCCGGATCAAACGTCATAAATAATCCTCGTACAAGACACAAACGTTGTAATTGAAGACAGGAAGGTATCATTTACGTCAAAGAAAATGAACTGAGATTTACTCTTATTTTCTCTTTTTAAAAGATAACAATTTTATTCATTTTCCATTCAGAGCGACCTGCTAAATTAGACCCTGTTCTCAACACAAAGTGGAAAATAAAAATGAAAAAAACATTAATATTAGCGACATTAACTCTTACTGCCTCGTCTCTTGCATTTGCTAGTGGTTTTAAGGGACCACAAAATAGCGGTGGTTTTCAAGGCCCTTCTCAAGGAGTCTCAACGGTAAAAGAGGTTCGTGACTCAGGTATGTTTAGTGACGAAAATCCCGTAACCTTAGTTGGCCATATTAAAGGCTCTCTTGGTGGTGAAAAGTATACATTTGTCGATGAGACCGGTGAGATTGTCGTCGAGATTGACCACGATAAATGGTTGGGCCAAAATGTTACTCCTGAAACAAAAGTCCAGCTAAGTGGCGAAATAGATAAAGACCTCACCGACACTCGTGTTGATGTTGATATGGTAAAACTGTTACCATAAATTAACTATCCGAGTAACTGCAGGTTACTTGGGTGTATACCCAAAAATCATAAAAAAAGCCAGTAT
>NZ_AEIU01000015.1 GCF_000165125.1 Vibrio caribbeanicus ATCC BAA-2122 | reverse complement strand
ACACTACTCGTGATGGGCTGGTTAAAGGCGGAGGCGCCTTTAAACATACCATACATAGGATAAAAAAACCATGGAGGTATCCCAGTTACCGATGGGTTGGTTAAAGGCTTTGGCACCTTCAAACATCCCCTTCATAGAATAGACTGTGGAGGTATCCCAGTCACCGATGGGTTGGTTAAAGGCGGAGGCTCCTTCAAACATCGACGACATATCTTCTACGCTGGAGGTATCCCAGTTACCGATGGGTTGGTTAAAGGCGGTGGCACCTGAAAACATCCACCTCGTATCTTTAACCTTGGAGGTATCCCAGTCACTAATATCGGCATCAAAGTGCTCCCTTCCACTAAAAAGGCCATCCATATCAGTCACATGAGAGGTGCAAAAGCGGATTTGACCTTGTTCCAGTTTATCGAGCTGGGCTTGGTCTTTAATGCTCTCATTGTCAGCAACCAGATAGGTGTGACCTTGATGGTTGAAGGTGGTGCCGATATCTTTGTCATTACAGGTAACAGAAATGCTTTCAATTGGGCCTTTTACATTGGAGGTATCCCACTGACTGATGTCTTGGTCAAAACTCGTGGCCTGTTTAAAGATGCCATGCATATCGCTTACTTTGGAGGTATTCCAACCACCGATGTCTTGGTTAAAGGCGGAGGCGCCTTCAAACATCGCCCTCATATTTTCAACTTTGGAGGTATCCCAAGTACCAATGGGTTGGTTAAAGCTGGTAGCGCCTTTAAACATGGCTGCCATTCCTTGATGAGGGTACCACCCATCAGGTTTGGAACCGACGTTGGAGGTATCCCAGTCACCGATGGGTTGGTTAAAGGCTTTGGCGTCTTCAAACATCCTGTTAATATATTTGACCTTGGAGGTATCCCAATCACCGATGGGTTGGTTAAAGGCTTTGGCACCGTTAAACATCCTCCTCATATTCTTTACATTGGAGGTATCCCAGTCACCGATGGGTTGGTTAAAGCTGGTGGCACCTGAAAACATCGCCTCCATATATTTAACCTTGGAGGTATCCCAGTTGCCGATGGGCTGGTTAAAGGCGGTGGCGTCTTTGAACATTACCTCCATATCTTCAACTTTGGAGGTATCCCAGTTACCGATGGGCTGGTTAAAACTGGTGGCACCTGAAAACATGTAATCCATAGAATA
>NZ_AEIU01000016.1 GCF_000165125.1 Vibrio caribbeanicus ATCC BAA-2122 | reverse complement strand
GACATGCATGGCATCTTTAAACAGGCCACGAGTTTTGACCAAGACATCAGTCTGTGGGATACCTCTAATGTAAAAGGCCCAATTGAAAGTATTTCTGTTACCTGTAATGACAGAGATATCGGCACCACCTTCAACCATCAAGGTCACACCTATCTGGTTGTTGACGATGAAAGCATTAAAGACCAAGCCCAGCTCGATAAACTGGAACAAGGCCAAATCCGTTTTTGTACCTCTCATGTGACTGATATGGGTGGCCTCTTTAAAGGAAGGGAGCACTTTAATACTAATATCAGTGACTGGGATACCTCCAAGACAAGGTATATGCATGAAATGTTTAAAGGCGCCTCCGCCTTTAACCAACCCATCGGCAATTGGGATACCTCC
>NZ_AEIU01000017.1 GCF_000165125.1 Vibrio caribbeanicus ATCC BAA-2122 | reverse complement strand
CAACTGGGATACCTCCAAGGTTGCATATATGGAGGCAATATTCAAAGACGCCATCAACTTTAACCAACCCATCGGCAACTGGGATACCTCCAAGGTTAAAAATACGAGTTGGCTGTTTTCAGGTGCCGCTAGCTTTAACCAACCCATCGGTGACTGGGATACCTCCAACGTAGAAGATATGTCGTCGATGTTTAGGGGCGCCACTGCCTTTAACCAACCCATCGGTAACTGGGATACC
>NZ_AEIU01000018.1 GCF_000165125.1 Vibrio caribbeanicus ATCC BAA-2122 | reverse complement strand
TGGTGGCTATAGCTCAGTTGGTAGAGCCCCGGATTGTGATTCCGGTTGTCGCGAGTTCGAGCCTCGTTAGCCACCCCATTTTTATGGGTGCCTTGCTCCCGATGTGATTTACATCACAGAAAAAACAAGTCGGTGAATAGCGCAGCTTGGTAGCGCATCTGGTTTGGGACCAGAGGGTCGGGGGTTCGAATCCCTCTTCACCGACCACTATATGAAGCCTCAGCTGAAAAGCTGAGGCTTTTTTGTTGTTA
>NZ_AEIU01000019.1 GCF_000165125.1 Vibrio caribbeanicus ATCC BAA-2122 | reverse complement strand
CCAAACTCCTAGCCGCCTCATCAAAACTGACGCTCGTCATTTGCGCTATGCTCGATATCATAGACGTCAAAGGGCTGATGATTGCAGGTCGATTGGCTGGTGTCTCTAAAATATAATCACTAAGTAGAACTTGACCGGGATTATCCATATCTTCAGTGACGCCGGAAAGCGCTTCAACAAGAAGATTGTAACTGGAAACATCACCATCAATGGGCAGTTCATAGTAGCCATGTTCATTTGTAAGAACAATCGCACCATCCGCGTTATCACAAAGAGTATTGTTGTTCTTGTCCAAACAAACATTGGCGTTTTTTAAGTAACCGTCCATCACGAAACCAGACAAAACCTTGGCAGATGCGTTACTTTCTGGAGAAGAAATTTTCGCATCTGATTCACTCCCTCCGCCACAGCCTACAAGCGCAATTGTTATCACTCCAGCCCCAAGTTTTTTGACCAGTAATCCCATCGTCAGACTCCATTTCCTACGACATGAACAACAAAACTGAGCGGGCATACTAATTTAAATGATATTCATTATCAATATCATTTGACCTTTTATTTCACAAAATGATTAAATGGCAGAATTAAAAACCTTTAAAATATAATTCTATAAAATTATCATTTACTTATGCTTATAAATCATCCGATACGTAAACTGGCACTTTCTATATCAAGTGTATTATTTCTCAGTGCTTGTGGAGGAGGGTCGAATAACTCAACTTCACCGACAAATAGTGCTGATACATACTCATACTCTTCTCTTAAAGTTTGTGCTGATGCAGATCTAGACGGAGTATGTAGTGCCTACGAACAGCAAATTTCTGACCCCAGCACCTCTCCAAAAATGATCAATGATAACGGTGCAATTCTGACCGCTCATGCTAAATCAAAAATGGTGTCCCCGTTCACGACTTTGGTGCACAGTGAAATGCTGTTTAACCCCACATTAAAAGGCGATCCAGAAAAGGCCATTATTTACCTGCAAAAAGTGCTCGGTGATAAAGTGGGGGTTAATTTTTCGTCTGTTGATACTGCCCATGGTCCCAAACAACAAACCGCAGTTTTACTAAAAACGTTACGCCAAGCTCAGAGCCAAGGTCAGTTCGATCCTATTCTCAATATTGCCCATGCTCTCGATCTTATGATTGCCAATCAAACCCTTGATTTATCGAATGTTAACCTTAAGTCACAACCAAGTAGACAGGTGTCGTTTGATGGTCTTCTTACCGTACATGGCTCTCAGGTTGACTCGTCAATGGTGGGAGCAAAATCGATTACGTATAATCCTGCCAATAAAAAAATTGTTTTCTTAGATTCATCAGACAATGTGAGACAAATTGATGTTGCCAATAGCAATAATGCGGTCAGCGTTTCTGCACGCGCCTTATCTAAACTCATCAACATCACTCGAGACCATGACGACGACGATGACGATGACTATGACGATGACGATGACTATGACGATTACTACGACTATGACGATTACTACGGAGGCAGCATAGGAGGTTTGCCAGGCTGGGACTTGAAGCCCGGGCAGGAACATCAACTTGTACAAATTATACCTGCACTTAATGGTATCCAGTCTTACAAGCTTTACCAACCCAAGAATTTCGCAAAATATAGTGAAAAATGTGAGTCTGCTGGTATCAATGGTATTTTCCTGACTAGCTTACATGATAAGTCCCCCCAAACTACCAAACATTCAAAAGTATCCATTGATGCATACGGCGGCGCGTCCGGAGGTAATCCAATTCCAATTCCAATCCCCAAACCACCCCCAGTAAACCCAGATACCGTTCCAAAAGGAAAGCGTTGCTTCAATGATAATTTCGATTGGATGATGCCGCTTTACCAAAAGAAATCGATCATTGCCCAAATAAAAAATCGCATTGGTAGCGAACAAGACAAGCTGATCCGGTTAAACGCTGACAACTTGGTAATGGGCAACGGACAGTACAACCTCAAAACGACACACGATTTTGTTGTCGCCTCCCTTGACGAGTCAGAACTTTTGATTGTCGATAGTGGTATTGAGTCCAGTGTGCTCATTGACTCAACAACATTTGCACCTAAATCATTTATCGGCACCAGTAATGCGAAAGCAGCAGCATTTACAATTAACGATAAACTGATTGTCGGACATAAAGATAACAAGGTTACTTGGGTAGAAAAGAGTATAGCCGCAACACAGTTACACGTTTTTGATGTAGATGCCACTATCCGCTTTTTGAAGTCCTCACCAAACGGGAAACACTCAGCCTTAGTAACAGATAACTCACTCTATTTATTGGACAACAGCAGATACCAGATCATCAAGAAATTCTCCATACAAGGGAGTGCGGTAAAAGATTTAAGAGTACTGAACGACAAAGCAGTGACCGTAAACGACAATTCAATCGAATATTTTCAATTTGCTAAAATTTCAGGCCCTAAGTTAAAAGTCGCCACACAGCTCATTACCAACCGTTTGAGAGATAAATGGGGACAAACTTCTTCTGTTCACTGGAAAGCAACTAATATGGGCTTTTTGCTTGAAAAAACGGGCGTGGCAGTGTCGGTAGCAAGTCAATTCGATTCTATTAACGTCAATTGGTTGCCGACTGGTGCCACCGAGGCTAGTCAAGTTACTGGAGTAAACATCAGCGGCCTCGATAGAGGTACATGGACAACGCTATACAAACCTCTTTGATGAAAAAAAGCAGCATCAATAAACTGTATCGTGAGAGCAAGTTTTATTTGATGCTGCTTGATTTTATTTACTATTAATAGAAAATTTCACCAGCAGTAAAAAATTTTCCATGTCAATATTTTTTCATCCTTTAATACCCAAAGCTGTACATAAAAACAGTAAAAATATTTTTATCCTATACTTAAAGTCACTATTGATGCATTATCATTAACAATAGATAGCTATATAAACTACCTTTATTACACTTAAGATAGGGTCTCCACAAAGTGGGTTTTGGGTTTGGGCGAAAAAGTTTTAGTAGTTGAAGACAGTAGAGCTTTCAGGAAGTATTTGGTCCAGCAGTTAACTCATGCAGGATACGACGTGCTTTCCGCAGAGACAATTGAACAAGCCCAAGAAATCTTCAAACAAAACCCTCAACTGTTCTGTGCCGTCCTCGACTATTGCCTACCAGATGGACAAGATGGGGAAATCATTGATATAACGCTTGAACACGGACATCGAGTGATCGTCATGACCGCAATGTTTCAGGCAAACATTCGTGAAAGAATGCTGGCAAAAGGCGTACTCGACTACATTTTAAAAGACAGTACCTATTCTGTGTTCTATCTGGTATCTCTTCTTAATCGTCTCACCAAAAATCGTAATCATACTGCGTTAATCGTTGATGATTCTATGGTCGTTCGTAGACAAGTATCTCACTTATTGGAACATCAATATATCAGAGTATTAGAAGCAGAAGACGGAGTTTCTGGACAAGAAGTCATAGAGCAGCACCCTGAAATAACACTTGTTATTTCCGATCACAGTATGCCAAGGAAAGATGGCATCACGATGATTAGAGAACTAAGAGCAAGATACAATAAAAATCAACTCGCTATTCTCGGTTTATCAGCCAGTGATGATAGCGCCATCACAGCGCAATTCTTGAAATCGGGAGCCAATGATTTCCTACATAAGCCATTTAATCAAGAAGAGTTCTTCTGCAGAGTCCATCAAATATTGGATATGAAAGAAGCCACTATGGAGCTCTACCAGATGGCAAATCAAGACTCGTTGACGGGGCTATGGAATCATAGATTCTTACACAACCACGCCTGTAAAACATGCGAGCATTATTGTATTGCGCTAATTGATGTTGACCACTTTAAAAAGATCAATGACACCTTCGGACATGATGCGGGTGATGCTGCGCTCGTCAAACTTGCGCAAATTCTGAAAGCCTCTTTTCCGGATGATACTGTAGTGAGGTTTGGTGGAGAGGAGTTTTGTATCCAATCATACTCGCCCTTCGATCATTTCATAGCAAAGCTTGAAAACATGCGTGAAGATGTCTCCAAAACACCAATCGTTCATTTCGAAAAAACGATTATTATGACGATATCCATCGGAGTAACAGGTATTCAGGGCTCTTTGGATGAGAAAATCAAAAAGGCGGACGACAGGCTCTACACCGCCAAGAGATCTGGGCGCAACCAGTTAGTTGCTTATGATGTCAACGAACCAGACGAGCCCAATCCTGAGTAAATTAGGCTCGTCAAAAGGGTTAAGCAATGCGGTCTTTTTCCCACATCGCGAGCTTTTCAGCTCTCATTGTCTCACGTGCTTCTCGTTTTTTTCGAGCATCACAAGGCTCTGGGCAGTTGCAGACTTTTTCTATTCCAACCGCACCTAATCCACCACAGCTCCCTTTAACCACTTTCCTCTGCAATATATAACCGATCGACATTGCCGCTATTACCAGAAGAAACATAGCGAATGTAATTAAAAATGTACTCATACAACATGCTCACTTAATTATTATTTCACATACGCAGCGTAGGCAGACGACGTAAACTCTTTAAAGCCATCATCTGTTTTCACTATCATAAGTACAGGTATGTTTTCTTTTTCGGCAACCTGCATGCCTTTTTCTTCACCTAAAACCATAAGCCCCGTAGCTAAACCATCGGCTGTCATACAAGACTTGTCAAGTACCGTCACAGATACCACTTTATTGTGTATCGGTCGGCCTGTCCTAGGATCAATAATATGGGAGTAACGAATTCCTTCGCGTTCAAAATAGTTCCGGTAATCACCAGATGTTGCCATGGCCATATTACCAGGCTCGATAATTTCCTGCACAGCACGTTGATTAACGTCTGGTTTTTCAATCGCAATGCGCCAAGGAATTCCCTCACGGTTATGCCCCTTTAAACGTATCTCACCACCCACTTCAACCATATAATTTTTTATGCCTTGAGACTGCATATAATCGGCAACAACATCGACACCCCAGCCTTTTGCTATGGTAGAGAGGTCAACATATAAGTTGGGTAGGTCCTTTTGCAAGCTATTTCCCTCAACTTTAAGATGCTCAATACCTGTCATAGCCTTTCGCTCGGCAAGCTCAGTATCTGATGGAACAACCTCAGGTCTAGCTTCAGGGCCGAATCCCCATAAATTGACCAATGGGCCGACCGTGACATCAAGAGCCCCCATCGTCAGTGCATTTAAACGAATGGCCTCTTTAACCACAGTCGCCGTTTGACTCGATACGGTAAAGCTGTCTGATGATCTAGATTGATTGAAGCGGCTCAGTTCCGAGTCTTTACGATAGGTCGACATTTGGTCATTGACTTCTTCAAGTAAGCGGTCAATTTCTCGTTGGAACTGCTCTCTAGAAGGGGCATCTTTTTGCGGTAAATACTTTACGTTGTAGGTGGTTCCCATCGTAGGGCCATAGAGGTGAATTTGTTCCACCGGTTTATCACAGCCGGAAATAATGAATAGAGAAGCAAAAACAACAAGCCACTTTTTCACTTGTTAACTCCTATAGAATTTTAAAATTAATACAGAAAATAATGGTTATCGAACCAGCATTTTCTCTATTAATTTAAAACAAATGGCTGACTCAACGAGCCAGCCATTTATTAGTTGTTACCCCGAATTAACCACCGAAGTCGTCGAGTAAGATGTTTTCATCTTCAACACCGAGATCTTTAAGCATGCCGATAACAGCAGCGTTCATCATCGGTGGACCACACATATAGTACTCACAGTCTTCTGGCGCTTCATGATCTTTGAGGTAGTTCTCATACAAGACATTGTGAATGAATCCTGTATACCCATCCCAATTATCTTCTGGCATAGGATCAGACAAAGCACAGTGCCAAACGAAGTTATCGTTTTCAGCTTGCAGTCCATCAAAGTCTTCGACGTAGAACATTTCTCGCTTAGAACGAGCACCATACCAGAACGACATTTTACGCTTGGATTTAAGGCGCTTGAGCTGGTCGAAGATATGCGAACGCATTGGAGCCATACCCGCACCACCACCAACAAAGACCATTTCATTATCAGTGTCTTTAGCAAAGAACTCACCAAATGGACCTGAAATCGTACACTTGTCGCCTTCTTTCAACGACCAGATGTATGAGGACATGATACCAGGCGCAACGTTTGGATTGTTCGGCGGAGGAGTCGCAATACGTACATTGAGCATGATAATGCCTTCTTCCTCTGGGTAGTTAGCCATAGAGTAAGCACGTATCGTTTCGTCGTTAACCTTTGATTCGTAGCGGAATAGATTAAACTTATCCCAATCCTCACGATATTCTTCAGGAATATCGTAATCCGCGTACTTAACATGGTGCACAGGCGCTTCTATCTGGATATAACCACCAGCGCGGAAAGGTACTGACTCTCCGTCTGGGATTTGAAGCTTAAGCTCTTTGATGAATGTGGCTTTGTTATCATTTGAAATGACGCTACATTCCCACTTCTTAACACCAAAGATTTCTTCAGGAAGCTCAATATCCATGTCGGTTTTAACAGCGACTTGACATGCCAAACGCTCACCCTCTCGAGCTTCGCCTTTGGTAATGTGATCCAACTCAGTCGGTAGAATATCACCACCGCCAGATTTAACCTTCACACGACACTGACCGCAAGAGCCACCGCCACCACAGGCAGAAGAAACGAAAACACCAGCACCAGCTAGGGCGCTTAACAGCTTCCCACCTGGTTGAGAAATCAGTGATTTTTCAGGATCACCGTTAACAGAAATTGTAATGTCACCTGTCGGTACCAGTTTAGATTTAGCGAATAAGATCACCAAAACTAAAGCTAGTACAATCAAAGTAAACATCACCACACCAAGAATAATGTCCATTGACTATTCCTTTATTGTTGCGGCTTACCCGACTTACAGTTGAACACCAGAGAAAGACATAAAGCCTAACGCCATCAAACCTACTGAAATAAATGTGATACCAAGACCACGTAACCCAGGAGGCACATCAGAATACTTCATTTTTTCTCGGATACCTGCAAGCGCAACGATCGCCAACATCCAACCCACTCCTGAACCAAAACCGTATATCACGGACTCGGTAAAGTTGTAATCACGCTGAACCATAAACGAAACACCACCAAAGATGGCACAGTTTACGGTGATCAACGGCAAAAATATGCCCAACGCGTTGTACAAAGGAGGGAAGAATCGATCGAGGATCATTTCTAGAATTTGCACCAATGCAGCGATTACCCCAATGAAGGTAATGAAATTTAAGAAACTAAGGTCAACACCTTCGACCAACGCATTTTCTTTTAGTACGTAAGTGTAAACTAGATTGTTTACTGGTACTGCGATGGTAAGAACAACCACAACCGCAACACCAAGACCGAACGCAGTCTTAACTTTCTTAGATACCGCCAAAAAGGTACACATACCAAGAAAGAAGGTGAGCGCCATGTTTTCGATAAAAATCGATTTAACTAGCAGACTAATGTAATGTTCCATTATGTCTTTACTCCTTCGCTTCTACTTGTTCTGGCTTAAAGGTACGGATTATCCAGATCAAGAAACCGATCAAGAAGAACGCAGATGGTGCTAGAAGCATCAAACCGTTCGGTTGATACCAACCGCCGTTGCTCACAAGTGGAAGTACTTCAACACCAAATAACTTACCTGAACCAAGAAGTTCACGGAAGAAACCTACCGTTAGCAATACGAAACCATAACCAAGGCCGTTTGCAATACCATCAATGAGTGATGGAATTGGTGGAGATTTCATCGCAAATGCCTCAGCACGACCCATAACAATACAGTTCGTGATGATAAGACTTACAAAAACAGACAACTGCTTTGAAATGTCGTAAAGGTAAGCACGAAGCACCTCATCTACAACAATTACCAAAGAGGCAATGATCGCCATTTGGACGATAATACGCACACTGTTTGGCATATGATTGCGGATAAGTGAAACGAAAAAGTTTGACATCGCAGTTACGAAGATTACTGCAATTGTCATTACGAATGCGGTCTCAAGTTTAGTTGTTACCGCTAACGCGGAACAAACACCCAATACTTGTAGCGCGATCGGGTTATTATCTAACACCGGCGCGAAGAGCGCTTTTCTTACATTTTGTGCATCAGCCATCAGTTAAGACCTCCGTCACGAACTTTGGCAAGGAAAGGACCAAAGCCCAGATCGCCAAACCAGAAGTTGAATGTATTTTGGACACCAGTACTCGTTAGAGTTGCACCAGAGAGGCCATCTACACCGTATTTGGAACCTTCCGGAGCGCCACCTTTAACGACTTTGATGGCAGGTTTGTGATTTTCATCAAATAGTTTCTTACCAACAAACTGAGCACGCCAAGTTGGGTTTTCTACTTCACCACCCAATCCCGGAGTTTCTCCTTGTTCGTAGTAAGTGATGCCTGAAACTGTATTGCCATCAGTTTCAACCGCTACAAATGCGTACATCATCGACCATAGGCCTGTACCATGGATAGGAAGAATGATACGAGAGACTTCGTCCCCGCTCTTCACAAGATACACAGTACCGACGTTGGCACGACGAAGAATTTTTGCTATGTCTTGCTCTGGAGTAAGCTTGATAGACTCAGTAGCAACCTTCGACGCTTCACGTTGATTGTAGCTCGCTGCATCAGCACCATCTTCTGACTTCGCAACAAAGTCCCCTGTTTTAAAATCAACAAGGCGTGTTTCAATGTGCTCAGCGAATAAATCAGCGACTGATTCACCTTCAGCATCAATACCTGCAACACTGATGATTTTAGACTGTTTATCGGCTAGGGCATTGGCTTTTTGCTGATCACGCAAACCAACCGCTGCGGTTGAAACTATGATTGAACAAAAAAGACTCAATCCAATAACTACACCGAGCGTTTTCTTTATGCCGTCGTTATTACTTGCCATAACGTGCTAATCTCCGCTTAATGTTCTTCTCTATAACCACATGGTCGAACAAAGGTGCGAATAGGTTCGCGAATAGAATTGCCAACATCATACCTTCTGGATACGCTGGGTTTGCTACTCGGATCATTACACACATTGCGCCTATCAGTCCGCCATACCACCATTTTGCGCCACTTGTAAATGAAGCAGAAACAGGGTCTGTTGCCATAAAGAACATACCGAACGCGAAGCCACCTAGAACTAGGTGCCAGTGCCAAGGCATGTTGAACATAGGGTTAGTGTCTGAGCCAATGACATTAAACAATGTTGCTGTTGCAATCATACCGATCATTACACCAGCAATGATGCGCCATGACGCAATGCGCATGTAAACAATCAACGCAGCACCGACCATAAGAGCTAATGTCGATACTTCTCCGATTGAACCAGGAATATTACCAATAAAGGCATCAAGCCAAGTAATAGGCGCACCTGTAACAGTATTAACTAGCGCATCATTACCACCCTGAGCCCATTGGCTAAGACCTGTAGCTCCAGAGAAGCCATCTGCAGCTGTCCATACGAGATCGCCAGAAATCTGAGCAGGGTAAGCAAAGAATAAGAATGCACGTCCAGCTAGAGCTGGGTTAAGGAAGTTACGCCCAGTACCACCGAAGACTTCTTTAGCAACAACAACACCGAAAGTGATGCCTAATGCCGCTTGCCATAGAGGTAATGTTGGTGGAACGATAAGTGCAAATAAGATAGAAGTAACGAAGAATCCTTCATTAACTTCGTGCTTACGGATCATACAGAAAAGAACTTCCCAAAAACCACCCACAACAAACACCGTTGCGTAGATAGGTAAGAAGTACGTGGCACCGAGTAGCATTTTACTGCCTACTCCCGCATCTGCGGCAATCGTGCCACCTAGCATTTCTGTTAACCAGTAATGCCAGTTGCCGGCAATCACTGAAGCAAGCTGATCTCCAGCATAAAGATGGTTAAGAGCAGCAATAGCTTGTCCACCGGCATTATACATACCCCAGAACATAGCAGGGAAAACTGCCAACCAAACCATAATCATAATACGCTTTAGATCGATACTATCACGTACATGAGAACTGTTTTTTGTAATCAGACCTGGCGTGTAAAAAACAGTAGCAACTGCTTCGTACAATGCAAACCACTTTTCGTGCTTACCACCGGGTTCAAAATTGTGTTCAATATCTTCAAGAAACTTTTTAAGAGCCATGAAAACTACCCTTCCTTCTCAATCTTGTCTAGGCACTCACGAAGTAACTCTCCGTATTCGTACTTCCCTGGACAAACAAAGGTACATAACGCTACATCTTCTTCATCAAGTTCAAGCGCACCCAATGCTTGGGCACTATCACTGTCACCTGCACACAGGTCACGAAGAAGCAATGTTGGCTCCATATCAAGCGGCATAACACGCTCATAGTTGCCGATCGGCACCATTGAACGATCACTACCGTTGGTGGTCGTCGTCATATTAAATAACTGACCTTTGAAGATATGGCCAAGGTAAGAACGAGTGATAGAGAATTTGTTTTTACCTGGTGCAGCCCAGCCAAATAGCTCTTTTTCTCGACCTTCTCGAAGCACGGAAACTTGGTTGTGATAACGACCTAAGAAAGCAATTGGACCAATCGCGTGAGTCCCCGTTAGTACTGAGCCAGAAATGACACGTACTTCGCCCTTCATCAGTTCACCTTCGGTGACCTCATTTAAGCTTGCACCCATCACGGAACGGATAAGACGAGGCTCATTAACAACGGGACCAGCAAGAGAAATAACACGATGGGTGTATAGCTCGCCAGTTAAGAACAGCTTACCGAATGCGATCACATCTTGATAATTGATACTCCACGCCACATTTTCTGCGTTAACTGGGTGCAGGTAATGTATGTGAGTCCCAGCAAGACCTGCTGGATGAGGACCATTAAAGACGTGCTCTTCAACGTTAGCTTGAGAGGACGCTGGAAGGCTAGTGTTGGCTTTACAAACATACACTTTACCTTCTGTAAGTACAGATAGAACATCTAGACCAGCAACGAACGCTTCTTTTTGTTCATTGATAACCAACTCTGGCTGAGCCGCTAGTGGATTAGTATCCATAGCAGTTACAAAAATGGCCTTAGTTGAGGATTCAATCGCTGGAACCTTGCTGAACGGACGAGTTCGTAAAGCTGTCCACAAGCCTGAATCAACTAATTGAGTTCTAACCACATTCTGGTCAAGACTCGCTAGTTTATCGGCTTCGAACTTATCGAAAGTAACCTGATCTTCACCCGCAACTTCAATCACTACGGACTGAAGTACACGTTTTGCACCACGGTTAATCTCAACGACTTTACCAGCAGCAGGAGAAGTAAATTTCACACCTGGGTTCTTTTTGTCTTCAAAAAGAACTTGAGCTTTCTTCACCTCATCGCCTACGCGGACATGCATAGTGGGACGCATGCCAACGTACTCTTCGCCAAGCAAGGCGACTTTATTGATGGATTTACCATCATTAATCACCTGGGATGGTTTTCCTGCGATCGGCAGGTCCAACCCTTTCTTTATTGTAATCATACGCACTTGCACTACTTTTATCGGAAAAAAGATTCTTTAATTGCGTAACTTTTAGACACGACATTAGTGTCCGGTTTTGGCTGCATTTTAGCGCCAAAATCGCAACATCCTATTAAAACTCTCGCAACATTATTTTGGCGAGATTTATCAGGTGCGATATTCTATCATCTTTTTAGAAGGCGATGCCATGATGAATACAATGATTAATCAAGATATTTTTGACGAATTGTGTCCAATTGCTAACGAATCTTCATAAGTTTGAAGCACCGCACAAACCTAATGATAGAGATCACAACTTTACCGATAACACAACAATTCACTCGACATTATCTAAATTAAACGATGTAAACATTGATTACGTTTTCATTCATTAACATCTTTTTCATCGCTACCAACTAAAAGGGTAGCAAATGCTACCCTTTTATGCGGCTTATTTTGAGCCTCCGAGGCACTTAGGGCTATCTGGAGCCTTCTCATTCTGGGCTTGCCATTCCTGTGGCGTGTAAGTATGCATCGAAAGAGCATGAATATGATGGCTTAATTCTTCAGCAAGTATTTGATTTATAGTACGGTGGCGCGCGATGAGCCTTTGGTTGTCAAAATTGACACTCACAACCGTTACTTTGAAATGACTTTCTGAACCTTTAGGCACATTATGCATGTAACTTTCGTTGATCACTTCTAAATATTCTGGTGAAAGGGCTTCACTGAGCTTTTTCTCTATGACTTCTTTAATCATCTGACGATACCGATGTGTTTAAGAACGGATGGGCAATAATAGTCCGACTGACAATAAAGCTAAAGGTTTTAGTTTTCTCCTAGTCCGTCTTTTGCGACAATTCCTCACAGAAAGATTAATGAACAATACAATGATGATATCTGAGCTAACACTACACCATAGAACTCTCCATCTAAATCGGTTCCCGAAAAAAGATAAAGAAACACTACAAGCTTGGGATGCTGGCGATGAGTATATTATTAACTATATGGAAGAGCTGAATCTTTCGGCGCCGAAAAACATTTTAATTCTCAACGACAACTTCGGTGCTCTGAGCTGCTGGTTCAACCAAAATCATAACGTGACAATGATGAGTGATTCATTCATTTCTCATCAAGCGACACGCACAAATATTGCGTCCAATCAATGTAATGAAATACGCATTCTTAACACGATGGACGAAATACCAAACAAGGTTGATGTTGTTCTGATTCAATTACCTAAGAATAATCGCCACCTTATATGGCAACTCAATCAGCTCCGAAAAGCACTGAAATCTGAAGTTCCAGTCATTGCGGTAAATAAGGCTCGAGACATTCACACCTCAACCCTAAAGCTATTTGAAAAACATCTTGGACAAACCCAAACATCGCTGGCTTGGAAAAAGCATCGACTTATCTTTAGCCAAGCTAACAGCAGCACTCCCATAGAGTATCGCGATTATACGGGGTGGAATGTTCCCGAGCATGATATTTATCTCGACAACTTACCGAATGTTTATTCGGGAGAAAGTCTCGACATTGGCGCACGTTTTATGCTCGAACATTTGCCCGTTGAGACAAAGATCAAGCACGTTATCGATTTAGGGTGCGGTAATGGAGTATTAGCCATAAAAATGGCACGATTGAATCCTGGTATTAAACTCACCTGTGTTGATGAAAGTTTTATGGCGATTGCATCAGCAAAAAGGAACCTTGCACAAAACTTAACAGAAGAACACGACATTGACCTTATCGCCAATAACTGTCTCGATGACTTAAATATAAAAAATGTAGACGTCATTTTGTGTAATCCCCCTTTTCATCAGCAGCAGACAATTACCGATCACATAGCATGGCAAATGTTCTGTGATGCAAAGCAAATTCTTAAGCCCGGTGGGCAATTATTAGTTATAGGTAATCGTCACCTCGGCTACGATGGTAAGCTGAGTCGCCTATTTGGTAAGCGCAATGTAAGTGTTGTCGCTTCAAATAAGAAATTTGTTATTTTACAAGCAAGTAAATAAGACGTACTTTAAACCCTATCATTCGAGTGAACTTGCAGAGTTCAACCTAAAGGAAATAAAAATGAGAAAACTGATTCTAGCCACTTCTGTTGCCCTACTGACTGCATGTTCTGCACCGCAGCAGGAGCAAATAAACATAATGCCAAAGGCGGCGTTAAGTAACAGTGACATCGTTCAGGGCTCAACCTTCTCACTTACTAGTAAAGATATGAGGTCTGCACAATACATTGCGCTTGTTGATAGTGGGCGCTCAAACATTGAACCTATTCACGCTAAGCAAAACCTACGCATTTCTATTGAGAATGCTTTGCTTGAACAGTTCCAATCTCAAGGTTTTCGCAGCACGTTAAACAGCCAAAACTCCATCTTTGTTGAAGTTCAACAAGCCTTAGTTACTGTGAAACACAGTATTATGGAAAATGAAATGGATGGTAAAGTCGTATTACAAGTCACCGCCGAAACACCACGAGGCAAATTGGTCAAAACCTATACAGGAACAGCAAATAGAACTGGTATGCTAAGTGCATCTAAAGACGAGATTGAGTTGGTGGCCAATGATGTCGTTAATTTGGTGCTCAAAGATATATCTGAGGATCGTGAATTACAAGACTACATGCGGGAGCGTTTCTAATGTTGAGGATCGCGTTAGCTTGCTTGGTCTTACTTAGCCACGTTGCTTTTGCAGGACAGAAAGTTCAATTTGAAACTAATTTAGGTAATTTCGTTGTCGAGCTTAATAATGAAAAAGCCCCGAAGACTGTCGCTAACTTTCTAAGTTACGTCAAAGATGGAAGTTATGTTGGTTCAATTTTTCATCGTGTTATTCCCAACTTTATGGCTCAAGGTGGAGGATTCGATAAATCGATGAAGCCACTCAAAACGCTTGATCCGATTGTCAACGAGGCATCCAATGGATTGAAGAACAATCAAGCAACCATAGCGATGGCACGCACAAGCAATCCAAATTCTGCTACTCGACAATTCTTTATTAACCTTAAGGACAACCATTTTCTCGACCACTCTACAGGTAAAGATGGATACGCTGTCTTTGGTAAAGTCATTAAAGGTTTTGAGACCATACAGAAAATGAGTACGATTAAGACTCAATCTGTTGGACGTTATCAAGATGTGCCATCTGAAACCATTACTATACAAAAAGTAACTGTCCTAAAATAACCTCTCTACGCTCCAATCCCAAGATTGGAGCGTTTACTTTTAAGCAAAAAACACTTGGGAAATTATACCTTTATGTCTTCAAACTCGATCTCTCCTTCATGGCTGGACACTATTCGCAGCTATCTTGATAAACGCCTAATGTGGGTGTTTATGCTAGGATGCTCTAGCGGCTTTCCATGGGTTCTTATTGGTTCTAATATGTCGGGCTGGCTGACAGATGCGGGTCTCAGCCGCTCAGCGATCGGGTACTTTGGAAGTGTATTTACCGTTTACGCCATTAATTTTCTATGGGCCCCCTTAGTGGACCGTATTAAACTTCCCATTCTACATAATGCTATGGGCCAAAGAAGAAGTTGGATTCTTCTTTGCCAAGCAATTATTTTAGTGATGACACTTTTTATTGCTGGCGTTAACCCCGCAGAAAGCATCATATTAACTTCTGCATTGGCATTGCTTATCACAATAGCATCAGCTACACAGGATATAGCAATCGATGCATACCGTGTCGATACTTTCCCAAAATCCAATTCATCTAAGCTACCTCAGGCCTCTGCTATGGCTGTTGTGGGATGGTGGACTGGATACTCACTCCCAGGCTACCTTGCATTTATCAACGCAGACAGCATAGGCTGGAATGGTGTCTATTATGGCATGGCCTTTATCATCGTTTTATTGATGTTCTTTACCCTAATGGTTGGAGAGCCACAGACAGACCGAGAAGCACTGCAAATTGAAGCAGAGAAGCGTTACAGCGAGTTAACGGGGAACCGCTTTGTCGCATGGATAACTGTCACGGTTTTTGAGCCCTTCGTAGACTTTTTCAAAAGAAATGGCACACAAGTAGCGATAACAATTCTGCTGTTTGTTTTCTTGTTCAAAATCGGTGAAGCATTCCTTGGCCGAATGTCGATTACTTTCTATAAAGAAATCGGCTTCAGTAATGAGCAAATTGGTTATTATTCGAAATTAATTGGCTGGGGTCTTACCGTCTTATTCACCATATTAGGCAGTATGTTTAATGTCAGATTTGGTATTGTACGTGGCCTTATGATCGGTGGTGTCGCTATGGCATCGAGTAATTTGATGTTCTCGTGGATCGCATCAACTGGTCCCGATGAAACCCTGCTGTTGTGGACCATCATCGTAGACAACTTTACAACCGCATTTTCAACAGTCGCGTTCGTCTCATTCCTGACTGCAATGACAGGGCAAGCATTCTCTGCAACCCAATACGCATTACTTGCTTCACTGGGCAACTTAGGACGAACAACCATAGCCTCTTTCTCTGGGGAACTAGTGGATTACCTCAACGATTGGTCTACCTTCTTTGTTATCACCGCTTTGATGGTCATTCCAAGCTTAATCATGCTTTATTCTTTACGCCATTATTTTAATCAACTACTGGATAAAGCAAGTAAGACCGAGGAAGCACAAAAATAAAAAAAGCTA
>NZ_AEIU01000020.1 GCF_000165125.1 Vibrio caribbeanicus ATCC BAA-2122 | reverse complement strand
AAAGTATCCTATATAGAGGAGATGTTTAAGGGCGCCACCGCCTTTAACCAACCCATCGGGAACTGGGGTACCTCCGAGGTATCGGATATGGCAGGAATGTTTGCAGGTGCCGCCAGCTTTAACCAACCCATCGGCAACTGGGATACCTCCAAGGTTAAAGATACGAGGTGGATGTTTTCAGGTGCCACCGCCTTTAACCAACCCATCGGTGACTGGAATACCTCCAAGGTCGGAGATTCTTGGACATACTCAGGAATGGCCGACATGTTTAAAGGTGCCACCAACTTTAACCAACCTATCGGCAACTGGGATACCTCCAAGGTAAGGACTATGGGAGGGATGTTTTCAGGTGCCGAAGCCTTTAACCAGCCCATCGGGAACTGGGATACCTCCAAAGTTGAAAATATGGCGTCGATGTTTTCAGGTGCAGCTAACTTTAACCAGCCCATCGGTGACTGGAATATCTCTGCGGTCTCGGATATGGGGGATATGTTTAAAGGCGCCACCAGTTTTAACCAAGATGTTCGCCAGTTTGAAGGTCAGGGGCAATTACAAAGCAACACTCTTACTTGTAATGGCAGCCCGATTGGCGCCACCTTCAACCACCAAGGTAACACCTATCTGGTTGTTGGCAATGAGATCATTAAAGACCAAGCCCAGCTCGATAAACTGGAGCAAGGCCAAATCCGTTTTTGTACCTCTCATGTAACTAATATGAATGGCCTCTTTAAAGGAAGGGAGCACTTTAATGCCGATATCAGTGACTGGGACACCTCCAAAGTTACAAATATAGGACGAATATTTTCAGGTGCCACTAGCTTTAACCAACCCATCGGTAATTGGAATACCTCCAAGGTATCGGATATGAAAGGAATGTTTGAAGGTGCCGCCAGCTTTAACCAACCCATCGGTGACTGGGATACCTCCAAAGTAAGGGATATGAAGGAGATGTTTAAGGATTCCTCAACCTTTAACCAACCCATCGGTAACTGGGATACCTCAGAGGTATCGGATATGGAAGGAATGTTTG
>NZ_AEIU01000021.1 GCF_000165125.1 Vibrio caribbeanicus ATCC BAA-2122 | reverse complement strand
AAGATTCTTTTCAGAACCATGTTTAAACACACTCGCTTAAATGCGCTTAAAGATGGTGGGCGATACCGGGCTCGAACCAGTGACCCCCTGCTTGTAAGGCAGGTGCTCTCCCAACTGAGCTAATCGCCCATTATTTTTAAATTATGGTGGAGCTAAGCAGGATCGAACTGCTGACCTCCTGCGTGCAAGGCAGGCGCTCTCCCAGCTGAGCTATAGCCCCATAATCTAAAT
>NZ_AEIU01000022.1 GCF_000165125.1 Vibrio caribbeanicus ATCC BAA-2122 | reverse complement strand
GTGTTTACTTTACGACCAATCTCCAAGAAAAATAAAAAATAGCCGCTCATTTAGCGGCTATTTTCTTTGTTATCTTGAGGTTAAATTTTGTTAGCGTGAATAATGTAATTAACGCTCACATCTTTATGTAATTTATAACTATCTTTTAGTGGGTTATAACGTATACCAGTGATGCCTGCTTCATTTAAAGTACTCTGATCTATCATGGTAAGTAATTCAGAAGGGCGAATAAATTTCTCGTGATGATGTGTGCCTTCGGGGACGATTTTAAGAAGTTTTTCTGCACCAACGATAGCAAACAAGTAAGACTTAAGGTTACGATTTAAAGTGGAAAAGAAAACATGTCCACCTGGCTTTACGAGTGAGGCGCACGATTGAACAACAGATAGGGGATCAGGAACGTGCTCTAACATCTCCATGCATGTGACAATGTCATAGCTTTCTGCATTTAAATTGGCGTGCTCTTCAATCGTGCTTTGGATATAAGTTAGTTGAGTCCCTGTTTCTAGAGCATGAAGTCTCGCTACCTCTAGAGGTTCCTTACCCATGTCTAAACCTGTGACTATCGCTCCTTGTTTTGCCATGCTTTCTGCTAGTATCCCACCACCACAGCCAACGTCTAAAATCTTTTTACCAAATAGACCCTGTGAATTATCTTTTACATATTGAAGGCGTAATGGATTGATTTGATGAAGTGGTTTGAATTCTCCGTTTAAGTCCCACCAACGAGAGGCCATTTCTTCAAACTTTTTAATTTCATTTGGATCGACGTTTTTATTTGTAGACATAGGGGCTCAATTTAAACTGTTACTGACTTATGAGCATCTATCTTACACCGATTTGATATGAGTCTCCAAAATTGCCGATAAAATTATTCACTCACGAGGGCAAAAAAGAACCAATTTCTTCTGTCGAAAGCGGTATATGTGCAAATTCTCACCTTTTAAGTCATTTTGAGCTCTCAACCTGATAAAAGGTGAGGTAAAGTATGCCCTAACATTTAAATGTGTGTTATATTTCTTCACCTTAAGCGTATTGTACATACGATCTACAAATAGAGGGAAAATGGCTCTATGAGCGATCTAGCGAAAGAGATCACGCCCGTAAACATTGAAGATGAGCTAAGAGGTTCGTACCTTGACTATGCGATGTCCGTTATCGTTGGTCGTGCTCTTCCAGATGTGCGTGATGGCCTAAAACCAGTGCACCGTCGCGTTTTGTTTGCGATGAATGTGCTTGGTAATGATTGGAACAAACCATATAAAAAATCAGCCCGTGTCGTTGGTGATGTGATAGGTAAATATCACCCTCACGGTGATAGTGCGGTGTATGACACAATTGTTCGTATGGCCCAGCCATTTTCACTTCGCTACATGCTGGTCGATGGGCAAGGTAATTTCGGTTCGATCGATGGCGATTCGGCAGCAGCGATGCGTTACACAGAAGTTCGTATGTCAAAAATTGCCCACGAACTTTTGGCTGATTTGGATAAAGAAACGGTAGATTATGTTTTAAACTACGATGGAACAGAACAGATTCCAGCCGTTCTCCCGACAAAAGTGCCTAATCTACTCGTAAATGGTGCATCAGGCATTGCCGTAGGTATGGCAACCAACATACCACCGCATAATTTGACGGAAGTCATCAATGGCTGTCTTGAATATATCGACAATGAAGACATTACTATTGATGAACTGATGGAATTTATTCCTGGTCCTGATTTCCCGACTGCGGCTCTCATCAGTGGTCGTAAAGGTATCATCGATGCTTACAAAACTGGGCGCGGAAAGGTCTACATGCGCTCCAAAGCGGATATAGAAACAGACAAGAACGGTAAAGAAACGATCGTTGTCTCTGAGATCCCATATCAGGTCAACAAAGCCCGTCTCATCGAAAAAATTGCGGAATTAGTTAAAGATAAGAAAGTTGAAGGGATAAGTGCACTACGCGATGAATCTGATAAAGATGGCATGCGCATTGTGATTGAATGTAAACGTGATGCCGTGGGCGAAGTTGTACTAAATAACTTGTACGCGAATACACAATTACAAACCACGTTTGGCATTAATATGGTGGCCTTGAATAATGGTCAACCGCAGCTGTTCAACTTAAAAGAAATGCTCAAATGCTTCGTTGATCACCGACGTGAAGTCGTAACTCGACGTACTATCTTCGAGTTGCGTAAAGCGCGAGAAAGAGCACACATCTTAGAGGGTCTAGCTCTAGCTCTAGCGAATATCGATGAGATCATCGAGCTTATACGAAAGGCACCAACACCTGCGGAGGCAAAACTTGGACTAACTGCTCGAGGTTGGAATTTGGGTAACGTCGCTGCCATGTTGGAGAGAGCGGGTACAGACGCTGCTCGCCCCGAATGGTTAGAAGCACAATTTGGTATTAGAGATGGCCAATACTTTCTAACAGAACAACAAGCGCAGGCAATCCTCGACCTAAGGCTACAAAAACTTACAGGCCTTGAGCATGAGAAGATTCTTGACGAATACAAAACATTACTTGATGAAATTGCTGAGCTGATGATAATTCTTGCTAGCACTGAACGTCTTATGGAAGTTATTCGTGAGGAGTTAATTGCTGTAAGAGATGGTTTTGGTGACGAGCGAAGAACAGAAATTACTGCTGCGAGTCACGACATTGATCTCGAGGAGCTTATTGCTCGTGAGGATGTGGTTGTTACGCTTTCTCATGAAGGGTATGTAAAATACCAAATCTTAAGTGACTACGAAGCCCAGCGTCGAGGTGGTAAAGGTAAGAGTGCCACTAAGATGAAAGAAGAGGACTACATTGAACGTCTTCTTGTTGCAAATACCCACGATAATATTCTGTGTTTTTCCACGCGAGGTAAGACTTATCGCCTCAAGGTATACCAGTTACCATTAGCGAGTCGCAATGCTCGTGGAAAACCTATCGTGAATATTTTACCGCTGGAGGAAGGTGAGAGAATTACTGCGATATTACCAGTAGACCAGTTCTGTGAAGATAAGTTTATCTTTATGGCAACAGGTGATGGTACAGTAAAGAAAACTCCGCTTACGCAGTTTGCTAATGTAAGGGCAAATGGTCTAATTGCGGTTAATCTCCGTGATGACGACTCCTTGATCGGTGTTGATATCACCACGGGCGATAGCGATATAATGTTATTCTCCAAAGCAGGTAAAGTAGTTCGCTTTAGCGAGGATAAGGTACGAGCGATGGGTCGAACGGCTGCAGGTGTTCGTGGTATGAAGTTGAACGACGACGATCAAGTGGTTTCTCTTATTGTACCTGCAAATGACGGGGATGTTCTCACTGTAACCCAGAATGGTTATGGTAAACGAACACAACTGTCTGAATACCCAGTGAAAGGTCGTGCAACTCAAGGTGTGGTCTCTATAAAGGTTTCTGATCGCAATGGCCCCGTAGTTGGAGCTGTACAGGTGGTCGAGGGTGATGAGATGATGATGATCACTGATGCCGGAACACTAGTGCGTACGCGAGTTGCAGAGGTAAGCCAAGTGGGTAGAAATACTCAAGGGGTAACACTGATTCGTACAGCTGAAGATGAGTCGGTCGTTGGACTGCAACGAATTGATGAATTGGATGAAACAGATTTAGTTGAAGAAGAAAATGAGGAGTCTGTTTCGGAGTCGGAGCAGGAAACGTCCGAACAGAATTCAGATTCAACTGAATAAGACATCAAATTCGCTTATTGGATTTAAATACCAGGCATTTAGTCTGGTATTTTTTATTTCAAACTAGGCGTAAAATTTCGACATATAAATATGTGCTAACTCCCGAAAATACAATTGGTTATATTGACTCAATAATTTAATTAATTTACGTGCATAACAGTAAGTTTGATTATAAACTCTCCGCTCCTGTCTGTTCCAAGAAGTATATAAAAATGAAATTTTCACTAAAACAGAAGCTGATATTATCCAGCTTGATCGCTGTTATATTAATGGCGAGCGTCTTAACGTGGTTATCTGCATCTCAACTAGCTCAACAAACTCAACACGGAGTCTATTCAAGAGCCGAAACATTGGCTAATGCTGCGGCTGCGGGTATTTCTGATTGGATATCAATCAGAAAAGATATAGCAACTGCATTCAATGATTATACAGAGGAAACACAGCTTGTTCCTTTTCTAAAACAAGCCAGAAATGCCGGGGGCTTTGATGATATGTTTTTTGGTACACCTCAAGGAGAGATGTACCGCTCACACCCAGAGCGAAACCGTGCCGATTACGACCCTAGAGTTCGTCCTTGGTACATCGAAGCAAAAAATTCTGGAAAACAGATCATTACCACTGCCTATAAAGATGCGATAACACATGCGCTCTTGGTAAGTATCGCTGAACCTGTACGTCGTAACGGTCAGTTTGTAGGGGTTGTGGGTGCAGATGTATTGATTGATCAGCTGATCGATGATGTTATCAACCTTGATGCTGGAGACAATGCCTATGCCATGCTGATCGATGGCCAAAATGGAACATTTCTTGCGCATCCAGATAAATCGTTTTCTCTACAACCAGTGACGACTTTATCGCCTAAATTTGATTTAACTTCTATTAAGCGAGCAGCCTCTGAACGGGTTATACAAACTATCCAACGTGAGGGTAAAGAAAAGCTGTATTTCTTTGCTAAGGTTCCTGGTACTAATTGGTTTTTTGCTATAGAAATGGATAAGGCCACTGAAGAAGCAGCTTTTTCTCAGCTTCTTCAAAGCTTAATTATTACTGCAGTAATCATCACTATTATCGTAGCTGTAATGATTTCTTGGTTAGTGAGTTTCCTATTTAAAGACCTTGTTCGTGTATCGCAAGCACTCGAAGAGATCGCCTCAGGTGAAGGTGATTTAACTCAGCGGCTTGAGCCCAAAAGTGATGATGAAGTTGGCCAACTTGCTAAGAACTTCAATACTTTCGTTGGCAATATGCACACCATGGTTTCAAAGTTGAGCTTGGTCTCTGCTTCACTTTCCGAACAAGCCAAACAAACGGCACAACAAGCTGAAGAACGTAGTAATCGCATACGTGTTCAACAAGACGAAATTAATATGGTTGCTACTGCCATTAATGAAATGGCGGCAGCTACTCAAGAAATTGCCGGCAATGCAGAAGATACCGCACAAAATTCATCTGAGGCGGTTTCTGCTTGTATTTACGGTGGCCAGCAGGTTCATCAGACTCAGAGTTCGATACAAAATCTTGCCAGTGAAGTTCAGGTCGCAACGGGGGTGATTCAGGAACTTGAGGCGCATGGTAATAGCATTAGTACTATTCTTTCTACGATTCAGGGAATTGCTGAACAAACCAATTTATTGGCACTCAATGCTGCAATTGAAGCGGCAAGAGCTGGTGAGCAAGGGCGAGGTTTCGCAGTTGTTGCTGATGAGGTGCGAGTATTGAGTCAACGTACTCATGCATCGACTCAGGAAATTCAACAGATGATAGAGACTTTACAAAATACCACTACTAAGGCCGTGGGAATGATGGACGACAGCCGTCAGTTGACCGATATCAGTGTTAATGATGCAGATTCAGCAGCTGTAAGTCTTACTCAGATCCAGTCAGCAGTTGAAAGAATAAGTGATATGGCTACCCAAATTGCTTCTGCCGCTGAAGAGCAAGCGTCGGTGACCTCAGAAATAACACGTAATACAGTTGGCATTCGTGATGTTTCTCAAGATTTGGCTGAAGAAGCGCATTCTGCTGCGGCTCAGGCTTCCCAACTTTCCGAGCTCTCTCATGAGTTAGAAAACGAGATTCAGCGCTTCAAGCTTTAATCAGTTTACTTTTTCTAAAGCTCCTTTTTGAGGAGCTTTATTATTATCCCTTTCATAAAGCCTTTGTATATCAATATATTTTTGTCCTTTCTTTATTTTATTTCTCTACAAAGATCAAAGCTCACTACTATTGATATTTATATCTTTTAGATAAATTGCTCGTGGTTGTCTATTATTTATGCAAACGATTCTGGTCATGCAGTGGGCTTATTTCGTGCCAATTATTACGATGCAGGCCGTGACAGAAAGGTAATAATCAATGGATAGCGTAAAAACACCTAAAGATGTAAATAACATAGACGAACTCAAAAGCTTGATGACGGCACTCGATAGCGTACAAGCGATTATCGAATTTGACCTCGATGGAAACATTATTACGGCCAATCAGAATTTTCTTGATACCACCGGATATAAGCTAAAAGAGATCCAAGGCAAACACCATAGAATCTTTTGCGATAAAGATTATGTAAAATCCAAAGAATACAAAGACTTTTGGAAAAACTTATCTTCTGGTGGAACTGACCGAGGTGTTTACAGAAGACTAAAAAAAACTGGCGAGGATGTTTGGATCAACGCTTCCTACAATCCAGTGATCAATGCAGATGGTGTTGCTTACAAAGTGGTTAAATTCGCGACTGACATAACCGAATCCAAGTTGAGAAACGCAGAGTATGAGGGGAAGATCGATGCGATAAATCGCGTGCAAGCGGTCATTGAGTTTACTCTTGATGGCACGATTCTCAACGCAAACGAGAACTTCCTTAGCACTGTTGGGTATACCTTGGATGAAATCAAAGGTAAGCACCATAGGATATTTTGCGATCCGGACTATGCGTCTACAAAAGAGTATGCAGACTTTTGGAAGCAACTCGGCTCTGGTAAACCGGATGCTGGCGAGTATCAGCGTTTCGACAAAAATGGAAACGAGGTATGGATAAATGCTTCGTATAACCCGGTCTTAGATGCAAGTGGCAAACCTTACAAGGTGATTAAATACGCAACGAATATTACTGAATCGAAAAAGAACAACGCCGAGGTTGAAGGGAAAATTGCGGCGATAAATCGAGTTCAGGCCGTCATTGAGTTCAATCTTGATGGTACCATTCTCAGTGCCAATGAAAATTTCCTTGCGACTGTTGGCTACTCACTGGATGAGATTAAAGGCAAGCATCATCGAATCTTTTGCGACCCGGAGTATGCCGCGACTAAAGAATATGCTGACTTTTGGAAAAAGCTTGGATCGGGTGAGCCTGACTCTGGCGAATATCAGCGCTTTGATAAAAATGGTAAAGAGGTTTGGATTAATGCTTCTTACAACCCAGTCTTTGATCCAAATGGTAAACCTTATAAAGTGATCAAATACGCGACAAATATTACCGATTCGAAGCTCAAAAATGCTGAGTTTGAAGGTAAAATCGCGGCAATAAATCGAGTTCAGGCCGTCATCGAGTTCAACCTTGATGGTACCATACTCAGCGCTAATGAAAACTTTCTTGCCACTGTCGGCTATTCGCTCGACGAAATCAAAGGCAAACATCATCGAATCTTCTGTGATGCTGAATATGCAGCGACCAAAGATTATGCAGACTTTTGGAAAAAACTTGGCTCAGGTGAGCCAGACTCGGGTGAATATCAGCGCTTTGATAAGAAAGGCAACGAGGTATGGATAAATGCTTCTTACAATCCAGTTTTTGATCCGAGCGGGAAACCTTATAAGGTGGTTAAATACGCAACTAATATTACCGAATCTAAGCTTAGAAATGCTGAGTTTGAAGGAAAGATCGACGCCATTAACCGTATTCAAGCGGTGATAGAGTTCGAACTAGATGGAACCATTATTAAGGCCAATGATAATTTCTTGGCGACGGTAGGATATACACTTGATGAGATAAAAGGTAAACACCACCGAATCTTCTGTGACCCCGAATACACGTCTACACAAGAATATACTGATTTTTGGAAAAAACTTGGTTCTGGTGAGCCTGACTCAGGTGAATATCAGCGTTTTGACAAAGATGGCAATGAAGTATGGATCAATGCGTCATACAACCCTGTACTTGATCCAAGTGGCAAGCCTTATAAAGTAGTTAAATATGCCACCAATATTACAGAATCCAAGCTGAGGAATTCAGAGTTTGAGGGTAAGATTGCTGCAATTAACCGCGTGCAGGCTGTGATTGAGTTCAACCTTGATGGCACCATTATCAAGGCAAATGACAATTTCTTGAATACTGTCGGCTACAGTATGGAAGAGATTAAAGGACAACATCATCGAATCTTTTGCGATGCAGAATATGCCGCTAGCAAAGAGTATATCGATTTTTGGAAAAAACTTGGCTCAGGACTATCAGACGCAGGAGAATACCAGCGCTTTGATAAAAATGGTAACGAAGTCTGGATCAATGCTTCTTACAACCCGGTTTTTGCACCAAATGGTAAACCTTATAAAGTGGTCAAATACGCAACCAATATTACCGAGTCCAAGCTCCGCAATTCAGAATTCGAGGGTAAAATTGCTGCAATAAGCCGTGTCCAAGCCGTAATAGAATTCAATCTTGATGGAACCATTATCAAAGCGAATGATAATTTCTTAGCCACTGTAGGGTATTCATTAGAAGAAATTCAGGGGCAACATCATAGGATCTTCTGTGACCCTGAGTATGCAGCGACCAAGGAATATGCAGACTTTTGGAAAAAGCTAGGGTTGGGAGAGCCAGATTCGGGCGAGTACAAACGCTTCGGGAAAACTGGAGAAGAAATTTGGATCAATGCTTCGTACAACCCAGTGTTTGATCCTAATGGTCGTCCTTATAAGGTCGTCAAGTACGCAACCAATATTACTGAGTCAAAATTACGCAATTCAGAATTTGAAGGTAAGATAGATTCTATAAATCGAGTCCAGGCTGTCATCGAGTTTAACCTGGATGGTACCATCATCACTGCAAATGAGAACTTCCTCCAAACCGTTGGTTATTCTCTGGCAGAGATCCAGGGTCAACACCATCGAATATTCTGTGAAACTGAGTACGCTAATTCTCCCCAATATCGCGCATTTTGGGAACAATTAGGCCGTGGTGAGTCTGATCAGGGTCGTTACAAAAGGATTGCAAAAGGCGGCAAGGAAGTTTGGATACAGGCAACCTACAACCCAATTTTAAATGCAAGCGGAAGAGTTTATAAAGTCGTCAAATTTGCCACAGATATCAGCGCTCAAGTTCAGCTTGAAGAACAAGTGACTAAAATCGCAATCAATTTTGCTGGTCAGGCTAAGGACATATCCGAGCAATCGGGCACGGTTTCGCGCGGTGCGCAGACGCTCGGTGCAACAACTGAGGAAATGAATGCATCAATTGAGGAACTGAGTGTATCGATTGATTCAATCGCACAAAACACCAAGGATGCGGACAGAATCGCCAAAGACACCCAAGTGGAAGCTGACCACGGGTCTAAGGCGATTGCAAGGTCAATAGAATCCATGGAACTCATCAATAAATCGTCTGAAGAGATTAGTGAGATTGTTAAAGTTATCAGTGAGATAGCAAGCCAAACTAACTTACTTGCGTTCAATGCGGCTATTGAAGCAGCTAGGGCTGGTGAGCATGGTTTGGGCTTTTCGGTCGTTGCCGATGAAGTGCGCAAGCTTGCAGAGCGCTCTTCTCAAGCTACCAAAGAGATTTCAGCATTGATCAATGAGTCAGTGAAACGCGTAGTTCAAGGTGGTGAGATTTCAAAAGATGCATCGAAAGCCTTTGAGAAAATCGTTGCTGGTGTGTCAAAAACCACACAATCCATTTCTGAAATTTCAATTGCGGCACAGGAGCAACAATCGGTTGCGAAGGATGTAAGTAATGCGATACAACAGGTTGTCGACTCAACAGAGAAATCTGCTATCGCTTCTGAAACTATTGCTAACTCAACAGCAGAGCTCTATCAGGGTGCTGAAAATCTAGAAATTGAGATGAAGAAATTCACTTCATAAATGGAGTAGGGAATGAGCGATATTATCAATAGTAAATTCGGCTCGAGTTGTTTTCAGCTTTACCTTGACTACATTCATGAAAAAACGGGGATAACCATAGGCAAAAGTCGTAAAACTATGGTTGCCAGTAGAGTAAGAAAGCGCGCGCGTGAGTTAGAAATAAGTGACTATAATATTTACCTCGATATGGTGAAAAGTGACATCAAAGAACAGACACTGTTTATCGATGCTATCACAACTCATGAGACTTATTTCTATCGCACGCCGGATGTTTGGCAATACTTATCTGAATCTTTCGTCCCTAACTATTGCCGCGAGCATAAGCAAAGAGATTTAAAAGTATGGTCTGCGGCGGCTTCTACTGGTGAGGAAGCTTACACCATCGCTATTATTTTGTCTGAGTGTAAGAGGGTTTTCCCTAGCCTGAATTTTGACATCTTAGCTACTGATATTTCAGATAAAGTATTAAAGAAAGCGCAAGGCGGTATCTACTCAGGGCATTCTATAGAGAAGTTCCGATTAACCAAACCAAATCTATTTAAGTGTTACTTAAAGTCAAATGGTAAGAGCCAGTACAGGGTCATCCCAGAGTTGAAAACTAAATTGGCTTTCAAAACACACAATCTTTTTAGTTACCCACAATTTGAATATAAGTTTGATGTAATTTTTCTCCGCAATGTATTGATTTACTTTAATAAAGAAGATCAAGAAAAAGTACTTTTCAATATTCACAAATGTTTATCGCCACAAGGCATACTGATTATTGGAGAGTCTGAGTCACTTTTACACACGTCTTCAAGTTTCGAATATTTGCTGCCTCACATCTATAAACCAATCGGAAAAAGCAAATGAGCAAGATATATGTGCCCATAGGTGAGTATCGAGTGGGTAATTCAAAAGATGTGTTACACGCACTGCTTGGTTCCTGTGTTGGGGTCGCAATTCTTTGCGCTAAAAAAGATGTCTATGGATTAGCTCACTGTTTGTTACCCAGTGCAGAATGTGGTCAGTCTTCTGGGGATTCACGTTACGTCGACCGTGCGATTTATGCGCTATTGGATGAAATGAAACTATTAGCGCATGAGTACAAGTATGCGAATGCCGTTATTGCTGGAGGTGGCAATATGACAATGCCAGAATCAACCGAAAGCAATAAATTGATTGGGGATGCTAATGTTAGGGAGGCAGAAGCTTGCCTAAATAAATTGGGAATACACATTTCCCATAAAGACACATTAGGCATGGAAGGACGGAAAATGATCGTTTATGGGCTGGATAATTCTTGTGAGATCCAGATGATATCGAGAAATTCAGCGTCATGAGGGATAAATTATGGATATCAACGAAACCAACAATCTCACTAGACATCACAATACGATTCAAGACGTCTATGGCTCGTTCTTTCTATGCGGTAATGAGTTTGCTGTTGCTGCTATAGAAATCAGAGAAGTCGTCAATGAATTAGGTGAATATAATAGTATTCCTTTGTCACCAAACTACATGGTTGGAATGTTCAATTTAAGGGGAACTATCGTTCCTGTGGTCGACTTGAGAAAAATATTTTACGAGAACATGGAAATACCGCTGGAGGACAAAGAAGACAACAGTAATAGAGTTATTGCCATTATTGAATATGGTCACTTCAGTGTTGGTATAATTTTCGATCGAACCGGTGAGATTTTTTACGAAAGGTCGAATGAGCGGATTGAATTTTGCCCTCATACTGAAAGGCATCACGACACCATTATTGCGGGTGTTTTCAAGCTGGACAACGGTAGCAGAATGATCCAAATTATTGACCCTATCGAAGTGATAAATCTTGAAAAACTGCCTCATATTGATTTTGAACACACCTCTCAGACGGAGCAGACAACTCGGGTATTATGTAAATGTATTTCCTTTAAACTAGGGCAAAGTCTTTGTGCCTTTAAAGTGAATGCGATTAGAGAAGTTATTGAGGTTAGAGAAATTGAGAATCAAGTATTGGCGGGGAATAATTGCCTTGGTGCTGTCAATATCCGCGGTGATATTATTCCTATCGTAGATTTTAATGAATTTTTAGGTGGGGAAAAGACGGTAAGTGATAGCGATGGGGAGCTAGGCCATATCGTGATCGTTATTAAACTTGAAGAGAGCTTTTTGGGCCTATTGGTGTCTTCTCTTGATAATATCATCTCCTATTATGAAGAGGACATCATTCAATTCCCGCTGTTAGCAACGAAAAAGTCCAAAATGTTCGTTGGATGTATTCCGAGTCACTCAGGTCCAGAGGCCACCTTGTTAGACCATGAAAAGCTATTCTCTGATGATGAAATCAAAGAAATTATTCACGATCATGGTTTGTTGTTTAAAGACCATTCGAATGAGGTTAAGGAAGTCGCCAGTCGAGATTTTCTTAAAAAGACCTATATTACTTTTACCATCGCAGAGCGTTATGCACTCGATATCAAATTGGTCAATGAAATTATTGATTACCCTAGTTCAGTCATTAGCCCTCCCGGCCTGCCTGAGAATATTAAAGGCATTATTAATTTAAGAGATGAGTTGATTGTCGTGATAGATTCTCGTTTGATGTATGAAATGAAAGAAAAGCAATCAGAAGTGGAATCAAAAATCTTAATTTTTATTTGTGAAGGTAAAAAGTACGGTTTAGAGGTAGACTCAATAGATTCGATTGTATCCTTTACATCAGATCAAGCGCTTCACATGCCAGCCTTCTCGCATAAAGCGAAAAGTGAAGGCACTAAGGTCGCCGTACAGAATATTATTCAAGTTGAAGGGCTTGATAAGAGGAAGGACTGCTTGTTGGAGTTAGATTTGCCTTATCTGGTAGAGAAACTCAATTTGAGTGATGAAGTTCATCAGCTCATTAACGAGCATGATATAACTGAGAAGAGCCAAAAAGATTAAGCGGTTAATTCTATTAAAAGAAACCGCTTCATGCGATAAACGAGAACTAAATAATCAGTCCATATTCCTTATCGAGGACATCGATGATCTCTTCCCTCGGGTTATCAGATACTGTTATTGATGTGCCCGTAATTTTACTGGCGATGCTTAGGTAAGTGTCAGAGACGTTTAGGAGTGCTTCTTTAGGTAGTAGCGTCGATGATGCTAGCGCTAATCTTTCTTCCATTCTATCTTTATTCAATAAAACGTCTGAGTCTGAGAAGTGGTTGATCAGGAACTGGCGAAAGCCTTCTTTTGAGTTTTCTAAAATATGGCCTTTTTCATAAGCTTCTTCATCCCAGATACGTGATGAATCAGGAGTACCGACTTCATCCATATAGATAAGCTTTTCTTGGCCTAGAGAATCTTGTGCGTAACCAAATTCAAATTTGGTATCGACAAATATTTGTCCAATGTCTGCAAGAGCGTTACTTATCAAAACGAATCCTTCTCGCAGAAGTTGTTCGTATGTCTTGATATCATCGAGTGATGAAAAATTGAACTCTTGGTAATTGTCCTCGATGTTTTTTCTGGTGATATTGACGTCATCCGCCTCTGGAACGTCAGCAATCCCTTTTATAATACCTTTTGTTGAAGGTGTCATCAGTAGCTCGGGTAGAGCCTTGTCTTTCTCTAAACCATTTGGTAACTGAAAGCCGCAAAAGCTTCGTTCACCTTTTTCGTAGGAGCGCCACATAGAGCCAGTAATGTACTGACGACAAATCGCTTCAATCATCACTGGGCGAGCTTTTTGTACAATCCATACCAGTGGATGCGGAATATCGACGATGTGACTATCGGCAAGTCCGTTTTCTTTAAATAATTTGAACCAGTGGTTCGAAATCGCATTGAGTGCAGCGCCCTTACCTGGAACACCTTTTAATCCTTCTTCAGCTTGCCAGATACAATCAAAAGCCGAAAGGCGATCGCTTATGATCATAATCGCAAGCGGCGCATTGGGCGCTACGTTGTAACTTTTTTCATGTATGAGTCGTTTGCTGTCTTCTTTGGTCAGCCAGTAAACGGAGCGAACTTTACCGCTATGTACTTTCTGGTCAGTACGTATAGGGAAATCATCATTAACAGCTAAGACTTTATTGGCGAGGCTCATCGGAACATTCCTACTTAAAACAATAACGTTAGTATTTAACTGTTGTGCATAATACCAGAACTAATCGGTGGTGCCAGCAAAAAAGCAAACGTTTGCATTAGTGTATGGTATTTTTCCTTGCTGATATAAAGAAAACCTCACATCCGATTTTTCGCCCAAGCCTTTTCAGAGATCCTCGTTCGTATTTTGTCAGGTTTTCTGATGCCACTACCGTACTGGCATTTCCAGATAAAATGGCCTGGCTGGCAACTTCAAATTCGTTTTTTGTTTGTGATGCTTTTATTTGAATAATCTTATCGCAGTGAATTTGAAAGTACTCAAGTTGTTCAGTACATGGTCTTTGGCATTCAGCGGTAAACAGGATCCACTGCTTCTGGCGGGATTTATCGGCTAAGTGTCTAAGTACGTGGTTATCGAAAACGAATCCAGTCAGCGATGGCACCAATATATTCGAGCTAGGGGTTGTAGTTTGGCCAAAAAAGTTGCGTTCCATTGATGCTGTCTCCATATACAGTGTATGTATATACAGTAGTTATTTTTTGTGCAGCTGGCAAGTGATTTCAACTTTTTTATCATTTGTCTAAATGAAAAAATTAAAGTGGCCAATTTAAACTTATGTTTTATAATGGTTAATTTATATCTTAGATAACAAATCGATCCGGAAAATCGGTAAAAATAGCGTCGATTGAACCTAGTCTTTCTATTTGTTCAGGCTTGTTTACTGTGTATGCCCATGCTTGAACACCTTTGTCGTGTAAGTAGTCAATGTCATTGTTGGTTACTGAAAGGTGGTGTAAATGACAGCTGTATGCACTGACATTACGAATAAGAGCCTTTGTTTTATCGTCTAATCTTTCGCAAAGGGCGCCTAATTTTGCATTTGGTAATTTTTGTCTGAGATTAAGCAGAGCTTGATGATCGAAACTTGAGAAAACAAGGTTGTTAATGGGAAAAGAACTTAAAGAGAGTGATTTTTCGAGTTGATTGCAAAGTTGTTCGCTCGCTTTTTGGAATACTTTCAGTTCAAGATTAATGGATAAAGAAAGACGCTGAGCGATTTGGAGTAGCTCTTCAATGGTTAATATTTTTTCGCTACTAAAGCGGCAATGGTCAAACCAACTGCCAAAATTGTACTGCTTTAATTGTTTCAGTGTTAGTTCGCTGATTGTTCCATGGCCATTACTACAGCGATCGATACTAGCATCATGAGCAATAACCAAATGGTTATCTTTGGTGATCTGGATATCAACTTCGATCCATTTTAATCCTAACCGAGCAGCTGCCTCTATACTAGCTTGTGTATTTTCAGGGTAATAGCCAGAAACACCTCTATGACCAACAATTAACATAATTTCCTCATAAATAATCATTCGCATTCGATATAAAAATCTGACACTATCAGTAAATAATAGATAATTTTGTAATTAAAGGGGGGTGAATGACTGCTGAAAACAAAAGTGCGCTTATTCTCCTATTTACAACGGTTCTTGCTGGTTTGGGCTGGATATTTTCAAAACAAGCGATCCAAGGTATTCCTCCTTTTGGCTTTATTGGATTAAGATTTTGTGTGGCCTCTTTCTGCCTTTTACCGTTCTGTTTTAAAAATCTAATTTTTATCGAAAAAGTGAATTTAATAAAAGCTATTGGGTGCGGGCTGGTGTTGGCTTTCGCCTTGCTAACATGGGTTTATGCAATTTCGGTGAGTGAATCTCTTGGAGCCGGCGCATTTATTGTCAGTCTATCCATGCTTATTGTTCCCATTTTCGGTTGGCTGATGTTTCGTGAGAAGCCCAAAAGGATATTTTGGTTCTCATTGCCAATTGCACTAGCTGGTCTGGCCCTACTTTCATTATCTGGTGGTTGGCATAGCTCACCCGGACAACTTTGGTTCTTAATAAATGCTTGCTTACTTGCTTTACACTTCAATGTGAACAGTAGGTTATCTAAAAGTGTGCCTGTTCTCGTCCTTACCACAATCCAATTGGGAGTTACCGGTTTCGTCGCTATTTGTGTCTCTTTATTGTTCGAGACCCAGCCAGCGCATGTCTCGGGTGAAATATGGGTCTGGTTTTTTCTTAGTGCTCTTCTTGCAACTAGTCTGCGCTATGTAATGCAAACTTTTGGTCAAAAAGGCTGTCATCCCAACAACGCAGCTTTAATCATGCTTCTAGAGCCAATCTGGGCTGTAGTTTTGAGTATGCTGGTTTACGGTGAGGAGTTATCGAATAATAAGATATTAGGGTGCCTGTTAATACTAGTATCCTTGCTTTTGTATCGTACTGAGGGTCGAATGTTTCGTTTACGTTCATAAGCTGGTCAAATATTTCTACTAACATCACAACCTAGAGTAATTGCTCTTACTTTGGGTGAGACTGTTGCTAAATTAAGTAAATGCTATTTTATACAGTCTTTATCCAATGAAAATACATGAGCTTGATGGCTATATTCAGACAATATATCTTGTTGAGGTAGATGAGGGTTTATTATTGTTGGACGGTGCGTCGAGAGCAGATGTTGAACTCATTCAAAAGTATATCACTGAGCAATTATCCCGTCCTATTCAAGATCTGAAAGTTGTGGTGGTGTCCCATATGCATCCCGATCATGCCGGAGCAGCGAACCCTTTGCGTAAACTCTCAGGTTGCCTTATCGTCGGTGCAGAGCGAAGGCATCATTGGTATCGTGGTTTTTCTGGCGCAGTCATGCATATTACCGATATTTTTCTTGCACGCTGGGTAGCAAAACGCCAACGTAAAAAAAGACGAAATTTATGGTACTCAAGAAAGCTAAAATTTGATGTAGAATTATTAGATAAGCAAATGCTCCCAATATTTGACGACTGGCAAGTTATTGAAACACCTGGGCATACAGACAGAGATTTGTGTGTATACCACCGAGGTATCGGTGTTGTCTATGTTGGAGATTTATTGGTAAAAATAAAGAAAGGCTTGATTCCTCCATTTCCGATATTTCATCCCAATCAATATCGGGCATCACTTGACAAGATAAACCAGCTAAAGCCTAAAACATTGTTACTCGCACATGGGGGAGAGGTTAAGTTTCAAGAGTTAGGTTTATCTGCTTTACGCGAAAAATTACCAACAAAGCCCAGAACACATTGGCGTTTACTTAAGTTTAAAATCAGACAAGTATCTATTAAATTATTCGATTTTTCATAATCTTATAGTGTTATTATTGTAATCTTTGCTATTAAAATCTGTTCGTGATTATTGTGTTGTTGTCCTACTAAGAATATGATGTGCGCTGTTGTAATTATTCAGAACCTTCCCATGTCACGAATTCTTATTGTTGATGATGATCTTGAGTTGTGTAGCCTGTTAACTGATGTATTAAACAACGAAGGCTACGAAGTTAATTGTGTTCACTGTGGAGAAAGTGCTATCAGTTATATAGAGAAGCACCCACTTGATATGGTTCTTCTCGATGTCATGCTACCCAAACTGAATGGTATGCAGGTTGCGAGAAAAATTTGTCAGCGATTTGCCACCCCGATTCTAATGTTAACTGCGTTAGATGATGAGGAGTCCATGCTTGATGGTTATCAAGCTGGTGCCGACCACTACATTGCCAAACCTTTCAAAGTTCCTCAATTATTAACTCGAATTAAAGCAATCTTTCGTAGGGTAAGTCTAGAAAAGCAGCGTAAACCGCATTTTGTTGATAGCGATTCTGTGCAACAAAAGCTGTTGAGGCTACCTTTAACTGGAACCGAAAATGATATATTGAGTTATCTGATTGCTCGAGAGAATAAAGTTGTTTCAAAATCTGAATTGCAAATCGAAGTTCTAAAAAAAGAACTTAGCCCGTTTGATCGCAATTTAGATATGCATATTAGTAATTTGAGACGCAAATTTTCAGAAGCTGGTGTCGCGAAACAACACATTAAAACTGTACGAGGTAAGGGATACAGTTATATAGAAAACATAAATTAACCCCCACTGTCTGGCAAAAATGAAAAATCAGTTCCTACTTAAAAGTGACTCTCTGGTATTCCAATTATTTGGCTATATGTCGACAGTCTTGATACTTATTCTTGTTTTACAAGCGATCGCGGAGCATGCCTTGATCAGAGTTATGCTGGGGGTACCACAAGAGATAAAAAACGAATTATATCAACTAGTTGATGAGGCGAATAGTTTTATTGATAAGAATGATATAAGCGGCCTTGAGGAATGGGAAGAATCACAACCTTATTATATTTTTGTTCTTAACAATTTAAACAAGCCACTGACAAGTCGTCAAATGCACCCACACTTTGAGTTCAAGCTTAAGTTTCTTAGAGAGATTGATGAAATATTAGACAATAAGGTGAACAAACCTCTGATAGGAATGGGTTTGAGAAACGGTAATAAGTTGATTGTCCAATTACCAAGCCAGAAACATCCGGCTCATAGGTATTTGTTATTTTTTAGTATTAGTAAGGTAATTATTGCTGTATTAACATTGCTAATAGTGTCTTATATTTTGGCTAAAAATCTGCAAAACCCACTCAATCGACTAAGAGAAGCGAGCAGGCGGCTCGCTTGTGGTGATTTCTCTGTTAATGTTGTTTCTGAACTTAAGTCCAAGACGAGAGAGTTCAATGATCTTGCTTCTGACTTCGATCATATGGCTGATCAAATCAGCCAACTTTCTGGTCGGCAGCGGCAACTGATTCGTGATGTTTCACATGAGTTAAGAACGCCTCTAGCGAGGCAAAATATCGCTATCCATTTATTGCGTGCTCAAGTAGACGAAAAGGGTGAACAAATTGTTGACCGTCTCGAGGCACAAGTCGATGAAATGAATAAGATGGTAGGGGAGATACTAGAGTTCAGTCGCTTGGAGAATGCACGTTATGAGGCAAATTTTAAATGGGTTGATCTCGGAGGTGTGATTTCAATGCAAATTGAGCAAGCTAGGCGACAGCTTGTCGGAGCTCAAGTTATCGACTTTAACCTAGAAAGATCTCCTTGCTTTGTAGTTACTGATGAGCGGCTATTTGTCAGATGCATTGATAACCTTCTTTCAAATGCAATGAAATATGCGGGGACTAACGCAAGTATTTCTGTTCGAACTCTCGATATAACTCGTCAAGGAAAAGCATTTACCAGGGTACAGGTATCAGATAATGGACCAGGAGTTCCGCAAGAAAAGATTGAGGAAATCTTTACACCTTTTACTCGTCTTGATAGTTCGAGAGCAAAAGCACGAAGTGGTTATGGCTTGGGATTATCTATTGCCAAGGAATCTGTTTTATTGCTGGGCGGTACGATAATTGCGGAAAATCTTATTACTGGTGGGCTGAGTATAGAAATTGACCTTCCTCAAAGTGAAATCTCCGTTTTATAGCGATTTTTGCCACTGATATTTGTATAAATCGTAAGTGTAATTGCTTTTTTTCTCAATCTCAGTACTATGAGATATCTAATGATAATGAGACTACTTCTCAATTCGCTATTTTGGCTCTTTGTAACGAAAAGACTTTATGAACATTAAAACAGTTAGCCTACCATTGCTTTTGGCATTGGCTGCGTCAGGCTCTAATGCCAATACTCTCGAACACGCTCAAGACATTCAGAAAAAAACCAACGATTCTTCTATTTCCAGTCAAAAAAGAGTGGATATGAGTGCTGATCGCACTCTAGAGTTGCAAACAGAAATTGAACAGATTCGTCTTGAAATTAAAAATTTAACCGTATATCGAAACCATCTTTCATCGCTTGTTAAAAGCCAAAACAATGAGATGGATAGCTTAGAGCAACAAATTGAAGAAGTAAAAACCACACGTCAAAGAGTTGTTCCTTTAATGTATGACATGATTGACGGTCTGCGACAGATAGTCGCTTCAGGGCCGCCAATTAAATTAAATATTCGCCAGAAGCGAATCGCAAAACTTGACTCGATGATGTCAAGGGCAGATATCAGTGACGCCGAGAAATATCGCCGAATTTTGGATGCTTATCAAATAGAACTTGACTATGGAACACTACTAGAGGTTTATCGAGGGGAAATAAAAGTTGGTCTAGAGAATATTCAGGCCGATATTTTTCACCTTGGTCGTATTTCTATCGTAGCGAGAAGCATAAATAAAATGAAATACTGGTCTTGGGATGGCAATTCTGGCTCTTGGGTTGAAATGAATGGCTCTTTAAATTCAGAGATTGATAAAGCGTTTAATCTGGTGGAACAAAAATCCACATCAATGGTGACATTGCCTGTATCGTTGAATGCTGGAGGGGTTAAATAATGAGGTTTTCAACTACTGCAGCCATGCTCGTTTTAAGTGTCTTGTCATCTCATGCCATCGCAAGTGACTTGGTCTTGCGTGCTTCTGAAGAGTCAAGTAAACAAAAACAGCACAATATCGCCCGAGAAGCTGACTTTAAAAAGACGGAAGCATTACTCTATTCTCAAAAAGCTGAATTAATGGCTCAGAAAAAAGAGCTAGAAAATAAAACTAAACGTTTGTCAGAGACATTTAGCGAAAATGAAGACAGTTTAGCTCGTTTAGAGGAAAAACTCCGTCTTGAATCAGGCAGCTTGGGAGAACTGTTTGGTATTGTTCGTTTGAGCGCTAAGGAGCTTGAAAGTGAGTTAGTTCGGTCTGTTACTGGCGCAGACTCACAATCTTACAATGACGTCATTAAGTCGGTCGTCTCTGCTTCTAAACTCCCATCAATAAAGCAACTGAAAGACTTATGGGCTGCTTTTGAAGAACAAATTATCGCCAGCAACGAAATTCAACCTATTGAAATATCGTTTATAAACGGTCAAGGCCAAACTGAGAAGGTAAATGCAATAAGGTTGGGCTCTTTTGGTCTCATTGGGGATGCTGGTTATATAAAGTGGGATGGAGAAAAACGTGTCGGGTTTGATTACTCGAAACAGCCAGATTCTTTTCCTACCTTAACCTCAATCACTCCCATTCTTTCGGGGCAGGTAACCCCAGTAGCACTCGACCCTTCACGTGGAGTGATTTTAGAACAGTTTACCCATCAACCAACTCTATTGGAGCGTTTTCAAACTGCTGGAATTGTTGGAAAGGTAATCGCAGGGCTTTTGGTGATCGGTTTGTTGATTGGGGTGGTACGGGGAACGGTCTTACTTAGAGTTCGTCACCAAATACAAAAACAGCTTAAAACTCCTGACTCCCCCGGAAATAACCCATTAGGTAGGGTACTTTCTGTTTACAACAAAGATAAGGATCGCACTGTCGAAGCTTTGGAGCTTCGTCTATTAGAGGCTGTGGTTGATGAACAGTCTGAGTTAGAAAAAGGTTTATCAATGCTGAAACTTTTTGCTGCTCTCGCTCCAATGCTGGGTCTGTTGGGTACGGTAACGGGTATGATAGAGACATTCCAAGTGATCACCCAATTTGGGAATGGCGATCCTAAGATAATGGCGGACGGAATTTCTATGGCTCTTGTTACGACAGTATTGGGCTTGATAACGGCTATGCCGCTATTATTGGCACACAATATTCTGAGCTCTCAAGCTGAAACGATCAGAACTACCTTGGAGAAACAGGGTATTGCCTTGGTTGCAGAACAGGCCGAATCTGCATGTTCGACAAGCAAAACTTTAGGACATGCCGCGTAATGGAGTCATTCCTTGCCTTACTAACCGATGGCTTCTTGTCTTCATTAAAAGGAACCTCTCTAGGAAACTTTATGCAACAAGGGGGGCTGGTACTTTGGTGGCTTGCTGGGGTTGTGTTTCTTACATGGACTTTGGCTATCGAGCGCATGTTATTTTTGTGGTTCGAGTTCCCTAAATTGCGACAAAAATGGGTGGATGCATGGATGCAAAGGGACGATCATGATTCATGGTTTGCTGTCTCTATAAGAGACGGCTGGCTTGCATCGGCAAAGTGTTCACTGAATAAAAACCTGCGATTTATTAAAGTGTTGGTTGCGATATGCCCGATGCTTGGTCTCTTAGGCACAGTGACAGGTATGATTTCAGTATTTGATGTAATGGCAAATCAAGGAAGCAGTAGCCCTGAATTAATGGCCTCAGGTATTTCTTTAGCAACTATACCAACAATGGCAGGTATGGTTGCCGCCCTTACAGGAATGTTTTGTCATTCACGGCTATCAAAGATTTGTATGACAAAACAGATAAAGTTGGAAAAATCATTAAGGAGTCGTCGATGAGACTCGGTAGACGTCAGCAACAAGAAGAAGCGCAAATCGATCTTACATCTATGCTCGATATTGTATTTATTATGCTGATATTTTTCATTGTGACTAGCTCATTTGTGCGTGAATCCGGTGTTGAGGTCAATCGACCTGCTGCCGCGAGCGCCGTTAGTCAAAAAGACGCGGGGATTTTTGTTGCGGTGACATCAAACAGCGATGTGTATATCGATAAGAGAATGGTTGATTTAGAGAGAGTGCAAGCCTCACTAGAAAATCTTCTTTTAGACAAGCCAGATGCCTCTTTGGTAATTCAAGCAGATGAGCTTGCTTACAGTGGAGTGGTAGTAAAAGTAATGGACGCAGCGAAGCAAGCTGGTATAAATAACATTGCTTTGGCAGCGGAGAAAAAGTAGTGAATCGCTTTTTTATTGCTACTCCTATCGCTTTATTCTTGTCTATCTCTGTATTCAGTTTTATGGCTCTTATGGTTAGTGTAGATTCGGATCGCAACTTAAAAAAAACAGAATCTCTTGCGTTTAACATGGTTATGGTTGAAGAGGATAGTGCTCTTCAACGCCGCCAGCGTGCGGCGCCAGAAAAGCCGAAAGCCCCACAAGCCCCACAACAACTTTCTGCTCTGACTTCACAAACTCCATCACCCTCAAATATTTCTCCTGTTAGTCCTATGACACTAGGATTGGATACCTCTATATCAGGCATAGAAATTAGCTCGCCAAAATTCGGTGATTTTGGTGTGACACAAAATGTTATGCCGCTTAGTCGTGTAGAGCCTAATTATCCGGCAAGAGCCCTAAAGAGAAACATAGAGGGTTCTATAACATTGAGTTTTACCATCGACTCAAAAGGTAGAGCTGTTGATGTAAAAGTCACTTCCGCTCAGCCAAAACGAATATTTGATAGGGAAGCGATAAGAGCGATCAAAAAGTGGAGGTATCAGCCAAAAATTGTTGATGGTGTCGCGGTATCTCAATTTGGAATTTCTCAAACAATTGAATTTAAGTTGGACAAGTAATGGAACGCTTAATTCTTATTCTATTGCTCATGCTTTCTTCTCTCGCACATGGTAAAGAGTTAAGTCAGTACATTGCTATTAAAGCTCAAAAAGCTTATCAACTTTCTCAAGAGGAGAAGACTGATGAAGCTATTCGTTTGCTTAAAGCTATCGAGACCTCTCGCTTGTACGATCAGGCTTATATATCAAGAATGCTGGGTATTTTCTATTGGCAAGAAGAACAAGTTTCTGATGCAATCTTGCACCTAAAAGCAGCTGTAGATAGTAAGCAATTATTACCGGACATAGCATGGTCAACTGAAAAAATGTTGGCAGATTTATACTTAAGTTCAGGGCAGTTTACCCAGGCGTTACCTCGATATTATTCATTGGTAAAGACTTCAGAGCCCAAGCCTGATTCAGAAGGTTTATGGCTACGAATCGCTCAAGCTCATTATCAATTAGGCCAATGGAAGTCTGTTATCTCATCGGTTAATAAGTATTTTAAGACTTCCCCAAAGGAAAGAGTTCAGCCTTTATCTCTAAAATTGGGCGCTCAACTTGAACTCAAAAAATGGGATAGAGCGATATTAACATTGAAGTCTTTGTTAGAAATAAAACCAGAAAAAGCAAGCTGGTGGCGCCAACTCGCTTCACTTCAGGTACAAGTAGGTAAAGTGCGTGATGCTGTCGATACACTCTCTCTAGCTAAAGTAAATCATGTTGAATTGTCACAGCGAGATCTTAGAATGTTAGCTCAGCTATATGCTCAAGTTGGCCTCCCAGAAAAAGCGGCGTTGGAAATTAGCCAACTAAATGATGCTTCAACTGATGTTAAACTGCTCTTTGAACAAGCCGTTTACTGGCAAAGGGCAAAAGAGTGGGATAAAGCCATCGCGGTATGGCAATCTGCTTCGAAATATAAGTCTAAGTATCGCTGGAACCTTATCGGCTTGTTACTTCAACAGCAACACTACAGAGAAGTCTTGGACCTAACCAAAGATATCAAAAAGAATCCAGAAAGAGTGGCTATGACAAGGGCTGAAGCATTCTACAAATTGGGCGAAATCAATAAAGCACTGCATGAGGCTAAAAGGGCTGACAGAATAAAGTCCTCAAAAATTAGCCAGCGCTGGATAAAGTTTTTGTCAAAGGTAAGTCGTGATACCACTGTATGATGGGAATATAAATAAGATTGTAAAAATTTTGACTGAGACGATTTATGACTAGACGATAGATAAAACGCCCTCTAAAGTTTTAGATGGACAAGAGCTGATTACTTTAGAGGTCGTTATGCGTGTATCAATATTTGTGTTCCTAATGGCGATATTTTTAATTCCTATCGTTAACAGCTCACAAATCAATACCCTAAGTTATGTGACAGAGCAGTATCCACCTTATAACTACAAACAAAACAATATCACCAAAGGCATCGCTATCGATATTCTTGTTGAAGCAAGCTCCCAAATCCAGAGTCCTATCGATATCAATAATATAAAGGTACAGCCATGGGCAACGGCGTATCGTTCTGCTTTGATTACCCCTGACACTGTACTTTTTTCTACTACACGTACGCAGTTAAGAGAGCACATTTTTCAATGGGCTGGGCCCATAAGCCAGACAAAAATCGTTGTTTTGGGTCGAAAAGACAGAAACTTTACTATAAACGGCCCTCTAGCCCTGGCTCAATATCGAATCGGTGTGATCCGAGACGATGTTGGTGAGCAACTTCTCGTTGAACTGGGTGTACCAAGAGATTCGATGATAGAAAACACAGTGCCACAAAAATTGGTTCATCAATTTATATCTGGTGAAGTGGATCTTTGGGCTTATGAAGAGAATGTTGCCAAGTGGTGGTTAAAGGAAAGTGGACAAAGCCCTGAAGACTACGAAGCCGTGTTTACCTTGAGTGAAGGGGATTTATACTTTGCGTTTAACCTTGGCACAGACAGGGCGTTGGTGAGGAAACTTCAAGAGGGCATTAATCAGTTAAAGTTAAAGATCGACGACAATGGTAAAAGTCGTTACCAAGTGATTCTCGATAAATATAGATAATAATGGTTGTCCTTTCTGATTGAAAATTGAGCAAAACTTTTTTGTCCATATTTTTATCTCTCAAATTTATTAAACAAAGCTTGTTCTCGTAATAGAAAGAAGAATAATTAAGAGGTCTAAACAAGCTTTTTGCTTTACTGGGGTCAAATGGAAAGTATTTTTATCATTCTCGCTATTTTGGTTCTTTTCTTCTTTTTTGTACAAAAGCGTTTTATCAAGCAAGAAGAACTAAAAGACAGTGTCTACAAGAAAAAGGGACCGATTTTAAATGCTCAAGAAGTCGCTCTTTATAATGCTCTATTAGCCGCTGTTGGAAAACATGGTGTTGTGTTAAGTAAAGTGAGCCTCACTAATGTCATTGCACCAATGGCAACGGACAAAAAAGAGTGGTTTATTGCCAGTAACCGAATCTCAAAAAGTTACTTTGATTTTGTTATTTGCGATCCTCGGACATTAGAGTCGAGGGTTGTCATTGAACTTGATGATGGTAAAGAGTTGAATAAGGGAAAAGTCGATCGGCAAAAACTACTAATGCATTGCTGTAATTCGGCTGGCATCCCTTTGATAGGGATTACTGTGAAATATAGCTATCAGGTGGGGCGACTTCGACGTTTGCTTGCAGCTCATATCGATTTAATTGAGCCTGACAAGGAAGTTAGATTTTGTAAAAAATGCGGGAGCCCAATGGTCGTAAAAGTTGCATCTCAAGGTGATTTTAAAGGCCGTCGTTTTTTCACCTGTAGTCGTCAGCCCCAATGTACCTATACCGAAAATTACAATATTGTCTTTGAGGAAGAGGACAATTGATTATTAAATGAAATGGAGTTGGGCTTGTTCGTCATCGCAGTAAACCATAACCTGATTTCTTCCATTTTTCTTTGCTTTATAGAGTTCTTTATCTGCAGCCTTTAACACAGATTCTAAGTTTGAAAAATGGTTGCAGTAATAAACTCCAATACTTGCGGTTAGTGCTATCGGGTTTTCTTCATTGTTGAAAATGTAGCTCTCTATTGCCTGACGTAGTTGCTCGGCTTTGTCTCTTGCTTCATTACTGCCTGTATCGTGAAGTGCGATACAGAATTCTTCTCCACCTATTCTATAAACTAAATGCTCACCACTTAGCCCATCAATAAGCGTTGCTGTTTCCACGAGAACTCGGTCTCCCACATCGTGCCCAAATTTATCATTGACTGCTTTAAAATAATCCAAATCTAGAATGAGTAATGAAAGTGGAATTTTTGAGCCTGAGCGCCTGTAATGATCGTAGTTATGAACGAGTGCATGTCGGTTATACACGCCAGTCAGAGCATCACGAGATGCAAGTTGCCCTAAAGAGGTTTCAGACAGTCTGCGTTTAACCTCAAGCACATGAGAAGTAGCCCATATCGCAACAAAGACGAGCGAGAAATTGATAACCAGTTGCGCATTGTTGGCAAGGTCGTCATTTGTTACTTCATAAGAGAGAATACCGACCTGAACAACAAATGCGGTACCTATTGCTAGTGCACCGCAGCGGCGACCTAATATCAAGTAAAATACAACCGGGAATAAACAAGTCCATAAAAATATACCAAACTCCATTGGATAGACTTTTGTTGCCAAGCTTGTCACTATGATCAAACTGTAAACATAGGCTGTTTTGAGTATATTAGAAATATTTTCATTGTAGGCAAGATAGGATACCGCCAAAGAAAAGAAACCTAAGCATCCTTCGATAATGTTGTAATACTCTATTTGGAAGAAACTTAGCTTTATAGTTGTTATTGTCAGTAAGAAAACCGCTATTAGCGTACTAAGCCAAAAAACTATGGCTCTGCGAAGCTGCCCTGAAGGATTAAAAATGTCTAGCTCCATTTGCTTCGCCTTTGTTTAAAAAATGAGAATATGCTAACGCTTGAATACTTTTCCATCATATTCTATTCACATTTGGAATCAAGGCTCAAACCTATCGAACCTCACAGTATTTGAACTGTAGGTTACATTTTGTACCAAAAATTTGTATTTTTCACGATAAATGCGGCATTAAAGATAATACAATCAATAGTTTAGTTATGTTAACGAATGTTACATTAAGGATGGTGAATTGAACAAATGAGTACTGTTTTGTTCAATTCTGGTATTATTTCGTATATTTTTATTTGAGACTAATAATGTGGAAAAAATAGCAATCTTTGTTGATGTGCAGAATATTTACTACACAACTCGCGAGAAATACCGAGCCCACTTTGATTACAATCATTTTTGGCATGTAGTAGCAACAGAAAAAGAAGTCGTTGTTGCTAACGCCTATGCCATCGCTTCTAAACATGAAAAACAGCGGCAGTTTCACCACATCTTAAGAGGGATAGGTTTCGAAGTTAAACTTAAACCATTCTTACAAAGAAAAGATGGCACTGCTAAAGGTGATTGGGATATAGGTATTGCCTTGGATATTTACGATATATCCAAGGAAGTTGACCGAGTCATATTATTATCGGGTGATGGCGATTTTGAAGTGCTAGTTGACCGTGTAAAAAAGACATCCAATGCAAAATTTGATGTATTTGGTGTGCCAAGTTTGACATCACAGTCACTGATTGACGTTTGTGATAATTTTACACCTATTGATGAAACGTTTCTTCTTTTGTAGACAATGTAGCATCATGGAAAGAGGTATAGACTCTATTCACATTGTTGTGCCTCTTCTTGCCCCTCGATAGCCGCAAGCTTTTCTCTTTCAGCCTTAGAGATATACCGAGGTTTATTGCTTTTATGCAACTTTGAGTTCATTTTCTTCTTCTTGGCTTTTAATGCTTGATTAATCTTTTTTTTTCGATTCATAGATTTTATCCTCTTAAATAATTGGGCATGATATCAATTATTGATATGGTCTGATACTTTTTTACACCATGCTAAGGTATTTGTTTCCTTTACTCTTACCAACGCATACATATAAACTGACAGTAATTAACAAACGAATAAGCTAGACTTATTGCGACATACGAAAAGCAGTATTAAAGATGACTATGGCAAAAATTCTTAAGCACACTCTCTATATTATTGAAGACGATACGAAGCTCCGTGAGATGTTGACGGAATACTTTAGCTCACAAGATTTTGATGTGACCTCATTCGAGAGTGGCGATTCTGTGGCAGCAGTCATTATTGAGAAACAACCCGATCTTGTAATTTTAGATTTGATGCTTCCAGGAGTAGATGGGCTAACGATCTGCAGACAAATAAGGTCAGGTTATCAAGGTAAAGTGGTGATGCTCACTGCGAGTGATGATGATTTTGACCACGTCGCAGCATTAGAGATAGGTGCTGATGACTTTATTACAAAGCCTATCAAGCCTCGTGTGTTATTGGCAAGAATGAGAATGTTATTAAGAAGGCCTGCGAATGGTAATAAAGGCCAAAACAAGACTATCGAATTCGGTCAGCTATTTCTCAATGAGGCAAGAAAATCTTGTACATTGAATGGTGATTCGATCCCTATGTCCGATAGCGAATTTGATTTACTTTGGGCACTCGCTTCTTCACCAGATCAAGCGCTATCGAGAGATGAGTTAACAAAAATTCTGCGTGGAATTGAGTACGATGGATTGGATCGAACCGTTGATAACAAAGTGGTAGGTTTGCGCAAAAAGTTGGGTGACACTTCAACCACACCAAAGAGAATTATCACAGTAAGAGGCAAGGGTTATCTCTTTGTCCCCGATGCTTGGTAGGGGATTGAGCCTTCATGCGTAGGATCTACTTAGAGTCTTTCATAGGTCTGCTCATATGGTTTATGGCAAGTCTTTTTGCCTATGAGCTTATTATCTATGGTGTCAATACTGACTATGATCATGTGCTCCAGGAAAGAGAAGGTAATGCATTTAGAAATGTACTTCTAAGTATTTCTGAACAGCAAGGTGCTCAAGCAGCAGTAGACGCGCTCAAGCATGTCGTGAGTGAAACATCGCGTAAGCTTCTGATTGTTAGAGTAGAGAACTTGCCCGAGGATGTAGGTCACTTTTTTTCTACTGAGCATATCGAAGACTCCATATATTATGATGATGATAGAGAACCTTGGTTTAAGCTCACTGACCCTAATTTAGTTTTCCATATTGTTCCAGATAAGAAAAGCGACTTGTGGAGAGCCATTCAATTTGATGATGATATCGGTTGGGTTTTTATACTATTAGGTTTTTTCATTTACTCATTATGGTTCGTTTGGTTTCTTGGCAGAAGGATCCAAACTCTCGAGAAAGTGACTATGGAGTTTGCAAGAGGTGATCTTGAGGTAAGAGCGCCTCTACAAAGCAATAAGGTAGTGGGGACACTTAATAAAAGCTTCAATTATATGGCAGATAAAATCTCCAACTTAATTTCTAGCAATCAATTTTTGGCTAATGCTGTTGCTCATGATCTGCGCACTCCTATCTTTCGAATTCAGTGGCAAGCGGAAATGCTCAAAGACGATAATCTTACCGATAAGCAACACCAGAAAGTTTCTAGCATTATCGAAGATACTGAAGAAATGGAACGTATGGTTGAGGATTTACTATACATGGGCAAGCTCGAAAGGCCAGAGGTAGATCTAAAGTTTGAGTCCACAGATTTGATCAACTTAATCGAAGACGTTGTCAACAAACAGCGGCAAGACTGTTCGAATGATATCATTTTAGATTATTCAGAAAGGGTCTACGTTAATTTGGACTCATGGCTGTTTAGGCGAGCATTGTCAAATCTAATTCTCAATGCAATTACCTATGGCAGATCGGTGACGAAGCTTAATGTCTCTACGGAACAAGATATTATCAGCATATCTGTTGAAGATAATGGCGATGGTATTCCCGAGTCTCATTGGCCCTCAATTTTTAAACCTTTCTACAGTACTGATCGATCGAGAAATAAATCTGCGAGCGGGTTTGGATTAGGGCTAGCAATCGTCGATTTAATCGTAAAAAGACATTATGGCCACATCGAGGTAGGACACAGTTCTCTTGGTGGGGCAAAGTTTACGATAAAACTACCGATTTGAACTGATACGTATCATTACAAATAATTACAAAAGTGTGACATACTTCTCCTTAATAGTTTTGTACGCTGTTCAATATTGAGCATTGGATGGAACTGGCTATGTGTAATGTTGAAGTATGTGTAAACAAACCAATCGTTGTTGCTTACCAAAACTTACCAATACCTTTCCCACATCGAATCGACAAGTTCACCATTATCATGCCGGCTGACTAAGCCTTCTTCATTGATGCTAAAAATGCCTTTTTGAAGAACCATGCTCAAAATTTTTGTTTTTATTACTGTTTCCCACAACATAGCAGCCCAATAAACGAGTGTTCATTTATTGTTCTGGGAGCTCTACAGGAAATATTTATGTCAGCGAATTATTTCAACTTTGTTGCTACATTACCTCAGATAGCTGAAACGGTTTATCCAGAAATACGTGGTTTTAAAAAGCTCCGTTATAACGCTAGATTTTGTTTGTGGTCATTACTTAAACCTAATGTGACCCAAAGGATGCAGGCATTGTTTGATAAACCCGGGTTGACAGAAGTGATTAAGCAGCACCCTCGTATTATAGAAAAACCGTTAAAGCCATATGTCTGCCTAGGCTGGCGCCCCGAAAAGAGAGCACAAAAAGTCTACGAGCATTTCGAAATGCTTCACGGTATTTACGGAAAGAATACACCAAATCTCTACTCTCCAAGTGGTTACACTATTGCATCTATTGAAGGATTTCGAGTGGTTTTATGTTCCGGGCCAGAGAGGGAGGGATCTCTAGCTGTTAAGTTAGTCGATGAGTTCAGCCAAGACCTCTTCACTATAGCTTTCAACATATCAACAGATCCAGAGCGCACTATCCACATTGGAGCACTTCAAGGCCCTGGTGAGCATATTCAAGATAGGGGTGAGATCATTAAGTCCCTGACTAAAACAATGTACGGCTTGCGTCCCAAGGCATTGGTACTTGAAGTATTATTGATACTCGCTCGTCATTGGAATGTGAAGCATGTTTTTGGCGTAACGAACAAAGGGCACATTTACCAAGCACTCAGATACACTGGTTCAAAGCGCTCGAGTATTACCTATAATTACGCAGAATTGTGGACAGAGTATGGTGGGGAAGAAGTCTCTAAATATCTATGTAGTTTACCTGTAGAACCGATAAGAAAAGACCCATCATTACTAAAAAGAACTAAGCGTCGCCTCTATACAAAACGTTATCAATGGCTCGATGAGCTTGAGTTGTCAGTCGTGCAGAGCATTGCAGAATTAGAAGAGTAATTCTTCTTTTTACACACTTCATAAATCAATTTTCGTGAATCAGGGACTGATTCTTCTTACTCCAAAAATCGAATTGAATGGTAGGCTCGTGTATAAACTTTTATATGAAAGAAGTAGAGTTGAAATCGCTTATTTTTAAAGATTTTGGATAGGATGCAGATAAATGAAAAACCCACTCAAAGTGGGCTTTCTTAAATTTGGTGGGTCCGGGCGAACTCGAATCGCCGACCCCTACCATGTCAAGGTAGTACTCTAACCAACTGAGCTACGGACCCAAATTTTTCAATGCATTTATACATGCAAATGTTTCCTCAAGGAGTGGTGGGTCCGGGCGAACTCGAATCGCCGACCCCTACCATGTCAAGGTAGTACTCTAACCAACTGAGCTACGGACCCATTCCTTAAGAACGAAATGGATGTTACCTAGACTTTTCGGATGGTGCAAGAAAATTTTCGCTTGTTATGTTTGTTTGCTTTATAACTGAGCTAATCGTCTGGGTTTTGTACAAAATTCGATTGGATTCACTTGGTTGTAATAAAAATTGCCCACTGTATTTGCCGTTCTTTTGACTTATAGATGTAGACTGAGTTGCTTAAATATTAATCAAAGTGAAGTGTGTTGAAAGTTTATTTTAAAATGGTGAATTTCAATCTTAGAGTTTGCCATTATGATATTTATTTTTAACCAATAAAGGGGTTATTCATGCGACTATCTTTAGTGGCATTCGCCGTTATTGTAACGCTCACTACAAGAGCAGAAACTGTCCCGTCATATCAAGGCATGGTCCCTGTAACCTTGGCAAAAACTTATGACAAGGATAAAGATGTCTCCCAATACTGGGCGAGTGAAAAGCTCGATGGGATCAGAGCGCTTTGGAATGGTAAGTTTCTTCATACGCGGAGTGGAAAGAGAATTTACGCACCTCATTGGTTTACTAACTCACTACCGAAGATAGCCCTTGATGGTGAACTGTGGGCGGGGCGTGGCCAGTTTCATGTTGTTCAAAGGACGGTACTTGATAAAGTTCCCAGTGATAGTGCTTGGCGGAATATATTTTTCGTTGTGTTCGATTTACCAAATAAGTCGGGCAATTATAAGATTCGATATGAAGAACTAAACAACATACTGAATATAAAAAATCAAACACACATTATTCCCATACAGCAAAAAGCTTTGACGAGCGATGGTGACCTTATGGCATTTTTGTCTCAAATCGAGAATTTAGGCGGGGAGGGTGTAATGCTGCGCGAACTTAATAGCCCTTATCTATCTGGTAGAAATAACAGCTTGTTAAAGCTAAAAAGTTATCGAGATCAAGAAGCGCGCGTGATTGGCTACAAACAAGGTAAAGGTAGGCTTAAAGGGAAAATTGGCTCGATCTTGGTGAGAACAGAAGACAACCTTGAGTTTTACATTGGAAGTGGCTTGACTGATGAGCAAAGAAGCTCTCCGCCGAAGTTAGGAACCGTAGTAACTTTTAAATATAGTGGAGTAACGCAAAATGGTATTCCCCGTTTTGCGAGGTTACTCAGAATCAGAAATGAGTAACCTCGGTATTACTCTGTGGTTATCTTGAAGCAAGCTCTAGCTGGTGTTTTTCATCTAACTTGTGTATCCATCTAAGCCTTTGTCCTAGCATTATTGCAGCGGAAGTGAGACCAATAATAAAGCCAACCCAAAAGCCCATAGCTCCCATTGGCTCAACAACCCAATCAGTGAGAGCGAGAATATATCCAATAGGTAAACCGAGTACCCAGTATGCAATAAAAGTTCGATTGAAGATTGCGGACATGTCCTTATATCCTCGTAGAGCCCCTGCGGCAACGACTTGGATAGCATCTGTAACTTGGTAGATAGCTGCAAATATTAGTAATGTTGTTGCGAGTTCAATAACGGCGCGGTTCTCCGTATACAATAAGCTTATTTGCTCGTTAAACAAGACAGTCAACACCGCCGTTAAGCTTGCGATAGCGATAGAAACCAATATACCTACCTCACTAGCAACTTTTGCCCCTTTCGCGTCTGCTTCACCAATGCGATGACCAACACGGATACTCGCGGCGGCACCAATGCTCATTGGTATCATAAAAACTAATGAGGAAAAATTCATGGCAACTTGATGAGCGGCCACGACAAGTGGTCCGAGAGGAGCTACAAGTAGGGAGACGACAGCAAAAAGGGTCACCTCAAAGAATAGTGCTGCAGCAACAGGGAAACCCAACTTGAAGAGTTTTATTAACTCTTTAGTATTTGGCTTATGAAACTTTTCAAAAACATTCAACTTTTCTAGTTTCTTTGACTTAAGTACATATAAGAGGAGCAATACAAACATCACCCAATAAACGATGGCGGTAGCAACACCGCAGCCGACGCCTCCAAGGGAAGGGGCACCGAATTTTCCATAAACAAATATCCAATTAAGAGGGATGTTGAGAAGCAGACCGATAAAGCCGATTACCATTGAAGGCTTTGTTAATGACATTCCGTCTGTAAGGCTCCTCAGCGCTTGAAATAATAAAAAGGCAGGAACACCAAAGATAACAACATCGATGTAACCAACGGTTTTATCTCTCATCAATGGCTCAAGATCCATAAAACTTATAATGAACTGAGCTTTGAGGAGAACGAATGCAGTTGGAATGGAAAGTAGCAAAGCCATAGCAATGCCTTGTTGAACCTCGAAGGCAATTTTCTGAGTACGATTTGAACCGTTAAGCTGAGCAATGACAGGAACCAGAGCCATTAAGAGTCCAACACCAAATAGGATTGTGGGTAACCATATACTCGCTGCAATAGATACCGCGGCCATATCAGTTGGACTGACACCTCCAGCCATCACCGTATCGACAAATCCCATTCCCGTTTGGGCGACTGAAGCGATAAATACTGGGATTGCAAGTTGGATAAGCGATGTGGTTTCTTTTTTATAATTGTTCAACAGAAGTTTCCTAATCGATACGTATAAGTGCTGGTGTTGTGCTCGGGAAGGCATTAGCATGAACATGATTTGCCACCTACTATGCGAATAATAAAGAATTGTCATATTAACTTCTATTAAAAAATTGGGAATTGTTGAAATGTTTACTGGAATTGTTAAAGGTATGGCCGAAGTCATTGCGATAGAGAAGAAAGAGGATTTTCAAACACATACGCTTAGACTTTCATCTTCACTCAACGATGGCTTGGCGATAGGTGCTTCTGTGGCACATAATGGTTGCTGTCTCACCGTAACCAAAATACGGGATGATTTAGTTGATTTTGATTTGATGCAGGAAACACTAAAGCTTACTAATCTTGGTCATGTTAATGAGGGAGATAAAGTCAATATTGAGCGCGCCGCTCGATTTGGTGATGAGATCGGTGGACACTCAATGTCGGGTCATATCTCGTTAGTAGCAGACATCGTTGAGGTGATTGATACCCCAAATAACCGCACAATCTGGTTTGAGATAGACCAAGATAAGATGAAATATATTCTTGCAAAAGGTTATGTTGGTTTGGATGGCTGTTCATTGACCATTGGGTCGGTAAAAGAAAGTCGTTTTTCTGTGCACTTAATACCAGAAACACTCCAGCGAACACTTTTCGGCGAGAGAAAGGTCGGGGATAAAATAAATGTTGAGTTTGACCCCCAAACACAAGCCATAGTTGATACTGTCGAAAGAGTCTTAGAAAGGTAAATTCTAATATACTCAAGTAACCTCAAGATGCTAGGTTCAGCGAGAATGGCTTGCTTTGCAGAAATTTGAAGTTCGAACAAAGTTTAAACCCTAGAATATTTGTTCGTCATCGGCATCTATCGTGAGTTCAATCTGATCGGATTGATTGTTGATATACATATTCATATGAATGCTGTGGCAACAAGCAGGGCAATCATCGTAAAAATCTTGACTGCCATTTGACGCATCTAGCTCAACGTTAAAACCATGCCCACAATGTGGGCAAGAAATCTTTTTATTGCAGTAGTTTCGCATAAAAAGTCCTTCTTATTACTCAACTGAAGTTACGGCAAATCAGTTTTACAGCGAATAAGTTTATAGCCAAGTGATCTTTGGATTTTTGGCTCTTTTAAAAACTGCTAACAATGCCAAAGTTACCTTGAAGTCTCTTGGAAATACGCGATATTTTATCTAAGTGTAGAACTACGTCGTCAAAATTTCAGGCACCTTTTCGCCATGAATTTCTAATCATGGTAAGCGATACAGAATCCCCAATGTACCCGATAATATGTATATTATTAAACTGGCGATTTTTTTGGAACTGGTGACTGAAGATGTGTACAGTGAAGGCGCGATTAGAGATATATTGCACTTCATAAGTGACATTGTCACGTGGGATTTCGCGACAATAGAAAGCCTACAAGGCACTGAGATAACTTGTGTATATTAGACATCAAAGTGACAGTATACGTTTGATTAATACTTCGGAGGAATCTAGGTAGTGCCCACCAAATTGATTACAATGATTAAGTATATGGTACAAATTATAGATATCTTTGCGTTCTTCATAACCATAATTAAGTGGTGCAATACTTTCGTATCCTTGGTAAAAATCGGGCTGAAAGCCTCCAAACAGTTCAGTCATGGCCAGATCACACTCTCTATCCCCCCAATAGCATGCAGGGTCATAGCATAGTGGTCCAAATACAGTTCTTGAACAATTACCGTACCATAGGTCCCCGTGCAGCAAAGAGGGTTTTGGTTGGTGGTTGGCCAGCTTGTTTTGAATTAGTGATGTGAAGTCAGATATATCAATGAGATTTACACCCTTTTCCCTCAATAGTTGTAGTTGCCATCCTATGCGTTGCTCAGCAAAAAAACGGCTCCATTTCCTGTCCCACTGGTTTGGTTGAAGGCTCGAACCAATAAAGTTGTCTTGATCGAAACCATACTCTTTCTGTTCTCCCCAAAGGTGCAGTTCCGCTAGTTGTTCGCCGAATAGTCGACTTGCTTTGCCATCATCTAGAGGTTTGGTGGGTAAATAATTTAGAATGATGAAGGCGTTATCTTTTGAACAGCCAGTAAGGATACACTCTGGGACATCAATAGTTGATGTTTCTCTGAGGTATCTAAGGTTTTCAACCTCTATTTCAAACTTTTGATAAAAATCTTTACTATTTATTTTAACAAAATAACGTTGGTTGCCGTCCGATATCATATAGCAATCACTAATATCACCACCATTAAGTTTTTCTTTCTCTATAATTTGGTAAGAGAACATTAAGGTATCTGATAACTGCTCACAAATTGCTTGCCACATAATTGCTGCCACATTCAAGTTGGTAAATAAAAGTGTAGAAGATGTTTTCTATAATAGGGATTAAAGTTGCAATTACGTGCCGGTGACTTGGTCGATTGCAGTAGGGTAAAGAGTCCTACAACATATATCTATTACCATATTAAACTTTAGTCACATACTTAGTTGTGGTTCACATGTTAGTGAATAGAGCGAATTTTTTGTGATGAACAATGTTGCCTTTACTTGTGCAAAAACCTCGATATGTCATAGTATTAAAAGATGCGGTTTGGCTGGCGTAGAAAAAATGGAGATAAGCTGTGGTTGTTGAGACCGATGGATACTTAGCCTTAATTGAGCACTTGTCCTTTAATTTGGATATATTCTCTTCAGATGAGGGGGATACAGGAACGGAAAGTGTAGAAGATGTCGTCACTGACATGATTTCCAGTAATATAATGTCTATATTTGAGCAAAACCCTGAACTTCACTCTAGTGTGAGGTTTCAATTACTAAAAGAAGCAGATGCTGTAGTCGCTGATTTGAGTGAAGTCTTAGCCAATGTATGGGATAAACAAGCGACTAATGAACAAGTTGGCTTCCTAGATGAATATATCTCTTTGCTGAAAAACCTGTTTGACTCAGCAGTTGCAAAATATGATTAGAGGTATGGTCAGTCAGTCGCGCTGACTGAAATTGAGACTCGCCTAATTTGCCACAATTTGTTACTCCAATATGGGTTATCTAACCGAGATATGATAACCCCCTTCGACTGTGATGCGTGAATAAACTGTTGGTGGCCAATGTAAATTCCAACATGTCGACTCTTTCTTGTTATTTTGAAAAAGAGCAAATCTCCAACCTCTTTTTTATCAAAAGGCGTTATGGAGTGGCCAACCTTGCTCTGGGTTCTTGTTGTTCTCGGTAAATGATAAGCAAAGTTCTGCTTGAAAAATGTTTGGACTAAAGCAGAGCAATCTACACCTTGACGTGTCTGACCTCCATACAAATAAGGTACTCCTTTCCAATTATCGTATGCTTCCATTAATACACTTCTGTGTTTCATTTCAGTTGTTGTTAACGGGAGAGCATTTATGTTGAAGCTTTTTGGTTGTGAGGTGCTACATCCCATAACCATCGTACCAAGTAAACTAATGCTAAAAGCTTTTATTATCTGAGTTGTTAACACGATTTCTATCCATGAATAAAAGTAAGCAAAATAGAGTAACATGAAATTGATAAGTATATGATAAAATGAATAATAAAAGTTGTTACGCTGTAACAAAAATTAACAGATATGAGTGTTTTTGTACCATGCTGTCCAGTTGATAACAACAGTTAGGTATGATGGTCTACTTGTTTCGAAAAGGCTGAGAAAGCATTTTATCAATACGTTGTTCTATTTTTGAACGAAATATGGGCAATCCTATCGAAACGTGCTGATGCCCTAGGCTTGGTTGGCAGAGGTAGGTGTTAAAGATACGATCCCAGATGGATAAGAAAAAACCAAAATTAGAATGGGTCTCTTTAGGAATAATGGAATGATGAACACGATGCATATCAGGAGTCACGATCAGAAACCGCAAGTAGCGATCAATGGTTTTCGGTAAATAGATATTGCTGTGATTGAACAGCGCACTTGCGTTGAGTAGAATTTCAAAAATGATGACGATTAATGGGGATACGCCTAAAAGCATTACGACAACTATTTTAATCCACATCGAGAGCAGAATTTCGATGGGATGGAAGCGTATGCCAGTGGTAACGTCGATATCTTGATCAGCATGGTGCATCCGATGCAATCGCCACAGTAGTGGAATGCGATGAAAAATGACATGTTGCGTATAGATGGCGAGGTCAAGAGCCAATATACCAAAACACATTTCGAGCCATAGTGGCCAGCTAAGTGATGTCCAGTGAAGCAGCCCAAAGTTAAGGTCAGCAGCAAATGAAGCGGCTTCAAAAGCTACAATTGGCATCATTATGGTAAGAGTTATTGAGTTAAAAGCAATCAGCCCCAAGTTATTGAACCATCTATACACTTTATTTTGGGTGAGAACTTTGCGAGGGAAGAGGAACTCAAAGATACTGCAAATCAAAAGCACACTCACAAAAGCAATTAATCTAACGGTTTCTGTTGTTTCCATAATTCTTAGCCCTTGCAACGACCATGATGATAAGTAAACTTAGCTTCCCATTTAACTAAACATGTCAACTTATGAGAATCCACGCCTTTCATCGTCTTTATCAAACAAGGGTGGCGCAATCGACAAAAACGTTTAATGCGCGAGGAAGCCGCGTTAAGCGATGCCAGTATTGTCAGGTTGCCGTTGAATATTGTGTATGTCAATACCAACCTGTCGTGGATAGTAGGGTGGCTGTAATGCTTTTACTATCCGCTAACGAAGTGTTTAAGCCTAGTAACACCGGTCGCTTAATCCTTGATACGATCCAACAAGGCTTTGCGTACCAGTGGAGCAGGACCGAACCAAATAGAGAAATGCTTGGGCTATTGAGTAATTCAAAGTATCAGCCAATTTTAGTTTTTCCCAAACAATATGTTGAAGATGAAAGTCGTATTATTCAACAACCTGAACCGCTTAAATGTTCGAATAAAGTACCTTTGTTAATTTTTATCGATGGCAGTTGGCGTGAAGCGAGAAAAATTTTCAATAAATCAGAGTACCTATCAAAGCTTCCGGTTCTTTCGATTGAACCGACGCGTATGTCACAGTACATGATGAGGCATTCTGAGAACGAGCAACACTTGGCGACAGCGGAAGTTGCTTCTATTGTTCTTGATCAGCTTGGAGAAAATCATGCATCAGGAGTACTCTCGAGTTGGTTCGATGTGTTCCGTGAAAGTTATATGTTATCTAAATCACGGTTTTATTCTGATTTTTCTCGCCCAACGTTAAGACAATACTTGGTTGATCATAGAGATTATTTAGATTTTCAACACAACCCCGATCTTTCGTAGACGAGTTGTAAAAAGTAACGTTAGTATGGGAAATTAAGACACGAGCTAAGAGAGGGATACTATGTACTATGGCTTTGATATTGGTGGTACTAAGATCGAATTTGCTGCTTTTGATCATCAGTTAAAGTGTTGCGCTAAAAAGCGTGTGCCAACTCCTACACAAGATTATTTAGTGCTATTGGATACAATAAGCTCGATAGTTGTAGAACACGATACCAAATTTGGAGTAAAAGGTTTTGTGGGCCTTGGTATTCCTGGGATGGAGAATCCCATTGATGGCAGAGTTTTAACTGTCAATATTCCAGCTGCAAGCAATCGAACTCTACGTAAAGACTTAGAAGAGAGATTACAAAGAAGAGTTCAGATTGAAAACGATGCGAATTGTTTCGCAATATCTGAAGCTTGGGATGAGGAATTCAGAGAGTTACCATCTGTGCTTGGGCTGATTCTCGGTACCGGTTTTGGTGGTGGGCTCGTTTATAACGGCAGTATATTTAGAGGGGCAAATCATCTAGCTGGTGAGTTTGGTCATCTGAGACTCTCTATCGATGCATGGTTTACACTCGGAGAAAATCCGCCACTTTTTGATTGTGGTTGTGGAAAGTCTGGTTGTTTAGACAACTACTTGTCTGGACGAGGCTTTGAAGCATTATATGCACACTATTTTAAACGAAAAAAAACGGCCCAAGAAATTATTGCAGACTTTGACGCAGGTGAAGAGCATGCAATCGAGCATGTTGAGCGATTTATCGAAGTTATGGCGATCAGCTTTGCCAATATATTTACGGCCAATGATCCTCACCTTGTGGTGCTCGGGGGTGGGCTTTCAAATTTTGATTATCTCTACCAAGAATTACCCCAACGAATCGAAAGTTACCTTATAGATGTTGCTCACTGCCCAAAAATTGTGAAAGCAAAATATGGTGACTCCGGTGGTGTTCGCGGCGCGGCTTTTTTAAATATTCAAGAGGGCACTGCCCAGCCATTATAAACCCATAATGGCTGGCTTTTATGATGCTAGGACTTTCTCTTTCCAACACCGAGGTTTTCTTTTTGCTGTAGCGTGATTCTACCAAAACCTAATTTTTTAAAGTGATTATCACGGTAGTTACGTACTGTTTTGGTGTCTGAAATTGCTTCTATTTGTTGTTCCATTTTTAGGTATTCTGAAATATCAATACCTTCAGCTTCAGCTACGGCTTCATGAATATTTCGGTGTTTTTCGTAGGAAAATGAGAGGGTTTTTTCTTCGTCTTTAAACGTGTAAAGAATCGTTCTTACCATAATGATACCTAGATTTAGATAGGTGATCGGTACTTTGATCACTAGTGTCTTTTATTTGCGGCTGATTTTGCCTGTATTCAACGCAATTGTCACCGTTAAAGAGAGTCTCTTGTCACATTGACTATGTCTTCAGGGGTATTTAAGTTGATAAACATTGTTTTGCAGTCACTAAAATCGACATAGCAGCAGCGCACTCTCTGATGCAGCAAAGCGAGCTTTCTCTGCTGTTGGTCTAAGCAGGATTTTATTTGTGGAACAATACGCCGATTCATTGCTGTAAACACCGGTTGACAGTAGTCACCATCGTGGGCAACGACGATATCTACTGTATCATTGATGGCGTAGGTCAAACGCTCCACCAAGTCATTACTTATAAATGGACAATCACAAGGAATAAATCCAATCCATTCTTTGTCAATGTGTTGAAATGCTGAGTAGAAAGCTGCAATAGGCCCTTGATAGCCTTTAATGGTATCTACAATAACCGGAGCATAACGTTGGTATTGCTGTATGTTTCGATTGGCGCTTATATAAATATCATCAGTTTGCGGTTTTAAGCGTTCAAAGACGTGTTCAATGAAAGGTTTTTGGGATAACACGGAAAACCCTTTATCTACTCCCTCCATTCTGGACGCTTGACCACCAGCCAATATGACCCAAGCACAATCTGTTATCATGGTAGTTAATAGCCTCTTATCCGCTTTTTTAGCATGCTTAAAAACATTGCAAAACTGTTTAGTGATAGGGTTCGGTGCTCAAATATTAACTAATTTGGCCTTTATTATAAACAATACTTGAAGTTGTAGGCTTGAATCATTAATGTGACGCAGATTTTGACATTTTTTAGGTACAAAGACATTGATTTCGACAAATAACATCACGCAACAATTTGGCGCCAAACCATTGTTTGAGAACATTTCGGTAAAGTTTGGTGAAGGCAACCGCTATGGCCTAATTGGGGCGAATGGTTGTGGTAAGTCGACATTTATGAAAATTCTAAGCGGTGAGCTCGATCCAACTGCAGGAAATGTTGCTTATGATCCTAATGAACGAGTCGCAAAACTGAACCAGGACCAATTTGCCTATGAAGAATTTACAGTTATCGATACTGTTATCATGGGATATAAAGAGCTTTGGGAAGTGAAGAAAGAGCGAGATCGTATCTATTCACTAGCGGAGATGACCGAAGAAGAAGGTATGCTAGTTGCCGATCTTGAAGTGCAGTTTGCGGAAATGGATGGATACATGGCAGATGCAAAAGCGGGTGAGCTTCTGTTAGCAGTCGGTATTCCGGAAGAGCAACACTATGGATTAATGAGCGAGGTGGCTCCTGGTTGGAAATTACGTGTGCTACTTGCACAGGTTCTTTTCGCAGACCCTCATATCATGTTGCTCGATGAGCCAACCAACAACTTGGATATGGACACAATCCGCTGGCTTGAAGATACTTTGAATCAGCGTAACTGCACCATGATTATCATTTCTCACGACCGTCACTTTTTGAACTCAGTTTGTACTCATATGGCTGATCTTGATTATGGTGAGTTGAGGGTCTATCCGGGTAATTACGATGAATACATGACGGCAGCAAGCCAAGCTCGAGACCGCCTCTTGTCCGATAATGCTAAGAAAAAGGCACAGATCGCCGAGTTGCAGACGTTTGTGGCACGATTCTCTGCGAATGCGTCTAAGGCTAAACAAGCAACATCGAGAGCGAAGCAGATTGACAAGATTCAACTGGAGGAAGTCAAAGCCTCGAGCCGCCAAAATCCCTTTATTCGCTTTGAACAATCTAAAGAGTTATTCAGAAACGCTTTGATTGTGGAGAACCTGTCTCAAGGTTTTGAGGAAGATTTATTTGCTAATTTTGATGCGATCTTCGAAGTTGGGGAGCGAGTAGCAATCATAGGTGAAAATGGCGTCGGTAAGACTACTCTGCTGAATACATTAGCGGGCGTGTTGCAACCACGCACTGGTAATTTCAAGTGGTCAGAAAACGCCAACATCGGTTATTACGCGCAAGATCATGCTGCGGATTTTGCAGAAGATATCAATCTTATGGATTGGATGGGGCAATGGCGCCAAGAAGGCGATGATGAGCAAGTCATTCGTAGTTTTTTAGGGCGTATGCTGTTCTCCCAAGATGACATCAAAAAGTCTGTTCAAGTACTATCCGGCGGGGAGCAAGGTCGAATGCTTCTAGGTAAGCTTATGATGCACAAACCGAATATGTTACTGATGGACGAACCAACCAACCATATGGACATGGAATCAATAGAGTCATTAAACACCGCTCTTGAACATTACAAGGGCACCTTATTTTTTGTTTCGCATGACCGTGTTTTTGTTGACTCCCTAGCGACTCGAATTATCGAAATTAAAGATCATAAGATTATTGACTTTAAAGGCTCATATGAAGAGTACTTAAAAAGCCGTGGGATTAATGACTAGTTTTTACCTCTATGCAGTAAAAAAGAGCCAAGATTGGCTCTTTTTTTATTTCTGTAAGAAACGTTACTGCTTGGCATGTATCGTGATTAATTTGATTTCGACCATAGTCTAATAGGCAAAGACTAGGGAGAGCTCAGATAGAATGTTATGATCCTCCATCATACCTAAGAAATATAGACAGAATGAATTTTCCTTATCGAAATATCGTCGTGTTGACCGGAGCGGGGATCTCGGCTGAATCAGGTATCCAAACATTTCGTGCTGAAGATGGGTTATGGGAGAACCATCGGATTGAGGATGTTGCAACTCCTGAGGGCTTTGAAAGAGATCCTGAGCTTGTGCAAAGTTTTTATAACCAAAGACGCTTAAATCTCCAATTACCAACTATACAACCCAACTCTGCTCACTATGCTTTGGCTGAGTTAGAAAAACAGCTGGATGGGAATGTAACAATTATAACGCAAAATATTGATGATCTGCATGAAAGAGCAGGGAGTCAAAATGTGATTCATATGCACGGTGAATTGCTGAAAGTGAGATGTTGTGAGTCTGGTCAGACAATAAGCCATACAGGCGAGTTAAAGACGGGTGATCTTTGCCATTGCTGTCAAATTCCGACGCAGTTGAGGCCTCATGTTGTTTGGTTTGGAGAAATGCCTCTCAAGATGGATGAAATTTACCAGCGCATTGAACAATCAGACCTCTTCGTTTCTATTGGCACCTCTGGTGTTGTTTATCCTGCTGCAGGCTTTGTCCATGATGCAAAAATGTTTGGGGCACATACCATTGAAATTAATTTAGCACCAAGTGCCGTCGAAAGTGAATTTGATGAAAAGCATTATGGGAAAGCAAGTGAGAAAGTTCCAGAGTTGGTGAAATTACTTCTTGACTGAAGTGAATAGAGCATTCGTGCCGCTCTTCTTAATTTTCTGAAGAGCGGTTAGGTGGTTACTACTAGCCTATCAGAGGCTTGGCATTATCTCAGTGCCGTGGACAGTAATTTCTACTTTGCGAGCGCTTGGGTCATCTTCCTCGTTCTCGGTGACCATGACTTCAATTTGAATATAGTCTTTCTGTATGCCATGTTGAATCAAAAAGTCTGCAACGGCGATAGCCCTTCTTTGAGCAAGATCAGTGTTGTGACTTAAATACATAGGTTTACTGTCTGCGCCACCTGTTACTCGGATATCATAGGTTTCTAGCCTCTCGATCCTGTTGACTAACTGTAGTAGCTGAGACTTCATCGTTGGTTCGAGCTCTGCAACATCATAGCGATAAATACCGCTATTTTCAGCTAGATCTACCTGCTGCTCGAAAGAAACTTCCTGAATATGCTGGATAGGCTTTGCTTCATATTTATTTCCAGACCAAGGGTGAAGCACGAACGATAAGCTTATTTGACGCATTTGTTTCGTTTCTGTCTTATTTATGTACGGGTCAACAACATCGACATTAAACATCTGATCAAATTGTATTGAGACGTCAATAAATTCACTTAATGCGTAACGACTGCCAATAGATAGATAGGGTGCAATGCCACTGGTCGTAAACGAAGACTTTTTGCTTGGATTATTCATCTCTGATTGATAAAAGTAGCCACCTGCACCTAAAAAAACGCCAACATCACGAGATAATGACCAGTTATGTTTTGTATATATATCAATTCCATGCATATTATAGCTATTACCATCCGATAGGTTTCGGTACCCTAATTCAAAATTCAATGGTTGAGTTGCAATACCGATACTGTATTTTAAGCTGGTAATATCATTCATTTTTGGGCCTTGATGACCATTAAACTTCGCAAGACCTCCTCCAACTTTAAAGTAGAGTTCGTTATCAATAAGAGTATCAACGAAACTTATCTCGTGATCATTCGGTGGAGCCGCCTCTTCGGCCAGCGCTAAATCAACGACCAGAGTACTTAGAGCGAATAGTATTATTTTTATAAATTTCATTATATTTCCTACAAATAAGAAACGGTGTAAACCACCATTCCCTGAAACTTGCCTTTATTTATATTGGAAACACCTAAAGGAACTAATTTAGCAAGATAGCGGTCATATCCGATCTGAGTTATCTCGTAACCATTTCCAACAGGTTCGTTTAATGTCACCTCTCTACCATCTGGTGTGTAGAGCTTAATACCAAAGGATTGAATTTCTTGGTTATTTTGGTCAAATACGGGAATATAGGATTTGTTGGTTAAGTCGCGAACATTATCAAAATAGCCCCGTAATTTAACCGAGGGGCAATCAGGTCCGTACTTTACGTTTCTGACAATAATGGTGAGGGGGCTCGGTTCCATCTGAGCGATGTCGTTTACACCAATACGGCCATAGTCAACATTGTTATTTTTAATTTCGAGTTCGACTAGGCACTTAGAAGGCTTTAATATGTCCATATTGGCGATGACGCTACGATAGTTTGCAAATTTACCGTTGTAGCCGATCTCGCCATCTACCTGAAAGATGTTTACTGGTGAGCTATAACCCCTGAACTCACCTGAATCAGTAACAATAATCGGTTGATAAGTAATTGTACGCGTGGTTCTTGTTCTTTTCTCACAGGATTGATCACTCTCGTATGAGTAGCATTCAGAAACAATAAAATTATTTATAGCAACTTTTTCACCATAAATATCCGTGCCTTGATAGCGGAATCCAACTTTGATACCAGGTATATGAGGAACTACAGTATTACCAGTTTTACCAGGCCAAAAGTAAACATGTTCTCTTAAGTATCTATAGCTAGGGTAATTTCTCACATCTTTATAGCAGGTAATGGTTACCTTTTGTGAAGGTCCTCGCCATACTATTTGCCCATTCGGTGCATCCATTGGTACTGATGCAGAGGGGTCAATATAAAAGTTGGTCATATTACCCGCCTCAGTCGCGCTGTAACACGCAAGAGCCATTACCCTAGGGGTCATACAAGCACTTGCTATAAATAATATAAGTGCAGTAAAAAAGTACTTTATCATTGGTTTAATCTTTCTTTACCTGTGCAACGCAAATACCGGTTGAGCGGCAGTAAAAAGTATTAGTTACGGTTGCTCCATAGTCGTTGATATGACTTAAGTGATATCGCTCACTTTTCTTTATGGCTAAGGTTTTGCTACTAAATGGTGGCAGCATTATTGGCTTAAAACCTGAAGTTTCCATTTTCTTACCCTGAGTTAAATCAGAGTATGTCACGTAAAAAGGAGACCCATTTTCTAAAATTATTTTGTCTTTAGCCAAGGTTTGAATTCTCGTCGAGCTCGCTATTGCTTTATCAATTCTGTTGATATGGTTTAGGCTATCTGGACGGTAGAAAAATTTGATCACCGATTCAACAGCAATCTGAATCGAGCCAGTTGTGGTCTGGGGTTTTGCTTCGTCCCCTTTGTTTTCCGTTGATGGTGGAACTTCTCTTACGTGTAAGAAAAACGCGCTCTCCCTATCTTGAGGTAAAAGTGAGGAGGTTGGTAAGGATCTAATACGCAGTATCGCATAATCTTTACTCTCTATTCTTAACACAGGAGGTACGACGACAAACTTATCTTGGAGCTCCTTGCCATTGATGTCTGTTAACCAAGACTGTGCGAGAAATGGACTATCGGACGAGTTTCGAATTTTGATGGTCTCGATGGCAGAATCCCCCTCATAGACCACCCGGGTTCGATCTAGAGCTAGTGCAGCGATTGCAGGCGTAGTAGTCAACAAGCAACATAACATTGCAAAAGTAACATTTTTCATTTTTTGATTACCGATGTTTTTATACAGTTAATTGAACGGACGACTTCGTCGCTATTCAAAATGGATTCATTTATGGCTAGTTGGCAGTGGTTTTCTTCCCAAAGAACACTGATTTTGGAATCGATATTTATACCAACCACATAAGCGGTTGAATTTTGTCCTACGATGCCTATTTCCTGTTTGAGCTCTTCGTCGAAGACGATAGCGCCGAATGGAATACTTTGTTCGCTGTTAAAAAGTGCTAAGAAGTTTTGTCCTTTGCGTGCTGTTATTTTTTGATATCCTATGGCTCCCTCTGTTAGAACCATACTTTGTATGCTTGAAAGTACTTCAATATCTTCTGGTAGTGACTTGAAGTCGATAGTGTTGTGACTTTTCTGATAGGGTGTTACACCGTTAACCAGAGCTAAACCAAATACATTGGTTTTTTCGTGGTTACTGCCATAGATAGTGACGTCCGGTACGCCCGAGTCAATGAGTATACGTGATGCCCCGGTGTTGAGTGCGCTATAGGCCAAACCATGTTCAGACAATAAAGCTGTTCCAGACATATTCCCGTTAATCTGACGGTATGAATTGGTTTTATAGCTGCCACCAAACGACGTTGATACTGCTGAGAGGTCTCGATTGTAATTGCCACTCACTCCGTTGGACTCACCTTCATAGACATCGTACGCAATACGATAGTTAGAACCCTCTTCTTTATCGTGCCCTGAATAAGCTAGAGTTTGAGAATAATCATTGCTTCGCGAATTGGTTTGTACTGAAACCGTATGACTTGTACCGATAGGTATGGAAACGCCTAAGGACCATCCTTGATCATCACCAACTGATGAATATGGATTAAGATATGACTCACTCGAACGATAGACATTTGCTGTAAGGTATAAATCTATGTCATTGATTTTCAGGGGGTGGGAAATGTTAATATCATATCGAGAACTCTTACTTCGCTCTCCCCAGTATTTGTTTGAAGTGAAAGAAATATAAGCACTCGTTGACCCAAACCTCTGGGTTAGTGCGATGTGTTTTTTATCTTTTCTATTGCTATTTGGGACATAGGGATTAGAAAAGTTAATTTTTTTGTAAGTGCCTAAATACTCTTCGAATTCATAGTATTGCTCTTGTGAAAAACGATATCCAGCAACCCGTAAACCTAATCCAAGACTGGTTAGTGTGGTGTTGTACGTGATCCCATACGACATGCCTGAGGCAGTATTGTGATCAGAAAATTTAGCTTTTGCTGAAGTAACATCGACTGAGGCAGCACCGAACGCATTGAAATTAACGCCTGTTCCTAATGTATAAGACTGGTAATTTTTAGACAGTAATGTGGCTGAGAATACGGATAGGTAGTTGTTCAGACCGTAAGCTGCCTCAGTAGAAAAAAATGCAGGTTTATAGTCGTATGTGTCGCTTCTCGGTACTCCTGCAGAGACGCTGTAACGCAAATGTTGAGGTCGAGTTAGATATAATACGTCGGCACCATTGACTTGATAGTGCAGGACTTTACCATCCGCTTGTTTTACTTCAACATCTAAAGTTCCTTTGTGAGCTTGAGAAAGATCATCAATCAAATAGGGACCTGCGTTTACATTGACGACTCTGAGAATGTCCCCCTGTTGTCGTATAGTAATTACGGCATTAGTACTGACGGTACCGGAAACAATAGGAGAGTATCCGCGCAAGTTAGAAGGCAGCATTTGATCGTCACTTTGCAACCGGATACCTGTCATACGAAATGAATCATAAATATCCGAGCCATATTGGGTATTACCAAACGTAAGTTTAGACTTTATCTTTCGTAGGGGTGTATAGCCATAGAGTGATGTCAGTTCTCCTGAGTAGTTATTTGACATCTGATAATTGGCCCGAAAGCGATATGCTCCACTATTTAGACCGATAGTGCCGTAAGTTGATAGATCGTTGCTCCAGTCAGAGATTCCTTGTTGTTGACTAGAAAAATAGTTTATATCGTAATCGAGATACAAGGCTGAAATCCCATCATCCCAAAGGCGATCGGGGACAAATCCGTATTTATACTCTTTAGCGATATATTTCTGGGGTATTGCGATATCGATACGAGTTTTCCCCAGATTTGGTGAGATTTTGGTATATGAAACCTGGTCAATCTCATAGCATGCAGTATTGGTCGCTGAGGAGACAGTTTTTTTATAGACTTCATACCCTTTGTTACTCAATGGCAGGCTAGCGAGCAATGATTCTGAGAGACAGGGTTCATTGTTGTTGAATAAAATTCTTTCTGTCGTCAAAAACTCACTGTTTATATAAACATTAAGCTGATATTGCCCATCTTCAATAAAATTTGCCTTTGAGAATTTGCTTAAATCGACATTATTTTCGCTACGGATAAAATAGTTATTAAAGTTTGTCGCAAAGGAAAGACTCGGAATAAAAAGGGCAAGTATCACACCCGTTAAAAGACAACGCATTTTTATTGACCAATATTTATTTGAGAAAAAGGAGTAGGGCCAATGGCCTCTACTCCCTAATTAACGGCTTATAAATAGCTCACACGCAATAATGCCCAAGATTCTGCATTACCAGCTTTTACCGCATCAGAACCAGCCGCCACGTTCATTTCATAAGCAGCAGAAAAAGAGGCGATATTAGTTCCATCAACAAGCACATTAGTTGCTGCAATTTCGCCATTCTTGATTGGATTTCCATTATGAAGAATGCGAACGCCTATACCCGTTGCACCACCTTCAACATTAAAGAGATCGCCTGTGGTATCTGGGTTTGATTCGAATCTGAATACTGCTTTTGTCAATGCCGAGTTGTCGCAGTCTGTTAGTTTTACTCTAAAGGGAACTGGAGTCGAACGGTCACCTTTTTCTTTGAATTTATGAATCGGATGTTGACCAAGTTCAATAGTTTGATTAAGGCTATCTGGTGACAAACCACATGCTGACTCAACAATTTCACCTTTGAAATAAACATTGGTGGTATTTTCTGCGAAAGCAGACTTTGTTGATATCAACCCGAAAAGAAGTGTGGCTGCAATTGATGAGCGAGTATATTTAGCTCTCATTGTTAATTCTCATAGTTTTAGTGATTAGATGTAAGAAACAAATCATGTTACTTAACTTACTTTTAGTTAACATTTTATTATCATTTTTGATATTAATGTCATTAGCAATCCTATAGTTAGGGCATCTCTAAAAACAAATGAAAAATTATAAATCAGAAAAGGTAAGGTGTTTTTTATGTGGAAAAATCATGAGAATAAGTGAATGTTTTGGAAGTAATAGATCTAGTTGTTATATTTAGGTTGTTGATATTTTGTTCAAATGTTCAGAGCTGATATACCTAGCTTAAGGCTTACTACTGATTCAACATTATCTTTATTCGCATAAAGGTGTATTGGCATAGACATCAATGTGATTGAGCTTTTTTCAGAATAAGAACTTTTTCTGCTGGGGATTCAGAAGTAAGTATGTATTGGCGTTAGAGGCTGAACAGGTTTGTTTCTACCGACCTGCGAGGTAAATATAAAATATATCCCCAAGTGACTTCAAATGCATGCTCCCAAAGGGCGAGTTGTCTTGCTATTCTCGCTGAACCTAGCATCTTGAGGTTGCTTGGGTATAGAGAGAAGACATCTTTTAAATCTTCAGAATACTTTCGACGTGCCTCAGACTTATATAAATAGTGAGTTTTTGGGTGATAAAGTGAGAAAACATGAATATCTTATTTGTCAGGTGAACTTAATAAAAAAGAGCGCTTAAATAGCGCTCTTTATATATTTACAAGTATTATCAAAAGCTTAGTTGTTTACTTTTAGTTTTTGGAAGTACTCGTCGTAAATAACGCTTGCTTCACCGACTTCATCTTGCCAAGTTCCGCTATCCATCACTTTCTGTGGCGGGAAAATACTCGGGTCGTTGGCAAACTTTTTAGGTAGTAGCTCAATCGCAGAGGCAACCGGTGTCGGATAGCCAATTTCGAGCGCAATCTTCGCTGCATTCTTAGGGCGCAGTAGGAAGTCAATCATTTTGTGAGCTGCTTCTGTATTTTTTGCGCCTGCTGGTATTGCAAGGCTATCCATCCAGAAAATGGTTCCTGTCTCTGGCCAGACGACATCAATTGAAGCTCCTTCTTGGCGAGCCATATAAGCAGAGCCATTCCATAACATACCTAGAGATACCTCTCCAGCCAAATATGGGTTTGCAGGGAAATCAGAATTAAACACCAAAACATTTGGCATCAGTTTCTTTAACTCTTCATACGCCGCTTTGATTTCTTCAGGTTTAGTTGTGTTAGGTGAGTAACCAAGTTTAGTCAGTGCGATATGAAAAACTTCACGGGAATCGTCCATTAGCATCAATTGACCTTCCCATTTGCTGTCCCACAGATCATCCCATTTACTAACAGAAGACTTATCCAGCATTTCGGAATTTATGCCAATCCCAGTGGCGCCCCAGATATAGGGGATAGAGTAATTGTTACTTGGATCAAAAGGCTTATTGAGAAAATTTTTATCCAAGTCAGTGAAGTGCGACAGTTTTGATTTATCAATTTGTTGCAACATACCTTCTTTACGCATCTTGGAAACAAAGTAGGTAGAAGGTACGACGAGGTCATAACCGGAGCCTTGAGTCTTTAATTTAGCATACATGCTTTCGTTAGACTCATAAGTTGAATAGATAACTTTTATGCCAGTTTCTTTAGTAAAATCTTCGAGAACTTCACTGGGAATGTACTCAGACCAATTGTAAAAATAAAGTTCTTTATCAGCAGCAAAAATAGGAGAAGCCGCAAGGGCTGCACCAATAATACCCGCGCAAAATATACTTTTCATTGATTGTCCATATTATTTGTGTTTATACAGTAAGCAGTTACTCCAAACTACATGGGCTGTTTAAACATGAAACAAAAAGTTCACCCCTTAGGTAAACGTGTCAGTGCGAGATTATATCAGCCTCATAAAAAAAATAGGCAGCGAAGGCTGCCTATTTTTCTCCTAATTTTAATCAGTAAAACGTGTTATGCGCCGCTTTTTAGTTTCAAAAAGTAGTTTTCATATTTGCTATTGAGCGCGCCTACTGAGTTCTGCCACTCAACTCGTTCCAGTTCATCTTCACTAGGGAACAATGGTTTTACATTTTTGAACTTGTTATTCGATGCCTTAACACCGGTTAGATAGCCTGTTTCCTCAGATATTTGCTCGGCAATATCGGGCCTGAGGAGAAAGTTAATCATTTTATGCGCTGCGTCAGTGTTGTGGGCACCTTTTGGTATAGCGAAATTATCGACCCAGCCAATCCCGCCCTCTTTTGGGAAAACAAGCTGTAAATTAAGGCCTTCTTTCTGAGCGGCAGCAGCACTGCCATTCCATAACATTCCTACACCAACCTCTCCGGAAAGATAGGGAGCGGCCGGGTTGTCTGAGTTAAATAGCAAAACATTTGGCATGAGTGTTTTTAATTCCTCGAAGGCAGAATCAATTTGGTTTGGGTCAGTAGAGTTGCCAGAAAATCCTAATTTCTTGAGCGCGATATGGAAAACTTCCCGAGTATCATCCATTAACATGATTTGACCTTTGAGTTCAGGCCTCCATAAATCTGACCAGCTAGTAAAATCTCTGGGATCATACATATCTGTATTGACTGCTAAGCCAGTTATGGCAACGACATGTGGTATAGAGTAGTCGTTATTGGGATCATAAGGTTTGTTGAGATAATGTGGGTCTAATTGATTAAAGTTACTTAATTGGGTTTTATCGATTTTCTGTAGCATGTCTTCATCACGCATCTTTGCTACAAAATAGGTGGACGGAACCACAAGATCGTAACCTTGATTGTGTGTTTTCATCTTGGCATAAAGCGTTTCGTTAGACTCATAGGTAGAGTAGATCACTTTAATGCCAGTTTCTTTGGTGAATTGCTCCAAAAGATGGGTATTAATGTAAGGTCCCCAGTTCATAAAAACGAGTTCCTCGGTTTTTTCCGATGCTAAAAGGTGACCAGAGAAAAGACTCAATATACAGGTGCTACAAGCGAGTAAATTTGCCCATTGTTTCATTGATATAAGCTCCAAAACAAGCGTTGAGGAATACAGAGTGCTTAGCACTCTGTATGGGGTGATATTTTATTTATCTTTCGCGATCAGTTGTGAAATACCAACCAGTATTAAGGAAACCACTAACATGATCGTTGCCAAGGCATTGACCTCTGGTGAGATACCCACTTTTACCATAGAGTAGATTTTAAGGGGGAGGATCTCATAGGTTGGCCCTGTAACAAATGAACTAATGATTACGTCATCAAGGGAGAGGGTAAAACTCAGCAACCAGCCAGCAGCGACGGCAGGTTTGGCAAGGGGTAAAATAATTTGCTTGAGGATAACCCATTCACTCGCACCAAGATCTTTTGCCGCTTCTAACATCTTTACGTCAAACCCGTTTAATCTACTGTAAACAGTGACGACAACGAATGGAAGGCAAAAGGTTATATGAGCGATAAGAAGGGTAAAAAAACCCAGCTGGAACCCAACCACCAAAAATAGAGCAAGTAAGGAGATGGCCATCACAATGTCTGGAGACATCATGACCACAAAGAGCATGCCATTGACTGCTCCTTTTCCTCGAAATGAGTATCGAAACAGTGCTACAGCGGCTAAGCTACCGATCAATGTTGCGGCCGTCGCAGATACAACGGCAACATTCAGGGAGTGGAATGCTGCCTGCATAAGACTGTCATTGTTAACTAATATTTCATACCATTTGGTAGTAAAACCACCCCATTTCATGCCAAATTTACTGCTGTTAAAAGAGTTAACAATGAGCACGATAATAGGTAGGTAAAGAAAAGCATAGACTAGCGAAAGATAGCTAAATTTTATTGTACGTCCCATCAATTTAGCTCCACTTTTTTGTTTAACAGTCTTCCAGCGCGATAATAGGCGTAGAGCATCACTGCCATTGCAATCGTTAATGCAATACTTGTGGCGGCGCCGAAGGGCCAATCGCGGGCATTGAGGACTTGACTCTTAATAACATTACCGATTAATAGGTTTTTTGCACCACCTAATAGGTCGGATATATAAAACATACCCAATGCAGGAAGTAGTACCAGCAGGCAACCACCAATGATGCCCGGCATAGTTAAAGGCAGGATCACTTTAATCAAGGTTTGAATTTTATTTGCCCCAAGATCTCTAGCTGCCTCGATATAGGTATGATCCAGTTTTTCGATTGCAGAATACAAAGGCAAAATCATAAATGGCAGCAAGATATAAACCAAGCCAATCATGACGGCACTTTCTGTGTACATGATACGAATCGGTTTATCAATAATATCGAGTGCGAGAAGAGACTTATTGAATATGCCTTGTGTTCCAAGCACAATTTTTAAACCATATGTGCGAATAAGCGAATTAGTCCAAAACGGCACGATGACCAAAAACAACATAAAAGGTCGCCACTGTTGAGGCATTTTTGCCACTATGTAGGCAAAAGGATAGCCAATGACCAAACAGAGTAATGTTGCCACTAATGCCATATAAAATGAGTGTAATAAGACTTTCGCGTACAAGGGATCCAGTAATCGCTGATAATTATCTAAGGTAAAAACCATGTCGATTAAATTGGCTTCATCTCTAGTCAAGAAGCTTGTTACTATGATCATTGCATTTGGTATCAATACAAAAAGACCGAGCCAGCCAACGATTAATGCAATGATACAGTTCTGCAGATTAAACGTTTTGGCTTTCATTGAGCACCACCTCCCAACTTTCAACCCAGGTTATCGCGACTTTTTGTCCAAGCGAATGGTCAACATCGGGATCATCTTCATTGAAGAACTCGCTCACCATAACTCGCATTCCAGATTCTAGCTCAATCACTGAATCAAGCGTCATTCCTTTATAAGTGCGATCAACGACATGACCCACGATTCCTTTTTTTTCTGATTCTTTTATTTCTTCAATACGAAGATCTTCTGGGCGAAGAAGAACTTGCAGTTTTTCACCTGATTGCGCTGCTTTGTCATAATAAACCACAGATTCAACACCCTCGATGTCCGCCATGATTTTTTTGTCATCTATGCGGTCGAGCATAACAGCATTAAAAACGTTGATTTCGCCTATAAATTTGGCGACAAACAGGTTACTTGGTTCTTCATAGATCTCTCTTGGTGAGCCATCTTGTTCAATTTTTCCATCACGCATAACAATGATGCGGTCAGACATTGAAAGTGCTTCTTCTTGGTCGTGGGTGACAAAGATAAAAGTAATACCCAATTGACGCTGCAGTTGTTTCAGCTCAATTTGCATTTGTTTACGTAATTTATAATCGAGAGCAGACAATGACTCATCGAGCAGCAATACTTTTGGTTTATTAACCACCGCCCGTGCTATCGCGATTCGTTGCTGTTGTCCGCCAGACAATTGATGAGGTTTACGTTCGGCCATTTTTTCCAAACGAACCATTTTTAATGCTTCGATAACTCTTGGTTCAATATCGGTAGCGGGCACTTTTTGCATTCTTAAGCCAAAAGCAACGTTGTCAAAAACGGTCATATGGGGAAAAAGAGCATAACTCTGAAAAACAGTGTTTACGTGCCTTTGTTCTGCAGGGATGTGAGTGACATCATGACTATCTAACACAATCGTTCCCTTATCGGCGGACTCGAAGCCAGCAATCATTCTTAGGACGGTAGTTTTTCCGCAGCCAGAAGGGCCGAGAATAGTTAAAAACTCGCCATGATTAACATTTAGATTAAAACTCGAGATAATTTCCTTATTATCAAAACTTTTACTGATTCCATTCAAACGAACAACGGTTTGTCCTGCTTCTTTTTGAGCGTTCAACGTCTGTTTTTCTCCCACCTTGTCGATGTAAATTAAGAGTCTAGTATACCCAACTGAGCTCAAGATACTGAATACAAAACGAAGAAGCTACTTTGCCGAAATTTAGAAAGTATGTGCTAGCGTACTTTCTACAAGTTGCGACTCAGATAATCGTCTTAGTCTGTTCAATGCGTAATGTTAATCTTGATTCAGGTTGCATAACGATTTTTAATGAAGGTGAAGCTTTCTCAAATCATTATTACAGCCGAGACTCAAGCTTATCGTAATGGTTACAGCATCTCGAGGTGACTTGGGTTGATCATATCAATTTAAAGCGCGGATCATAATCATCAAAGAGGTGAAATCAAAGCCTTTTTTCATGGTAAATGTGAAAAAATTTTACTGATTAGAATAAACGATTTTTGTCATGAAATGAGGTTTTGAATTTGTATAACAGAATAATAACTCTGTAATGTTAAAATATGCTCTGCTTACCGCTTGACTTGATGTGGTTGTTTTTCGAACTCTTGACAGATAAATCAAGCCTTAAATCAACAAGATGTTTTTAGACAACGCTTGTTGCAGTATAATGAGTTATAAGTTTAGTTTTGATAAATTCGCCATTTTTGTACTTTGGTGTTGGATATAGATAATAATGAGTAATGATTTAGAAAAAGATTTGAATTTAGGCGGAAGCATAGACCGTGCGTTATCTGGTGACTATGAGCTCAACGTTGGGGGCATCCTTAAGGAAGCCTGGTTACATACGTTGCAGAACTTTTTTTCCTTTACACCTGCAATCATTATCGTAGTCCTCGCACAGTTCTTTATCTTCGCTTTTGCTCTGCATTTCAAAATCGGTGACATATGGTTGGTTTTTGACGCTTTGAGTCAACCCAATAAAGTAACGGTAGAAGTACTTGAAGCTATAATGGTTGCAAACTTCAGCTATGAAGTTATAAGTGCTCCTTTAATTGCTGGTGTAAGTTTGATGGCAATGAGTCACGCTGCAGGTATTAGCACTAAAACAGGAGATCTTGCTAAAGGACTACATTACACAATTGCGGTCATCATAGTTACTTTGATAAGTCTACTTTTACAAAGTATCTTGGGTAGTATCTTTCCGTTATTGTCTTTTTACGTGTCGATTGTTTTCAGTAAATCCATTTTACTGGTTTGTGAAAAAAAGCTTTCTCCGTTTCAGTCGCTATGGGTTTCATTTAGAGCAGTGAATAAAAAGCTACTTCCCATTTTTGCTTTATATACAATTACGTCCATACTCTTTATTTTTGGCGCATTATTCTACGGAATTGGGCTTATTTTTGCTGTACCTTTCTTTTTCCATGTGAAGGGGATTATTTATCGTAATATGTTTGGTATAAAGCTGAAAGTAATACCTAAAAACAAGTCGAATGATAAGGACGATCATGACAAAAATTCACAAATTTTCGATGCATAAAAGGGAGTTTTTTGTTGTTTTATTGGTAGGGCTTTTTGCTAGCTACAGTGCTTATGAGTACCAAGCAAGTCGCAGTCTCGATAAAGAACGAGAGAAACAAACTGAGTCCGCTACAAAAAAAATTGGGCCTGCACCTTCTCCTATAGGGAAGCCCCCTCTATTTTCATCTATCAGTGCTGGTGATGCGCGCAAAAAAGCCTTCTTTGACTATTTACGTCCGGGAATCGCAAGGGAAAATCATAGAGTAGAGGTTGAGCGTACAAAGCTTGTCGAGATACAACGACGTTTACTGAATAATCTTATTTCACCTAGTGATGTGCAATTCGCACAGCAGCTTGGAAAACGGTACCGAGTTAAGTTGCCTGGCTCAGGGATTTCTGAACAATGGATAGTCGATATGTTACATAGAGTTGACGTTATCCCGGAAGGTTTAGTCCTTGTTCAAGGAGCGAATGAATCAGCATGGGGGACATCTCGCTTTGCTAGAGAGGCTAACAATTACTTCGGTCAATGGTGTTATAAAAAAGGCTGTGGTGTTGTGCCTTTGCAAAGAGGTGAGGGTATGACTCATGAAGTGGCAAAATTTTCTTCACCACAAGGCTCTATTCATGGCTACTTTATGAACGTGAACCGAAATAGTGCCTATGAAGCCTTGAGAGAAATTCGCTTTCAGCGCCATCAAAGCGGTATGAGTATTTTAGATACAGATGCTGCTTTAGCCCTAACAGATGGATTGATGCAGTATTCTGAGAGGGGAGAAGATTATGTTAACGATCTGAAAAGCATGATAAGACATAATCAAGAATTCTGGCAAATAAGTACAGATAATCAATAAGAAGACGTTTATATGAATATGCTCAAGCCTCTGGCTGTTCTCGCGTTATTTATAATAAGTTCTCATTTGTATGCCCAGGAATACATATTCACTTATTCAAAACTTTATTCGCACATGAAGCAAAATGCGAAAGAAGGTCATGATGACGTCAAAGTAGGTTTCTTTTTCTTAAATGCTCAAAATAAAACACTCTGCCCAATAGAAAAAGCATGGATGGAGAAAGAAGAGCATTATGAGGAGCTTAAGACCTCTAGCGTCAATGAAGTTATTGTTCCTTTGGACAATAACCTTCGTTCAGCCAACCCACTAGTTTTTGTTCACACACCCAAAGCAATGCGCTGTGATTTCTCTATGGTCGTCATGACTAAGAAGTCATTCTCCGGAAAAATTACTTATCAACAAGTGAAACGCTTACTGCCTCAGATGCAGTCTATTCTCGAGCAGTTAGGTGGTATGTTCGCAAGCTGGTTTACACCCGATGTTGAGGGGGTTACGCTGGAATTTCCGAAAAGTGTTGAGGGCGTAATTAAATTTTCTGATGGGAAGACGAAACCGCTTATCAATGGGAAAGTACAGATAACAGCAGATGAGATAGGAATTGATGGGTGGATACTACTTCCTCATGAGACTTCTAGAATTCTGCCTTATATTCCTAAAGCAGGATAGGCTGCCATAGATAACAAACAGTCTCTTTGCCGCACATGCTTGGTACTAACACTAGAATCAGTGGCTTAGTGAGCTTTTTGTCTCGCCTTTATTACTTATATTGGCAGACAATGATTTCATACTGGGTAAAAAGTACGTATAATCTCCGCCCCAAACATAATGACTGAGAATCCTACTGCTGTAATACTCAGCACTGTGAGAGCAAGCAATGAATCAGAAAGACACCCGCAAAGAAACCCTAGAGTTCAATAAGCTGCAAAAGCGTTTGAGAAGGCATGTTGGCAATGCGATTGCCGACTACAACATGATAGAAGAGGGTGATGTAGTCATGGCTTGTATCAGTGGCGGTAAAGACTCGTTTGCCATGCTTGATATTTTGCTTAATCTACAAAAGGCAGCACCGATTAAATTTGATGTTGTTGCGGTGAATTTGGATCAGAAACAGCCTGGTTTTCCCGAACATATTTTACCAGAGTATTTTGAAAGCCTTGATATTCCGTATTATATCGTTGATAAAGATACCTATTCTGTTGTTAAAGAAAAAGTACCTGAAGGTAAAACTACATGCGGCTTATGTTCACGTTTGAGGAGAGGAACACTTTACTCCTTTGCAGAGAAAATTGGGGCGACTAAGCTTGCGTTGGGCCATCATATGGACGACATGGTGGAAACTTTATTTTTGAATATGTTTCATGGTTCCCGTCTAAAGGCTATGCCACCAAAATTACGCTCTGATGATGGTCGTAATGTTGTCATACGACCACTCACTTATTGTCGTGAAAAAGATCTTATTACCTATGCTGAACACAAACAGTTTCCGATCATTCCATGTAACCTGTGCGGCTCCCAAGAAAATTTACAGCGCCAGTCAATAAAGGCGATGTTGATTGATTGGGATAAGAAAACTCCGGGTAGAGTTGAAGCAATTTTTAAATCTTTGCAAAATGTTAGCCCAAGTCAATTAGCAGATCGCAACTTGTTCGACTTTGTAAACCTTCCTCTAGACCGGGAAGGTGACAGGGGTGAATATCAGTTCACAGAGGCAACAGTATCATCAACGAATATTGATGAGAGCCTATTTATCGATGTAACCAATGTTTAATAAAAAAGGAAGACATAATGTCTTCCTTTTTTAGACCGCTGTTTTAGGATCGAGAGGGCTAACATAACCATTAGGTTTAAGAGCCAGTACGTCACAGTTGATATTATCAATGATATGTTCCGCTGTATTTCCGATAAAAACAGCTGAGAGCCCAGTTCTACCTGTGGTACCTACCACAACCATTGCTGCATTGAGCCTTTGCGCAACGTCGGGAATAACATCTTCTGGCAGCCCTTGTTCTACAACCGTTTTACTCTCATCGTAGCCATGCTTTTGTCTTAATGCTTTCATTGCTGTTAGGTGATGACCTCGAACTGCGTTTGTGTAGGTCGATGGGTCAAATTCTGGTAGCTCTATTGTGATATTTGCTGGTGTTACTGGATAAGCATTGACCAGGTAGGGCTCAGCACCTAGCCTATCGGTTAGGCTGTTCATTTGTTCCACCATAGCGTCATTAAGCCCCAAGTGATTGTGGTTCTCTGAACCAACATGGACAGATGCTAGAATACTCGCATTTTCCGGCCAAGCAGAGTTCTTAACCATCAATACAGGTGAAGGGCACTTCCTTAATAGGTGCCAGTCTGTGGGGGTGAATATAACAGATTCAAGCAAGTCGTGCTTTCTCGTTCCCTTTATCACGATATCATGACCACCTGCAAAAACTTCGGCAATAATTGCCTCATATGGTCTGTTGTGCCACACAACTCTTACATCAAACTGAATATCGTCTAAAACATGCTCTTTTGCTATTTCACGCATCCATTTTTCACGTTGCTGAATAACGCCTCTTCGCATTGCGTCACGTTCGTCGACTGATAGCATGGAAGTCATATCATAGGAAAAATCATAAATAGAGAGAAAAAATAGAACGTGGCTTGTCGACTGACTTTTCGAAGCCAATTGCATAGCACGTTCTAAGGCAGGCTGAACTTCGCTATTAATATCTGCAACCACTAATATTTTATTGTAAATACTCATGTGAGCCCCCTTTGGAGGAGTTAAGTCTTAGAATAATGTAGCCCACTTGAGGAGAGAATATTAGCGTTATTGAGAGGAATTTGAGAGAAGTATGACGTAGCTCATTTTTATGCTACGTCATTGAAAAATATTGTGATTAGTTTGACAAACCAGCAAGACGACGTAGAGCTTCTTGATCTAATACAGTTATGTATTTTCCTTTTACACACAAGATCTGAGATTTTTGAAAGCGACTTAATAGCCGTGAAATAGTCTCTACCGTTAGCCCTAAATAGTTACCAATATCTCCTCGGGTCATTGTTAAGCGAAATTCTTTTGCGCTAAAGCCTCGTTGGGCAAATCGAGTGGAAAGGCTATGAAGAAATGCTGCCAATCTTTCTTCTGCTGTTTTTTTAGAGAGCAGTAAAATCATCTCTTGATCGCACTTAATTTCATTACTCATAAGACGCATGATTTGCTGACGCAGTTTAGGCACTTCACCTGCTAATTCATCTAGCGTGTCGTAGGGAATTTCGCACACCATTGATGTCTCTAGGGCTTGAGCAAAACTTGGGTGACACTCCTCTGTAATCGCATCGAAACCAACAAGATCGCCAGCAAGATGGAACGCGGTAATTTGTTCATCACCTTGTTCGGTAATAGTATAGGTTTTAATAGTCCCTGAACGAATTGCATAGAGTGATCTCATTGGATCACCTGCTTTAAAAAGTTGATGGCCTTTTTGAATCGGCCTTTTTCTCTCGATAATATTATCTAATCGATTTAATTCATGTTCATTTAGGGTAAAAGGAATACAAAGTTGGCTAATACTGCAATCTTGGCAATGTATTGCGCAGGTTCCTTGTAGCGTTGGTCGTTTTGAGGGTTTTAGAGGAATCATGATAGACCTTCATATATATCGAGCAAGGTGATGTTATCACTGGTATGTCTTTATGTGTAGTAAACAGTGTTCATATTCACTGAATATGTGATATCAATTTTATACTGTCGATGAGAGAGTAACCCCCGAAGCTAAGTATTAGAATGGCAACTGTCTGACGAAACCACGCTGAATTTTTGATTTTCTGTAAACGCGCAGCAGCGTGGCCTACAAATAACATGGCCGGCAATGTACCTGTGCCAAATGAAAGCATGATGAGGGCACCTTCAACGGCACTACCAGAAGCGGCCGACCAAGTCAGCATCGAATAGACCAACCCACATGGTAGCCAGCCCCAAATAAAACCAAAAGGAATAGCATGGATAGGGGACTTCAGCGGTAAAAAGGAGCGTCCTAAGGGGGACAGGTATTGCCACAATTTTTGACCCAGTTTTTCAACATAGACCAACCCATGCCACCAACGACCAATATAACAGGCAAGTAATATCATAAATAATGCGGCAAATATTCTTAGCCAGCCTGTGGCGTTATTTATTTGGCTAACCTCTAGAAGTGATGCAACCGCACCACCAATAAATGCTCCAGCACAAGCGTAGGCGATGAGTCTGCCGATATTATAGAAAAAAGGTATAAAATTTGATGATGCGTTAGGTCCAAGCGTTAACATTGACGCTATACCTCCGCACATACCTATGCAATGCCCAGCACCTGCGATGCCTATGGTAAAGGCACTGATAAGCTCAATATTCATTTAGGCGGTTTCTCTGAATCTTTTCTTTCTTCGTCTTCATCAAACAGAATATTGTGACCTTGTCTTTCTAAATCTTCAAACTGCTCATTTTTAACTGCCCACAAAAAAACTAAGACGGCGATAAAGACAAGTAAAATCGCTATAGGAATTAGGATATAAAGGCTTTCCATTTACTTACCCTCATCATAGTTGAGTAATCTCAATGAGTTAGAAACGACAATAATAGAGCTGGCAGACATTCCAATTACTGCGACATAAGGAGCGACATAGCCAGATACCGCTAAGGGTAGAATAAGAAGATTATACCCCAAAGACCAGGCTAAATTTTGGTAAATAATTTTTTGGTTTGCAGTGCAAGAGTCCGAGCTTGTAGAATCCGATCTAGTCGATCTCCGAGTAGAGTCATGTCAGCAGATGCTTTAGCAACGTCTGTGCCGCTACCCATAGCAACTGACAAATGTGCTCCTGCAAGTATTGGAGCGTCATTTATACCATCGCCAACCATTAGGCTGATTTGATTTTTATCTTGTTGATTCAGAAAGTTGAGTTTGTCTTGAGGCCGTGCTTTTGCGATAACATTATCAATTCCAACTTTATTCGCAACTGCAAGGGCACTCTCGTTAGTATCACCGGTTAAGAGTGTTACCTCCACTCCTTGGTGTTTAAATTTACTAATAAACTCCGCCGCTTGTTCCCGAATAGGGTCTCGATACTTAAAACTGGCAATATGCTGATTGGATAGGGACAAATATACTGTGTTAGCTTCGCTATCACTTCCGTCACCAAGCACATATTCATAACTGCCAATTTTGACTTGTTTTGAATGATACATACCTTGCAAGCCAGCACCGATTGAGTTCTCAACGTTTGTCACCGAAATATTGGGGTCGTGATAATGCTGAAAGGCGCGAGCTATCGGGTGGTTGGCGTGAGACTCAATAGAGGCCGCAATCGCAAGGACTTCTTTTTCTGACACTCCAGTATAGGTATCGACTTGGTATATTTCCATATCACCGTAGGTGAGTGTGCCCGTTTTATCGACCACAAGGTGATTTATTTTACAGAGAGTCTCAAAAACATGTCCCTTACGAAGAAGTATACCTAAACGGCTCATACTTGATGTGGCACACGTAAGAGCTGTCGGAGTCGCTAACGAGAGAGCGCATGGACACGTTGCCACTAAAACGGAGAGCATGATCCAAAAAGCTTCGTCGGGTTTTTGAAAATGCCAGTATAGCCATGTTGTGAGTGCCGTGATCAATACAATTGAGACAAAATATCGAGCGACAATATCAGCGACTTTGGCAATTTTAGGTTTAGATAATTGAGCTTGGTCTTGAAGCTTGATGATATTAGATATCATGGAATCAGCTTTGGTTGCTTTAACCTCTAAATCAAAGGCTTCTTCACCGTTTATTGTTCCTGCGAATACCCGGTCACCTTCTTGTTTAACAACTGGAACTGATTCTCCAGTAAGCATTGATTCATCTATATGAATTCGACCCGACAATACGGTTCCATCTGCAGGGACATTTTCTCCTGGTAAAACTCGGACTTTATCATTAATTTTTAGGGCTTTTACAGGGACTTTGTCACCATTAAGCTTTGTTGCCATTGCTGGTATAAGTTTTAGCAGGTTACCACTAGCTGCTGCTGCTTTTCTTCTCGCTCGCATTTCCAAAAATCGACCAATAAGGAGGAAAAAAGCAAACATAGATATGGATTCAAAGAAAACCTCGCCTTGTTGGGTAATTGTCGCTATTAAACTTGCAATATAGGCAAAAATCATGGCTATTGAGACGGGCACGTCCATGCCAAGGGTACCTGAGCGAATACTACGCAATGCATTCAGATAAAAGGGCAAAGCCGAATAAAGCATGACGGGAGTGGCAAATATTAAACTGACCCATCTCAAGTAGTTTTTGAACTCTGAGTCGAGATCTCCAAACACTTCAAAGTATAAAGCAAAAGCAAGCATCATAATTTGCATGGTTGCTAACCCTGCGACTCCTAGTCTATATAGGTACTGCTTCATCTGGCGATGGTAGGCTGCTTCTTGCTGATCGGCTTCAAAGGGCGCTGCTTTATACCCAAGCTGACGTATGGTACTTAGGAGCTTGCTGAGCTTTGTTTGGGTCTGATCCCATATCAGTGTTGCTCTGTGGGTCGTCGTATTTACTCTGATGGAGAGCACACCATCTGAAGCGGAAAGGTGTCTTTCAATCAACCATGCACAAGCAGCACAAGAAACCCCCTCAAGTGACAGTGTCACCTCGGAGCGATGATCATCAACACTAACGAACTCAGATTGAACTTGTTCATTGTCATAATGGACAAGTGCTTGAAGTTCTTCAGGAACAAGATCTGCTTTTTCAGCCTTCGTTGTGCGATATTGATAGTAAGATACAAGCCCACTGTCAACGATTGTCTGTGCAACGGTTTGACATCCAGGGCAACACATCGCTCTAGGCTCTCCTAGCACTTCAACTTGAAAATCCATGTTGGTTGGTATGTCTTCACCACAGTGATAACAGGATTGATCAGCCATAATTAATTCGATAGCTTAGTTGGGTTTTGAGAGGGGAATGAGACGCGCCCTTGAATAAGCCATTCATTGTTATGTGGAGTAATCTCGATAAACCAAGGTCCTTCAATTTTGCTGTCTGTTGTTAAGCGGTACACCCCATTGGCATCAGGTGTCAGCATTGTAGTGAAGTCCTTTCCAGGTAAAGTGCGGTGAGCAAACATCACTGAAAGAGCAGGATAATAAGCAGTAACACCTTTATCAAAGTTGATAACTATCTCTTTATTTTGTGAACTGACAGAAGCACTCAACCCAAGTTCTTTCGCGATCTTTTGCTTGGATATATCAACATTTATCCCTTTCCCCTTCTTGTAATAGTCTTCAGTGACTAGTGACACAGAGTTTTTAGAAAAAATAATCACTGTGATGACTGTCCAAACGATAACCGTTAAGGGAAGAAGGATTAGAAACCAAGGCCAGAATTGTTTATACCAGGGCTTAACCATAAACTTTCTCAATTAAATCAGTGGTGAAAGTAAAACCTTACAGGAAAGAAAGCCCCGCAAGAAGGGGGCTCTATAGTTTTATTTGTCGCTCGGGTTGCTTAAGCTCCAGACATAAGCTGAGACGAGCTGAATCTTTTCTTCTCCCAGTATGTCTTTCCAAGCAGGCATTACGCCCGCACGGCCGTTTAAGACGGTTTCCATGAGATCAGCACGAGTGCCTCCGTATAGCCAAGTTTGGTCGGTTAAATCTGGGGCACCAATCGCAGGGTTTCCTTTTCCGTCTGTACCATGGCAGGCAGCACATACAACAAAGCGCGCTTTACCCGCCTCGGCTTCACGTACGTTAACTTTTCTTCCTGATAGGCTCAGCGTGTAACTAACTACTTCTTTAACCCCTTGAACACCGAGTGCATCTTTCCAAGCAGGCATTTGTCCAGCACGACCATAAAGTAGCGTTGTGACAATTGCTTGAGGTTCTCCACCGTATAACCAAGCTCCATCCGTCAGGTTAGGGAAGCCTTTCTGACCTCGCGCATCTGAACCGTGGCACTGAGAACAGTTTTGCAAAAATAACCTTTGACCGACTTGAATTGCTTCATGATCAGCGGCAATGGTTGGAATCGGGCGTAAGTCTTTAGTACCCTCAACATAAGCTAGCTTGTTGAACGCTTCTCCAAAATATCTGTCTGCATCATCCAGCTCTTTGGCAAATTGATCGAGTCGCTTATCTTTTTGAGCCGAGGCAATAGACGCCTTATACTCAGCAACGTTAGTGACCGTTTGATCGGAACTTTGCCAACCTAGTAGACCTTTAAAGCTGCCTAGCCCTGGGTAGAGAGCGAGATAGATGGCAGCAAATATAAACGTGCCAAAAAAGAGATATGTCCACCATTTTGGTAGTGGGTTATTTAATTCACGGATACCATCATATTCATGGCCCATATCCGTACCTTCTTCGATACCGGTGCTATCATTGAGACACCATCTCAGGATGAAGAAAAGGCCGAGCAGGGTACCGACTGTTATGATAATTATCCAAAAGCTCCAGAACAAATTCATTTCTTAGTCACTCCTTGTTCTTTTTCGGGTGCTTCCTGCTCATCAGCAAAAACCAGATTGGCGGCTTCTTCAAATCGTGCCTTTCGTCTTTTACTAAACGCCCAGATCACGATTCCAATAAAGCTCACGAACAACACTATGGTCCAAATACCGTGGAAAGTACCTATATCCATAATTGACCCCCTAAATTACTTCATTGCGTGACCAAGAGACTGAAGATAAGCGATGATTGCATCCATCTCTGTCTTACCTTCTACTTCTTTTGACGCGTTTGCGATCTGCTCATCGGTGTAAGGTACGCCAAAGTGATCACGGAATAAGCGCAATTTCTTCTCGGTATCCTTTCCATCCAATAAGTTATCAGCTAGCCAAGGAAACGCTGGCATATTTGATTCCGGCACAAGTGCGCGTGGATCCATCAAGTGAGCACGATGCCATTCATCAGAATACCGTCCTCCGACTCGAGCTAAGTCTGGGCCAGTACGTTTTGAACCCCATAAAAAAGGATGCTCATAAACGCTCTCTCCCGCGACTGAGTAATGTCCATAGCGCTCGGTTTCAGAACGGAATGGACGCACCATTTGGCTATGACATACATGACACCCATCACGGATATAAATGTCACGGCCTTCCATTTCCAAGGCAGTGTACGGGCGCAGGTTTTCAACTGGTTTGGTTGTTTGATCCTGGAAAATAAGCGGAGTGATTTCCACGAGCGCACCAAGGCTTATCGCAAAGATAATTAATATCGCCAGTAAACCCGCATTCTTTTCGATCAGTTCATGACGGTTAGTAGAATTAGAACTCATGTTACGATCTCCTATGCTGGCTGTGGCGCAGCTTTGAGGCTGTCTTTCGGCGCTGTCACTGTCTTATAAGCATTATAAGCGAGCAACAACATACCAGTCAGGAAGATCGCACCTCCTACGAAACGCATAAAGTAGAATGGGTAAGAGGCCTGAACTGATTCAACAAAGCTATAGGTGAGCGTACCGTCTGAGTTTACTGCTCGCCACATTAAACCTTGCATAACTCCCGACATCCACATAGCAACGATATAAAGTACCGTGCCGATAGTGGCCAGCCAGAAGTGAGTATTGACGAGAGCGACAGAGTACATACGCTCTTGTCCAAATAGGCGAGGAATAAGATGGTACAGAGAGCCAATAGATACCATGGCTACCCAACCGAGTGCACCTGAATGAACGTGACCAATGGTCCAGTCGGTGTAATGCGATAGTGCGTTGACGGTTTTAATCGCCATCATAGGTCCTTCGAAGGTGGACATTCCGTAGAAGGAAAGCGAAACAACCAGGAAGCGTAAAATCGGGTCGTAACGCAACTTATGCCATGCACCAGATAACGTCATGATTCCGTTTATCATTCCCCCCCAAGATGGAGCAAACAGAACGATTGACATCACCATACCAAGAGACTGAGTCCAATCTGGTAACGCAGTGTAGTGGAGGTGATGAGGGCCAGCCCAAATATAAAGTGATATTAGAGCCCAGAAATGGACGATCGATAAACGATAAGAGTAAACGGGACGTCCAGCTTGTTTTGGAACGAAGTAGTACATCATCCCCAAGAAACCCGCCGTCAGCAAGAATCCAACTGCATTGTGTCCGTACCACCACTGAACCATAGCATCGACAGCACCAGAGTATATCGAATAAGACTTCGTGAGTGATACTGGTATTGCCATACTGTTCACGATATGCAATACCGCGACTGTCAGAATGAATGCGCCGAAGAACCAATTAGCGACATAAATGTGTGACGTCTTTCGCTTGACCATTGTGCCGAAGAAGACGATGGCGTATGATACCCAAACCACTGCAATGGCGATATCAATTGGCCACTCTAACTCTGCGTATTCTTTAGTGGAGGTGAGGCCCATTGGGAGAGTAACGATTGCTGATAAGATGATGGCTTGCCATCCCCAAAAAGTAAACGCTACCAGAGGACCTCCAAATAACCGTGTTTGGCAGGTTCGTTGAACGACATAGTAAGAGGTTGCGAATAGGGCGCTTGTACCAAACGCAAAAATAACCGCATTAGTATGCAGAGGACGTAAACGACTGTACGTCAGCCACGGCGTGTCAAAATTTAGCTGTGGCCAAACTAACTGAGCGGCGATCAAAACTCCTACAGACATTCCCACAATACCCCAGAGGATAGTGACAAGGGAAAATTGACGAACGACTGTATAGTTGTAGTTTTGTTCTAGCTGCTTTTCTTGGCTCATTTGCATGCTTCCAGTTTTTTAATTAACTACACTTTACTTCCAATACGACATAAGTCGTAATGCCACCCAAATCGGTGAGAAATTGTAACTAGTTATTCCCTGTCAAATTGACTTGCTGATTTTAAGAAAAAGTGGCATTTTCAATGCTTAATTATACTGCATTTAACAAATCAATGACAGTAAGGTAACCTTACACTTGATCGGGTTTTGACCTTTTTATCTGAAAACTTTGAAGTTTGTTACACGGAGCTAAAATTCGCTATGGCAGCGCAAAAACTAACCACAGGCCGTTTGGCACAAATAATCCTCATGTTAACTATATTAGTTGTTGCTTTTATATGGCGAACGATAAACTTCTCCAATCCAGAAGCTATTTCGTGTTTTCTTCAACCAAATTGCTCTTTTACCATCGATAAAGCGCGTTTTTCAGCAGTAAAAAATGACAAAGGTGTTTCGCTCTCATTGCCTTCTTCGGATTGGAGTGTTGAGGGTAAGGAAAGAGGTTTAGCAATTCGTATAGATAAGCTAAATGCTCAGATTAGCAATGACAATGAAGACTTCGAAGTGAAACTAAAAAAGAAAGGCATGGATGGCAGTGTAGTGGTAAGTTTTCGATACTAGGATAGTATGGCGGGCGATTGACCCGCCATTTATTGCCAATCAGCGAACTTCCTTAGTCTCTACGTAACCATCACCTCTGCTTGCGTCAGAAGATTGATTCAGCACGACCCAGTGGTATTTGCCGTTTTTAGGATTAGCGGTTACCCATCGAGATGGCCCTTCAACTATATTCCCAGAGTTATCGACTAAAACTAAGCGTAACCATGCGTTAGACAGATTGGTCAGTTGACCAGAGACCTGTTTATAAGGACATTTTTGTTCAAATGAATAAACTAGGGTTGCGTCACCTGCTTTGAGGTTTCTGATGTAATTCTTTTGATTGATCGTCATCCTACAACGAAAATTAGCCAATTCTACCTTTGACTCATGTTGTTGTGTCACATCTTTACTATCGAAGGGTATTTCCAAAGTTGTACTCGTTTTGATCTCGGAGTCTAACTTGACTACGGGGTAGGTAGTTCCTTCAAACGTAATTTGTCCTATCTGCGCCACCGATGGTGCAGACAGCGACACGAGACATAGAAAAATAGAACATACAAAAGCTTTCATTATCATATCCTTATTGATTAAAAAGCTAAATTCTATTTTCCTTATTAATCTATTCAATCGCGAGTGTTAAGTTGTGTGAGTGATTATAAAATTAGATGAAATTTATAAAAGTCACAATTTCTCTTTCCATTGAGCTATTTCAGCGATATGACTTGGGCCGATGCCGCAACATCCGCCAATGATCCGCGCACCTGCCTCGTACCAGTTTTGTGCATGATGCAAATACGCTTGCTCAGAAACAGAGCGGAGAGATTGAAAGGTACTGTTTGCTTTGTGGTTCTCATCGATAGGAATAAAGCTGTTTGCATATGCGCCTATTGTTAAATGTTTTCTTAAAGCCTTTATAAGCAGTAATGCAGGCCCTATAACTTCAGGAATAGAACAATTTAACAATACTCCGCGAACGTCAGTTTCTCTCAGATATTCAATCGCCTCTGATAATTGTTCGCCTGATCTCAATGTTGGCGTTTTAGCGTTAACGTCATCATTTAGAGTAAAAGCGATATAGAAGGGCTTTGATGATTGAGCTGCAAAAGTGAGCATAACCTTTAACTCAGCGATACTAGCCACAGTCTCTGCTATCCACAGATCACAATATGGGTCTTGAGCTGTGTAGAGTTGCTCGGTAACGTCAAATGCTATTTTAGGTTTGAACAGATCAGGACGATAAGAGCCTAGAACTGGTGGTAAAGAGCCGGCAATAAGCGCTGTCTTTTTTTCTGAATTTTGGACAGCTTCTCTTGCTAGTATCGCAGCCTGGATCGCGAGTTCAGGTCCTTTTTGCTTGTAGAGAGCAGCGCCAAGGTGGAAGGGTACACATGCATAACTGTTTATCGTTATTATATCTGCCCCTGCTTGAATAAAATTGCAATGTGCTTGCTTCACATACTCTGGTGCTTCTATTAATGCTTGGGCACTCCATAAAGGCTGAGAAAATGGAGCGCCTATTCTTTGTAGTTCCCGGCCCATTCCGCCGTCTAAGATAACTAAACTCACAGGGGTTCTCATAATTATTACTTTGTCATAAAGAGCTTATACCATTAAATCCGTTACAACTCATAAAAATCGTAATGCACTATAACTAAAAATTGATACAAAAAGTTATAGAAAAGTACTCAAAGAGATAAAAGTCCTATTTATATAATAGCGACCTGTCTGAACATTTTATTTAATTGGAATTATTATTAAATAAGTTATTTAAAGCCTTTAAAATACAAATTAAATTAGAATTATATAAACTTAACTTTTAATTTAAATGTTATCTTGATTTTGATTTTTTTTACTATAGATCTCATGAATAAATAAATGGTTAAAATATATTTTTACAACCTTAAGTTTTTTTATTATGTCTATATTTATCTGGGGATGACCTAGATGAATTTATTGATTGAATATTTAATATATTAAGGAAATGATATGTTTTTTAAAAATAGATTAATCATGCTTGGTGCTATGGTTTCCCTATCCGGAGCAGTGTTTGCGGACGGATTTAATTTTAATAACCCAGATGGGTTAACAGTTGATGTTGTCGATGAAAATAACACATCATTGTATCATTCTATGGCAAGTATGGATGGTTTTGGTTGGACTCCGCAAACAGATTACGTCACGGTGACTGCAAAAAATGCGGATAATAGTGAAGTTTTCAGAAAAGATTTCCGTACTTCACTTCATGGTAATGGACCTATGTGTAATTATACTCTGTTACTCTCAGAATATGAGGGTTATAAGCATGAAATGTCATCATTATCTTCTCGTGGCTGTACGTCTGATGAGGATAACTACCATCCAAATACCGGTGTCCCTAAATATACTCTTGATAACGCCTCCGACCACGTATTTAACCCTTCATTTAGAAAAGAAGGCGAAGAGTTTGCTGCTGATTCAGTCCACGGATGGGTAAGGCCAGGGGAGATCAGAACTTATACTCCTGATGATGCTTATTGGTCTTCGCCTTCTGTCAATATTCATGAAGGAGACATTCTTTCTACCGCAGCTTACGACCCATATTCAAGTTATATTATTTGTGAAGATAATACACCGGCTATGGGAACAAAAACATTTGTATATCGGAAAGTTGACGGCGAATACACTTGTACACTAAAAGCGGCAACAGGCGCTTGCGAAAATGCATGGAATAACAGTCAACTTTACCGCAAAGGCGACATTGTCTCCTATCAAGGAATACTGTGGGAAGCACGGTTTGTGAGCTATGGTTTCCCTCCCTCAAACTGGCTTTGGAAAGAAGTTGGAACATCTGAATGTAATTAAAACCTAGTCAATTAGACAATCTTATATGAAGTTTTAGAGCATATGTTTAGATTGTCGAAAATAAGGATATTATAATGTGCAAATACAATAAGTTTATTATCTCAATACTGGGCTTGATTTTTTCTGGGACAGTATTTGCTGATGGGTTTAGTTTTAATAATCCAGATGGAATGAATATAAAAATTATTGATGGGAATGGTTATGAAATTTACTATTCACCAAATGTAATGGATTATTTTGGATGGAGGCCTAGCACCGATTATGTAACAGTTAAGGCAATAAATAATAGTGGTACAGACGTATTTAGTAAAGAGTTCAGAACTTCTCGGCGCAACTATCCAATGTGTAATTACACGCTTCTTGTAACTGAATATAATGGATATCGACATGAAAAGTCCTCTATATCCGGTAAAGACTGCACAGCTGATGAAGATACCTATTTCCCTGACTCAGGGGTACCTAAATATTCAATAGACAATATGTCGAATCACAAGGTTTATCCAGCATTTGCAACAAATGGTGATAATTATGCGCCAGATTCTATTCATGGCCTGCTGGACCCAGGAGTAATTCGCACGTATACCCTAGAGGATGCTTATTGGTCATCTCCGGCAGTTAACATTGGCGAGGGTACCGAAACATCTGTTGCGGTTTTTGACCCATACCTTGGTAAGTATGTTGTTTGTAAAGATTTCGAACCTGCTCATGGAACTAAGACCTGGTTCTATTCAAAAATAAATGGAGAATATAAGTGTACTCTAAAAGAGTTGAGTAAAGCACCTTTTAATACAGGAGCGTTGTTTTATGAAGGTTTCAACTATCAAGGACAAGTTCATAAATATGATGAAAGCGTTGGAGTCGTTAACTTACCATCATTTTTAAATGATAAATTTAAATCTGTCGAAATTGGTCAGTTTTCTAAGGTTTTTGCTTGGACTCACTATGAATCAAAACCTACTCAGGCCTACGAATTGATGGAAAATACGCCGGATCTCAACTTTATAGGAGGCTTATCAAAGTTCAAGGTAACACCTAAAGAAGTAGAGGGAGTTTATATTCGTTTGGTGGATGGGATCAACACTGGGACACTATACTGCATGATGCCCAAAGTCTACGGAGAAGGAGAGGGGGCAGATGTTAACTCTTGTACCGACAACGAAACATACCAACTGCTTGGCACTTTGAACCCAACCGAGGGTGGAGAAAGTATTGTGACACAAATCCCTGTCCGCAATATGGATCACAGCAGTCCTAATTTTGGTCAATTCATAAGCAATGGTTCTCTGTATTTTAAAATTGATTCATACGGTGACGTCAGCGTATCTCACGAAAATGGAGAGTTTGAGAATTTCCCCGATAACCTCACGATTAGAGAGGTTCGAGACAATACTTTTGATGTGGAGATCGTTTCTGAAGAGCCCGATCTAGATTTCTAATAGTGAGAGCAGCCTAGATATTTTCACGACTTTAAATTCACAACTAAAATCTAAGCCCGTGGAAACGGGCTTAGCCATAAATCAGGCTTTCTGGTTCGATTCGAGGAACCAAGAGGGAGTAAAATGGGAAATAAAAGATATCAAGACATGCTCACCGCGAAACAAACACTAAATTCAAACGCTGAACATTGGACAATTGCTTTTCTTGACTCTATCGAAGATCTGGTTGAGTCGTTTTATCTTGCATTAGGTTTTAATTACGACAATTACAGTGATTCTTCGAATAGGCCTTTGATAGAAATAACCAAAATAGATGACAAAAAACAGTACCCAAAAAAAATCGAAGATATATTGGATAGTGATCAAGTGGCTCACGTTCTATTGAGAATCTACTTAAATGAATCAGAAAGTAATCACCATGGTGGCGACTTTAAAATTCAGACTCTAATTAGGTACTCAGAGAAAGAAGGAGCGCAATATTCGGTTTCTTCACAACAGCCATTTTTTTGGTATTCAGATAAAGGCTCGTTTACTAATGAAGTTTTTAAGATGATGGAAGCCCAGTTTTAGCTCTATGTGGATATAAGGATATAAGATCGGTAAATGTTGATATTAGCCTAGATAATTTCATTATGTTAAAATCGTTCATAAAACTTAAGCCCGTGGAAACGGGCTTGGTGATAAATAGATTATAAAGCATGATTTTCAACCAATGTAGAGTAGTTTTTAGGCAAGTATTTGAGATAAATACTATCCATAGTACCGTCTTGGATCATTTCTCCTAAAACCCTATCATAAGCTTCGAGAGTGTCTTCATTATCTTTGTTAAACGCTAAATATAATTTCGTAGAGTCGACCTCAGGTTTTAACATGCGAATCTTAATGTTCACTTTTTTGGCCAAAAGGTCTGCGCTTATCGTATCAAGCAATACATAGTCGTAGCGATTAACTTTCAACTTTCCGAGAGCTAATTCATCTGTGGATGCATATTCTCTGATCCAACCGTCATAACTGGTAATAGTCTCGGTATAATCATATCCTCTCACTAAACCTATGCTCTTACCGACGAGTGATGACCATGAAAAATCTGTTTGTTCATAGTTTTCTCTTACGTAGACACCAAGCGTGTACTTTGCTGTAGGATGTCTCCCTGTAATGAACGGGGCGAGCGCAGCATTATCGATAACAGCATCGTATTTGCCAGTCTCAACATAAGAAAGACATCGAGCCCATGGTATTACATCTTTTTCTACTTTGATGTTAAGCCTATTAAAAGCCTCACTCAAAATATCGTAGGTTAATCCACCAGTAATTTTCCCATCGTGGCTATAAGTAAAAGGGGGCCATTCCACGCCACATAATTTTAGCTCTTTAGCGTTGATACTCACAGAGAATAAAAAAAGGGCACTCAAACAAACATACATTTTCATACATCTTACTCCTTGTACGATTAGTACTAACATCCATATTTACTAATGACCAAGTCATTAATTGGAATGCTATCCTATAAAAGTTTCAATTTTGTTTCAAAGTTATTACTAAGCGCTGGGAGCAGTAGCCGAATGATGAAAATCGTAGAGCGATTATTGACATAGCTTATGGCGGTAATATTCAATAACTCATTTCGAAGATAATAAGTTATTGAATATTATATATTTTATGGTAAATGACTTATGTTTAATGAAACAATGGAAATGGAATAAGTATAGAGGAGGTGTATATATGCACAATCAAACTTAATTTAACATAATATACATAATGCGCACTAAAGTAACAGAAGAAATAGAGCGATATTTTGGCAATATTTACGCTTGTTAACACTAATTACGTTCGTTTTTGTCTAATCTCACCGACTGGGTCTACCTTATCCAGGCTGCAAAAATTTTACTACGTGTGGTAATTATGATGTTCTCGATTGTCTCTGTTTAATCATCGTTATTCTGTTCTGGTAACACTATTAGAAAATAATTTCTTTGAAATGATTGTGATTGTTTGTAGTTTCTCGCCAATCTTATGACCACTTGTTGCCAGCGTTTTCTTCGCTCTGCAATTCTGTCTATGTTGTACTTATTAAGTATCACGTCTCTTTTTAATCACAGCTTAGGTCAAGATTCTGTTCTAACATATTGAAGATAAATGCCGTAGTTCACTTAATGACTACCACTAATTCAAAGCGTTACGTGGTCACAATAATGCTGGCTTTATCGATAAGCTCATTATAATACCTCGTCGATCGTCAAAGATTAGTTTGTTTAAGCTCTATATGCATGTTTTCTAGATGAAATTTGATCTTCAAGTACTCGAAAATGCCGAAAAAACCAAGCACTGTGTTTATGTACAGTTCCTAGTATTGAAGAAAAAGTAATAACACCACAGCCTCACATTTAAACATTAGCAAGTATCTCGACAAACACTCAATTTCAGTCATTAGATAAACACGTATGTTCCCTACTCGTCGTAAAGGTCACATCTTAAAGTATTTACTCGAGCCCCTATGATGTAGATGAGGCTAGGAATTAAAAGGCTGTATCATTTAGGTACAGCCTTTTCGACTAACTTTCTAATATTTTTTTTGTTTCTGCTGGCTTTAATTCGGCTTCAATAGCTTCAACGATCATATTTAAATTACAAATATTTTCTTTTAAGCAACCAGAATTTTGACTTGAGTGTTTTACTAGCTCCAGAGCACAGGCCACGGCGATAACCTTTCGGCCTGAATCGTCTTTTGCCCTGTGGTACATAGATTTCACATTGTCACTACCGACACGAAGAAGAGTTTCTTTAAAGAGATTACTAGACATGATCTTTCCTATAACAGTGAGAATAGAGCGAGAAAATACGGAACTAGATGCGCTTTTCTATGATTGACCGATAAATAAAGTTTTGGCGTGTATCAATGAAATTCAGTAACTTTACTATTTTCTCTGCGTTAGAGAATTCTCATTGCGAGATTTGTTACCGCCTGATTACTACTAAGGCTATAGTAGGTTTTGTAAGAATCTATCCAATAACTAGAGCCATCAGGCTTTATAATTTCAAAGATTTCCCATCGAGAAGTACCACTTTCAGCGGGTTGAGGAACATAACCTGCTAAACAATTAAATACTTTAGTATTGTAAATCGCTTCATCAACACGAAAAACATTAAAATATTGACCGTTGACCTCAGTGACACGAGCCCATTGGCCTTCAATGGTTTCGTAGTTATCATTACCATCAAGTAACCATTCCCAGTCACTACCATCTGGTAGTCCACAATAGACATAGGAAGTGTTCCCAAAAGCTGCCGAGGTTAGAAATAAAGTAATGCAGGTGATAAATGTGTTTAGTTTCATTTTGTTATGGCCTTTATATTTGTGAGATAGCTGGCCATTAATATCAGTAACAAAAAATACTTGGTTTGATACTAATCAATTTTTTTTGTTTTATAAATCATGCATATATATTCTTTTGCGTTAGTAAACACAATATGACGGCTTTTAGATAATGTACACCAAAGTGTGTTATGAACGAAAAAGACTCTCTGAAGTACTCCTAATTAGGTTGATCTAATGAAAAATGATTTGATGCTATCCGCGTGAGATCGGCCTACCCTTTGCTAGAGCTGCGAAAGGATATATTTGTCTATAATTTACAACTAAGACAGCTTTGATTAGCGTGTTCTTCACCTTCCACACCAGTATCTCTTCATATTAGTGCCGGTAAATAGTTACAAAAAAGCCCAAACGTTTATTTTGGGCTTTGAGTAGAATATATGTTTTTGGAGGAGCTTAATAGCTTCTTGTGATTAAACCGATAACCGAAGCATTGTTAGTACCAAAATGAAGTGTTACCGACTTAGTTTCTCCTTGTGCGAACGTACCGTCTTGCTCAATAGAAAGCGGTGATATGAATCGTTGACCACCAAAATAAGCCTTTATTTGCTCTGGCTTAAGGCGAACACCACTGCCAGAGTGGTTAGTAATGACGGCTTGGACCATACGTTTACCCGCTGCACTACTATAGATATTGTAGCTCTCTATTGTAAAGTAGCTATGCGCCGGCCTATCTTTGGTATGCTTGGGCTGTGGGGTCTTGAGCGGAGATGTTACTGATCGTACAAACTGCATCGTATCTTGAGATTGTGAGATGCTATCTTGTATACCATCTATTGTATTTTTTATGTCTTCGATATTATCGGCAACCTCTGCATGCACGGAAACGGAACCCATTAGCACAACGGCGATCAACCATTTTTTTGCTGACATTGTGATACTCCTTGGAGTGTTTGCTATACCTGAACGTTGAATACTATTTTTAATATCTTTGTTCTGTGTCAATAACGAGTCACTTTACCTAATTTTTCATTACTAAACGATATGCAGTAATAGATAGTTTGAGCCACTTCCCTAAAAAAAACACATAAGTTCATCAAATTGTATTAATAAGTTACATTGTAACTTTATTTGTTAGAGATTGATCGTATAGATAAGGTTATATTTATACTTGAATTTATTGAATAGTGATTAAATACATTATAATTTAGAATATATTAATTTAGTTATAGTGCATTATAATGTAACAAATAAAAGGCATCATAACGCACTGCACTATTTTAAATGGAACGTTTTTTACCTTTAGATTTGAAACCTTGGTGAGGAAATACATTTCTTATGCGCTGCTGCACAGGTTTAGGGATGTCTCTTGTAAATAAGAGTTTGGCATCGGAACGCGCCATATACACTTTAATTGTTCCCGAAAACGTTTCTTTATCGCCAATTTCTATTAGGTTCTTTTTAAACCCATGCGGAATATGCCCTTTACAAGCTACGATTTTTCCTTCTTGAACCTTGATTTTAGCGACAGGTCTGTCGATAAAAACCAGCCAAAAGATAATCGTACAGGTTATAAATAGCAGGGTTAACATAGCCTATCCCCTAATCTAAAAGTTTACTTAGATCTTCTTTGAGGCTGCTTACGGCTTTGCTAGCTTTCTCACTACGAGAAGCCTCTGAAAGTAGATACTCAATAGCATCAGATAACGTACAACCCAGCTCATTGGCCCGATGTGATAGTTTTTCCCATACACGATAATCTAAATCGATAGACTTTTTCTTGGTATGAACTTGCTCAGCATTAAAATGTCGCTTACGTTTCGCTCTTATCGCCTGTTTGAGTTTATTATCAAAATCAGGAGACATATGATCGTTGATCCATTCAAGGACCTGAGTGGGGTCATGTTCTAGCTGGCGAAGCTGATTAACTGCTTCTTTTGCCTCGCTACTATCAACGTATCGAGTGATGGACTCACCGGCTTTCCACTTATTGACCAAGTAGTTCCACTTCCACCCACATTCTAAATTTTCTAGCTGCTGATATTTCATCGTGAAGTCGTTTATCCTTACATTAAGGTGACAGCGTAACCCTAACTGATTAAAGTTACAATCCTAAACTTTTTTAAAAGCGATCTTTGTCATCACAAAATTACCAGTATCTACCTAGCACATTTTTCTATATAATTTTTCTACATTTTTAGTATACGAATTGATTGAATGAACCAAGAAAGCTGGCACGCCATCACTCCGCAATACTCTCAGTACGATGCCCAAATTCAACGTTTGGATGAAATTGAGCAAGTCGACTTCTTACAACTGCAGCCAAGGTTGAAGCAAGCATTGAAAACCCTCTGCTCGCTAAAAGGCTTTACTCGTTTATTGGTTGTCGATGCATATGATAATGCATTTTATCGTAGTCTGATTAAAGATGGCCTCTCAACGCTTGATGCTAACAAACCAATTGTTACTACTGAGTCTTTAAATATAGCCACCCTATTGGGTTCATACAACTGTAATGACCATGGTGACATTGTAACAAAGAATGACGGTCTGGTTGATAAAGCCGATGGTGGCTACCTGATTATTCCAATGAGTCTTTTACTCGCCAATCCATCCAGCTGGCAAATTCTGAAATCTATTCTTCTCAATGAAAAAGTCTCACCGGTCAATGCGAATCCGAGTAAAATTGCTAATGAGCAACAATCAAAGTCGTATGATATCAAGCTTGTCATTGTTGGCCGCGGAGTTCAAATTTCTGAATTTGAATACATTGATCCTTACATTTATGACAACATTGCCCTATACACCGAAATCGAGGGAGAAATTCAACTCAACGAAACCAGTATCAATCAATACTTAGGCTATTTGCGTTGGATTATCGCAACTTATCAGCTCCCTTCTCTCTCATTTGGTGCTGTACATAGATTGATGCATGCAGGTGCTAGGCACACAGAAGATCAAGGTTACATGCCCATTGAAGTGCTTTGGTACCTCTCACTATTTCAAGAAGCGATGCTAACCAGCAATGGTAAAGTCATATCTGAGTATGACATTGACCAAGCTATCGAGAATAAGCATTACCGCGAAGCCTACCTTCAAGAGCGCGCCCTTTCCGATATTACTGATGGACAAGTAATCATAGAAACCAAGGGAGAATGTATAGGACAAGTCAATGGTCTAACCGTCATCAGCACCTCCGGTCACCCTGTTTCCTATGGTGAACCGAGTCGGATTTCGTGTGTTATCCATTTCGGCGATGGTGATATCTCCGACGTCGAACGCAAGGCTGAACTAGGCGGTAATTTGCACGCTAAAGGCATGATGATTATGCAGGCTTTTGTTAGCAGTGCATTAAAGCTTGATGAACCGTTACCCTATTCTGCTTCTGTTGTATTTGAACAATCCTATATCGAAGTCGATGGCGATAGCGCAACATTAGCTGAACTATGCTCTTTTGTTTCTGCACTGTCTGAATACCCAATTAATCAACAAATCGCCGTTACGGGCGCTGTTGACCAATTTGGCCGTGTGCAAGCAGTTGGAGGCCTAAATGAAAAAATTGAGGGCTTTTATAATGTTTGTAAACACCAAGGGCTTACTGGCTCGCAAGGCGTGATTTTACCTAAGTCTAATCTAAAGCATCTTTCTCTGCATAAAGATGTTGTCGAAAGCATTAAAAACAACGAATTCCATATATGGTCTGTCGCGACCGTTGATGACGCTATCCCGATCATTATGGGCAAGCCCTTCAGGGATGACGATGATGAAGATAGTGTTATCAATAAAATCGCCCAACGTATTGAGAAATATGAAAGACACGAACATTCTCAAGGAATTGTGGCTCGCATCAAAAACTGGTTCGCATAACCCCGTTTTTCATCCAGAATTTTACTGATCGGACTTGTTTAGCGTACACCTGTTCACTAACATGCTGCTACCAAATATTGGAGTTATTGATAATGCAAAATAAACGTGATTCTTACAATCGTGATGATCTTCTAGCCTCAAGCCAAGGCGAATTGTTTGGACCTGGCTACCCACAATTGCCTGCGCCTAACATGCTAATGATGGATCGCGTCACTAAAATGTCAGAAACAGAAGGTGATTTCGGTAAAGGATTGATCCTTGCTGAGCTCGATATTTCTCCAGATTTATGGTTTTTTGACTGCCACTTCCCTGGTGATCCAGTAATGCCAGGATGTTTGGGTCTAGACGCGATGTGGCAGTTGGTTGGATTTTTCTTAGGCTGGGTCGGTGGCAAAGGAAAAGGCAGAGCCTTGGGTGTTGGTGAAGTTAAATTTACTGGCCAGATCCTTCCAACAGCAAAAAAAGTGACTTATGAAATTCACATGAAACGCGTTGTTAACCGCAAACTTGTTATGGGTTTGGCTGACGGTCGAGTTTGTGTAGATGGCAAAGAAATCTATGTCGCGAAAGATCTTAAAGTGGGCCTTTTCCAAGATACTTCTTCTTTCTAGATTTAACATTAAATGTTTAGAAGTGGCCATTTAGCGCCACTTTTTTGTTGTCAAAATATTTAGTTATAGTGCATTAGGTATCCTTTTAAAGCCCCGATGATCGGGGCTGGTTAGATAATATTTTATCGTATGTGGAATAGCGTTATTTGTAGAGACCAGAGTGTTTATCTTCTCTGGCATCGCGCCAACCGCCCATCCAGTAGGAACGAGCGTCCATTTGTTGATACGGACATGCTTCCATAGAGCGGCCATTTAAGCCTGCTTTATACCCTTTTGATTGAGCTCTTTCTAAGCGGTCACGCTTTTGTCTCTTCATAGGTTCGTCCTCATACATTGTGTTTTAACGTATTAATTTAGTAATTATATAGCCCACCAGCTTCGTATTCGAGGCTAGTAGCGCTATGAAGCTTTTATTACTTCACTGTTAAGGTTCGTTCAAAAAGCAGGCTTATTCAAGCTAAAAACACCACGATATGTTAAAGTGTGAAGCGATACTCCGAACATCCTTCTTTTCTCTTAACTAGTTAATACAAAAAGAAAAAACTAACAAAATAACCCCTAAACTCTGCCTCAATGTAAAAATTAATTACCAATAATCAGAGAGTTAAACTTGTGGCTTTTACTAAAAAAAATGCCGCTGTTAACAGCGGCATTTTTGAAGTTTTTATGACAGTTATTCACTTTCTTTTTGCATCGACTCGAGTTCTTCCCAGCGCTCAAATGCCTGCTCCAATTCTTGCTCTGTCGCTGTAAGCTTATCCAGGATAGGTTGAGTCACATCAGAAGACTTACTGAAGAAATCTCCACTGTTAACTTGTTGCTGTAATGTATCGATGTCTTCCTCAAGTTTTTCAAGCTTTAATGGTAATTCTTCAAGTTCTCGTTGAAGCTTGTAGGAAAGCTTTTTATTTTTTCTCTCTTCTGGGCGCTTAGGATTACTCTGTGATGATACTGCCGCTTTATCAGATGACAAAGGAATTTGGCGCGTTTTATGAGCTTGTGAGCGCTGCAGTTGTGCATCATGATAACCACCGACAAACTCTTCAATGATCCCATTTCCTTCGAAAATCCAACTGGATGTCACCGTATTATCGACAAATTGACGGTCGTGACTAACCAAGATCAGAGTTCCCTGATAGTTGGCCAAAAGGTCCTCTAACAGTTCTAATGTCTCGATATCAAGATCATTGGTCGGTTCGTCCAAAACCAGAAGATTATTTGAACGAAGGAAAATTCTCGCCAAAAGCAACCGATTCTTTTCTCCGCCAGATAAGGCTTTTACCGGCGTACGTGAACGATGAGGCGCAAATAAGAAGTCTTGCAGATAACTCAGCGCATGACGCTGCCGACCTCCTACCATTACCTCTTGTTTTCCATCAGCAAGGTTATCAATTACAGACTTTTCTGGATCGAGAACTTCTCTGTATTGGTCAAAGTAAGCAACTTCAAGCTTGGTACCGCAGTGAATAGTTCCCGACGTCGGTTTGATCTTATCCAGCAACAGCTTAATCAAAGTACTCTTGCCACAACCATTCGGTCCGATCAATGCGATCCGATCGCCGCGCATGATATTAAACGAAAAATTGTCCACAATCGAAGAACCTTCGATTTTATAAGACAGTTCTTTGGCTTCGAAGACAATTTTTCCTGAGCGTGCCGTGTCGTCAATTTGCAAATTCGCTTTACCTTGCACTTCTCGACGCTCTTTGCGCTCTTCTCTTAACGCCTTTAAGGCTCTAACTCGACCTTCGTTACGTGTACGCCTTGCTTTGATACCTTGACGAATCCACACTTCTTCTTGCGCAAGCTTCTTGTCAAATTCAGCATTTTGCATTTCTTCTACGCGAAGCATTTCTTCTTTTTCAATAAGGTAATTCTCATAATCCCCTGGGAAGGAAGCAAGATTGCCGCGGTCTAGATCAACGATGCGTGTAGCCATCGATTTGATAAAGGCTCGATCGTGTGAAATAAAGATGATCGAGCCACGGAAATCTTTGAGAAAACTCTCGAGCCATTCAATTGTTGTTACATCAAGATGGTTAGTCGGCTCATCGAGTAATAGTACATCGGGGTCGCGAACAAGCGCTCTAGCTAGCGCAGCCTTTCTTTGCCAGCCACCGGATAAATCGCTAAGTTTTGTCTGTCCCTCAAGTTTGAGCGCAGCAAGCACGTTTTTGATTCTATCTTCAAAACGCCACGCACCTGAGTGTTCAAGCTGCTCTTGGATCTTTGCCAAACGATTAATGTTTTTTTCACTGGGATCAACGGCGATAAGATCAAGCTGAACTTGATAACTTTTAAGCTGTTCTCCTACTTCAGCTAATCCACCAGAGACGTAATCAAATACACTTCCTTTTTCGTTTCTAGGAGGATCTTGTTCGAGTCTCGATACGACTACGTCTTGCGTTACGGTCAATTTCCCATCATCGAGAATCACCTCGCCTACAAGCACCTTCATCAAAGTCGATTTACCTGCACCGTTGCGTCCAACCAAACACACACGCTCGTTTTCTTGTAGGGAAAAGTTTGCCTTATTTAGCAATGGATGATCGCCATAAGCGAGCAAACCATCATGTATCGTAAGTAATGCCATTTTTATCTAACCAAGATTGAATCTGTTCCAAATCAAAAGGCCAATAGAGCTCATCACCTTCGAAATTCAGTACAGGAATTGTTACGCCGTAACGAGAAAATAGGCACTCATCGAATGCAATATCAACAATCTCGATAGGACAAGAAAGATTTGTTTGTTTTAGTAAATCAAGGGCCATCTCGCAGAGATGGCAGCCTTCGGTACTATAAAGAATGACCACTTTCGATCGTTATTCCTTATGCGTAATTACCCAACAGTTATGGATATGTTTGTTACGTGCAAAATCCATAGGTAGTGTCTTGTGTGAAATATTTTCTGCCACCAAACTCAACTCACCAAGACTCTCTACATCCATTTTAAATTGACGTTTATTATTAGAGAAGACTATCTTGCCTCTCGCTTTGAGTAAACGTTTCAAGTTCTTCATTAATTGAATATGATCTCTTTGGACATCAAAACTCTGCTCCATACGCTTAGAGTTTGAAAACGTCGGTGGATCAATAAAGATAAGATCAAATTGTTTATCGCAATGCTCAAGCCACTGTAAACAATCCGCTTGTTCATACCGGTGCTGGCGACCCACCTGACCATTGAGTTGCATATTCTGCTTAGCCCAGTCGAGATAGGTGTTCGACATATCTACCGTTGTTGTCGACTTAGCACCTCCACAAGCTGCATGAACGGTCGCCGAACCTGTATAAGCAAACAGATTGAGAAAATCTTTGCCCTGCGCCATTTGACCTATCTGACGTCGAGTAAGTTTATGATCTAAAAATAACCCCGTATCGAGATAGTCATGAAGATTGACCGACAGCTTCACTCCGTATTCAACTACGGTAAGTGTTTCTGACTTCTGAGCCAGTTTTTGGTACTGCTGGCGTCCTTTTTGCTTTTCTCTTACTTTCAATACAACATTATTCGCCTGAATGCCTGTTACCTGAATAGAAGCACGAATAATATCAGTCAGTCTCTTTTTGGCTTTCTCTTCTGGAATATCTTTTGGCGCTGCGTATTCTTGAATCACTAAGTGATCAAGATATTGGTCAATTGCAACATTATACTCAGGCAAATCAGCATCATAAATACGATAACAATCCAATTGTTCTTTACGTGCCCATTTGCCAATTTTGGCAATATTTTTCTTCAAGCGGTTACTAAAATCAGGAGCAACCTGAATTTGAGTGACGTTGTCACCTAAATCAGAACGAGCCCCAGAGAGACTAATAGAATAGTTCTTTTGTATACAGGCAATAGCACCGTTGTTTAACTTGAACTGTTTATCAGCTCGCATTCTCAAGCAACTCAGTAATTCGTCAGAGCTTGAGAATATGGACGCTTGACTGCCAGGAAACTCAGCTTTAAGTTGGGCACCGAACTCCGAGTACAAAGCAATAAGACCCGGTTCTGTACCAAGTCGCTCACCATAAGGCGGGTTAGAGACGATTACACCTGTTTCAAAGCCCTCAGGTCGTTTACAGTTGGATGCGTCCGCTTGACTGAAATCAATTAAGGTATCGACACCTGCACGACGCGCATTCTCTCGTGCTGTTTTGAGCACACTTTCATCATTATCCATGCCCCAGAAACGAGCGACAGTTTTTTTGACACCCCTTCTCGCTTGAACATTAGCCTCCGATTTGATCTCTGCCCACGTCTCTGGCTCGAAGTCTTCAAGAGATTCGAAACCCCAGCTTTGACGTTTGACACCAGGCGCCATATTAGCCGCCATCATTGCAGCTTCAATAAGTAAGGTCCCTGAGCCACACATTGGATCGAGTAAATTTAGCTCTTCATTCCAGCCACTTCTTAAAACGATCGCGGCCGCCAATGTTTCTCTAAGTGGTGCTCGGCCAGATTTTGGTCTGTAACCGCGTAAGTGCAGACCTCCACCAACCATATCAATACCAAGCAACGCTTTATCTCTGTGTAAGCGCACGTGAACTCTTAGATTTGGGTTTTCTTTATCAATCGAAGGTCTTGGTAAATTCTTCTTTTCAAAATGATCAACGATAGCATCTTTGACTTTCATCGCACCATATTGACTGTTACGAATTTCACGGTTGGTACCATTAAAATCGACGACTAATCGTTTCGAGCTATGAAAATGCCCGACCCAGTTGACTGCCGATGAGGCTAAATAAAGGTCCATATCATCGTTACAATTAAACTCGGCAAGTACTCGAACAAAACGAGAAGCGAGACGGCTCCATAAGCAGCATCGATAAACTAGGTCGTTTGATGCAGTGAATTTAACCCCAGCTTGAACAGGTTTTGCGTCAGTGACACCTAATTTAGTCAGCTCCTCAACCAATAGGTTTTCTAAGCCATTCGATGTAACCGCAAGATATTGATGCATAGTGAACTTTTTTTAACAGAAAAATAGCCTCCTATTATACCTGACTCAAATACCTATCGTTAGCTCAATCTGCGGTGAAAGCGCAAAAACTTCTTTCTGTTGGCTCAGTAAATAAATTTCAAGATCCACAAACATCAAAACAAATTTCGACAATAAACTCTATCCTTCAGCCGAAGTGAATACTTATTCTCATTGAATCTGGTCTATACCAAAGGGTTTTTATTTGGTAATTTAGTTACAAAAATAGGCTAAATGGGGAATAAATGAACTTTTCAGCGCGACTGGATTGGGAAAACAATGCGAAAAAAATGTAATAATTTAGGTTAATTTCGAGTGAAATCACTCTGAAGTAAGTTAGGTAGAAGCGTAAAAAAACCAGCTTGCTGCTGGTTATAAGAATTAAAAAGGATTAAAAAGGATTAAGTTTGATACTGTTAACCGACCATTGCGATCTGCTGAGAAAGGAATGCATCATTGGCCAATGTCATACGGTCGTGTACGACTTTGATAGCCTGGCCAAACTCAAGTGATTTGCTTCCGTTAAGATCGAAACCATCCAGCTTCACACAAGCGCAAAGGCTTGCACACTCTCCCACTTCGAGCACAACAAAGTGGCCGCTACCATAACTGTTAGATAACTCTATGATATCGCCTTCTTCTGGGCTTGAAACACCGTAATCTGCGACATCAAAAAACCAGCTTTTAGGCTGTACGGGCTTGTGAAAGCGTTTCGCAGCGACACAATAAAGCGTCAACTCTGCTTGTCTAGGTTCGGTCAAACCTAACAGAGCTATCTGCTCTTTATAAGTTTGGAACGCTGTCGCGTCATCGACAGAAAATTCATTCACTCCCATTGCGCAATCAACCACCAGTTTTCTCGATAGATTGGTTTTAAATAGCATATCACCACCGAGGTCGAGCATTAGATGCTCATCCACGTCGTCGTAATACCATATCCAATTATCATTAGGCTTTAGCATGATTGCGTCTCTTGGTTAAGAAGTCAGGCGCCTTTACAACAAAATCGCCAACTTATACCGAGAAGTCTATGCGTTAATAAATAAAAGAAAAGAGGAAATGAATAGTCATTTCCTCGTGTAATCAACCATTTTAAATGAGAGTTTTATATAGTTACAGCGTAACTTAATCAACTCTAGATATTTTTAACGATATCTTTCACCAGAGATGGGCCTTGATATATTAGTCCTGAATATACTTGAACTAAACTTGCACCAGCGAGTAACTTTTCTTTAGCGGCAACATAAGAGTCAATACCTCCAACACCAACTATAGGAATATTGCCGTTCAATTCTTTAGCGAGAATAGCAACAATCTCAGTGCTGCGACTTTGTAGTGGACGACCGCTTAAGCCCCCTGCCTCACTGCCATTTTTCATACCTTCAACAATCTGACGATCAAGCGTAGTGTTGGTTGCAATCACACCATCAATAGCGTTGTTGAGTAAAGATTGGCAAATCTGCTCCAATTCTTCATTCGTTGAATCAGGCGCGATCTTTAGCGCCAAAGGCACATATTTACCATGCAGCTTTGACAGTTCTTTTTGTTTGGCTTTAAGCTGAGACAATAAATCATCAAGAGCCTCGCCATATTGTAGAGAACGCAAACCAGGAGTGTTTGGCGAAGAAATATTAACGGTAATATAATCAGCATATTGGTAAACCTTATCCATACAAATAAGATAATCCTCTGCCCCTTTCTCTATTGGAGTGTCTTTATTTTTACCGATATTTATACCAAGAATACAATCAAACTTTGCCTTCTTCACATTTTCAACAAGGTAATCAACCCCCTTATTGTTGAAGCCCATTCGGTTAACAATGGCGTCAGCTTCAGTAATCCGAAATAAGCGAGGCTTTTCGTTTCCTGACTGCGGCCTTGGTGTCACAGTTCCCACTTCTACAAAACCGAAGCCCATCGCATCAAAGGCTTCGATACATTCTCCGTTTTTATCGAGTCCAGCCGCTAAGCCCACTGGATTTCTGAAGGTTAATCCCATGCAATTTACTGCTCTATGAGGAAGTTGCTGGCGATAAAGAAGATCGACTGGTGTGCCAGTAAAGCGTTTCAAGTTTTCAATTGCAAGATCATGTGCTTGTTCAGCATCAAGTTGGAAAAAGCCATTTCTAGCTAAGCGGTAGAACATTTTGCCTCCGAAAAAAAGCCCCGTATAAACGGGGCGATATTATTCAACGTTTTGTCTCATATTTCAATCAATGAAGAGAAACCTTTACTCATTACCTGAACAATTCAGGTTAAGTAACATAAGCTCCCTCAAAGCGACTGAGAATTTTGCAAATTCATGGACCGAGCCCACTTTAAATTCATTGAGAATGTTTTCCCAGCGATGTAAAGAGGCTTGGTTAATTTCAATCCACTGCTCTAGCGCATTCATCACATGAAGCTCGCCCGGGTCACAGGCACAATTCAAAACTTGACCAGTTAGCTGACGCTGTTGCCAGTCCAAATCTTCTCTAAACGCAGCTCGAGCTAATGCTTGCCAGTTGTTCTCCACACCCTGACTATTGATTTGTTTTAGGAACCAATGCAATGACAGACGATCCCCCAAGTTGTAGTAAAGTTTTGCAGTTTGCTCGATGCTCTTGCCCTTTTCCTTAGCAACTGTAGATATATCCAATACTGAGTAAAGGCTAGACAAACGCGCAACGTAATTGGCAACTTCAGTTGTCACACCATTCTTGATCCACGCTTTAGCCATATCATTATGCTCTTCAACCTCAGATGGAACCAACATGTCATCAAGGCCCGCTTGAATAATTTCAACGTTAGCTTGATAGCACTCGATCAGCTCTTTCACTGACTGTCTACCACTGCGGTTTTGCAAGAACCAGCGAGTTAAGCGGCGAAGTGTGCGACGTACATAGAAGAAGATATCGTATTGAGCTTCAGCAGAAGCCTGATTATCAAGAGCACGCACTTCCTCAAACACTTTACCTAGTGAGTATATTTCACGAGACGCCGTGTAAGCATTGGCAATATCAACCACGCAAGCACCCGTTTCTTCTTGAAGACGAGTGACGAAGTTACAGCCCATTTCATTTACCATTTGATTGGCGAGTGCGGTGGCAATAATTTCAGCACGAAGTGGGTGACTCGACATTTGTTCAGAATAGTTACGGCGTAACTCTGTCGGGAAATAGTTGATGAGTTGCTGAGCATGGAACTCATCTTTAGCTATATCTTCATGGACCAACTCTTCTTTAAGAACCATTTTTCCATACGCAACCAGTACAGATAATTCTGGGCGCGTTAGAGCTAGGCCCTGCTTTTCACGTTCAAGCAATGTCTCGTCATCAGGAATGTGTTCAAGTGCTCTGTCTAGATGCCCTGCTTTTTCCATGGTATGAATAAAGCGGATTTGCTCTTTGACTAGAGAACGTCCTTTGTATTCAGTCACTGAAATCGTCTCAGATTGACAATATGCGTCATCTAGAACAATCTCACCAACTTCATCTTCCATAGACTCTAGTATTTTATTACGTTGCTTGACGGTTAGATCGCCGTTGACCACCAGACTATTGAGGAAAATTTTAATGTTTACTTCATTATCTGAACAATCAACCCCACCGACATTATCGACGAAGTCGGTGTTCACTCGGCCACCGTTGAGAGAGTATTCTACCCGACCCAATTGGGTTAAACCTAGGTTACCACCTTCACCAACAACTTTTGCACGCAATTCTTTGCCATCGACGCGAAGAACATCATTTGCACGGTCACCCACATCAGTATGCGTTTCGCTCGATGCTTTCACATAAGTACCGATACCACCATTCCACAGTAAATCAACTTCCATTTTCAAGATCAATTTGATCAAGTCATTTGGGGCCATGGACGTTTTCTTGGTCCCGACCATTTTCTGGATTTCAGGAGAAAGTTGGATTGATTTTGCGCGGCGAGAGAAAATGCCACCACCCTTGGAGATTAGATCCTTATCGTAATCTTCCCAACTTGAGCGAGGTAATTTGAACAAGCGGTCACGCTCTTTCCATCCTTTAGCTGAATCTGGATTGGGATCAATGAAGATATGTAAGTGGTTAAATGCAGCTTGAAGACGAATATGTTTTGATAGCAACATACCGTTACCGAAAACATCTCCCGCCATGTCACCCACACCAATCGCGGTGAAATCAGTGGTCTGACAGTTAATGCCCATTTCCCTAAAGTGACGCTTAACAGATTCCCAGCCACCTTTAGCAGTGATCCCCATCGCTTTGTGGTCATAACCGTTAGAGCCACCAGAAGCAAAAGCATCACCAAGCCAGAAATTGTACTCTTCTGAAACTGAGTTTGCCAAATCAGAGAATGTTGCTGTTCCTTTATCTGCTGCAACAACCAAGTACGGGTCATCTTCATCATGGCGAACAACGTTTTGAGGATGAGACACTTCACCATCGATAATATTATCTGAAACATCAAGAAGTGCACGAATGAAACGCTTGTAACAGCGCTGGCCTTCAGCGAATATTTCATCACGGCCACTCAGTGTGTGCTGACGTTTACAAACAAAACCACCTTTTGCCCCTACAGGAACAATCACGGTATTTTTCACTTGCTGCGCTTTGACCAAGCCAAGGATTTCTGTACGGAAGTCTTCTTGTCTGTCTGACCAACGTAAGCCACCACGTGCAACTTTCCCGCCACGTAAATGTACACCTTCGATATCTGGCGCATAAACGAAGATTTCAAACGCTGGTACAGGTTGAGGGATTTCTGGAATTTCACTAGGCTTGAGCTTTAGTGATAACCATGGCTTAGGATGTTTTTTCTTGTCGAGCTGATAATAGTTAGTTCTTAGTGTCGCCGTTATCATTTCCATGTAACGACGAATAATCCTGTCATCATCCAAGCTTTCGACATGGTCAAGCTGCTCCATCATTTTAGCGATGAGGTCACTCTGACCCTTTTCGACGCCTTTAAGTTTTGGATCAAAACGCTTAGTGAAGAGCTCAACTAGGCCTTTTGCAAGGTCTGGATAATGATTCAGCGTATCTTCGATATATTGTTGACTGAACGGGAAACCGACTTGGCGCATATATCGGGCGTAAGCACGTAAAAGCGAGGTTTCACGTCCGGTCAGTGATGCGCTCAACACCAGACGGTTGAAACCGTCACTTTCAAGTTCACCTGACCATATCGAAGCAAACGCTTGTTGGAATCGATCCCTAGCTTCACGTAAATCAACCGTTTTTTCGCTTTTATGTAACATTGAGAAATCAAGGATCCAAAAGACCTGGCCATTTGATTTTCTCACTTCATAAGGTGACTCACCGATAACGCGCATGCCAAGATTTTCCAGCATAGGCATAACATCAGATAAGTGGATTGGCTCATCACGATGATAAAGTTTAAGCTTTACGGACTTGGAATCTGAGGCCAGTTCCTGAGGACGGTAAAATAGCATCCCGAGCTTATTGTCATCGTTAAGTTCCTCAAGACGCTCAATATCAGCAACGGCTGAGCCAGGTAAAACATCTTCTTTGTAAGAACGAGGGAAGGCACGCTGGTAGGCTTTGGAAAGAGGTAGGCCTTTGCTCTCACCAAAGTTAGCGATTATTGCGTCTGATAGTCGGTCATCCCAATTCGAAGATGCTTCCATTAAATTTTGCTCAATCATTTTTGCGTCAACATCTATGTCGGTACTATCGACACGGACAATGTAGTGAGTTCGGGCTAGCGGACTCTCGGAGAAGTAGGTGGTAAACTCCACCTCCTGCTCACAGCCAAAGTACTGTTTTAAAATACTCTGAGTCTGGCGTCTTAGCTCGGTGTTATAACGGTCTTTTGTTACATAGACCATACAGCTGAAGAAACGCCCAAATGGGTCTTTACGAACAAACAAACGCAGCAAATCTCGGTCTTGCATTTGAACTACGCCTGTTCCAACCTCAAGAAGCTCTTCTTCTTTTGCTTGTAATAGCTCGTCTCGAGGGTAGTTTTCCAAGATATTGTGCAGCGCTCTAAAAGAATAAGAACCTTCACGATAGCCGCTGTAGTCTAAGATACGCTCGACTTTCTCTCTGATCAGCGGAATACCCTCAACACTTTGATTGTAGACGGCTGACGTGAATAGGCCAATGAATCTGTGCTCACCGATTACTTTTCCATTTTTATCTAGCTTCTTGATCCCAATGTGGTCGGTGTAAGCTGGGCGATGAATGCGGGAAGCTCTATTACCTTTCGTCACAACGATAAGTGACGACTTTTCAATTTCTTGGCGTGCAGAATAAGGGAAATTCGACAAACGTGCAGAACGAAGTCTTTCTGATTTAGCTAAAAGGCCGTAACCCTTATCTTCAGTAGGCCTTAACTCTAAGTCTCCTTCAATAGAAACTAGATCATATTCCTTATACCCCATAAACGTGAAGTTATGATCGCCTAACCAACGAAGAAAGCGAATCGACTCTTCGTAGCGATCACACTCAGTTTTTACTTTCCCTTGCTGAGACTCAACATGACTCGTTACCTGCTCTAGCTTTTCAACCATAAGTAACCAATCTTTAACGACCAGCTCAGTATCATTGAGAATACTTAGAAGCTCCTCCTTGAGAGAGGTCATTTCTGCTTTGTCGGTAAGACGATCAACTTCTATGTGGAATAAAGATTGGAGTGCGCCTTCACCTTGGTTGATACCAGTGATTTTCCCTTTATCACCGCGACCTATCTGAGTCGGACCGTGGAGCATTAAGTGAGAAGACAAGTCGAGCCGGCTCAAAGCCATTTTAATCGAATCGACCAGAAACGGGCAGTCAGGTACAACAATTTCGACAATAGTATGCGTCGATTGCCACCCTTGACGGCTGACAGTAGGATTGAAAACACGGACAGATATTTGGTCAGGTTTTTGTTCATTGATATGATGCCAAAGAGAAATAACGGCGCCGTAAAGGTCAGACTCGTTTCTTTCAACTAAGTCATCCTGTGCTACGTTACTGAACAGGTGTTGCGCTAGTTGGGTTACTAGAGGTTGATGAGCAAGGTCAAGTTTGTCTTGAATCAGTTTGTAAACTTTTTCAAGCAGAACCGGCATCAATGTTTCACGCGCGGTCATAATCACACTCCACAATTAGAATTGTATGTTTTTTTGGGTTTTTTGTAAGCATAGTGCTTATTACGAGTAATGCCGCCTTATTGTAAGAGCTTTACTGAGCAATAGTTAATTTTTTTAGGAGTGGTACGATGTGAAATGTTTGATAATGTGACTAAGGTTCTATTTAAAGTGGCCCTACACCAATGGGTTAAAGGAGTTCCAGTTGTAAAAAGCGGTTGTCATTGTCTGTTGTCAAACGAAAACGGCCTTTTAGACCAATTTGACTTAGAAACGGTCGAAAGCGAGAAGCCGAAACCTGAATACGTAGTCCCTCATCAGTGTTCACAACGACACTACTCGCAGCACCGCTATAGTGCATAAGAAATGTCTGATAAGGGATGTTTAGCATAAAATAATAGTGTTTCAATTCCACACACCTACTGTTTGAAAGTGGCACAAAAATTACCGGTGCCACTTTCATTCTCCCTACATTTCTAAAGCTTTATTGACTTTTTCAAACAAATCTTTTGCTAGATTGTCCAATGCTTGTAGTTGTAGAAGCTCTTCTTTAATCATCGATTGTCGTATCTCATCGTATTTCTTGAACTTCAAAAGAGGATCGATAAGACGAGACGCCACCTGTGGATTACTCTCGTTCATTTCTCTCAATATCTCACCTGCAAACTGATATCCCTCTCCTGAAAGTGAATGGAAGTTTACTGGATTGAGGTTTAAGAATGAACCAATCAGACTACGTGTACGATTTGGGTTTTTGAGGCTAAACGCATCATGCTCCATCGATAACTTCAGTTTAGCTAGAGCATCGTTACAAGGGTTACTTCCTTGCAACGCGAACCACTTATCCATGACAAGACCATCATGAGACCATTTCTCGCTATAGTCCGCCATAAGTGCGTCACGGCACTCAAGTTCTGCGCTATTCGCCGCAGTCATAGCGGCAATGGTATCTGTCATATTATTGGAAGAACGATATTGTTGTTCTACCAACTGATTCCCTGTTTCAGTGAAGGCTAAATAGCTTAACGCGATATTACGTAACGCCCTCATACCGATTGCTTCGTGCTCTACCAAGTATTTATCTTGATATAGACTATGATAAATAGCCGTCAACTCGTCTTCTAGCTCTTTTGCCAGATTCATTTTTAACGCTTTGAGCGCAAAATTTATGGCTTCAATATTAACGGTATCGTACCAACCCGTGACTTCATTAAAGCTAGGTAACGATATCATTTCAGCAATAAAGGCAGGCTCAAGACTTTGAGACAATAATACGCCTCGAAATGCATCGATAACATCCAGCGGCATATCGAAATTACCACCATCAGCAATTCTGGCAATATTTTCTTTTAAGTATTTTGCCAGCAACATCTGCCCCGCATCCCAACGAGCAAAGTCATTTTTTGCATGAGACATGAGAAAAACGAGTGCTTTGTCATCGTAATCATACTCTAGCTTAACAGGTGCAGAAAACTCCCTCAGTAGAGATGGGATCGGTGCCTCGTCAATACCATCAAAGACAAAACTTTGATTTGGCTTTTTAATGTCCAAAACATGATGAACAGGCTCTCCATTGCTGGTCAATGGAATCGCCGCGCCATGTTTGTCATAAAGTTCGATATCAAGCGGAATATGAAGTGCCTGTTTCTCTTCCTGTCCGGGAGTTGCTGGTGTCTGCTGTGACACTGAGAGCGAGAATGTTTTGTGCTCTGCGTCGAACACACTGGAAACTGTCAGCTTTGGTGTGCCAGATTGGCTATACCACAAGCGGAACTGCTCCAAATCAACCCCTGAAGCATCCTCCATTGCAGCAACAAAATCCTCGCATGTCGCTGCCGTACCATCGTGACGCTGAAAGTAGAGCTTCATTCCCATTTGAAATTTAGACTCACCCAGTAAGGTATGAATCATCCTAATAACTTCACTGCCTTTTTCATATACAGTCAGAGTGTAGAAATTGTTCATTTCTATCACTTTTTCAGGACGAATTGGGTGAGACATTGGACTTGCGTCTTCTGCAAATTGTGCCCCGCGAACCACACGTACATTATTGATACGGTTCACTGCGCGAGAGCCGAGATCGGATGAAAACTCTTGATCTCTAAAGACAGTCAACCCTTCTTTCAAGCTCAGCTGAAACCAGTCTCTACAAGTGACACGGTTACCTGTCCAGTTATGAAAGTATTCATGACCAATAACAGCTTCAATTCCGAGGTAATCCGTATCTGTCGCTGTTTTTTCATTGGCTAGGACATACTTAGAGTTAAAAACATTAAGCCCTTTATTCTCCATCGCACCCATATTGAAGAAATCAACAGCAACAACCATGTAAATATCGAGGTCGTATTCAAGTCCAAAACGCTCTTCATCCCACTTCATAGAGTTAATTAAGGATGTCATCGCATGTGGCGCTCTGTCTAGGTTTCCTCTGTCAACAAATATCTCTAGATCGACATTACGGCCAGACTTTGTCGTGAATACATCTCTCAGCACATCGAAATTACCCGCCACTAACGCAAAAAGATACGCAGGTTTTGGGTGTGGGTCTTGCCATTGAACCCAGTGACGCCCATTAGCCAGAGAGCCTTCGCCAATTTTATTTCCGTTACTCAACAGATACGGGTATTCCACCTGATCGGCCACCACTTTTGTAGTGAAGGTGGCGAGAACATCAGGCCTATCCATATAATAAGTGATGCGTCTAAAGCCTTCGGCTTCGCACTGAGTACAGAAAGCACCGCCTGATTTGTATAGTCCTTCAAGTGCCGTATTGTCTATCGGACTTATCTCCGTGATGATCCGGAGCTCAAATTCTTCTGGCAATTGATGAATCAATAACCCAGCGTCTAGTTCTTCGTAATTCGACCAGTTTTCACCGCTAATCTGAATTTCTTTCAGTTGAAGACCTTCACCATCAAGATAAAGTGATGTCTCCGTTTTTAACTGCTTTACAGTAGATATGGCCGAAACCGTCGTCATTCTGTCATACAAGTCAAAAGTTAAATTAATATTTGATATTGTATGAGAGGGTGATTGGTAATCTTTACGGTACTTGGCTTGAGGCATGTTCGCCATCTCGAAATCCTTCTGACTGTTGTATGAAATTACAGAGTTTTATACGTTAACTTTTTCCATGTTTGGTTAACTCTGATTTTTGATGGCTTTAGCTTACAAAACTCCAACAAAAAAAACGAGACTTCACAGAGAAATGCCTCGTTTTTTACGCAAAAACTTCAGGAAAATTGTTCTTATATATTGGTTTTTGGAAAAAGATTGACGTTGCGAACGTCAGCGAACCCTATTAAGCACCGCGTACAATGCTCCTTCACCCATTTCCAAAGTGAGGATATCACTGTTTAAGGTGTACTTGGTGCCATGTTCACCATGCTTGTATAAGAGAACCAAATGTTCGCCTTCGGTGTAGTACACACCACGATGAACGGCTTCAACTCCATCTCCGTTTGTAACTCTAAAAAGGAAAACAAAATCAGGTTGTAATATTAAGTCGAGCTGATGAACATCGCTTGTTGAAGCATCTACGCCACTTAGCGTCTCACTCGACCACATGCCCGCAAGCGAATTTGATAACGCTTTAGTAAACATTACACCGTTCAAATTTAGAAGATTGTGATTGGCTGAATATTGATATACTTGTGGCTCATGACTGTTAAGTCCCAAGACTATAATGTCTTCGTTAGCGCTATAATTACCCTCCCAATGGTCAACAGTGAGGTCGCGCTTTTGAATATCAATATTGAAGCGATAGTCAGAATCCAATGTTAACTTTATCGCTAAAAAATTCTCTTGTGATTGCTCTGGATCTGGGTTGACCAAGTACCAATCCCCAAGCAAAAACGGTTGGTCAAAATGGGTTAAATCTCGATTATCATGAGTCTGCTCACTTAACACTGAGAAGCTTAATATCAAGGACAAAAAAACAACCAATTTCATAAAGTGCTCCTTAGTGTTTTCTTTAAGCTTAGGTGCACTATGAATAATTCGCGAAAAATTGAATCAAAACAGTCAATATAAAAAGCGAGCCCAAAAGGACTCGCTCTGAAAAGATAGCGATAGAGTTAACTTAACGAAAAACGAATGTCTAACTCAAACAAGACACAAATTACTTAGGTTCAATCATGTCAAGCATGATATCAACCGATTCATCGAGATACGCATCAGGCGCTTTGTAATCTTTGGGAATGTCATCAAGACTCTTGAACACTGGTTTACCCTGGGATTTTTGTCTTGCATTCACCCTTGCTAAACGACTTTTATCGGCTTGTTCAGATTCATCTTTTCTTACCTTCTCATTAAGAGAAATAAAGTTGTCATCTTTTTCTGCTTTATATTTGGCAATATCTTCAGCAATAAAACCAAACTCTAAGTCCTTTGCAATTCTTGCAGAGTGCTTCTGAGAGAGTTTTTTGACCAAATCATCGTTACGCTGTAACCTTTGATATTTTGCCATTTTTATACTATCCCAGGGTAGTGCATTATCTTCGACACTCTCACCCGTCTCTTCAGGGTCAATGGCGGTAGGGAAAAGAATATCTGGCGTCACACCTTTATTCTGAGTACTACCACCGTTGATGCGATAGAATTTCTGTATCGTGAACTGGATATAACCAAGCCCTTTGTCAAAGAAGTCATACATTTCCCGTAAACTCAAATGCTGCTGGACTGTTCCTTTACCAAACGAGTTTTCTCCCAACACAATTGCACGACCATAATCTTGAAGAGCAGCGGCAAAAATTTCAGAAGCAGATGCACTATTTCGGTTAACAAGCACGCTCATAGGGCCGCTGAAACTGATTTTGTCATCGAGGTCGCCATTAACATTTACACGACCGTAGCTATCGCGGACCTGAACAACGGGTCCACTTTTAATGAACAAACCCGTCAGGGCCGTTGCCTCGCTCAAAGCACCGCCACCGTTATTTCGGAGGTCAACGATAACACCATCGACTTTTTCACTTTTAAATGTTTCTAAGAGCTTGTCTGTATCTTTGGCAAGCCCCATGTAAAAGCTAGGTATTTCAAGAACGCCAATTTTTTTGTTGTTCTTTTCGATAATTTGAGATTTTACCGCCCTATCCTCGAGCCTTATTTTGTCTCGTACAAGAGTGATAACCTTAGCCTTCGAATCTTTACCATCAGGCAAGATCTGCAGGAAAACCTTGGTACCTTTGGGCCCTTTTATTAGTTGAACCACATCATCTAGACGCCAGCCGATGACATCCACAATGTCATCTTTGTCTTGGCCAACACCAATAATACGATCTCCCTCGGCAAGTTGATTACTTTTAAGTGCCGGGCCACCAGCGACCAAAGAGCGGATCACTGTGTAATCGTCAGTCATTTGTAATACTGCACCAATACCTTCAAGAGATAGGTTCATCTCTGTCTGAAATTGATCAGCTGTACGCGGTGACAGGTAACTGGTATGGGGGTCAATTTCACGAGCAAAGGCGTTCATGTAAAATTGGAATACATCTTCACTCTTTGTTTGGCTGATACGTTTGAGAGCATTGTTGTAGCGCTTGCCCAATATTTCCTTGATTTCTTCCCAATCTTTGCCGGCAAGTTTAAGATTCAGCGCATCATATTTAACACGCTTACGCCAAATCTCATTTATCTCAGCGATATCTTTTGGCCACGAGGCTTTGCTCCGATCTCTCTCTAAATTTTCATCTGTATTAAACTTGATTTCGTCATCGAGTAAAGAGAGAGCGTAAACGAACCTCTCATAACGACGCTTTACTGACAAATTATAGAGATCAAAAGCAATATCGGTTTTATTCGACTTTAACTGCTCATCGATAGAGAATTGCCATTTGCTAATCGCATCGATGTCAGTTTGAGTGAAGATGTTCTTGCCATAGTCTAGAGTCTCGACATATCTCCAGAATATCTTCTTGGACATATCGTCATTTAAGTTGATACGCTTGTAATGAGAACTGGTAAATTTATCTGTAACTCGTCGATTTGCTGTTGCATGCTGAGATTCAGAAGTCAGATTGGGTAGATCATCGAGAGAATAGTTGGCTTCAAGAGCCGATACTGATCCAGCTGCTAGCAAAAAGCTAGCAGCAATCAGCGAAAGTTTTAAACGGCATTTCATGCGTAGGAGTATCTCCTGTTATGCGCGCAAGTGCTCCGCCCTTACAACCATTTGCAGGCCGTTAGCTAGTTGAACACGTACATCTTCCTTATTGATTTCAACAATGGTCGCAGCCATGTTCCCTTTGCCCATATTAACATTAATCTGGTTACCAACTTTTACTTCGTCAGCATTCAAAGTTCTTGTCTCTGTAGGCTTAGTCGTATTCTTAGTAGAAGCTTTATTTGATTGAGGTCGCTTTCCGTTCGCCTTTTTAGCTGCAGGTTTAGCTTTTGGTTTAGCCTCTTCGCGAGCTTTTTGAGCTTGTTCTTTGCGTCTCGCTTGAACTTTCGCTTTGCTCTCAGCTAATGCTGTTTTTGCGTGAACTACGTGCTCTTCGTCAAGCTCTCCAGCCGAGTTACCATCTAGATCGACACGAACCGCTCCGGGTTTGACTCCGTGAAGGTAACGCCATGATGATGTGTACTGTCTTAGCGCCGCCCTTAGTTGAGTTTTGCTGACTTTTGGATCATCGTTAAGACGTTCAGCAAGATCTTGAAATATACCAATCTTAAGAGGCTTGGCTTCACCCTCTAATGTGAAGCATTTAGGGAAACATTCAGCAATATATGCAATAACTTCTTTGCTGTTCTTTAACTTTTCAGTGTTTTCCATTGAGGATTCCTGGTTGTTGCGGCTGGTCCGCTAGCATTTAACGTATATATGCGACGTATTATAGTGACATGAAAGCGAAAAACCACACTCAATGAACAAATTATGAGTCGATAGCGTGTGAATTGAGCATCTTTTCTACTTCTGTCATCAAAAATACCATCCCTTGTTCATCAGTTTCATCAAAACGAGCAATTTTCGGGCTATCAATATCTAACACACCTGCCACCTCGCCATGAATTGAAAATGGAACCACTAACTCAGACCGGCTCTCAGCATCACATGCAATATGCCCTTCAAATTGATCCACATCTCTCACTGATTGATACGCATTCTGCTCTACTGCTGTACCACACACACCCTTCCCTATTGGGATACGAACACAAGCAGGTTTACCTTGAAAGGGGCCCAGAACAAGCTCGTTGCCTTTCACTAAATAAAAACCGATCCAATTGATATCAACTAACTCCATATTCAAAAAAGCACTGATATTTGCCAGATTTGCGACCAAATCGTGTTCAGTTTCAATCAGAGAAAGTGCTTGTTTGGTTAATCGTTGATAATCGGCTCGATCCATTTCTTATTTTTTCCTTGCTGTAAACTAGATACTTAATGCTCATAAAGCGTACAATTGCCTAAGGGAAACTATCGGTCTCGCCATAAACAATGAAAAATAACATAACTACTATTAGCCGTTATTGGTTGATAAAACAAGCAAAAAAACACAAAAAAACACTTCTCTTTGCAAATTTTATTGCACTAGTTGCGACTCTTGTAAGCGTTCCTATCCCTTTACTCATGCCTTTAATGGTTGATGAAGTTTTGCTAAATCAGCCTGCAACAGGCCTCAGCGTAATGAATGTGATCCTACCCGATTCACTGCAAACACCAACCAGTTACATCATGATTACCTTACTTTTAGTGGTAGTTATGAGGATTATCAGTCAAGGTTTAAATATTCTCCAAAGTCGGCAGTTTACGCTTGTTTCGAAAACGATTACTTGTCAAATCAGAGAGAAAATGATCGATAAGCTCGGTCGTATTAGTATCCGTCAATATGAAACCCGTGGTAGCGGTGGCATCAATGCGCATCTGGTTACTGATATAGAAACCATCGACCAGTTTATTGGCTCTACCCTGAGCAAGTTTTTAATTGGAATGTTAACTGTTATTGGGACTGCAGGCGTACTTCTCTGGCTCGACTGGCGTTTGGGACTATTTATATTATTAGTCAACCCCATAGTTATTTATTTCTCACGCAAGCTAGGGGGTATGGTTAAACACCTCAAAAAGACTGAAAATCAATCCTTCGAGAAGTTTCAAAATCGCCTTGTCGAAACACTGGATGGCATTTACCAACTGAGAGCAGCGAACCGGGAAAAAGAGTTTCTAGATCAACTCAAAGGCGATGCCAACCAAATACGTAAGGATGCGGATAAATATGCATGGCAATCGGAAGCCGCTGGCAGAGTTTCCTTTTTACTCTTTCTGCTTGGGTTTGAGCTTTTTAGAGCCGTTGCCATGTTAATGGTCATCTTTAGCGACTTAACCATCGGACAGATATTTGCCGTTTTTGCCTACTTATGGTTTATGTTGTCACCCGTACAAGAATTGCTTGGCATACAATTCTCTTGGTACAGCGCAAAAGCAGCACTGAAAAGAATTAACGCCTTACTTGACTTGGAAGAAGAATACCGACCACCAAGCAAAGTCAACCCATTTGTGAACAGCAAACAAGTGGATATAAATATAGAAAATCTACATTTCTCCTACAACAATGACGTTAATGTCCTATCAAACCTTAACTTAAAAATTCCAGCAGGGAAGAAAGTCGCGCTAGTCGGAGCAAGTGGAGGGGGCAAATCAACCCTAATTCAACTTCTGATCGGTGTGTATACAGCAAACTTTGGAACAATCAGATACAATGGAGAAACCACACAAGACATTGGTTTTGACATAATCAGAGACAATATTGCTGTTGTATTACAACAGCCTATACTATTTAATGACACTCTAAGACATAATCTGACACTTGGGGCGAGTTATAATGACGCGCAGTTGTGGCAGGCTCTAGAAATTGCTCAAATGAGCGATGTGATGAATCAACTTAACGAAGGTTTAGATACACAAATTGGGCGAAATGGCGTTAGGCTTTCAGGGGGACAGAGGCAGCGACTCGCGATAGCTCGAATGATTCTCAGTAATCCCCAATTCGTCATATTAGACGAGGCTACCTCAGCTTTGGACACTTCGACAGAGGCAGCTTTGCACATTGCATTGACACAGTTTTTAAGAAATCGAACGACGTTAATCGTTGCTCATCGGCTCTCAGCTGTTAAACAAGCCGACCTTATTTATGTTTTGGAAGATGGACAAGTTGCGCAATCGGGAACACATATTGAACTTATCGAACAACAGGGTCTTTATCAAACACTTTATGGAACCATACAAAATCACACCGTATAAACGAGCGCTAGGAAGTAAGGCGTGACTGATACCTCGCAGTTAACAGCGAATCGTGATTCTAACCATCATTGCTGCAAAATATGCAGTTTGGTCGTCACAGAGGTACCTCTTGAAGTAGGTCAAGGCGCATACTGCCCACGCTGCGAGCAAAAGCTCTATCAGTCTAGGAAAGGGACTATTTCCGTCGATCTCGCTCTTGCCCTAACTTGCTTGATTCTATTTATACCCACACAGCTGTTTGAGTTCGTTCACATACGCTTGTTCGGAGTGATGATATCCTCATCATTAACATCTGGAGCGTATGATCTGTTCGAAGGCGGCTTCCTTGCCTTATCGTTACTAATATTCTTTTGTTGTTCTGTTGTCCCTTTTCTCGTGTTCTCTTCGGTAATTCTCAGTCATTTTGCACTCAAAATACGCAACAGGGCATTGTTAAAGCTTTCACTCTTCCTGCTAAGAAACCTCAAACAATGGGTGACCTTAGATGTATTTTTGGTCAGTGTTGCGATCTCTTGTTTTAAGTTAAAAGATTATGCAGATATTTATTTTGGATATGGTTTAATTGCTATTATTCTACTTCAGCTAATGACCTTTTTACTTGTCATTCGGCTAGATTCCCGTAATTACTGGGAGGCAATAAAACCCTCGCTCGAACGTCAGAGCACCGGCACAATGTTACACTGTCACACGTGCCATTTACTTCAACCTATTAAGACCAAGTGTGATAGATGTAACAGCCGATTATATTGGTTCAAACCTTATTCTGTATTGAAAACATGGATTTGTGTCATAGCGGCCGCAATAGCTTTAATACCCGCCAATATTTTGCCAATTTCAATATTACTTACCAATGGCAAACGACTTGAAGACACAATAATGTCAGGTATTTTTTCTCTAATAAATAGTCAAATGTATGGAATTGCATTAATCATCTTCACGGCAAGTATTGTTGTTCCCGTTGCAAAAGTGGCTGGGCTATCTTATTTGCTTCTAAATATTCAACGTGGCAACGACCATGAAAAAAGGCTTCGAACAAAATTATATCTAACAATCAAATGGATTGGTCGCTGGTCGATGATGGATCTATTTGTTGTTGCGATCATGATAACTTTAGTTGACAGAGGTCAAATCCTCGACTTCACACCCGGTTATGGCGCTGTAGCCTTTGGAATAGCAGTTGTGCTGACAATGATTGCGACCGAAAGTCTCGACCCCAAGCTAATTTGGCTATCGCCACCCGAAGAAAAAAAGAGAGAGCTTTTAACCAATGAGTAATCTTATCTCAAACGAAAAACCTGAAATGCCGAAAATTAAGTATAACAGGCGTATTTCTCCATTATGGTTACTTCCAATACTCGCTCTTTTAGTCGTTACCTGGATGGTTTTTAAAGGCTTCCAGGACGCTGGCGAAAGAGTTCAAATCTATTTCACGGATGCTCAAGGTCTGGTTGCTGGCCGCACTGCAATACGTTATCAGGGTCTTGAAATAGGTATGGTCAAAGATATTAATCTAGCTAAAGATTTACAGAGTATTTATGTCGACGCAGACATATATCCAGAGGCAAAAAAGCTACTTACGCAGGGGGCGAGATTTTGGATGGTAAAACCCACCGCAACACTCTCTGGGATCTCTGGACTTGATACTTTAGTAACGGGTAACTACATCGCGATATTACCCGGAGATTCGACTGCCCCAGCCGAACGAAAGTTTATCGCGTTAGAGCGTGCTCCATCAGATCTCATGGAATCACAGGGTTTAAATATAACCTTGAAAGCAAAAGATCTTGGAGGGATTAGTACCGGTTCTAAGATTATTTATAAAAAGATACCTATCGGTGAGGTATACCACTATCAACTAAGCTCAAATAGTAAATACGTTTTAGTACAAGCTTCTATTAGAGAGGAATATCGCCACATCATCACAGAGGACAGTCGCTTTTGGAATATCAGTGGTTTTAATGCCAATCTTGGCTTTAGTGGTATCGATATTCATTTAGATAGTATCGGAACACTTGTCGCTGGTGCGATCGCTGTCGACTCACCCGACGGTGGCGCTCCTATAGCAAATAACACCCTATTTAAACTCTACCCCGATATAAAAACGGCAGGAAGAGGTATCGCTATCAAACTTGAACTTCCTGAAAATAGTCATGTTCGCCAAATTGGTTCACCAATCATGTATCGAGGAATTGAGATTGGTCAAATTACTGATCTCAAGCTATCGAAAGATGAGAAACAAGTGATTGCCTCTGCAGCAATACAACCAGCATTTACGGATATGTTAAACACCGGAAGTACGTTTGTGCTTGAGGAGCCAAAAATTTCTCTTTCTGGAGTTGAAAACTTAACAAATATTGTGAGCGGCAACTTCCTTTCCCTCATTCCAGGACAAGGTCAAAGACTAAGAAACTTTAGTGTCATTCGTAAAACCGATTTTTCACTACAAAAAGATCAGGCTATGCCAATAAAGTTAACCGCAGAGCAGTCTTGGGGAATTGAAAAAGGTTCTGAGATATTATACCGGGGCCTAAACGTTGGTTCAGTAACGGGAGTCAAGCTGACAGAACAAGATAAGGTTCAGGTAGATGCGATAGTTTATAATCAGTACACAAACCTCATAAAATCTAAAAACCGTTTTTACCTAACTAGTTCTTTCCGTGCAAAAATCGAAGAGTCAGGTTTGACTGTTTCAATGCCACCAGCCAAACAACTTTTATCAGGATCAATCAGCTTTACTAGCGAAGGAGATGGAAAGCCTCGCAATAACTACACGTTGTATTCTAGTGAGCAACTTGCTGAGTTAGCTTCATACGATGCAAAGGGCTCCAAGAAACTATCTCTGTATAGCCCGTCCCTGCCCAAAATAAGTAAAGGTAGTCCGGTACTCTATAGAAACTTGCAAGTCGGTAAGATTGAAGGATACACATTACTTAATAATGGCTTTAAGATATCAGCCTCCATTGATAACCAATTCAAACACCTTATCACAAAGTCCAGTGTCTTTTGGGTTCAGTCAGCAATTGAAATTAATGCTGGTTTGGCGGGTGTTAGCATTAAAGCAGCACCCTTGAAATCGCTTCTAGAGGGAGGGATTTCTTTTGATGATGTACCAGATGTTGAGAATAAAGCCAATGGTTATTGGATGTTACACTCCAGCTTTAAAGAAGCGAAGAAGTATGGGCAGTTGATCTCTCTTAAGTTAGCAGGAGACAACAAACTAAGCATTGGAGCGGACATTAATTTTAACGGCATCAAAGTTGGTGAAGTGACTTATTTGATACCAAACTTTGAGCAACAAAGTGTCACTGTAGAAGCTCGCATTTTACCGGAGTACACTAGTATTATTCCGGTAAAAGGATCGTACTTTTGGCTGCCAACCACCGAATTTGGTTTGAACGGCATCAAGAATGTAGACAACCTCTTATCTCAATCTATTAACGTAATTCCCGGTAAAGGTACAAAACAAACGACATTTGAGCTAAATAGCCAAGTTAAAGAACCCTTTGGTATAGAGTTTACTCTGCAAAGCGCAACTAAAGGTTCTGTGACTGTCGGCACACCTGTACTTTATAGAGAAATTGAGGTTGGCGAAGTCACCGACGTGAGTCTTGGTGAGTTTGCTGATAGAGTTTTGACCACTATTTCTATAAAGCCAAAATTTTCTTATCTGGTTCGACAAAACAGTGTCTTTTGGAACACTTCTGGAGTGGATGTTTCTATTGGTCTCACAGGAGCAGAGGTAAAAGCGGGAACACTTGAAAGCATCGTGAGAGGTGGAATTACATTTGCAACTCCAGAAAACGTTCAACTTCAACCTATCGCTCGTGAAGAAAGCACGTTTTTGCTTCATTCAAAAGCGAAACCAGAATGGCGAACATGGCGCACTGCCATACCAAAGCCTCAATAAAAAGCTAAACCGTTAATTACGTTATTAATAAGGTTTGTTTAAAAAATTGACTACAACACCGTCATCAAAATCAGCAAATGGCTTTGAAATTGCTTGGGTACTATACTCAAGTGACTTCAAAACATAGGATTCAGAGCGATGCTACAGTGTTGTATTCAAGGGGAATAACGCAGCGTAATAGCATTTCCGGTATTGGTACCCTTGTGATTTCAAGGAGATAAGAACTACAGCGTAATATTGCTAAACGACACCATTGATCCTATAGCACCTTCCAATAACCAAGCTTTCTTGGTTTACGGTGTGGTTACCAGCGATCAGTTTCGATGAACTAAACACCTCATTATTGCCTTGTCCTTAAGGCAATCCACTCACTCTGAACCTAGCATCATGGGGTTACTTGAGTATAATAGAGCTCTACTGGTTTTAAAGAGTTAACAACTGTGCATCAGAACGTCTATTTACCCGCGGAATTTCTTTCAAAAATAGAATCCATTCTCCCCAAGCACCTAAAAATGGATGATTTTATATCCGCCTGCCAGCGCCCACTGAGAAAAAGTATTCGAGTTAACACCCTCAAGTCATCGATATCTGACTTTATGACTCTGGCGAAAGCCAAAGGCTGGCATATTGAACAAATTCCTTGGTGCAAAGATGGATTTTGGGTTGATCTAGATGAAGAGCAAACACCTTTGGGAAGTACTGCTGAGCATTTATCGGGCTTGTTTTATATTCAAGAGGCCAGTTCTATGATCCCCGTTTCTGCGTTATTTTCAGACAGTACGAAACTTCAATCAGTACTCGATATGGCAGCGGCCCCGGGTTCTAAAACCACGCAAATTGCAGCGTTAATGGGAAATAAAGGAGTACTAATTGCCAATGAGTACTCCGCCAGTAGAGTAAAAGCCTTACACGCCAACATAGAACGCTGCGGCATTCGAAATACTGCTCTGAGTAATTTTGATGGCGAAGTCTTTGGTTCCTGGCTCCCAGAAGCATTCGATGCGGTCCTCATTGATGCTCCCTGTTCCGGAGAAGGGACAGTACGTAAAGATGATAGTGCACTAAAAAACTGGAGCTTAAAATCTATTCAATCTATTGCAGATACCCAGAAAAAGCTGATTGAAAGTGCTTTTCATGCCCTAAAGCCAGGCGGAACACTTGTTTATTCTACTTGTACACTGAGTCTAGAGGAAAATCAGTTTGTTTGTCGGCACCTTAAAGACAAGTTTGCTGACAGCGTTGAGTTTGAATCTTTAAGTCATTTATTTCCCGGAGCATCTGAGTCAGTGACCGATGAAGGATTTTTACACGTATTCCCTCAAGTGTATGATAGTGAAGGTTTTTTTGTCGCAAAATTGAAAAAAGTAGCCTCGATAGAGAAATCCGACTCCCCTAAAACTAAACTCGGTACATTCCCATTTATAAAAGCCAACCATAAACAACACACTGAGATCACTCATTCACTGAAAGATTCATTGGGGGTGACCTTACCCGATGACTCAACCTTGTGGCTTCGCGACCGAGATGTATGGTTATTTCCACAGAGTCTCGAGCCATTCCTAGCCAAGTTTCGTTTTTCTAGAATGGGAGTAAAAATCGCAGAATCACACAAAAACGGTTATCGCTGGCAACATCAAGTAGCGACGGCGTTAGTAACTGGTAATGAAGGAAAAATTATCGACATTTCAGTCCATGAGGCCAGAGAATGGGTAATGGGCCGAGATATCAGACCAGAGGGTGTTTTGGGTAAGGGAGAAGTTATCATCCGCTATAATAATGGTATATTAGGACTCGGGAAATGGGTAGGAAGCCGAATTAAAAACGGATTGCCGCGTGAGCTTGTCAAAGATAAACATGTGTTTTAATTACACTTTAAAAAAAAGCAAGACTCCGCATCTCACTCTAGTAGTAAACTTTCATTTCTACACTAAACTAAGAAGAGTATACATGTTTTGTTAGGCTCATTATGAGCCTCTTCCCCTAGGCCCTACGCAGTGAACGCAAAGGGCCTTTTTTTATTGAATGTTGCACTATTCCGAAAGACGGATACCCTCTGGCTCGATGGTTATCTTGCCTTGTTTATATAATGAGCCTATTGTCTTTTTAAAAGTACCTTTACTAGTGACGAAAGTAGCATAAATCGCTTCGGGCGAAGATTTATCATTCAGAGGCAAAAATCCGCCCTTTTGTTCTAGGGTCGATAATATCCTACTGCCTAGATCGTCCATCTTGCCTATACCAACTTTCTGTAGCGATAGGTTTATCTTCCCGTCACTGCGTACTTCCTTAATATAACCTTTCATCTTTTTACCAATGAAAAGCTTCCCAAACGCGTCAGAGAGGAAAATCATGCCCCAATGTTTACCTTCAATGATGGCTTTAAAGCCCAATTCACTTCTCTCGGCGATGATAATGTCAACTTCTTGATTTTTCGAGTAATTTGCTGGAGTTTGATCTAGCCATTTATTGAATTTTGTCGTTCCAACTATACGTCCAGAAGCCTTATCTGTGTACACATACACTAGCACCTTCTGACCGACACTGAATCTCATTCTTTGTTCGCTAAAAGGGATCAGTAAATCTTTATCTTTTATCCCCCAATCAGCAAAAGCACCTGTTGAACTAATACCTTCGATTTTCATCAACCCCCACTGCCCGACTTGAGCAACGGGTTTCTGGGTAGTTGCAACCAACTGGCTATCCGAGTCGAAGTAAAGGAAAACATCCAAAAGGTCACCGATCTCCACGTTATCAGGAGCGTATTTTTTGGGCAACATTGTGGTTCCAAAGTCTTGTGCATTAAGAAATAAACCGAAATCTGTCTTCTTAAGCACTTCTAAGCGGTTAATCTCGCCAACTCTGATCATTTTTCTCTATCTCTTTCTAAATTTGCGGTGATTATAGCGAATCTCTGTTATGCTTTCGTCAGTTATTTCGCATTTTTTAGGAGGGCTTTTGCTTACCGTTGATAAACAAGACGGCATAACACTGAAAATCTCTCACGCCATGGCCGCGACAAAAAAGTCAGATATTGATTTGTATTTTTTTATTCCAGGAGAGCTTGGGATAACCTCTGATGTCCTAAAAGAGAGTGAATTTTACTACGAAGCTCTAGTGCAAAAGCGGGCTTATTACAGTGATAAAACACTCCTTCCTCTAGTTCACAGTCGTCTAGCCAAACGGGGACATCTCTCGACTACTCAGTATCGTGTTAGTTTGAGTCTTTTTGCCTACCAATATGTTATTGCGCTCGACAAAGCCGTCAACGAGCTAAACAAACACAATACAGAGTCGGTAACAACAGATGAAGTTGACGAAGTTATTCATTTAGCATTAGATATTTTAAAGAAACTTCGTCGTAGTATTCCATACGAAGAGAGTTTAAAACGATATTACGCCAATATAGATAACTATTTATCTTGGTACACAGGTCAAAGACTTATGTCCCTTGTTTCTCACATGCCGAGAGACAGTGAATACAAAGGTCTAAAAGAAAGTTTGCTTGCCATCGTCGAGAAAGAAGCCGCACACAGAAAACTCAATAACTATAACTCAGAGAATGTTCGTGATGACATTACAAGGTTGAGTAATAAAATGAGACTGTTAAGACGCCTAATCGAGCACCCTGTTGTACTTCAGGACAAAACTCAATCGCTTGGCAAAAATATGAAACGCGTCGTCAAAGGCGGAGCAACTGGTTTTGTCATGGTTTTCGTTACCATTACCGTTATCTTGGCTCGAGATTATTGGGGAGAAATTACCGCGTCGTTCATAATCTTAATGTCGTTTGTATACGCACTCAGAGAAATTTTTAAAGATGACTTGAGAGACGTCATGTGGCGCTGGATACGTAAAGGTCGACCAAAGTGGCGTAAGCTCTACCTTGATCCAACGACAAAAAAGGCTGTGGGGCAAAAGCTAGAATGGCTCGACTATAAAATTCTCGATAGACTCCCCGACCGAATCAAAGCGATCCGTAAAAAGAGAGTAGTTCAGCGTGAAGAGCAGGTCTTACATTATAGTTCACAGGCAGAAATGTCCACCTCAAAATTTATGAGTGGCTATGAAGAAACTAGAGAGTCGATGCTTGTCAGTATGCGGGCGATAATGCGACAAATGGATAAAGGATCAAACAAAATCTACACCAACAATAATGGTCAAGTCAGCCGAGAGTCAGTTGAAAAGCGTCACTTGATTAACTTGATAGCGAAAGAAGATAACCACAATAGCGAACCAACTTACTACCGATGGAAAATTGTTTTAAATAGAAACAAAATTGTGGCCATTGAACAAATCAATGTTTCTGATCACGGTGTTCCATACTCTTCAAAGACAGAGTTAGAGAAAACTCAGCCATAGACTCTTGACCATGTAAACTCGGGCAAATGGCCGTAATCTTAACGTCTCTGTTTACCCTTTGCCCAGTTTCAAAAGTTTCTTCCAGCATTTTGTCGATACAGGAGCCATCCTCACAGATAAAGTGTACGTCTGCCTCTGGACGTTTTAGGAACTTTCCTTCTACTCCTTTAAATGCGAGAGAAACCTTTTTTCCGCAGCGTCCGGCTTTATTCATCGCCATATAACCACCTGCAAGATCAGCCCCCACTGCTAGAACACCGAAATACATGCTATTTAGATGGTTTTTGTTTCTTCGTTTTAGTGGAATTTTAATCTCTACACGTTGAGAGGTAAGGTCAACTATCTTCGGAGAAGCCAACCAGATAAATGGGACTTTAAAAAAACCGAACATTTTTAAATGAAGATTTGCTTTTGTGAGTTGAGAGAACATACAGACATCCGACCAGTTTTTAAGTAAAACTTAACAACGTGAATACAATTAGTCAACATTATGAAAACAAGAAAATTTCAACAATGTGAGAGTGATAAAGAATATAGCTGTTACTCATATATTCACGTCGATTGAGGTTCAAAAGGTCGCAGCAAAACCTCAAGGTCAATATGAAAAAGTATTTTGTTAAGAGGTTTATTCCTTGCCTTGTTTCCGTTATCTTTATCGCTTCGAAATAAAATGATTAGCAGCAATATGCCACTTAAAACTGATGAGTTAAGAACTCAACCACTGGGACCGATGCCAACACCAGCAGAATTGGTTAGTGCTCATCCCATTACAGACGAAGTCGCGAGTAAAATCGAACAATCTCGACGCCAGATTGAAGATATACTGACAGGCAAGGACTCTAGGCTACTAGTTGTCGTTGGGCCTTGCTCAGTACACGACACAGAGGCCGCTATTGAATATGCCGAAAAGCTGGCTTCCATTCAAAAGCGCTACTCCAACCAACTGCTTATTGTAATGAGAACTTACTTTGAGAAGCCAAGAACAGTGGTTGGCTGGAAAGGCCTCATTACTGATCCTAATTTAGATGGATCATATGCTCTAGAAACAGGTCTGAATAAAGCTCGAAAGCTACTCCTCGACATCAATAAATTGGGCCTTGCGACAGCAACTGAGTTTCTTGATATGATCACTGGTCAATATATTGCTGATCTCATTTCTTGGGGAGCGATTGGTGCAAGAACGACAGAATCACAAATTCACCGTGAAATGGCATCAGCGCTATCCTGCCCTGTTGGTTTCAAAAATGGTACGAATGGAAACGTTAAAATTGCCATCGATGCCATCCGTGCATCTAAAGCGTCACATTATTTTTATTCTCCAGACAAAAATGGGCGAATGACAGTATATCGTACAAGTGGGAATCCTTTTGGCCACATCATATTACGCGGTGGAGACAAAGGACCCAATTATGATTCAACTTCAATCGAATCGGCATGCCAACAATTGTCTGATGTTGAGCTTCCCAAAAGACTGGTTGTAGATTTTAGTCATGCCAATTGCCAAAAACAACACAAAAGACAATTGGATGTAGCGAAAGATATCTGCCTACAGATCGAGTCAGGAAGTACCCATATTGCAGGGATTATGGCGGAGAGTTTTCTTGTAGAAGGTAATCAGCCAATGGATGATTTGGAAAACCTCACCTATGGCCAATCCATTACGGATCCATGCTTGAGTTGGGAAGACACACAAGTAATGCTCGAGATGCTCGCCAATGCGGTCAAAAAACGTGGTTAAATACTAAAGGAAAATAATATGCCATCATTTGATATTGTTTCAGAAATAGACACCGTAGAACTTCGAAATGCGGTAGATAATGCGTCAAGAGAGTTAACGACACGCTTTGATTTTCGTGGTGTGGAGGCGTCCTTTGAACTTCAAAAAGACGAATCAGTAAAGCTCAATGCGGAAGGCGATTTTCAGTTAAAGCAAATGCGCGATATTCTCCGTGGACACTTAGCAAAGCGTGGAGTGGATGCCAATGCCATGGAAGCAAAAGATGAAGAAGCATCTGGAAAAAATTGGCACCAAATCGTACTTTTTAAGCAGGGAATCGAAACATCTACAGCAAAAAAAATTGTAAAACTCATCAAAGACAAAAAGATGAAAGTCCAAGCATCTATTCAAGGCGAAAAAGTCAGAGTAACTGGCAAAAAAAGGGATGACCTTCAAGCTGTGATAGCACTGATAAAAGAGTCAGAGCTCGGGCAACCTTTCCAGTATGAAAATTTCAGGGACTAATTAAGTGAAAGCCGTTAGCCTGACTGACTAACGGTTTTACCTTACAACTACCTTCCTAGCCCGATAATTTGTACCTCCCTCCTAGACGCTAACATGTCTAAGCGATCTGAGTTACAAAATACCACCACGGATTTTTTTGTGCGCTCCAGTTGGATTAACCAATTGTCGATTTCTCCGTCATTCTCACAGCACACCCGTTCAGCATCCCTTCGTATTAGGTCGACAAAATCAAAAGGACACTCAGACGAATATAAAACAACTTCTGCCTGCTGCATGATTTGTAATGCTTTTAGTGTTAATAGCTCAACATCGTTACCATATTCAATCCATGTGAGCCGGTGAACAGGCTGAAAATTTTCGCAAGAAAGGCTTTTATAAACCCGTTCTAGCATTTCAAGATCACTTGCCATTTTTACATCGTTCACAGCGAAGAACTTTTCCCAAAATCTTCTTCTCATATCTACACTAGGCAGTATTTGCTTGATATGAGCGCGCTTGGACGCGGCAAAATCTGCGAGGAGTGAAAGATTTTTTGGTAAAATGGCTTCCATTTTTTCTCGTAAATTACGAATTAAAACTGGGGCCGCTCCCCCACTAGAAATTGCCAATTGAACCTTACCTCTATTGATGATCGAAGGAGTGATAAAGTCACAATAAGGCTGGTCATCTACTACGTTAACAAGGATCCTTTTCTTTGTCGCATCAGCATGAATTTGGTGATTTATCTCTCGACTATCTGTCGTTGCCCAAACTTGGACATACTCTTTTGTAAGGTAGGCATCCGAATACTCGCTTTGTATCCAATGACAAGCCTCTTCTTCCACCAAGCTCTTTAAATAAGTCTCAATTTCAGGAGAAATTATCGTTACCTGTGCTTGTGCTCGCAACAAAGTGTCGACTTTTCGGCAGGCCACTTCACCACCACCAATAACTAGAACTGGCTTAGTACGTAAATCCATAAATAGGGGAAAATACTGCATTTTTCACCTTTGATTACTCATCATAATGAATGGTTATATTAGCAAAAGAATATCATGGCCTGAATGCGACAAAATTCATAAGATAGAACAAGAACTAAATTTTGAATAAAATTTAGCCAAACATTCTAAAATATGCTTTCAAAGTAAATTTCAAAACTATTTATATTGATAAAAGTGTTATTCAATCCTGTCCCGTTAATTCTGTGAACTTGCTCGCTATTTACATTTTAATAACATTTGTACATTCTAAAGACTGTCTGGGTTTGTGAGTTCTATCAAAATTCTTTTTAAATTATACATTTGAGAAATTACAGATCCTTACCTACGCTTATAACTGGTTGATATAACAGAGACTCGTCAAGAGCAGTAGCAGCCAGCTTATTTAAACCAACATGACACTATTTAAACGTTATATCAGGATTAACCTGAGCTAACATGGACCATACAGGATGGATACAGATGGCACATAAACTAACACTTCTTGCTTCAGTTGTAGCGGCATCTTCTGCACTTATAGCGACCCATGCATTTGCTGCCGGAGACACACTGGATAAAGTTACAAAACAAGGTTTTATCACTTGTGGTGTGAGTACTGGCTTGCCAGGATTCTCCAACCCAAACTCTAAAGGGGAATGGGAAGGTATCGACGTAGAATACTGTCAGGCACTTGCTTCTGCGGTACTCGGCGACAAAAAGAAAGTCAAATACGTACCTCTAACAGCAAAAGAACGTTTTACCGCTCTCCAATCCGGGGAAGTTGACGTTCTCTCTCGCAACACGACTTGGACATTGCACCGAGACACCGCGCTTGGGCTCAACTTTGTTGGCGTAAATTATTACGATGGACAAGGGTTCATGGTAAAAAAAGACCTAGGTCTTAAGAGCGCTAAAGAACTCGATGGTGCTTCAGTGTGTGTTCAGTCTGGAACAACAACCGAACTCAACCTGGCGGACTACTTCCGAAACAGTGGTATGAAATACCGTCCAGTTGTATTCGATACAGCAGCGCAAACTTCGAAAGGGTTCGACGCAGGACGATGTGATGTACTGACAACTGATCAATCCGGTCTCTATGCACTAAGACTCAATCTGCAAGATCCTGCATCAGCACAAGTTCTTCCTGAAATCATTTCAAAAGAGCCACTTGGCCCCGTGGTAAGGCAAGGTGATGACCAATGGTTTAACATTGCTAAATGGACGCTTGCAGCCATGGTTAACGCTGAAGAATATGGTATTTCATCCAAGAATGCGGATGAGATGCTTAAGTCTAAAGATCCAAACATTAGACGGATTCTTGGTGTTGAAGGACCAAAAGGTAAAGGACTGGGAATCAGAGATGATTGGGGATACCAGATCGTGAAGCAAGTTGGTAACTACGGTGAGAGTTTCGAAAGAACTGTAGGACAAGGGTCTCCCCTACAGATTTCACGTGGTGTAAACGCTCTTTGGAATGCTGGTGGATTCATGTACGCTCCTCCTATCCGCTAACGGTTATTGACCTACTTTTAAATAGAAAAATGGGCGGTTATCACCGCCCATACTAATAAAATGGACTGAGGTTATAAGCTGTATGAAACCTACTGAAGACTTTGGGGAGCCGAGAAATATGGCAACGTCCAAAACCAATATTTTCTATAATCCTACTTTTCGTTCTGTCGTCTTTCAGATTTTGGCTGTTGCAGGACTCGCTTTCTTCTTTTATACGATTGTGAACAATGCATTAAGCAATCTTGAAGCAAGAGGTATTGCTACTGGTTTTGATTTTCTTAGCCAAGAAGCCGGCTTTGGCATTGGTTTAACATTAATCGAGTATGACGAAACATACTCTTACGGACGAACGTTTATAGTCGGTCTTTTAAATACTGCACTTGTCTCGTTCTTCGGCATTATTCTCGCCACAATCGTTGGTTTCATAATGGGGATTGCCCGTTTATCTACTAACTGGCTTGTTAGTCGTTTTGCCGCCGTTTACATTGAAATTTTTAGAAATGTTCCACTATTATTACAAATTTTCTTTTGGTATTTCGCTGTTCTACAGGCACTTCCCTCTGCACGTCAGAGTTTAAGTTTAGGCGAAGCAATATTTTTAAATGTGAGGGGGCTTTATTTCCCAGCACCCATTTTCGAGACTGGTGCTTCTATTGTGATAGGCTCTTTCGTAGTCGGCATCATAGTAACTATCCTAGTTTCTGTTTGGGCGAAGAATAAACAACAGCTCACAGGGCAACAAACACCAATGGGTAAGATTACTTTATTGTTTTGTGTAGTTATACCTGTAGTCTGTTATTTCGTTATGGGCTCTCCGATCTCTGCTGAAATGCCAGAGCTTCGTGGTTTTAACTTTGAAGGTGGCATCAGCATTATCCCAGAGCTTGCTGCGCTACTTATTGCACTTAGTATTTACACCGCATCATTTATCGCGGAAATAGTACGCTCTGGCATCAATGCAGTGAGCCATGGTCAGACCGAAGCGGCAATGTCTCTTGGGCTGCCAAGGTCAAGAACGCTCAAACTGGTGGTGATTCCTCAAGCGCTAAGAATCATTATCCCTCCATTGACGAGCCAATATCTCAACTTAACCAAAAACTCATCATTGGCGATGGCTATTGGTTATCCCGATCTAGTTTCTGTTTTTGCTGGGACAACACTCAACCAAACAGGCCAAGCGATCGAAATCATCGCAATGACGATGGGCGTTTACTTAACATTAAGCTTGCTGACTTCAGCGTTAATGAATATATACAACCGCAAAGTTGCATTGGTGGAGAGATAAAATGACGATACATCAATTTCAGCCTGATTTACCACCTCCAGCAAACACTATAGGCACAGTTGGTTGGCTGAGAAAAAATTTATTCAATGGCCCCGTTAATTCTATTGTCACCATTGTTCTAGGGTATTTATTATTCTGGTTACTTTGGAATATTTTCGACTGGGCATTCTTGAAAGCTGACTGGATTGGTACCACGCGAGATGCATGCAGCAAAGAAGGCGCATGTTGGGTATTTATCAAAGAGAGATGGGGGCAATTTATGTATGGCTTCTATCCTGAGGAACAACTATGGCGACCCAGACTTTTCTACATCACTCTTGCCATATTCACCGCTTTACTTGCTTATGAAAAGACACCGAAACGGTTCTGGATCTGGTTGTTCTTTGTCAATATTTATCCATTTATTATTGGTGCGCTTCTTTATGGTGGTATTTTTGGATTAGAGGTGGTAGAAACACATAAATGGGGAGGACTACTGGTTACATTAATTATCGCTCTGGTTGGTATTGTCGTTTCTTTACCGATAGGCATTGCCTTGGCACTTGGACGACGTTCCGAAATGCCGATAATTCGCAGTATCTGTACCGTTTATATAGAAATATGGCGTGGTGTACCACTCATCACTGTTTTATTTATGGCTTCAGTTATGCTGCCATTGTTCCTCGCAGAGGGGTCCGAAACCGATAAGCTCATTCGAGCGTTAATAGGTGTTGTAATGTTCAGTGCAGCGTACATGGCTGAGGTTATTCGCGGTGGTCTGCAAGCTATTCCAAAAGGTCAATATGAAGCAGCTGATGCTCTCGGGCTGACATACTGGAAAAAAATGGGGTTAATTATCCTCCCCCAAGCCCTTAAAATTACGATCCCTTCTATCGTAAACACATTCATTGGTTTGTTCAAAGATACAAGCTTAGTGCTAATTATTGGTATGTTCGATGTTTTAGGTATTGGACAGGCGGCAAACACTGATCCTGAGTGGTTAGGCTTTGCTACAGAAAGTTACGTATTTGTAGCGTTGGTGTTCTGGGTATTTTGTTTCGGCATGTCGCGGTATTCGATATGGCTTGAAAACAAACTTCACACTGGTCACAAACGATAATTAAGAACTCAAGGACGCATTATGACGCAACAACAAGATTATATGATTCAGTTAAAAGATATGAACAAATGGTATGGTGAATTTCATGTCTTGAAGAACATTAATTTAAACGTAAAAAAAGGTGAGAAAATCGTTATCTGTGGACCATCTGGTTCAGGAAAATCAACAATGATCAGATGCATAAACCGCTTAGAGGAACACCAAAAAGGACATATTTTTGTTACAGGTAATGAGTTAACCGAAGATCTGAAAAATATCGAGGCCGTTCGAAGAGAAGTCGGTATGTGTTTCCAACACTTTAATCTCTTTCCTCATCTTACTGTTTTGGAAAATTGCACCCTTGCCCCTATTTGGGTCAAAAAAATGCCAAAAGAGCAAGCTGAATCGATTGCTATGAAATATCTAGAACGTGTAAAAATTCCTGACCAAGCTGAAAAGTACCCTGGTCAATTGTCTGGCGGCCAACAACAAAGGGTAGCCATCGCTCGCTCGCTATGTATGAATCCACAAGTTATGCTTTTTGATGAGCCGACGTCGGCGCTTGATCCGGAAATGGTTCGGGAGGTACTAGACGTTATGGTTGAGCTTGCTGAAGAGGGTATGACAATGCTTTGCGTTACTCATGAAATGGGTTTTGCTAAAGAGGTGGCAGACAGAGTTATCTTTATGGATGCGGGTGAAATTATTGAGGAAAATAACCCAATCGATTTCTTTGAAAACCCACAATCGGACAGAACCCAGAACTTCTTGGCACAAATACTCCATCACTAGAATTGATTTACTTTATCTAAGGGTGACTTATGTCACCCTTTTTTTGTTGTTATATACTGTTACATCTTTCAGAATACACGAGTTTCTATTTCTATTACTCTATTTACGTTTACTTTAATTGGGGCTTGATCTTTTTAACTATAACCCCCATAAATGTACATATACTTCAAATCTCACGAGGATGATTATGAATAGTCCAATGTTCAGCCGCACATCGAGCAACGAAAGTGCATTACAAACAAACAGAGTCCTGCGTAACACGTACGCGCTGCTTTCTATGACGCTACTCTGGTCAGCATTAGTCGCGGGTGTTTCAATGGCGATGAACCTGCCACGTCCAGGGATCATTATCACACTCGTCGGATTCTACGGATTACTTTTCCTTACTGAAAAGAACAAAAATAACAGTATGGGCTTGGTGTTAACTTTCCTGTTCACTGGTTTCCTAGGATATACGCTTGGCCCGATATTAAACATGTATATTGGCGCAGGTATGGGCGACGTTATACTTACCGCTTTAGGTGGCACTGCACTATCATTCATGGCGGCGTCGGCTTACGCACTGACAACAAGAAGAGACTTGTCAGCCATGGGTGGCCTGATGCTCTCATTGTTCGTCGTGCTAGTGGTTGGGATGATCGCCAGCTTCTTTATCCAGTCGACCATTCTTCACCTTGCCTTAAGTAGTTTATTCATCGTATTTTCAACAATGGTAATACTGATGACGACACAGAGCATTATCCGTGGTGGTGAAAACAACTACATATCTGCTACTATCGCTCTTTACGTTTCCATCTATAATATCTTCATTAGTTTACTTAGCATTCTAGGTATCATGAACGACGATTGATGCTGGTTACTTAGAAAAAACCCGAGCATGCTCGGGTTTTTTGTTACTTGCTATCTTACTTAATCAAGGTATGCTCCACTACCCTATCACGTACTATTTACTCGGAAAGCCATATGTTTGAATATAAGGGCAATAATATTGAAACCGACTCACAAGGTTATCTACTGGATCACTCTCAATGGGATCAGGGAATGATTGAAGTGCTTGCCAACAGGGAAGGAATAGAGCTGACCGATGCTCATATAGAAATCATTCTTTTCGTAAGAGAGTTCTATGAAGAATTCAATACTTCTCCCGCGGTAAGAATGTTGGTAAAAGCCATCGAGAAAAAGCATGGCCCAGAAAAAGGTAATAGTAAGTATCTATTTAAATTATTTAAACAAGGTCCAGCAAAGCAGGCGACTAAGCTTGCAGGCCTTCCAAAACCAGCCAAATGCCTATAACTCTAACTCATAGTTAAGTTAGAGAATATCAAAATCCACATGACCTTCGTCTTTTGCCTGTTCCCTGGCCACGCTAATTACTATCGCATGACTCGGACCGGATTTGAGCCAAGTTGCAAGCGTTTCAATTGGCTCTTTTTCTCCACAAGCAATCACTTCAACGCTACCATCTGTTAAGTTTTTCGCATATCCTACTAAGTCTAGCTTTCTCGCTTCCAAATACGTGTGATAACGAAAACCCACTCCTTGAACATGCCCTTTTATAGTGAACCTCTCACAATTTTTCATTACTTTCATACCCTTAATGTTATCTAAATGCTATAAAACCATTCTAATCTTGCACAGTGACGTTGTAGGTTTTTACTAGGTAAAGGAACTATGAAAGAAATACCATTTCGTTGGATTGATAGATATCTCATTCATTTAAAGATACAAGAAAAATTCTCCCTGCTCTTAATCTTGCCAATTATCGCTCTGATCTCAGTTAGTCTGGTCTTTAATAATGCCGCTGAGAGAATGTTACATAATCAATATAATACAGAGTATCAATTGGTAAAAAATTTAATAAATGATGGCTACGTTAGTCAAAAAAAAATAGACACTATTTTGACTAGTCTAGGAGAAAACACCTCCTCAAATACAAAAAGTACTCTCTTATTAGAAAATAAAAACAGTTTACTCTCTTCATTGAATATTGCTGAGATGGTCATTATCTTTTCAGTGTTGTTTATCATGACCATGAGTGTCTATTACATTATGACATTTATCGGCGGAGCAATGTTCACTATGAACAAAGCTTTAAAAACGCTTGCAGATGGAGATTTAACGGAAAGAATGAATTTCTTTAAAGTGAGAGATGAATTTAGTGATATTGCGATAACGATAGACAAAGTGGCTGAACGAGAGCAAAACATGGTTTTATCAATCCAAAAATCAATCACTTTAATGCAAAGTATTAGCGCCGATTTAAGCCAGTCGAACCAAAGAAGCCACGAAATATCGGGGGTACAGCAAGAACATTTAAACTCTCTGGCAAGCGCCACCGAGGAGATGGTAGCAACGATTAGAGATGTAGCCAACTTGGCTCAAGACTCAAGTACACAAACAGTTCAGGCTCATACTGTCGCAGCAGAAGGACAAACAAAAGTAGTTCGTACACTAGACTCCATTTCGAACCTCTCATTTGAAATTCAATCTGCTTCTGATGCTGTATCTCAATTGGAGAGTAACACTGCACAAATCGATGATGTTGTTGCAACAATCCGAGGGATATCAGAACAAACTAACTTGTTAGCTCTGAATGCAGCGATTGAAGCAGCCAGAGCTGGTGAACAAGGCCGAGGCTTTGCCGTTGTTGCTGATGAAGTCAGAGCATTAGCAAGTCGAACTCAGCAAGCGACTGGAGAAATTCAATCAATGATTGAGGCTGTTCAAAAAAATAGCCGTTCTTTAACACATTTGATGGAAAAAACAGTGTCCAACGCATCAACAGGTAAACAAAAAATGTCTGAGGTTGATGTAGAGATCGGTACGTTAACCAAAAAAAATCAAAGAATCTCTGATAGTAGTATTCAAATAGCCACAGCAGCAGAGCAACAAGGCGTTGTCGCAGTAAACATTGCTGAAAGTGTTGAAGAGGTTCGCAATCAAGCTACAAACGTTCACAACATGATCAGTGAAAATACACTTACCATCAGTAAACTCACAAATCAAAGTAACCAGCTCGAAAAACTCCTTGATGGGATAAGAGCCTAAACTAAGCCGCTTTTTGCGGCTCTTTTATTTGCTTTTCAGAAATACTTACTAGAAAATATCCTCCTTTTTTCATCCAGAAGAACGAGTACCAATGACTCCTGCTATATACCTTTTAAAAGGCCGTGAAAAATCTTTAAAACGAAAACATCCTTGGATCTTTTCTGGGGCCATAAAAAATGTGCAAGGTGAGCCGAAACTTGGTGAGACAATTGATGTTTATTCCAATGATGGAAAATGGCTTGCAAAAGCCGCCTACTCTCCTAAATCGCAGATTCGAGCAAGAGTGTGGTCTTTTAAAAATAAAGAAATAAATAAGTCGTTCTTCATTTCTCGCTTTGAGGATGCTCTGCTCTTAAGAAAGGACATTATAGTAAGGGACGGTCTGACTGGTTTTCGACTTGTCGCGGGTGAATCTGATTCCCTACCTGGGATCACCATTGACAAGTACCAAAGTTTCTTGGTTTGTCAGTTTCTCAGTGCGGGAGCAGAGTATTTAAAAGACACGATTATAGAGGCACTGATTACTATTTTCCCTGATTGTAATATCTACGAACGCTCTGATGTTTCTATACGTAAAAAAGAGGGACTTGAAGAATGTACTGGAGTTCTTCATGGTGAACAGCCACCAAATTCCATTGTCATTGAAGAAAATGGAATAAAGATTGCCGTTGATATCAAGACAGGTCATAAAACTGGCTTCTATCTGGATCAACGTGATAGCAGAAAACAAGCGATGAAATATGTCAGAGACAAAGAGGTTCTCAACTGTTTCTCTTACACAGGTGGATTTGGTCTTTATTCAATGAAAGGTGGCGCTGCTCGTGTCATTAATGCCGATGTTTCTCAGCCTGCACTAGACCTAGCCAAAAGCAATGCAGAACTCAACAACTTTGATGTTTCCAAGAAAAAAGCCGTTTTTCTTAACGCAGATGTGTTCAAGCTGCTTAGGGAATATCGTGAGCAAGGCACCAAATTTGATGTCGTTATCATGGATCCACCCAAGTTTGTTTCAAGCAAAAATAATCTGACATCAGGCGCTAACGGCTACAAAGATATTAACATGCTGGCAATGCAAATCCTCAAGCCGGGTGGAACACTATTAACCTACTCGTGCTCGGGTTTAATGAGTGCTGATTTATTTCAAAAAGTAATTGCCGATGCCGCTCTTGACTCAGGGCGCAAAGTTAAATTTATTGAACGATTTGAACAAGCCGCAGACCATCCTACAGATAGCGCTTACCCAGAAGGCTTCTATCTGAAAGGTTTTGCTTGTAAAGTGCTTTAGCCCAAAAATGTGACAGCGTCACCAAGGGCGTGTAAGTAAATAAAAGCCGGGCACTGAGCCCGGCTTTTTATTCAAACACACAATCAATAGTCGTTATATTTCAAACCATGCTGGTTAAACAGATAATCTGTTAACTCAGATAACTCAGAGCTGGTGGAGATATTTTCGAACTCAATCGTCATCGAGCTTGCTCCTTTAGCTACCGTAATAGTTGCATGACCATTATCATTCACTGAGGCCGAGCTCTCTATGCTGTCAAGTAACTGATCAACTTCCGTATCATTCAAGCCTTCAAAAATATCGGATAAGTCAATACGGTCACCATGGTCACGATCAAAGTCCTTTATAACGTCTTTTGCACCATTTTCAACATTAACCCATTTAAATAGATCTGAACCTTCACCACCAGTAAGAATGTCATTTCCAAGGCCGCCAATAAGCATATCGTTGCCTTTATCACCATGCAGTTGATCATCTCCTCCTTGTCCGAAGAGCACATCACTACCTTTGCGGCCTTCAAGGAAGTCATCTTTCTGATCTTGAGTAGAATACTCAAATTCCGAAGCATGTTCACGAACATAATGACTAACTTGAGCACTATTAACTGTCTCAAGTCCCAGTTTATCAGCAACGTAAGATTCGATCGCTTGATAACCTTGTCCACCCGTGTCTGGCAACATGATATTGTCACCGAACAATATATCATCGCCATCATTACCCCGGATAGAGTCTTCTGTTGGGACAAGGTTACTCACTTTGCCCATTATGGTATCGGCAAGTTGAGTCACGTCAATCTTATTGGCGACCATGGTATCTGAATCGAAATCGTCAAGATAGTTAGTGGCAACATTTTGGCCGATTCCTATAGCTTCAACAGTGACATGGGCTTTTAAATGCTGATTAAATGCTTCCGAAGCTTGCTGATAGTCGATAGAGTCCACACGATAACCTCCAACAAGGTCTACAACTTCAAAACCACCATCACCATCAGGACGTACATGATAAGGTGTATTTCTCCACACTCCTGTCGCGCCTTCGATGTAGATCCTTCCGTTAGTCTCAATTTTGAAATCACGCACTACTATTTCATTAGTGCTATATTGAGGGATTCCACTGTGTGAAGTGAATATTATTGGTTCATCAATCGTTCCATTCAAATTACTAACGAGCTCAGAAACTCTAGTCCATGTATTCTGATCATTAGACACGAACCAATTTTCTGTGGATACGTCTTCACTGTAAGCCGTGGCATGACCATCCGTAACAAAGTAGGCAATATTGATTGCGTCTGTATTGGATTTTGCCTGATCACTTTCAAACCAGTTTGCAGTTGTTTTGAATACGTCCTCATAGTTAGTACCACCTCCCCTCGACATACTATCAATCATAGTATTAAGCGTTTGCAGTGCATTTGAATCATCCAATTTAACCGAGATGAGAGCGCGTGTAGGGTTATCGAAATCAGCAATAAAGACATTCACCTCTCCCGCATGTTCACCGCTCACGCTATCTTTTAACTGAACCATTACAGATTTCAATTGATTCTTAATCTCTGCCATATCACTGTTGGACATGCTTCCAGAGGTATCCACCATAAAGGCAACATTATGACTCTTGCCCGGAGTCACAACAGCACCTTGTAGATCTCCAATCACGATATCATTCGCCTCGCCAAGTGAAGTACTGAACTGACCTTCCGTTCCTTCGTGGCTAATCACTTCATTTAAGCTAACGGTATCTGAGGCCGTTTGTCGTTGACCTGTTGATTGCTCAACTATTGTCGCAGTGACTGTAATATTTGCCTGAGTATCGTTACCTGGGAGTTTTATATAATACTCTGCATCATTGTTCCACGAGTCGTCATCAATAGTAATTTCACCGTGCTGATCAGCATTACCAAGCCACATATCATTAGCGAAAATGGTACTATGTTGGGGTAGTCCACTAATAGTCACAGTTTTGATACGTTCGCTGCCATCTCTATCTAGTAATTCAATATTGATGTCAACTGGATACATAGTAGTTGAACCGATTATCTCTGGTGAATCCGACATAGTGGCTGTCACAATTACACGATCGACTTGAGCCTCTACATTTAGCCCCACCGTAGCCGTACTTTGTTTGTCTCCATCTGAGACCGTAACCTGGAATGGAACATTGTTGTCACCAACAAAATGACGATCAGCAGCAGGTTTAAATTCTGCACCTACCACCTTATTTTCACTATCACGTGTGAGAGTAAGCTCCCCATATTGAGGGTCTACTGTAATATTTTTGATAAAGTAAGCATCGCCCTCTTCATCAGTAACAATCAGTTCACTTAGTTTAAGTGCAAACGTTTCATCTTCTTTACCCGAGGTAGCAAAAGTATCCACTGTAATTTCAGGAGCATCATTTACAGTTTGTACTGTAGGAGTACCTTCACCAATCCCCTTAAGTGTTGTATTCGCTGAATTATGCACCACGGTTAAACTTACCGGAGGTAAATTATTTCCTGCGTTGACCTCAGCAGCACCGGCTCCAGTCAACTTAACAGTTTGGTTGACTGAATCCAAAGTGTAGTAGGCATTAGGATCGGTTCCTTCAGTAATAGTCACTGTAACTTCACTATTTTCATAATGGGTAGAATAGGAAGCAGCTACGGTACCCTCAGCTACACCATCATCCTCGATGAGCACTTTTCCGTCGACATTAATAACAGGTCTCGTAAATGGATTAACGCTAAATACGCCTGTGACTTTATCACCATCACCATCGGTGGCAACAAAGGTAAAGTCAATATCATTATCACCTTGTGGCACAAGCATTGACTTATATTGGAAAAACTCCCATTGACCTGTCGTAGGTGTTAAATGAACTTCAAAAACGAGCTGTCCATTGGTATCACGGCCCACGAGAGAGTTCTTATCATTTGCATTAACCGAAACGACAACGTCGTCAACGTCGTGGCCATTTGCTGTTTTGAGGCCAGTTTCTGCCTCCACTAGGTACAAATTGCTCACACTGCCGAAACCATCTGCACCATACTCAATTTGCAGTGTCCCTTCTGCTCTGGCAATCATGGTTTTATCAGACGGATCAGGGAAGGTAATGGACGCGACTGTAAAGTCACTGTTGTCTTGCTGTGAAGCTGTGTTTCCATTACCTGTGGCTTTTAGTACTATCTTATCGAAGCCACCCTCATGTACATCAAAGTTCTTGGCATAATCACCGCTTGTTTTGTCAGAGCTAAAAGTTTGCTCGAAAACTTCAACGCCATTTCGATAAAAAGTTGCAACACCGCTTTCAGGCTCATTACTAAACATTTTATCGAACTCTATGGCTGCTCCGAATGCAACTTTACCCTGCAAATCGATAATGAGTTCTTCAGAAACACCAGGTTTGCCTTCGCTGTTATTAGCGAAGCGGTAATCAACTTCATTACTGAATGGTAAACCGAGACTGGCTGAACTATGCACGCCAATTCCATGCTGAGATTGGTTTACATCTGCCGTACCAAGAACATTACTTTCATAGGAAGTAAAGCCAAGTGCGGTGACGATAATACCTTTATCTGCAAGTAACTGAGCAGTATTAGAAGAACCAGAATTACCTCGGAAAGACACTTGCCCAGTAACCACATCCGGTAGGTTATTAAGAGTGAAGTCAACTGCTGCTTTGTCTGTGACAACTAGAGCATCATCTTCAACACTGATTACAAGCGGCGTGTTGGTTTCAATACTACCATCTGACGCTACAATGCCAAGGTTAACACTCAATGCATCTTCGCTAGTATCATTTTGATGGTCAAGAGGTTTAAGTAAGGTCGCCGTGTAGTCCCAAGTTCCTTTCCCATTATCATTAGGCTCAGTGACGGTAATTTCCATTACAGTGCCTGTGGACGTAGAGCCAATCAACTTGTTCTCAACTGCATTCCAACTCCAAGTAATACTCTCTCCGCCCGAGGTTAGACCGTCTGGCCCAGTCAGCGAGACCGTCAATGAGTCACTATCAACATCACTAATAACGAAAGAGCCATTAACCGAAGTGTCATTGGTAGTATCGGGTGAACCCAGATCATCTTGTATTCCAGATGCTAGCCCCTCCTCAGATACAGAGCCCGTTGTTACGTTCTCGATCGTTGGGGCATCATTTGTTTGAATTACATTCGGCGTCGCGCTGCCGTGGCCTTCCAGCCCGTTCGCCGTCGCCGTTAACTCAATCGCCGCCAAGTCGTTGCCTGCGTTTATCACGTCCACCCCGGCTTGCGTCAGCAACACCTGACCGTTGGACAAGGTGTAATGTCCACTGTCTTTGTCAGTGCTGAAGTCCACCGCAATATCGTGCTCTTCTTCGTCCGACGTCTGGTACGTGCCCGCAACCGCGCCCACGAACACCGTGGTCGCATCATCCTCAGTAAAGTCGTTCGCCGTCACCGTGATCTCCGGCGCGTCGTCCACTGGGGTCACTTGAGGAGTCGCACTAGCAGAAGAACTCTCAACATAACTACCAATATGTTCTGTTACAATGAGATTAATTTTATCTAATTGCTCACCCTTGTTTATTGCAGCTAACCCTTTATCCGTCAAAATCACCGCATTGTTGGCTAAGTCGAGTTGATAGTGTTGATTGAGATTTGAATCTGAAGCGAAAGTGATCTCTGAATTACTGGTCGAATTAACGGTATAGTTAAATGTCGCCGCTGGATCACCCACACTGGTCGTACCACTATCTTCCACAAAGTTGTTAGCCGTAACCGTTATGGTCGGTGGAATATATGGGTTCACAGCGAAGGTTCCTGTGACACTATCACCATCAGCATCGAGAACTTTAAAGCTAAAATCAATGTCTCCATCACCTTGTGGCGAAAGCATAGTTTGGTATTGCATGAACTCCCATGCACCCGTCGCAGGTGTGAAATGAACGTCAAACACCAACTTGCCATCATCGTCATAACCACTGACTCTATTTGGATTTTGCGCCTGAACAGAGACAGTAATATTCGAGCCATCTTTACCTGTTTGAAGGCCGCTTTCAGCACCAGTCAGACGTAGGCTGCCAGCACCATCTGCACCAAAGTCCCCCTGTAGAGTGCCTTCAACATGGGCGATAGCAACATCGCTCGTGGCATCGGTAAACGTAATGCTTGCTACAGTAAAGTCGCTATTGTCCGCTTTGGTATGATCGTTACCATTACTGGTCGCTTCCAAGACAACCTTATCAAAGCCACCTTCTTGGACACTAAAGTGTCGTGCATAATCTCCACTGGAAGCATCAGAACTAAAGCTTTGACTCGCAATCAATTCTCCATCTCGGTAGAAGTGTGCAACCCCTTCCTCTTTTTCACCGCCGTACAAATGGTCAAATTCGATCGTCGCACCATATGCCACTTTCCCATCCAAGTTGATTACTAACTGCTCAGACACGCCTTGGTCTCCGGCATAGCGGAAGTCAACTTCATTACTGAGTGGGTAACCGAGATTTCCTGGGCTAGCTACACCAAGACCTTGGTTGGACTGAGTCACATTAACGGCCCCAGTCTCGGCGCTCTCATTGTTCAAGAAACCAACGGCAGTAACAACAACGCCATCTTTCTCAAGCTGGTTGCCAGAGAAGTGGCTGCCTTTAAACGATATTTTCCCTGTTAATACATCAGGGATGTCAATAACGCTGACATTAACGGCATCGATGTTCACCGCATCGGGTGAATCATCCTCTACCTTAATCGCAATAATGCTCTGTGCATCGATGTGTCCGTCTGAAACAAGTAAGTTAATATCTAAATCTAGGACATCTTCTGTAGACGTATCTGAGTGATCGATCGGAGCTAGCAATGTTGCTGTGTATGTCCACTCACCCGCACCTGAGCTAGAAGCCGGCGCTGACAGAACGATTTGTATGACAGAAGCGGATGGAGTAGAGCCTGTAAGCATTTGATTTTCAGCATCCCAAACCCAAGTGATAGACTCACCCTCAGAGGTCACGCCGGCAGGCCCAGATATTGATACATTCAAATTATCACTATCAGAGTCAGCAACATTAAATTTGCCAGTGAAGACTTTAGAATTGGTCGTGTCACTGGAGCCTTGGTTGTCGACATTACCATCAGTAAGGCCTTCTTCTGATACTGCACCATTAACAACAGAACTGATGGTTGGTCCATCATTCAAACCTTTCAAGGTGATGGTGATGTCGGTGGTCGTGCCGTCTTTACTCGTGACCGTGAACACTTCTTGCGTGTCGCCCGCCACCAAATCTTTATCGTTGCGCACGTACTCCCACGCGCCGTTTTCATCGATGGTCAGCGTGCCGTAACCGCCCGGTTTGCTTTCGCTGCCCGCCGTAAAGCCGTTCTCGCTGTCCACGTCCGTCGCCGTCAAGCTGCCCGTCACCTTCGCGGTCTCAGACCCGTCGTTGGTTTCCGTGATCGTCTGGCTCGCTGAGCCCCCAATCACCGCCGCGTCGTTGGTGCCAATTAAGG
>NZ_AEIU01000023.1 GCF_000165125.1 Vibrio caribbeanicus ATCC BAA-2122 | reverse complement strand
AATTATTTAAGGTTCGCTTTCTAAGCGGGCCCGTTTAGATCCAAAGGACAATTTGCTGCTGATATAGCTCAGGTGGTAGAGCGCATCCTTGGTAAGGATGAGGTCCCCAGTTCGAGTCTGGGTATCAGCACCAGAAATATCGCTTCAAGCGATAAGACAGAATTTTACTTGGCAACCATAGCAATTTGGACCCACCTGATCCCATGCCGAACTCAGTAGTGAAACGAATTAGCGCCGATGGTAGTGTGGGGCTTCCCCATGTGAGAGTAGGACATTGCCAGGTTCATATTTATAACCCCAGCATAAGCTGGGGTTTTTTCGTTTTATACTCTGCTGTAACTTTAAAATAGACTCTCAGCCAGACGTCTATCGTTTCTCATTGAGTGACCAGTTGTAATCATACTCAATCTTTTTATTTTCAGTGTCGATGGTAGGACGATATTTTTTCAGGTGTGCAAAGAGCTGCTCTTTAGTGCCGAAGTCACTACTAAACCAGTCATAGATTGAAGACAGCTGTACTTCCTTGTTGCTAATTAATACTCCCTTACTGCTGTTAATAAACTCGTTTGCTGCTTTATTAAGTAATGCTTCATTATTGTCTTGGGTAAAGGCTTGGCTTTGAAGGTTTGGGCAACCAAGACTTGCACAGTTAATTGCATAGTGAGTGCGAGGGTCTTGCCAAATAGGGCGAAGGATACGATGTTCGATATCGTTGAGAGTCATTTCTTTCCCCCCAATTTGTGTAACCACTTCATCCCAAGGTCCAAAACTAAAGAAACCACCAAGTTTTGTGATAGAGCTAGTTGGGTAAGCATCGAGAATGACTTTGACCGTTAATGCATTGTAAAGGTTGACCCAGTATGAATACTGTTGAGGTCGAGTAAGTTGACGCGGGTCAGTGTTACTCAAGTAGTGGATATAGTTGCCGAGGTTGGATTTATCTTGCTGGGTGACTTGTGCATATCGAATTAGAGTATTTTCATCTTCCATTACCAAGTATTGATCGAGAAATTTTTGCCATAAGCTATGGTCAATGATAATTTCATTTTGCTCATTGCTTGCTTCCCAGTACGGCCATAATTCAGACTTTGGTGCTGAAAAAGCGCTTAATGAAAAGATTGATAGAAGTAGGGTAAGGAGTGGTTTCATAATGCAGCCTTTATAAAAGAGGTTTTTTGATACGACCGCGAACATGATAAATAAATTTCAGAAAAAAAGGTTGGCGAAGGACACCAACCTTAATTTTTCACTGTGTTATCTTAGAAAGTTGGGGATCTTATCTTCAAAAGCAGCGATCTTATCTTCATGCTGAAGTGTCAATCCAATATTATCTAGGCCATTAAGTAAGCAATGGCGACGAAATTCATCAATCTCAAAACGATATTCTTTCTCATTTGCTCTAACAACATTAGCTTGTAAATCGACTTCGACTTGAGCCCCTTCGTTATTTTCGACAAATTGAAATATTTCGTCGACTTCTTGTTCAGAGAGACGAACGGGAACCATCTGATTGTTGATTGAATTACCGTAGAAAATATCAGCAAAACTCGGGGCTATCATTGCTTTTATACCATAATCTGCAAGTGCCCAAGGAGCGTGTTCTCTTGAAGAGCCGCAACCGAAGTTTTCACGTGCCAGCAAGATAGAAGCACCTTGATAGCGAGGTGCATTCATAATAAATTCTGGATTAGGCACTTTACCTGCGTCATCGAGGAAACGCCAATCATGGAAAAGGTGTTTTCCAAACCCTAAACGAGATACTTTCTGTAAAAATTGCTTTGGAATAATCGCATCTGTATCGACATTTGCCGCGCCTAAAGGTACAACTAACCCTGTGTGTTGCTTAAAACCAGCCATGATAATAGTTCCTTAATCCAATTCACGAATATCGACAAAATGACCAGCGATTGCAGCAGCAGCAGCCATCGCCGGACTAACTAAATGAGTTCGACCATCTCTGCCTTGACGTCCCTCAAAGTTACGATTTGAGGTCGATGCGCATCGCTCATGTGGCCCTAATCGATCATTGTTCATTGCAAGGCACATTGAGCAACCAGGTAAACGCCATTCAAAGCCTGCTTGCTTGAATATTACGTCCAAGCCTTCGGCTTCTGCTTGTGCTTTGACTTGCTCTGACCCCGGAACGATAAGCGCTTGTACGTGTTTCGCGACGGTTCTTCCTTTCGCTATCAACGCGGCTGCACGCATATCTTCAATTCGAGAGTTGGTACAGGAACCAACAAAAACTTTATCGATTCTATAATCAGACAGGGATTTGCCTGCCTCCAACCCCATATAAGCAAGCGCTTTTTCAGCTGAGGATTTTTCAACAGGATCTGAAAATTGATTCGGATTGGGGATCGGTTCATCAACCGCGATAACTTGGCCTGGATTGGTTCCCCATGTTACTTGAGGTTTAATCTCTTCCGCTTTTAAGGTTACCACAGCATCAAATTGAGCATCATCATCTGTTTTTAATGAACGCCAATAGTTAATGGCTTGCTCTAAGTCTTTTCCTTGTGGCGCAAACTTACGGCCACGGATGTATTCAAATGTTGTGTCATCGGGTGCGATGAGACCAGCTTTAGCACCTAATTCAATCGCCATATTACAGACGGTCATTCGACCTTCCATTGATAGGTCGGTGATCGCTTCACCACAAAACTCAACCACGTATCCAGTACCACCAGCAGCGGTTGTTTTACCAATAATGGCGAGTACGATGTCTTTCGCGGTGATACCCGGAGCCACTTTACCTACCACTTCAATTTTCATCGTCTTTGCACGAGCCTGCTTTAAGGTTTGTGTGGCTAAGACATGCTCTACTTCAGAAGTGCCAATACCAAAGGCTAATGAGCCAAACGCACCGTGTGTTGCGGTGTGGGAGTCGCCACATACTATGGTCATTCCCGGTAGAGTGATCCCAAGTTCAGGCCCCATTACATGCACGATACCCTGATATTTATGATTGATATCATAGAGGGTAACGCCAAATTCTTTGCAGTTCTTTGACAAGGTTTCCATTTGGATCCGCGCCATTTCACCTGATGCATTGATATCTTTGGTTTGTGTTGAAACGTTGTGATCCATAGTGGCAAAGGTCTTGCTCACTTGTCTAACTTTTCTGCCTTTTTCTCTCAAACCATCAAAAGCTTGAGGAGAGGTCACCTCATGTACAAGGTGACGATCAATATAGAGAATTGGATTCTCTCCTTCAGCAGCGACGGCAACGTGGGAGTCATAAACTTTCTCGTATAGCGTTTTGCCCATGATAAACTTCCTGTGTAAAGCTGCTAACTTTCTCTAGCAGCTTGTCATTGTTATATGTGTTATGAATTAAGAATATATTGTGCGATCTTATCGCCCATTTCAGAGGTCGATAGGGCCTGACTATTGGTGGCCAAATCCTTGGTAAGTTCACCTGCTGAGAGTGCTTTGGATACGGCAAGCTCAATATCTTGTGCTGCTGCTTCTTCATTTAGGCTATAGCGTAACATTAAGGCTGCCGATAATATTTGTGCAACTGGGTTGGCGATGTTTTGTCCTGCGATATCAGGAGCGCTTCCACCAGCAGGCTCATACAACCCAAATTGACTATCATTTAATGATGCAGAAGGCAGCATACCCATAGAGCCTGTGATCATGGCACATTCGTCTGAGATGATATCGCCAAAGATATTGGAGCAAAGCATCACGTCAAATTGTGCAGGGTCTTTGATTAATTGCATGGTTGCGTTATCGATATACATATGGCTTAACTCAACATCTGGATAATCAACCGCAACCTGTTCCACAACTTCACGCCATAGAATGGAGCTTTGCAACACATTGGCTTTATCAATCGAGCACACTTTTTTGTTTCTTAGACGAGCGGATTCAAAGGCAATTTTTGCAATACGTTCTATTTCAAAACGGTGGTAGATCTCAGTATCATAGGCTTTTTCCATTGGACCACTGCCTTCGCGTCCTTTTGGCTGGCCAAAGTAGATCCCCCCAGTTAATTCACGAACGACAACAATATCGAATCCACGTTGTGAAATATCTGCTCTTAAAGGAGAAAAGTTTTCTAGACCAGCATGGATCTGGGCCGGCCTTAAATTACAAAATAACTGAAAATGTTTACGTAGCGGAAGAAGTGCGCCTCGTTCAGGTTGTTCATTTGGCGGCAAGTTTTCCCATTTAGGGCCGCCTACTGAACCAAATAAAATTGCATCGGCTTTTTCACACGCTTTGAGAGTAATTTCTGGTAACGGACAACCGTGTTTATCGATGGCAATGCCACCGATATCGTGTTCTTCTCGGGTGAATTGAATGCCATGTTTCTTCTCTATGGCATCAAGAACTTTTTGAGCTTGTGCCATAACTTCTGGACCAATACCATCTCCTGGTAAGATTGCAATTTTGTGTGATTTGTCTGTCATATAAATCCTTAGATAAAGAGTCGTATAATGTGCTGTGTTAAATCACACGATTTATACGGTTGTTATTTTTTTCTTTTTGATAGCATCAATCTTATCGGCACGATGGATGCTATTAATAACATGGAGTAAGGCTTGCCCAGATGCTTCAACAATATCTGTAGAAACGCCAGTTCCATGGTATTTGCGACCTTTATAATTAGCGATAATATCGGCTTGCCCCAAACCGTCTTCACCTTCCCCTTTCGCTGTTAAATCGAATTTATCTAAAACGATGTCATAGCCGGTTACTCGATAAATACATTGATACAGTGCATCAACAGGGCCGTTTCCCACAGCGGCTTCTGATTGTTCTGTATCGCCACATTGCAACTTGATACTTGTGGTTGCCATGACACTACCAGACTGAACACTGAGGTAATTCAATTTGTAGTGATCGTCTTCTTCGCGAAGATTAGAGAAATGCATCAAAGCTTCTAGGTCATAGTCAAAGACTTGCCCTTTACGATCAGCCAATTTCAAAAAGTCTTGGTATAACACGTCGAGATTGTATTCATCTTCTTTGTATCCCATTGTGTCCATATGACTTTTAACGGCGGCTCGACCGCTGCGACTGGTAAGGTTCAGAGCTTGGTTTTTTAACCCAATGGATTCGGGAGTCATGATTTCATAAGTATTTTTGTTCTTTAACATTCCATCTTGGTGAATACCTGATGAATGGCTGAAGGCGTTTGCCCCAACAATGGCTTTGTTGTCTTGAATCGGCATATTGCAAAGTTGACTCACCAACTTGCTGGTTCGATGAATTTCATCGTGTTTCATACCAGTCTTAACATTTAGTAGTGACTCTCTGGTTTTAATGATCATGGCAATTTCTTCCAATGAACAGTTTCCAGCTCTTTCACCAATACCATTGATGGTTCCCTCTACTTGCCTTGCCCCCGCTTGAATGGCTGCGATGGAATTAGCTACTGACATGCCTAAATCATCATGACAGTGTACTGAAATCACCGCTTTATCAATATTAGGAACTCGATCGAACAGTGTTGCTATGATCCCACCAAACTCATTTGGAACCGTATAACCAACAGTATCCGGAATATTAATGGTATTGGCCCCCGCATTAATCGCGGCCTCTACCATACGGCAAAGGTTATCAATCGGCGTTCTGCCTGCATCTTCACAGGAGAACTCGACATCATCCGTGTAACGACGAGCATGTTTAACCGCTTTCACTGCCATATCAACAACGTCGTCGTAGCTGCGGCGAAGTTTATCTTCTACATGGATGGTTGAGGTTGATATAAAGGTATGAATACGGAATTGCTCTGCGACTTTTAGTGCTTCAGCGGCAGCATCTATATCTTTTGGTACCGCGCGGGAAAGAGCGCAGATACGACTGTTTTTGATATGTCGAGCAATGGTTTGCACCGACTCAAAGTCACCAGGTGAAGAAACAGGGAAGCCTGCTTCGATAACATCCACGCCAAGTCTTTCTAACGCGTAGGCAATCTGTAACTTCTCTTTTACTGTTAGACTAGCAGACAATGCCTGCTCTCCATCACGCAACGTAGTGTCGAAAATAATGACTTGATCGTTCATGTTTACTTCCTTAGTGACCCGATGTTAAAACATCTGTTGAGTTATATACTTCCCAAAATTAGGTATAAAAAAACCCGCATCTCTGTGCGGGTCTTTGCTATTCGTTGTGGTTATTTTCTTTCCACAGCCTACCCGCGCGACTTAAACACGATAAGGAGCAGGCCCAGCAGAATAGAAAAATGCGTTATCATTGTTAACGAATCCTCAAAAAGCGTTACATAAACCACAAAATTAAGTTAATTAATTAGTATCGCACTCGAAGAACAACGTCAACCATTAAATGAAATTTTTATCTGGATATCTCTGAATAACATTATTCATCGAAATGGTGTTAAAGGTTCACCAACTTGTCACCAAAGCCGATTAATTTGATCTGACTTCAAGTGAAATGAGGAATAGATGATGCGATCTATTGAATCTCTTATCAAGCTCGATCTTGCTTTCTCGATAATGTGCTTACGACACAAATATCATCGGCCAATGGTGCGTTTGAGTCGGGCAATTTCCCATACCGGAGATGGTCATTTGTACGCAGTAGTGGGATTGCTCGCTTTTTTATTCGGTGGCGAGCAAGGTAAAACATTGTTGGTGGTCGGATTACTGGCCTTTAGCATTGAGCTTCCTGTTTATTGGCTTGCTAAAAATACGTTTAAGCGTGAGAGGCCAAGTGAAATTTCACAATTAATTGTCTCTTTTATTACCCCTCCAGATCGTTACAGCTTACCTTCAGGACACTCTGCCGCAGCCTTCCTTATGGCATTGAATATTAGTCATTTTTATCCTCAACTCACATTGTTTGCTTTTACTTGGGCGGTGTTGATAGCGTTTTCAAGAGTTGTACTGGGTGTCCACTTTTTGAGCGATGTTGTATTAGGGGCAGTGTTAGGGCTCGGCTGTACGATAGTCTCTCTTGCTATCGCCGGAGGATAGCGCGTTGAAAATACTTTATGGTGTGCAAGGAATGGGTAATGGCCATATTGCTCGCGCCAGAGCAATGTCTCAGCATTTAAAAAAAGAGAGCTTTCAAGTTGATTATCTTTTTAGCGGACGCGCTTTCTCAAAGTATTTTGATATGGAATCTTTTGGCCAGTACCAAATGAGGCGAGGTCTTTCATTTTCTACTAACAGAGGTCAAGTCAGCTATGCGAAAACTCTGTTGCATAATAATATGTTTCAATTTTACTTGGATGTAAATTGTCTTGATCTCTCTGGTTATGATCTAGTGCTGCATGACTTTGAGCCGGTTTCTGCTTGGGCTGCGAGGCGGCAGAATATTCCCTCGATAAGCCTCTGCCATCAAAATGCGTTTCGCTATAAAGTGCCGCAAAAAGAAGTGAGTTGGTTTGATAAAGTAATTCTTCGTTACTTTACTCCCGCAAATCATTATCTGGGTTTACATTGGCATCACTTTGAACAGCCTATTTTACCCCCGATAGTGCAGAAAGGCTTATTACCTAAGTGTGAAGAGCCTTTTTTTCTCGTTTATTTACCTTTTGAAAGTCTCCAAGATATAAAAGGACTCTTATCTAGATTTAGTAACCAGAGCTTTCTTTGTTATCACCCAGATATTATGAAAGCTCACTCGGTGAATAATATTCAATGGTGTCCACCTAGCTTTGATGCATTTAAAAGAGATCTTAGTTGCTGCCAGGGCGTGATTGCAAATGGGGGCTTTGAGTTGGCATCAGAAGCTCTATTGTTTGGAAAGAAATTATTACTAAAACCTCTTTCTGGGCAGTTTGAGCAAGTGAGCAATGTAGCGACACTTGAAGCTATGGGGTTGGCATCTAGTATGGAAATCTTAGATCCATCAATCGTTCGTTTGTGGCTCGATAAACCACAAAACTCTCGCATTTATTATCCAGATGTTGCCAAAGAAATCGTCAGCTGGATAAAACATGGAGATTGGGACGATAAACATTCTTTGGTTGAACGGTTATGGCAACAAGTCGATTTTCCAGTGGTTACGCATCATTCCACTCCGTCATCCATTTCATTTTTATAATATAGAAATATTGACAGGATCTTTATATTTAACAAGCCATCAATAAACCCGGCAAATAGCTGAAACTACGATTTAACATGCCAAGAAAGATCCAATTCTTTATCAATATTTATAAAAACTCTTTTTTTATTATTTTTTATGACAAATTTAACCATCTGTTATTTATAGGTATTTTAATATTCGAGGTGAAAAATTATGATAAGTTGTCAATCTTGTTGCTTATCCCAGAAGTATTCGTTGATAGTACGTGTTAATCGCAAACCATGCGTAGTGTAAATATAAATGGTGATGCGAATAGTAAGTTTTCTATTTCGAGTTCAAATGAATTGAGAACATTTATATTGATGAATTAAAGAGGCTGACCCATGATTGACAAACCAGAGTCTATGAGTGCTATATCAAGTTACCGTATGGAAAGTACACTACGTGGTGTAGATCTAAATTTACTAACTGTATTTGATGCGGTAATGCAAGAACAAAATATCACTCGCGCAGCACACAATTTGGGGATGTCCCAGCCAGCGGTAAGTAATGCGGTAGCGCGTCTTAAAGTGATGTTTAATGATGAACTATTTATGCGTCAAGGTCGTGGTATTCAGCCAACTCAGCGTGCCCGTCAGTTATTTGGCCCGATTCGTCAAGCTCTACAGTTGGTTAGAAACGAGCTTCCAAGCTCAGTATTCTCTCCTGAAACATCGACGCGCCTATTTAAGCTTGCTATTTGCAGCCCTTGCGACATCCGTTTCGCACCTAAAGTTATGTCGACCATCCATGAGTCCGCACCCAATGTTCAACTTCATTTAGATGCAGAATTTGATCGTCATTTAGCCGAGCGGATGCGTTATCAGGAAATTGACTTTGTGATTGATTATGCGCGATTTGATGAGCAGGGTTTCTCTAGTACGGAAATTTTCCAAGATGAATTGGTCGTGGTTGCTTCAAAATCTCACCCACGTATTCAAGGGCAAGTGTCGCCAGAAACGCTATTGAAAGAGCGCCATGCGAAACTTTCTAGAGTTCATGGTTTACGTAGTTTTTCTGAACAAGCATACCGTGAGCTTGACGTTCAAGCGTATTATGAAGGAACAAGCTTAAGTAATGTCCTTTACGTTGTGGGTCAGTCAGAGTTAGTCACCATTGCTCCTCGTTGGATGGTGGTTAATGCGGCAAACAAAGATCAGTTGCAAGTGATCGATTTTCCTTTTGAAAATGGAAAAATTAGCGGTTATCTGAGCTGGCATGAATCAAGTGAAAAAGATAAAGGGCACATCTGGCTGCGTGATCAACTAATGATGAGCTGTGGCGAGGTTGTTGCTTTAAGCTAACGTTAATATTTTTATAAAGACCCAACAAGCTGATGTTTGTTGGGTTTTTTTATAAACGATTTTTATAACTTTGAACCCAGTTGGTTGCCTTTTTCGACCTTAAATGTACACTTGTGCGCTATTCAAAGCTTACGGGTGTAAGCTAAAGGTAATGAAAGATGACCAACCCAGATTTTCATATTGTAAAACGAATCCGAGAACAAGTTTCTCAAGGCTCAGAACGGATTGCCTTAAAATACAAAGTGGGCGATTGTTGGAATGGTATAAGCTGGAGGCAGTTTGGCCAGAGTACGGATAAATTATCACTTGCACTCCTTGCTTTAGATGTGTTGCCTCAAGATAAAATCGGCATCTTTTCTGAGAATATGCCACAGTGGACGATTGCTGATTTTGCATCACTACAAATCAGAGCCATCACAGTACCTATCTATCCAACCAGTACAGAGCAGCAACTTGCATATATCTTAAATGATTCTGATGTGGAGATATTATTTGTTGGCGAGCAAGCTCAATTTGATGCTGCCACCTCCATATTTTCTCAATGTGATCGGCTCAGATTAATCGTAACTATGTCTGATAACATTGATACTCATCAGTACCCATATGCAACTTCTCTCCAACGGTTAATTTCAAATGCAGAGTCTAACTATCTTCCCTTGCTAGAGCAGCGACTATCAGATGCGAATTTTGACGACTTGCTGACTTTGATTTACACGTCCGGAACCACAGGGAAACCAAAAGGTGTCATGTTGGACTATGCCAATGTTGCGGCGCAGCTAGATGGTCACAATCAACGTTTAAGCTTAACTCAGGATGATGTCTCTCTGTGTTTCTTGCCTTTATCTCATGTTTTTGAAAGAGCGTGGAGCTTTTACGTTTTGTATAAAGGAGCAACCAACTGCTATTTGCAAGATACATCAGCGATAAAACAAGCGCTGGTGGAGGTTCGTCCAACGGTCATGTGTGCCGTTCCTCGTTTTTATGAAAAAATCTTTTCTGCAATTCATGAAAAGGTAGCCAAAGCCCCTTTAGTGCGCAAAATCATTTTTACCTGGGCGGTCAATATGGGGGCTAAGTTGGCACATTGCCAACAGACAGGTAAAACTCCCTCTTTGCTATTGAAAAAATCCCATCAGCTAGCAGATTCAATGGTGCTGTCTAAGTTACGCTCACTGGTGGGGGGCAATATCAATTTTATGCCCTGTGGTGGTGCAAAACTGGATGAAACCATTGGTCGTTTTTTTCACGCAATTGGTATTAACGTCAAGTTAGGTTACGGCATGACCGAGACGGTAGCGACCATTTCTTGTTGGGATGATGGGTGCTTTAATCCAGATTCAATCGGATTGCCAATGCCGGGGGCAGAAGTGAAAATCGGCCCAAATAACGAGATTTTAGTTCGCGGTCCTATGGTAATGCGTGGCTATTATAAGTTGGCCGAGGAAACGCAAAAGACGTTTGATGATGAAGGCTTTTTGAAAACAGGCGATGCCGGTTATATTGATGATAAAGGCAATGTATTTATCACCGATCGCATTAAAGAGTTAATGAAAACTTCTGGAGGGAAGTACATTGCTCCTCAGGTTATTGAAGGAGCAATAGGGAAAGACCATTTCATTGAACAAATTGCTGTGATTGCGGATACGCGAAAATTTGTTTCAGCACTTATCGTTCCTTGTTACGACGCACTTGAGGATTATGCTAAAGATCTTAACATCAAGTATCACGACAAAGTTGAATTGATAAAAAATAATCAAATCATTGAAATGCTCGAAAAGCGTGTTGAAAACTTACAAAAAGAACTGGCCAAATTCGAGCAGATTAAACGTTTTAAGTTGCTGCCGAAGGCATTTTCGATGGACAGTGGCGAACTTACACCTACGCAAAAACTGCGCCGCAAAGTTATTCATGATAAGTATCAAGATGAAATCGAGGAAATGTACCGCGATCAATCAAAGTGATGCCTAAAGTGCGTTTGCACTTTCAGAAACGAACCCGCAGCTATGGCTTGCGGGTTTTTTATTATCCAAACAATGCCATTAATATTTTTCACTATATTTTGTTTTTATTTTGGTCTTTTATTTTGCATTAGTGGGGTCAAGTAGTAATGATAGATAATTTGCGTTTGATATCTAGAGTTTTGTTAAAAATGAGAGTTAGATCGTATTAGACCAAGCAATAATAAAACGTTACATTGTGAGTGTGATTTGATTCATGGTGCCCATGAACAATGCATAGCCGAAAAAGTGGAAGTATTTCGAATTAGGCTACGAATAAGACCTAGACTATGAACATCCATCTTATCTCTATTGACCTTATAGAGTAAGAATGTGAAGGAGAAAAATATGACAGCAATGTTGTCTGGTGCAGAGATGGTCGTACAGTCTCTCATTGAGGAAAATGTCGAGCAAATCTTTGGCTATCCAGGAGGATCGGTTCTAGATATTTATGATGCTTTGCACGTAAAAACAGACCAAATTAAACACGTCCTTGTTCGTCACGAACAAGCTGCGACTCATATGGCTGATGGGTATGCACGGGCAACCGGCAAACCGGGCGTGGTGCTCGTGTGCTCTGGACCTGGTGCCACCAATACGATTACTGGTATCGCGACAGCTTATATGGACTCGATCCCTATGATTGTTATTTCGGGTAACGTTCCAAATAACATGATAGGTAATGATGCCTTTCAGGAGTGTGACATAGTCGGTGTCTCTCGACCGGTAGTGAAACACAGTTTTTTGGTTAAAAAAGCGCAAGATATCCCAGAAACTGTCAAAAAAGCCTTTTACATTGCAACAACGGGCAGGCCTGGCCCCGTGCTGATTGATTTGCCAAAAGATGTGATGAACCCGCAAGTTAAGCTACCATATGAGTACCCTCAATCACTCTCAATGCGCTCTTATAAACCAACAACGACTGGCCATAAAGGTCAAATTAAAAAGGGTTTAAAAAAGCTACTTGAGGCCAAAAAACCGGTATTGTACGTTGGGGGTGGGGCCGTTATTTCTCAGGCAGAGGCGCCTTTGTTAAAATTGGCGGAGAAACTCAATTTACCTGTAGTGAGTACCTTAATGGGGTTAGGTGCTTTTCCCGGTACTCATAGCAATGCGCTCGGTATGCTGGGTATGCATGGTGTTTATGAAGCGAATATGGCCATGCACAAGGCCGATCTAATTTTTGGTGTTGGCGTTCGCTTTGATGATAGAACCACTAATAATCTAGAAAAATACTGCCCCAATGCACAGATTATGCATATCGATATTGATCCTTCGTCTATCTCTAAAAATGTCAAAGCGGATCTCCCCATTGTTGGTTCTGCCGATAAGATACTCAACAGCATGGTGGGCTTATTAGAAGATCAAGGCAGCACCAATGACAGCGCTGCATTGGATCTGTGGTGGAAAGACATTAACCAGTGGCGTGGCAAACAGTGCCTCTCTTATGAGAAATCTCCAGAAAGCATTAAGCCTCAACAGGTGATTGAGACACTGCATCAGCTCACTGGCGGTAATGCCTATGTGGCATCCGATGTGGGGCAGCACCAAATGTTCGCCGCTCTCTATTACCCATTTAATAAACCGCGGCGCTGGATTAACTCTGGTGGCCTTGGAACCATGGGGTTTGGTTTGCCCGCAGGTATGGGGGTAAAGTTTGCCAAACCGGATGAAGAGGTGGTGATTGTGACTGGTGATGGTAGTATCCAGATGAATATCCAAGAGCTGTCAACGGCGATGCAATATGATATCCCAGTGAAGATCATTAACTTGAATAATCGTTTCTTAGGTATGGTTAAGCAGTGGCAAGATATTATTTATCAAGGAAGACACTCAAATTCCTATATGAGTTCGGTTCCCGACTTTGCCGCTATTGCTGAAGCGTACGGTCATGTGGGTATACGAATTGAATCTCCCGATGAACTGGAATCAGGACTTAAAAAAGCGTTAGATATGAAAGATAAATTGGTGTTTGTGGATATTAACGTTGATGAGACTGAGCATGTTTACCCAATGCAAATTAAGGGTGAAGGCATGGATAAGATGTGGCTGAGTAAAACGGAGAGAACGTAATATGAGACATATTATTTCGCTATTAATGGAAAACCAGCCTGGTGCACTATCACGCGTGGTGGGTTTATTTTCTCAGCGCGCCTACAATATCGAATCTTTGACCGTGTCGCCAACCGATGACGAAACGCTTTCTCGATTAAACATCACCACCATTTCTGATGATATGGAACTTGAGCAAATACAAAAGCAGCTTAATAAGCTTATTGATGTATTGAAAGTTCAAGAGATCTCGGAAGTTGAACATATTGAGCGCGAGCTTATGATGGTGAAATTAAAAGCCAGTGGTGAGTCAAGGGCAGAAGTGAAGCGCACCGCAGATATCTTCAGAGGACAGATTGTCGATGTGACAGCGAGTCAATACACAGTGCAAATGGCAGGCACCAGTGAAAAGCTTGATGCGTTTATTCAAGCGGTATCTGAGGTGACAGAAGTTATCGAAGTAGCACGAAGCGGCGTTGTTGGCATTGCTCGGGGAGAACGGGCGTTAAAAGCTTAACAATGAAACTGTTTATAGAAAAGCCACCCTAGGGTGGCTTTTTATTTTAGTGAAGGATCCTTGCGCGAATGGTACCTTCAATCGCTTTGAGCTTTCTGAGCGCCTCATCAGCCCTTTCACTCTCGATATCGATCACCACATAACCAATATCAGCACTGGTTTGCAGATATTGACCAGCGATATTAATACCGTCCTCTGCGAAGATAGTATTGATCTGAGTTAGGATACCAGGTCTGTTTTTGTGGATATGAAGCAGGCGTGAGCAATTGCGATGTTCAGGCAAAGACACTTCGGGAAAGTTAACACTGGATACTGTTGAACCATTGTCAGAATACTTCGCGAGTTTACCTGCTACCTCAACACCAATATTTTCCTGTGCTTCTTGGGTAGAGCCGCCGACATGTGGGGTAAGAATAACATTATCAAACTGCTGCAATGGGGACTCAAAAGGGTCTTGGTTAGTTTTAGGCTCAACGGGAAATACATCGATGGCAGCGCCAGAAATGTGGCCCGACTCCAGATTATGACACAGCGCTTCAATGTCTACGACAGTGCCTCTAGCGGCATTGATGAAAATAGAACCAGCTTTCATTTGTGCAAATTGTTCTTTCCCCATCATATTTTTGGTTTCTTCGGTTTCAGGAAGATGGACAGAAATCACATCGCTTTGGCTTAAAAGTGTTTCAAGTGATCGGGTTTGGGTGGCATTACCCAGTGGTAGTTTATTTTCAATATCATAAAAGTAGACACGCATACCCAGATTTTCGGCAATGATCCCAAGCTGAGTACCTATGTGACCATAACCGATGATCCCCAGACGCTTACCACGGGCTTCGTAGGAGTTTTCGGCGCTTTTTTGCCACACTCCACGATGCGCGAGTGCATTTTTTTCAGGTATTCCTCTTAATAGCAGCAGTGCCTGACCTAATACGAGCTCAGCCACACTTCGAGTGTTGGAAAAGGGGGCATTAAAAACAGGGATCCCTTTTTCAGCGGCAGCGGGTAGGTCAACCTGATTGGTTCCAATGCAAAAACAACCAATGGCAACTAACTTTTCGGCTGCATCAATTACTGACTTTGAAAGTTGGGTACGTGAGCGAATACCAATAAAGTGGGCATCCTTTACTGCTTCAAGGAGCGCTTGATCAGATAGCGAACCTTTGTGGTATTCAATATTGCTATAGCCTGCCGCTTCAAGGACTTCTAATGACGATGCGTGTAACCCCTCTAGTAAGAGAATTTTAATTTTGTCTTTTTCCAGTGAGACCTTAGTCATTATCTTCTTCCTTAAAGTATGGGAAAGGGGGCTTACATCTTAGTTTGCTTCAGTTTTCCATTATTGGTTCAATACTCAAAGCAAACGATTTCATGTGTCGAATACAGATAGTAACTTATCAAAAAAATGAGAGCTTGGGTAAGAAAATTAAGCAATAAGGAATAACCTTATCTATGAGAGGTAAAACAGCATCGTTTGATGCTGTTTTATGATTGAAATGAGTATAACAATTATTCTTCGATTCTTGCGCCTTCTGGCGTGCCAGTGATGATGACATCAGCGCCACGGTGAGCAAATAGACCGACAGTCACGACTCCTGATATGGCATTAATGCGTTCTTCAAGGGCTTTAGGGTCGGTAATTTTCAAACCATAAATATCTAAAATGACGTTACCGTTATCCGTAATGACGCCCTCTCGATAAGCAGGGTCGCCGCCCAATTTAACGATTTCTCTTGCAACATAAGAGCGGGCCATGGGAATAACTTCAACGGGTAAAGGAAAGTCGCCCAATACATCAACGGCTTTAGTATCATCAACAATGCAAATGAATTTTTCAGAAATTGCAGCAACGATTTTTTCACGAGTGAGCGCAGCACCTCCGCCTTTGATCATATGACGTTGAGGGTTTATCTCATCGGCGCCATCAACGTAGATATCGAGCTTGATGACGTCATTACATTCAAAGACCTCTATACCAAAAGATTTAAGCTTTTCCGTTGACGCTACTGAACTCGACACTGCTCCTTTTATGTCATCTTTGATGGTTTCAAGTGCATCGATGAAATGATTAACGGTTGAACCTGTCCCTACGCCAACAATACTGCCTTTTTCCACATATTTGAGGGCTGCCCAGCCAGCGGCTTTTTTCATATCATCTTGGTTCATGCTCATCTCCTAAAGCTATATAAAATCGTTTGCGGCGCGATTATAGCTCTAATGTCAGAAGAGTTGAAGTGATGGCTATCGAAACTGATCCTTGTCGCTTTTTACCAGCTCCAAATACGATCGGGGGTAATGATTTTAGGTAGAGGAACATCCCACTTTTCTGTCGGCAGCTTATCAACATATTGACATGAATGGGCGAGACCGATTGGCTTAGGGTTTGCTTTTTTCTCAAACCAAGGTGCTAAGGCTCTATCATAGTAGCCCCCTCCCATTCCGAGCCGATTACCCATACGGTCAAAAGCCACCAATGGCGTGCAAACCATATCGAGTTGAGTCAGGGGAGTGATCAATCTTTTGTCTAATACAGGTTCAGGAATACCGTAGGTATTTTCCTGCATTGGGGTGTTGGGAAGATAATGCAAAAAGAGTAAGTGTCCCGAAGAGAAAGGATGAAGTACGGGTAAATAGACATTTATCTCTCTAGCCCAAAGCTCGGAAATAATTGCCGTGGTGTTAATTTCCCCATCATTAGATAGATAGATAGCAATGTGTTTGGCATCAAGAACTTCTGGTAGAGAGAAAAATTGCTCACAGAGCGCTAATTCTGCTTTTTTTTGTTCGTTTGGTAAGAGGAGGTTACGTTTTTGGCGAATTACATTTCTAAACTCTTGACGGGATTGGGCCATTATTACTGTCCTAAGAAATATTATCGCTAGGGTACCCCGGAGTGCCGTTTGGAGAAATGGACCCTTGAACCAGCTGGTTCAAGGCGGATCGGCAGAGTTAACCGTAGGCTTCTCGATACGTGCCGAGCTTGCTCAATAGTTACCAAGTACCAACCCTTAAGTATTGCTTATCGGCTCAGGGACTTAATCCCCTTACGAACACTCCAGGGTAAATTTTTCTCGTATGTATCAGCTAGGCCTTATCGGTTCCAATACATTTATCTAGTGATAGAACTAGTTTTTCTATACGTTGGCAAAGCTCATTATCTGCTATTTTAGAGTTGATGTCTCGCGTTTCTAGTTCATGGCAAAAATTCAGAGCAACAAAGGTCAATAATTGAACTTCGTTGGTGATTTTAGTTTTGCTCATCATGTCTTTTAGGCGTTCATCGAGACACTCTGCTGCTTTTATCAAAGACTCTTCTTGTCCTTCGGGGCAGTTTACGCGAGTCAGTTTGCCTAAAATTTCGACTTCTACCGCTTGATTACTCATATCAACTCTATATCAGTTACTTGGGGTGATGAAGCAAATAATCACCGAAGCTGAAACTATAGAAAAAGCATTATTAAGATTCAAGCTTTTAAATGACCACAAACGCAAATCAGCGCGTAAATACACAGTAAATGGGCGATTTGTGTAAAAGCTACTCACTATTATACAATCCTTCGTTTTCGCCTGCATCGCTAAGTGGTACGATTACAGATATATTTTAGAGATTTGGATCAAATCGATGAGTAAAAAACAGCTACCTGAATACCTCAACTTCGCAAGTGAACTCCAGTCCGCGGGGCTTGCTGTAAATCCGAGTGAACTTCATGGACTGCTTACTGGAATGTTGAGCGGCGGGATGAACTTTTCTGATAAAAGTTGGCAACCATTGGTATTTGACTACGTGAGTGAGGGAATGGCTTGGCCGTCTAACGTTTTGTCTATCACTCAGGTGGTGCTCGATAAAACATCGGATGATCTTACTCAAACCACTCTAGAGTTAGCCTTGTTTCTACCTGATGAAGAGGCTGGCGCTACTCTTTTTGATGTGGCTGATGGTTTGGCTGATTGGGTTAACCACTTTATTTCTGGTTTAGGTCTCATAGGTGCATCATTAACAAAAGCGTCGAAAGACACCAAAGAAGCTTTGGCTGATTTGGAAGAAATTGCCAAGCTCGGTATCGATGAAGATGATGATATGCAGGAGCAAGGAGATTTACTAGAGCAGGTTATTGAGCATGCGAAAGCATGTGTCCTTATTATACATGCTGAGTTTGGTCAAAAAATAATGCCCTCTCCGCCTAGCCCAACGATCCATTAGAAAGGTCATTGATGAAGCAGTTCGATGTAATTATTGCTGGCGGGGGAATGACGGGAATGACGTTAGCCCTCGCTATTAACGCATTTAGTCAAAAAAGCCTATCTATTGCCATTGTTGAACCTTTCTCTAATACGCAAGACACTCACCCCGGTTTTGATGCGCGTTGTATTGCCTTAGCACAAGGGACTGTTGAAACCTTGGACAGGATGGGCTTGTGGTCTTTGATTGAAAAGCTTGCCACGCCAATACACCGAATCCACGTCTCAGATCGTGGACATTTGGGCATGACGGATATCACGGGTGAAGAAGTTAACTACAATACGCTTGGCTTTGTGGTTGAATTATCTGACATAGGGAAACTCTACCGCCATCAGGTAGAGCTTACAAGTAACATTCAGGTCTACCATCATGCGGTCTCTCATATAGAGCGAACCCTCGAAAATGTCACCGTGCAAATGGGTGATGAACATCATATTCAAGGTAAATTATTTGTTGCTGCCGACGGTACTCGGTCGGACTCTTGTCGTCAGATAGGGATTGATTGTCATCAGCATGACTTTGGGCAAACGGCAGTCATTGCTAATGTGAAAACTCAAAAAAAATCACCAAGGCCAAGCGTTTGAACGTTTTACTCATTCAGGGCCATTAGCGTTACTACCCATGAGCGAGGGTAGGATGTCATTGGCTTGGTGTCTCAGTAAAGAGGGCGCAGATGAGATCCTTAAACTCGATGATGCAGACTTTCTGTGTAAGTTGCAGCAAACCTTTGGGTGGCGCCTAGGGAAAATTTTTCATACGGGAAAACGCTCAAGTTATCCGCTAAAACTGGCTTATCGCGATGAAAATACCTCTCACCGTTTTGCTATGATAGGCAATGCAGCACAAACGCTGCATCCGATAGCTGGACAAGGCTTCAATCTGGGTATTCGTGATGTCGTAACCTTAGCTGAGCAAATCGCTATTCATCCTGAGGATCCAGGGTGTTATTCCGCTTTGAAAGAGTTCAGCCTAGCAAGAGCTAAAGATCGAAATGCGACCATAGCGATGACTTCTGGTCTAGTTCAGATCTTTTCTAATGATTATTTATCACTACGCATCGGTCGTAACCTAGGTCTTTTAAGTTTAGACCGTTTGCCTGTACTCAAGAAACCACTCATTCGGCGTTCACTTGGTTTGATTGCTCGATAAGATAAAAGGATAAGATGGAAATGATGCATAGTGTCGATATTGCGATTGTCGGTGGTGGCATGGTTGGCTTAGCACTGGCGGCGACATTCAAAGATACTGAGTTGCGCATTGCGGTTATTGAAAATCGCCTACCTGAAGAGCAGATAAGCGAGCAACATGATTCTAGAGTTTCAGCTCTCAATAGGGCGACTGAGAACTTGCTCACCCACTTAGGTGTTTGGCCTGATATTATGAGGAGTCGCTCGAATAGTTATACAGCTATGGAGGTGTGGGAGCAGGATAGTTTTGCTCGTATTGAATTTTCTGCAGAAAACTTTGCTCAACCCAACCTTGGGTACATAGTCGAAAACCAAGTTATCCAGCGAGCATTGTATGAGCAAGTAAAGCGGCAGAGTAATGTCACTTTTTTTGCGCCGACACAATGCGCTTCTATGGCGATTGGAGAGAGTGAAGCCTGGTTGAGTCTTGAGTGTGGGCAAGCGCTGACGGCTAAGCTTGTGGTTGGAGCCGATGGCGCAAACTCATGGGTTCGAAAACAACAGGATATTCCTCTGACACACTGGGATTATGGACATAATGCCATTGTTGCCAATATTAAAACATTGGAAGCGCATAATAGTCACGCACGCCAAATCTTTACTCCAAACGGACCACTTGCTTTTCTGCCTCTAGATCAACCCCATTTGAGTTCTATTGTCTGGTCTACATCGCCAGAGCACGCAGAACGTTTGATGAGCATGTCTCAGGCTGAATTTAATAAATCTATTACGGCAGAATTTGATAATCGCCTGGGTTTGTGTGAGGTTGTGAGTGAACGTCATGCTTTTCCTCTAAAAATGCGTTATGCGCGTGATTTTATATCTGAGCGTGTTGCCTTAGTAGGAGATGCCGCTCACACGATCCATCCCCTTGCTGGTCAAGGTGTGAACTTAGGCTTTATGGATGCGGCCTGTTTACACCAGCAAATACTATCTGTGTGGAAACAAGGTAAAGATATTGGTGCTTTGCGTCATCTAAGAAAATATGAACGTTGGAGAAAAGCAGAGGCAACGAAAATGATTGCCGCTATGCAAGGATTTAAACAATTATTCGATGGAAAAAGTCCACCTAAAAAGTTGTTAAGAGGAGTGGGAATAGCCATTACAAATCAGATTCCTCTATTAAAAGAAGAGATCATGAAGCAGGCTTTGGGGCTGAAAGGCGATCTACCTGAACTCGCTTGTGGGAATATTAACTAATCTCCCACTCACGAATATAATGGGGTTGGGGAGCCAACCCTATATATGTGCACAACGTAGCTTCATGACTTCCTGATTAATCTCTTTTACTGCCCGAAAATGCTTTCGTTCAGCTTTCTCTGGCAATATGAGCTTTCCGTTGTCAAACTCAAATCTACCGATACCGTAAATATATATTCTTCCTTTAAACAAGCGACTAATATGTTTAGCAATCATACTGGGTGTATAGCGCTTAAACAGTCTCATACATTCGTCCTTATTCTAGTAAGTGTCACAAAGTGTAATATATTTTCATTTTCAGTATTGTGATGCTAATGCCGAATTCTTCAGCTCATTATATATTTGCGCTTTATTTTCTTAAGTGTTAATTAAAAATTCTTAATAAGTGACTCTCGTCAGATTTTTATAAAATAAGCATCAAATTAATAAAAACCAAGCCATATTTAGCCTCAGGTTTATTACAAAAATAAGAATAGTCTGTGAAAGAAAAACAATTGCTAAAATAGTGTAAATTTTGATTAAAAAAGCCCGCTAGATTACGGGCGAAAAGTCACAGATGCATTACTCGAGGAAATCAATATTTTTTGTTAAACACCAAATTGAGACGCCAACAAATAGTAGGGTAACGTCCCTGAAAAATCAGTGTGATCCCAATAGATAAAGATCGCCTCTACGTCAAAGCATAATACAGAGTTGTGATGATTACAAATTCATTTATTTTGATTTTTTATTCTGTTTCCGTATTGTCTCGACAGATATCTCCCATTATGGGTTTACAAAGTTCAGCCAGAGCTTCCGATCTCAAAGCAAGTCCTGCCATTTTAGAGCCACTGCTTATGGTCACTTCTTTTTCATCGAAGATCTGATTGTCGAAAACGACAGCAATGGATTCATTGAGCATGAGAGGGACGACAGTACCGATCTCGTAGCCAGTAATACTGATAACCTCTTGTGGGGATACGCAGGTCATTCGGCGCCAACCAAGTAAATTGCGTACTTTCTTGGGATCGATGGACATATTGCCCGGCGCGCACGCGATTGCAAAGCGATTGCTCATGTCTCTGAGAACAATGGACTTGACCATTTGGGCAGTCCTGATCCCTCTTTGTTCAGCAGCATCCTCAATTGTCGTCGCTGGTCTACTATGAGGAAGCACTCTGAATTGAACAGAGAGAGATTCAAGGTATTGAGTAACGTGGGTTGAAATAGGCTCAGTCATTTTCTTCCAACGAGTAGGGCAATGGTGAGAAGTTTAATACACTGGTAGGGATATCTTTTACACGAAAATGAGTATCCTGTTCGAGGTTATTGGGTAAAACAACAAGGGCAAGCAGCTTATTATCGTTAAACCGATAATGGGCTATGATCTTTCCAGCTCCTCTCCAGTTTTCACCCACCGCTCGTTCTAATTCGGCATTGGCATCAAGTTCTTGGTGACATTCACCGTGTAGCAAGGCGAGTGAACGCTTGTTCGTACCTCGATATTTTGCTCGAGCAACGGTTTCTTGTCCTGTGTAGCACCCCTTGGTGAAGCTTATTCCATCCAGTGCATGTAAATTCAAAGCCTGAGGGATATGCTCTAATTGTTGTTCCCGAGTGAGCAGTGGAGAGGCTGATTTTATCTCGAGTAAGGTCCAAAGCTCTTCAGAGACTTTGGTTGCCTCGGTTGTGTTGAGTGTATCCATTGCTGCAGCTTGAGTGAGTAGCAGAAGCCAGCGTTGGTTATCAACTCTTACTGCTGTCCCCTGTCCTATGGAACGAACATCGCCTCTTTCAGTGGTGATTGAATCGACAAAGTCAGTCGATAGAGAGCCCATTAGGCCAAGAGCGATATCATCGGATTGTTCAAGTTCTACTTTAGAAAAGATGGCGTATTTTTTAAGTTCGGAAAGTTCTATTTCAATCAGTTCTTTGGGTTGAAACATGGTCAAGTTTGAATGATGGTAAAATAGTCGAAAAGCACTCCAAACTTTTCCTTTCGCATCGCAATGAGCGCCAAATGTGAAATTCGACTGTTCTAAGCTCACCACATCACAGGTGACTTGTCCTTGTAAGTACGCTTTGCTCTGTTCGCCAGACAAAGTAATTGCACCCCATGAGTCTAGGGCCGTGATAGCTAAATCAGGAATTGAATCATTTGATGAGAGATCAAGTCGTGGAAACTCGTTGTGCCATTTCATGCAAATTACCTCAGCAGTTTAAATTCGTAACATGTTATCCCTGAATGCTGCGTAGAAACAAGTATTAGCATCTGTTAACTCCGAGTGTTTTTTGCCGTATTGGGTGGGTTGTGTGATTAGAATGCTGGTTGTTCGCGTATTAGCTTGATAAACTCAAAAAAACAACTCTATTTGGTGGAGAAGAGTAATGTACACCACGGAAGAAAAAGCGCGTATTAAATGGGCATGCCGAAGAGGTATGCTTGAGCTAGATGTGGTAATAATGCCTTTTTTTGAAGAATGTTTTGAAGGTTTATCGGATGATGAGCAGCAGGACTTTGTAGCACTTCTTGAATGTGATGATCCAGATTTGTTTACTTGGATTATGGGACACGGTAGAAGTGAAAACCTCAAACATGCATCTATGATCGATAAAGTTGTCGCTCACAACCTCAGTAAAGTACGTTAGGTTCGTACTCTCTTCCTCCCGTTATGCCATTATCGCAGACTTTATCATTGTTTTCGGTGTCATGATGGGAGTGCTTTTATCGAACATACCTTTAGTAGCAAGCTTAGTTCTTTTGTCTCTATGTGTGGTTCAGCTCATCGGTTCTGAAATACTTATCAAGCCCTTGCATGGCGGCGTCATTTTTGGTGCTGAGCAAGAGCTTTACACCGAGAACAAAAAATACAAGGTCAAAAAAATCTTTTTTTCAGCTCGCAGTATCGCTCTGATCATTGTTTGTGATGGGGACAAACTCATTCTTTGGAGGGATAGCATAACGGAGCGTGACTACAGACGATTGATATGTTTTTTGAGAGGGAGCTACGACTAACTCCCTCTGAAGGTTACCCGATATTTTGGGGGGTTAATATGGTTGGCCCACTTTCTGGCAGTGCTTCGGGATAGTCTAGCGTATAATGTAACCCACGACTCTCTTTTCTACTCATCGCACATCTCACCATCAACTCAGCAACTTGAAGTAAGTTTCTTAATTCAAGTAAGTTATTACACACCTTAAAGTTACTGTAATACTCATGGGTTTCCTGTTGTAACAATTGAATTCTTCTAAGTGCACGCTCTAGACGTTTCTCGGTACGGACAATACCCATATAGTCCCACATAAATAATCGTAGTTCGTGCCAGTTATGCTGGATAACCACTTCTTCATCAGAGCAGCTTACCTGACTTTCGTCCCACTCGGGTAATGAGGGAGGAAAGTCACAAGTGTTGATTTTTTCAATGATGTCATTGGCTGAGGCCCAAGCGTAAACAACACATTCAAGCAATGAATTGGACGCCATTCGGTTGGCTCCATGAAGCCCTGTATAGCTGACTTCGCCAATAGCATAGAGCTGTTTAAGATCGGTTTGACCTTTACGATCGACCATAACACCACCACACGTATAGTGAGCAGCAGGCACCACTGGAATAGGCTCTTGAGTCATGTCAATTCCCAACTCAAGCAGCTTCATGTTAATAGTTGGAAAGTGTTTCTCTATGAAGTCAGCAGGCTTATGGCTTATGTCCAGATACATGCAGTCAGCACCCAAGCGTTTCATTTCAAAATCGATGGCTCGAGCTACAACATCTCTTGGAGCAAGCTCTTTTCGATCATCAAAGTCAGGCATAAATCGCGAACCATCGGGTCTGCGCAAATAAGCACCTTCTCCCCTTAGAGCTTCTGTTAAAAGAAAGTTTCTTGCTTCTGGGTGATAAAGGCAAGTTGGGTGAAATTGATTAAATTCCAAGTTGGCAACTCGGCATCCTGCGCGCCACGCGATAGCGATACCATCACCGGAAGAAACATCAGGGTTGGAGGTGTACTGATAGACTTTTGAGGCTCCACCAGTAGCAAGTACAACGAATTTAGCTCTTACAGTCTCAACGTGTTCATGATTTCTGTTCCAAATATAAGCACCAACAACCTTTTGACTATCTCCACCAATTTTATCCTCAGTAATGAGATCTAGGGCATTATGTCGTTCCAGTACGTGAATATTTGGATGGTTTCTCACGTTTTCTTGAAGGGAAGTCTGCATAGCCATTCCCGTGGCATCTGCAGCGTGAAGGATACGCCTATGGCTGTGTCCTCCCTCTCGTGTGAGGTGATAGCGTGGATTATCATCACTGTCATTTTCCTCACGATCAAATGGAACGCCACCATCAATGAGCCATTGAACACATTCTTTAGCATTTTTGGCGATAAATTCCACGGTCTCTTTATCACAGATTCCGCCGCCTGCAATGAGTGTATCTTGAACATGTGATTCAATGCTATCAGACTCGTCGAAAACGGCAGCAATGCCTCCTTGAGCATAGTAGGTTGACCCTTCGCTTCTTGGACCTTTGCTTAAAACAATGACCTTGCCATGTTTGGCTACATGCAAAGCGAGTGACAGACCTGCTGCACCACTACCGACCACTAGTACATCACATAGGTGTTCACGGTTTACGTTCATAATACTTTTAAATTCCCGAGTTAAAATCAACATCACTGCGCAGAGACGGAATAAACAGGATGTTATCTAGGCAAATGCCTGTTTTATAAATTATAAAATAGTCTTATCGGCTCAGCCAATAATGTTAGCCAGCCCAAAGTGACTTCAAGATACAGGGCCTAACGCATTATCTATGATGCAAGTTAAAAGAAAACGGCACCGTGGAACAGCGGACTTCCTCCAAGTTGTACCATGCCTATGATAGCATTTCGTGACTAAGTTAAACCAAAGACAATTCTTCGTAAATACCATTGCTTTTCTTGTTTTTGACCTCCACAATCTATTGCAAGTGGTAGTCCTTTATTCTTTCACATAAAAAATATGGATACTTTAGGGAACTTATATCCATATTCCAAGTCACAATACTGCTCATGTAAGTGGTGGTGTCAAGGCTACATTTTGCAAAATTGATACTCATGTCTAAGAAGGTATAGAGTGAATAACAAAAGGAGTATCGGCTCGAATGAACGAGCAATTGACCGATCAAGTATTAATTGAGCGAGTTCAGGCGGGAGATAAGCAGGCTTTTAATTTATTGGTCGTTAAATACCAAAACAAAGTCTGCAACCTTATTTCGCGTTATGTGAACAACCCTGGTGACGTTCCAGATGTAGCACAAGAAGCATTTATAAAAGCCTATCGAGCGATTCCTAGTTTTCGCGGAGAGAGCGCCTTTTATACATGGCTATATCGTATCGCCGTTAATACTGCAAAAAATCATCTTGTGGCACAAGGTCGAAGACCTCCTGCTCAAGATATAGATACAGAAGATGCGGAGTACTACGAAACAAGCAGTGCACTGAAAGAAATTTCGAACCCAGAGAACTTAACGTTGTCCAATGAATTGAAGAGTGTTGTTTTCAGTGCAATACAAGCACTTCCAGAAGATTTGAAAACAGCGATGACATTGAGAGAACTCGATGGTCTGAGCTATGAGGAAATTGCCGTAGTAATGGATTGTCCAGTGGGAACAGTGCGTTCACGTATTTTCCGTGCCCGAGAATCGGTTGAAAAAAAGATCCAGCCGCTTCTTCAACGCTAAATTAAGATCTGTGACATAAATGGTGGACAGAATGGTTGATAGAGAAAAGCTTTCAGCACTCATGGATGGGGAGTTGGTTGATAAAGCTTTAATTAGTGAATTAGAGAATGACCAAAGTGGGCAACGTGTATGGCAAGATTACCATCTAATTGGTGATGTCATACGCGGTGAGGCCCCTGAGAGCTTAGATTGGAATATCGCTGAGAGTGTCGCTTTTGCGCTTAATGAAGAAAAAAATCATAGCAACGTGATCCCAGTGGCTGACCACAATATAGAGTCTCAACCTTCTCCTGTAAAAGCGAGAATGCAGCTACCTAAATGGCTAAGCTCGATGGGACAAGTAGCAACAGCAGCATGTGTTTCTTTGGTCGTTATTTTAGGTGTACAAAACTATCCTGGTAACGAGCCTTCTGCAGCAAAAGTTGATACCTTACCTGTGCTCCAGACCGTACCTTTTGCCGGGAGTGTTGAACCTGTGAGTTTGACTCGTTCTTCACTTCAAGAACAGCATAACTCAGTAAATCTGCAAGAGCAGCACCGTAGAGTCAACTCTATGCTACGTGATTTCGAATTGCAGCTACGCTTAAATAGTGAGCGCAATACAGGGGAAAGTAATATCCCTAAAACGGTAGTCGAATGAAAAAATATCTGTTCAGTGTCTTAGCACTGTTCAGTTTAACAGTAGTACCGGTCTTTGCTGGAGTGAATTCTGCGAAGACTTTACTGATTGAAATGAACACGGCTAGTCAGCACTTAGATTATGAGGTGTCCTATATCCTTGTAAAGAAGGGCGGTATAGAACCTCTTATGTACCGTCATGCTTACTCTGAAAAAGGCGGGCAGCTAGCTCATTTGGTGTATTTAAGTGGGCCAATGAGAGAGGTTATTCGTCGTGGCAATGAAGTAAGTTATATCGATCCAGGTATTGAACCATTTACGATTGAATCAGGCACTATGGTTGGCCCAACGATTCCTTTTTTGAATACCAATGTTGATCATTTAAGCAATTTCTATGACTTTATTCAGGTCGGTCGGGCACGAGAGGCAGGTGCTACTTGCCAGGTGCTTCGTATTGTGCCTAAAGATGGACAGAGATACTCTTATGTCCTTTGGGTCGATGAAAAAACAAAATTGCCGCTGCGTGCTGACCTTGTTGATCGAGATGGTGAGACGTTAGAGCAATACCGTACTATCTCCTACGACATCAGCAAAAAAGTGGAAGAGACACTCAACGTATTAAAAACAGCAGCATTACCAGAGGTACTCTCTTTGCCTAAAGGGCAGCTCAAAAAGACGCATTGGGCGGTAGGTTGGATACCTGTTGGTTTTGAAGCAAAAGAAGTAAGTCGCTACCGAATGAATAATTCTGATCGAATGGTTGAAAGTCAACTATATAGTGATGGATTGTTTAGCTTCTCTGTCTACGTTGCAGATGCTGATAGTCTATCTTTGAAAGGTCAACTGATCCGACAAGGGCGGCGTACTTTACACAGTTTTGTGCGTGCTGGTAGAGAGATTTCTGTGATTGGCGATATCCCTCCAGCGACAGCAGAGCGCATCGCAAAGTCCATTAAAGTAACAAGCAGTGAGAGTGTTGTTCAATGATGACTGCATTAGCCACAGTGTTATCAGTAAAGTCATTGTCATCAGGCTTTGACGTTGAATTGAGCTGTGAGCAGAAAACCAGTTGTGGAACGTGTTCGTCGCAAAAATCGTGTGGTACAGGAATAATGAGTAAGGCTTTGGCTAGCAAAGCCTTACATTGGAACTTGAAGACCAGTACTGAAGTTAAAGCAGGTCAAATCGTTGAGATCGGCTTACCGGAGAAAAACCTTTTAGGTTCTGCTGCGCTGGTGTATTTGGTTCCTATCTTTTTTATGTTCGTCGGGGCTATCCTCTCTCAATGGTTCATTGCACCTATTCTTCTGCTTGGCGAAAGTGTCGTGATCATCGCGTCTCTTCTTTGTGGAGCCCTCGGTATTTTTATGGCAAGACAGTTATTGTCGCGCATAGAAAAGCACACCTCTAAAAAGGTTATTTTGCTCAGAGTGCTCGGTGATCCAATTAGCTAGTGCGAAGCGTTGAGAAATTGGGTAGAATCTGCCAACTTGATCGAAATACCGTCAGATGACGGTTTTCTTGTCCTTATTTAAAAGAGCTTAGTCACCCCAAATCATGAAGCACATTCGTAACTTTTCGATAATCGCCCACATCGACCATGGCAAGTCGACTTTATCTGACCGTCTAATTCAAGTTTGTGGAGGCTTGAGCGACCGAGAGATGGCTGCACAGGTTCTAGATTCTATGGATCTTGAGCGTGAGCGAGGCATTACTATCAAATCTCAAAGTGTGACTCTTAACTACACTGCTAAAGACGGTGAAACCTACCAGCTTAACTTTATTGATACGCCTGGGCATGTTGATTTTGCTTATGAGGTTTCTCGCTCTCTTGCCGCATGTGAAGGTGCTTTACTTGTTGTAGATGCGGGACAAGGTGTTGAGGCTCAGACATTGGCCAATTGCTATACCGCTATTGAGATGGATCTTGAAGTTGTTCCTATTCTAAATAAGATCGATTTACCAGCAGCAGATCCAGAGCGAGCAGCAGAAGAAATTGAAGAAATTGTTGGTATCGATGCCATTGATGCAACGCGTTGTAGTGCAAAAACAGGCCTTGGCGTGGATGATGTATTGGAAAATATCGTCTCTGCAATTCCTGCCCCAGAGGGTGACCCAAATGCACCACTGCAAGCACTGATTATTGACTCATGGTTCGATAATTATCTCGGTGTTGTTTCTCTTGTGCGGATTAAAAATGGTGAGTTGAAAAAGAACGACAAACTCAAGGTTATGAGCACAGGGCAAGTTTGGGGAGTTGATAGATTAGGTATTTTCACTCCTAAACAAGTTGACACACAGATACTCCGTACTGGCGAAGTTGGCTGGGTTGTTTGCGGTATTAAAGACATTCTTGGTGCACCAGTGGGTGATACGTTAACCCTAGCTAAGCACGGATGTGAAGAAGCTCTTCCAGGCTTTAAGAAAGTAAAACCGCAGGTATATGCAGGTCTCTTCCCTGTTTCTTCCGATGACTACGAGAATTTTAGAGACGCACTCGGTAAATTAAGCCTAAATGATGCCTCACTTTTTTATGAACCAGAGAATTCTGCAGCACTAGGGTTCGGCTTCCGATGTGGCTTCCTTGGAATGCTGCATATGGAAATTATTCAGGAGCGCTTAGAGAGGGAGTATGATCTCGACCTGATAACGACCGCTCCAACGGTGGTGTATGAAGTAGAGCAAACCGACGGCACGACTCTGTATGTTGATAGTCCTGCTAAGCTTCCTGCCGTGAATGATATTGGAGAGATCAGAGAGCCAATTGCTCGTTGTAACATCCTAGTGCCTTCCGATTATTTGGGTAATGTTATTACCTTGTGCGTTGAAAAGCGTGGTGTGCAAGTTGATATGGTATACCACGGTAACCAAGTTGCAGTGACGTATGATATTCCAATGGCTGAGGTGGTATTAGATTTCTTTGACCGATTAAAGTCTACCTCTCGCGGATATGCTTCTTTGGATTATAACTTTCAGCGTTTTGAAGCATCTAATATGGTACGGGTTGACGTATTGTTAAATGGCGATAAAGTAGATGCCTTGGCACTGATCACTCACAAAGATCAGTCTCAAACTCGAGGACGCCAATTAGTTGAAAAAATGAAAGAATTCATTCCGCGTCAAATGTTTGATATCGCAATTCAGGCAGCGATTGGTAATCATATTATTGCCCGCTCTACGGTAAAACAGTTACGTAAAAACGTTATCGCTAAATGTTACGGCGGTGACGTTAGCCGTAAGAAAAAACTGTTGAAAAAGCAGAAAGAGGGTAAAAAACGGATGAAGCAAATTGGTAATGTGGAGTTACCTCAGGAGGCATTCCTAGCCATTCTCCACGTCGGTAAAGACTAATATTGTTGGTTGAGCATTGTTCTGTTGGGATAAGTGAAAGAGTGCAGGCTCTTTCACTTTCGTATTTTTGAAAGAAGGAAAGTCGATGTCTAATACATTCTCACTCATCCTAGTTCTTGTTACTTTAGTAACTGGAATAATTTGGGCACTGGAAAAGCTTGTTTTCGCAAAAAAACGCGCTGAAAAGGTCGCGCAATTTGCCACACAAGCTGGGGCGCAAGATACCTCAATGGTTAAGCAGCTAGAGACTCAACCTTGGTGGATTGAAAATAGTGTTTCAATATTTCCGGTAATTGCATTTGTTTTGGTTCTACGTTCGTTTATTTACGAACCATTTCAAATCCCTTCTGGTTCAATGATGCCAACGCTACTTAACGGTGACTTTATTCTGGTTGAAAAATTCGCTTACGGAATAAAAGATCCTGTTTGGCGCAGTCAGTTGGTCGATACCGGCAAACCAAAGCGTGGTGATATCGCAGTTTTCAAATATCCTGTAAATCCGCAAATAGATTACATCAAACGAGTGATTGGATTGCCGGGCGATACGATTAAGTACAGTGCAGATAAACAATTATGTATACAAAAGGCAGGAGAAAACACGTGTAATCCTGTTGCGTTGTCGAATGGCAAAGAGAGTGTTTTCACAGCTAATGGCTATCCGCTGATCCAACTCGATGAAAAACTTGGTCAAGTTGATCATCAAATATTGATTAACCCGTTCAGCCCTAACTCAATCAGTCAATATCAGCCCCGCCCAGGTATTGCGGAGTGGGTCGTACCAGAGGGTCATTACTTTGCTATGGGTGATAATCGTGACAATAGTGCTGATAGCCGCTACTGGGGCTTTGTGCCTGAAGAAAACTTAGTTGGTAAGGCCGTTGCGATTTGGATAAGTTTTGAGTTTGATCGCGCGAAGGACAGCATTCTTCCTTCTTGGATCCCAACCGGTGTGCGTTTCAACCGCATCGGTGGAATTAACTAGAGAAATCGAGAGAGTATGAATTCTCCAATTGTAACATTAGAAAAAAAGCTTGGTTATCAATTTGACGATGCTGAGCTTATCTCTTTAGCACTGACTCATCGCAGTGCCAATAGTAAACATAATGAACGTCTTGAGTTCTTGGGTGATTCAATTTTAAGCTTTGTTATTGCCGATGACTTATACCAGCGTTTCCCTCAAATAAATGAGGGAGATATGAGCCGCATGCGTGCCACGCTTGTGCGTGGAAAAACGTTGGCGGAACTTGGACGAGAGTTTCAGTTGGGAGATTACTTAAAGCTAGGGCCTGGAGAGCTCAAAAGTGGAGGGTTCAGGCGTGATTCGATATTGGCTGATGCAGTAGAAGCTATTATTGGAGCCATCTACATGGACAGCAATATTGAAGTTGTTCGAGGCATTATTTTGGCTTGGTACCAAGGACGTCTTGAAGCAATTGAGCCAGGGGCATCGCAAAAAGATCCAAAAACGCGCTTGCAGGAATTTCTGCAAGGGCGAAGAAAACCTTTACCTGCTTATACAGTGACTAATATTAAAGGTGAGGCACACAACCAAGAGTTTACGGTTTCGTGTGAGGTAGCAGGAATAAATCAGCCTGTTGTAGGAAAAGGTACTAGCCGTCGTAAAGCAGAGCAAGCGGCAGCTGAATTAGCACTAGAGCAATTATCCAATGACTGATTCTACTGAAAATAATGAATTTGATATCGATGCGTTTTTCTCCAAAAGTGAAGAACCATCAAGTGAGCCTGAAAATCAACGTTGTGGCTTTATCGCTATCGTTGGTCGACCAAATGTTGGTAAATCGACACTGCTAAATCGCATCCTCGGGCAAAAAATATCAATCACTTCTCGCAAACCTCAGACAACACGACACAGGATTATGGGTGTTGATACTCAGGGAGATTTTCAAGCAATTTATGTTGATACTCCCGGTTTACACATTGAAGAAAAAAGAGCGATCAATCGCTTAATGAATCGAGCGGCAAACTCCTCGCTAAGTGACGTCAATCTAGTATTTTTTCTTGTCGACGGAACACATTGGACTGATGATGATGAAATGGTGCTAACTAAGTTACAAAAATCCAATTTCCCGGTCGTTTTATGTGTCAATAAAGTTGATAATGTTCCTGATCGTAATCAGGTCATGATGCATATGATGGATATGTCTAAAAAGATGGAATTTGTCGATGTTGTGCCTATTTCAGCCAAACATGGTAAAAATATCGACGTATTACGTGAGCATGTTCGTAAGCATTTACCGAAAGCGACTCATCATTTTCCGGAAGAATATGTCACAGATCGTTCGCAACGCTTCATGGCTTCTGAGATTGTGAGAGAAAAGTTGATGCGCTTTACGGGAGAAGAATTACCTTATTCCGTCACAGTTGAAATTGAGCGTTTCGACTACAACCCTGATACCGATGGCTTTCATATTAATGCCCTTATTCTGGTTGAAAGGCACGGTCAGAAAAAAATGGTGATAGGGAAAGGTGGTGAGAAGATAAAAACAATCGGTCGTGAAGCAAGGCTCGATATGGAAGAGCTTTTCGGTCGAAAGGTTTTTCTTGAAACATGGGTCAAAGTGAAATCAGGTTGGGCTGATGACGAAAGGGCATTGAGATCACTTGGCTATATCGATGACCTGTAATGCTTCTATCGGTGACAGCTCCGATATAAGAGAACAGGAGCCTATCGGTTCCTGTTTTTGTTAACAGAGAGTGATGATTGAGAGAATATGTCAGCGGAAGGTTTACAGCGATGTTTTGTGTTACATCGACGTCCTTACAGTGAATCAAGTTTGATTCTTGACGTGTTCAGTGAGGAGTACGGGCGAGTGTCTATCTTGTCAAAAGGGGCACGGAGTAAACGTTCGAGCTTAAAAGGGGCACTGCAGCCATTTACTCCGTTGTTATTAAAATGGTCAGGCAATGGTGCTTTGAAGACACTCCGTGAAGCAGAGCCAATCAGCCTAGGCCTCCCTCTCTCCGGTATTAACTTATATTCTGGATTCTATATTAACGAGTTAATTGGGCGGGTCTTGGCGCAAGAAGTGCCCATGCCAGGACTCTTTCATGATTATTTACATGCATTGACTGAGTTGGCACAAAGCAACAACCCAGAACCTGCATTGAGAAGATTTGAGTTATCATTATTGGCCGCAATGGGCTATGGTGTTGATTTTCTGCACTGTGCTGGAAGCGGTGAAATGGTTGATCCTGAGATGACGTATCGCTACAGAGAACAAAAAGGCTTTATTGCTTCAGTCAGAAAAGATCATTTGTCTTTCTATGGCAGTGAACTTATCGCAATCAGTGAGCGTAGGTTTACAACACCAGATCAACTTAAGTCAGCGAAACGCTTTACCCGAGTTGCTTTAAAGCCTTATTTGTTAGGCAAACCATTGAAAAGTAGAGAGCTTTTTTTTAAAATGTTCTCAAAAACAAGGAGTATTTTAAAATGACGTCAATCTATTTGGGTGTAAATATTGATCATATCGCCACGCTTCGTAATGCTCGTGGAACCCAATACCCAGACCCTGTTCATGCTGCCGAAATCGCGGAGAGAGCGGGTGCTGACGGCATCACAATTCATTTGCGCGAAGATCGTCGTCATATACTCGATCGCGATGTGAAAATTTTGCGAGAGACTATTCAGACGCGAATGAATCTAGAAATGGCTGTGACGGATGAAATGATTGCCATTGCCATCGATACTAAGCCTGAATACGTTTGTCTGGTTCCAGAAAAGCGCGAGGAGCTGACGACTGAAGGTGGGCTCGATGTTGTCGGGCAGCTGGAAAAAATTAAGGCTGCAACCAACAAACTTTCTGATGCAGGTATTAAAGTGTCGCTGTTTATCGATGCCGATAGAGAGCAGATTATGGCCGCAAAAGAGTGTGGAGCTCCGTTTGTTGAGCTACATACTGGTCAATATGCCGAGGCAAAATCTGATGAAGATAAGCAAAATGAGTTAAAGAAAATCGCGGCAGGAGCGAGTTATGCTCATGGCCTCGGAATTACGGTCAACGCTGGACATGGTCTTACTTATCATAATGTGACTCCGATAGCGGCGATTCCAGAAATCTTCGAGTTAAATATTGGTCATTCGATTATTGGACGAGCTGCTTTTGATGGTTTGCATAAGGCTGTTGGTGATATGAAACTCCTGATGACTGAAGCGCGTCGCTAGTTGTGGCTATTGTTGGCCTAGGTACCGATATTTCAGAGATACAGCGTATTGAAAAAGCTGCATCGAGAAACGGGGATGCTTTTGCTCAGCGGATCCTGACTCAAAACGAATTTTTGAAATATCAGGTATTGAAGCAAAAGACTCGTTTCCTTGCTAAGCGTTTTGCGGCCAAAGAGGCCGCTGCCAAGGCATTGGGGACTGGCATCGCCTGTGGTGTCAGTTTTCACGACTTTGAAATTACCAATAATGAGCTAGGTAAACCAGAGCTTCATTTATCCAATCAAGCTGCTGTGATAGCAAATACAATTAATGTTCGCTCTGTTCATCTTTCCATATCTGACGAGCGTCATTATGCTGTTGCAACGGTAATACTGGAAAACTAAATTGAATGCGGCTACAGATAGCCAATAGCCGCTTCTTTTACACGCAACATCTCATCTTGCAATTCAAATAATTCCGGCTCGATGTCATTAACATCAACTCCCGTGCGAAGTGACTTTTCTACCGTCATACAAATATTTTTTAGTTTTGGCACTCCACAATAAGAGCAACTGCCATGAAGTTTGTGAATATGATGAGTGAGAGTATCAATATCCGATTTATTTTTCAGAGCGAGCTCGATGACGTCGTTGACTTCAGGGATATAATCTACCAGCATCTGTAGCATTTCTTTGGCAAGATCCTCTTTCTGCGCGGCTTGCTTCAGTGCTGCAGGCCAATCAATGATCGAAGACTCTACACTGGTTGAAACAACCGTATTGAGTGTACTTTGGCTATCTCCAACCTGAGTTGAAATATCGAGTTTACCTAAACTACTTTCGTCAGCATTTGGATTCCAATGCATCAGTACTTGCTGTAAAACGTGCTCTTCAATGGGTTTTGTGACGTAGTCATCCATTCCAGCTTTAAGAAGGCGATCACGTTCGCCTGCCATGGCGTGGGCAGTTACAGCGATCACTGGCGTATTGGCATTTAAGGTTGTTGTTTTAATTTTTTCTCGTGCTGTAACACCGTCCATGTGTGGCATTTGAATATCCATCAAAATCATATCAAAGTGCTGACTCTGTGCTTTGTTTAGCGCCTCTTGACCACTTGAACAGGTAATCACATTTTCAACGTGTTCATTGAGTAAAGCAGCGATAAGTTTTAAGTTAGCTGGATTATCATCAACGGCCATAACACTCAAAGGTAGAATTTCGCTTTGTTTTTTGGTCGGTTGAAGATGTACGAGCAGGTTTTCTTGGCTCGAGCAAAGTGCTTGCAATAGTTTTCTTCTTGAAAGTGGTTTGGTAAGGCAGTGAACGGAGTACTCTTTACTCAAGTAATCCGATAAAGCTAAGTGTGTGCTCGGGATTCCAACCACAACATTAGGTGCGTATTTGATCGCGCTTTCGACATTAAGTTTAACTGAATCAATGTCATTACTTTCACTGGTCGGACAATTGAGCAGGACATGGTCATAGCTCTCATCGGTATCCGGCAGAGATGTTCGGTATGTCACGTTCAGACCTTGTTGTATCAACACTTGCTGAATGACCGAAGCCGCCTGCATGTTAGATTCAATTAATAATAAAGAGCGACCTTGTAAAGATTGAGTATCAACCAGTTCACTAACGGGCATGTCCGTTGATGATAAGCGCAGTGTAAACCAGAAAGTTGAACCTTGGTGTAATCGACTGGTTAAGCTTATCTCTCCGCCCATTTGGCTGACTAGCTTTTGTGTGATGACGAGGCCAAGCCCTGTTCCTCCATATTTTCGAGAGATGCTAGCGTCAGCTTGACTAAATGCCTGAAATAGTTGTGACTGCTGGCGTTCAGAGATGCCAATTCCTGTATCTCTAACCATAAACTGAAGCTCAACGGAATCCTCTTTTTGTGAACGAAGTTCGACACTCACATCGATATTCCCGTATTCAGTAAATTTAATGGAGTTACCCACTAAATTGGTGAGAATTTGTTGAATACGTAATGGATCACCCACTAGACCCAAGGGTATTTTCGGATCTACTTTTAAGGTCAGTTCTAGACCTTTTTCATGGGCACTGGTTGCCTGGAGGCTAACCACTTCTTCAAGAGATTCTTGAAAATCAAATGGAATGTTTTCCAGTGCCAGTTTTCCTGCTTCTAACTTAGAGAAGTCGAGAATATCTTTGATGATGCTAAGTAGGTTGTCAGCAGACTTCTCGATGGTTTGTAAATAGTCTGTTTGACTCGCAGTAAGGGATGTTTTGAGCATCTGTCGGGTGAAACCAATAACGCCGTTTAACGGTGTTCTTAGTTCGTGCGACATGTTAGCAAGGAATTCAGATTTCACTCTCGCGGCTTCTTGGGCTCTCTTTTTCGCAATATCCAGTTCAACGTTTTGGATCTCGAGCTGTTCAAGTGTTTCACGTAAATCTGAAGTCGCTTGGTCAATGCTGTGCTGCATTTCAACATGATATTCAGAGAGTGAAACCGCCATGGCATTGATACCACTTTTTAGCGAATCGAGCTCTCCGTGCATTTTTCCTTCGATCCTCACATCAAGATGCCCACGGCGAATTCTATCGACCATTTTTTTCATGTGTGTGATCGGACGAGTGACGTCATACATCAAACGATGAGCAAAGACGGCAGAGAGTCCAAGACCAATTAAAAGTACCAAAAACGCAGAAAAAATTTCTTGGTACTGCTGCAACCTCAATGATGATAAATCTAGTTCGATAGCAATGTACCCTAAAGCGGGGTTAGGGGTTTGGCCCTTGATGGTGGCAACAATGCCTGTTTCAGCGATGACTGGAGCTCTTAATATGAGTGTGTTGTCTCTGAGCTCTGAACTGATGACCAATGGAATAGGTTTATTTTTCGGTAAGGTTAATACCTCAAAATTTGGGTGAAAGTTTGAGGTTACAAAAAGCTCGTGGTTGTAATCAAATACGGCGATGCTTCGCACGAATTTTGAATTTTTACGGTGGGCATAACTAATGATGCGTCGTACGGATTCACGACTGTTGTTTTTTAGCCCTTCCTCGCTGGCGATAGCCAAAGGCTCGATAATATTTAACCCCGAGGTCATGACTTGTTTTTCTAAATCATGATAACGATTAAATGAAAAGAAAGCGCTAAGTAACAGCCCTATAATTAGAGTGGGCGCTAGGGTAAGGGTAATAACACGTGCACGTAAACCATATCTTGTCATTATTATCTAAACATCGCGGTCGGGATATGGGAAAATAACATCCATATTACAATGGAAGCCTTCGAGTTTATACTTCGACTATTTAAAGATAGTTGAGTCAACTACTAAGCATAATAAACTCAGTCGGTTCAGACAATGATCCAAGTACAAAAGCTTGGTGAAAGAGCAATATTTTAAAGAATTAACCGAGCGATCGGTTACACAGGTAGGCAAAGAGCATGGCGCGTTTCTTTCAACCCAAAAAGAAAAAACAGACAAATAAAAAACATCAATTGTTTTCCATCGAAAAGTTAGACCATCATGGTGCGGGTATTGCGTATGAAAATAATAAGCCCGTTTTTATTGAAGGTGCGCTTCCTGGAGAGCAAGTGCTAGCTCAGTACTCGGAAGTTAAAAGCAAGTTTTCCCGAGCGAATCTTATTAAGATTCAGTCCGAAAGTGAATCTCGTATTGAGCCTTTTTGCTCGCACTACCATGAATGCGGTGGATGTAATCAACAACACTTATCTCTTACAGATCAGCTTCGTTACAAACAGAAAACCTTGATAGAGTTAATGAGTAAGTTCGCGGGTGGCGTTGTGAGTCTTGAGCCTGTTGTTCAAGGGGAAACAAAAGGCTACCGTCGCCGAGCACGGATTAGCATTAAGTTTGACAGAAAAAGTCAGCAGTTGAACTTTGGATTCCGTAAAAAGAGCAGTAGCCAGATAGCTAACATTACTCATTGTCCTATCCTTGATGTGAGCCTAGATGCTTTATTGCTTCCTTTATATGAACTTTTTAAACAATTCACTGCTCCTGATAGTATTGGGCACCTTGAACTTGTAAAGGGGGACAATACAACAGTGATTGTCATCCGTCATATCAAGCCTTTACATCCCAAAGATCAAGGAAGCCTTGAAGCTTTTGCGTCAGAAAATAAGTTAAGTCTATATCTGATGCCAGACACTCAGACGATTGAGCGAGTGGTTGGAGAGAGGGCCTATTACAGTGAGGGTGGGGTAAGGATACCTTTTGAGCCGAATAACTTTATTCAAGTAAATCAAATGGTAAATAAAGCCATGATAGATCAAGCACTGTCCTGGCTCGATATCAATCAGAGCGATCGGGTGCTGGATCTTTTTTGTGGGCTAGGTAACTTTAGTTTACCAATTGCACAGCGAGTGAAAAGTGTCATAGGTGTTGAAGGTATTGATGTTATGGTTAAAAAGGCATCAGAGAATGCAAAGCTTAATCATTTAAACAATGCTGAATTTTTTCAGGCAAACCTGGAAGAAAGTAGCACTAAATTTAGCTGGGCTCAGGAAAAGTTTGATAAAGTTTTACTTGACCCTGCAAGAGCGGGTGCGAGCGTTATCATTGATCAAATTTCTTCATTTGGAGCCAGCAAGGTTGTGTATGTTTCTTGTAATCCTGCTACTCTAGCGAGGGATTCACAAAGTTTGATTGCGCAAGGTTACAAACTGGAACGATTGGGGATGTTGGACATGTTCCCTCATACCAGTCATCTTGAGTCGATGGCTCTTTTTGTTAAAGAATAAGGCGAACTTTTTCTGGATAAAAGAGTCTGATAACGGTTAGTTTTAAGATAGAAAACAGGACGGAAGTAATGGTTGCGGTCAGAAGTGCGCATTTAAACCAGAATGAGCAATTTGATTTAGATAAGTGGGTTGCTAGCTTAGAACAAGAACCCAAGGTATCCAAGCGTCTGATCGAGGTCTATCAGCACGCAGAGAAGATTCTTGAGAACCATGAGCAAGCCTGCCTACTTCTTTGGCGTGGTCGCGAAATGATTGAGATATTGATTACATTATCAATGGATAAGGCTACCCTAGTTGCCGCCATACTATTCCCTCTTGTTGCAAGTAAGGCTTACCCCAGAGACCGCTTTGAAGAAGACTTTGGTCAAGAAACGATTAAGTTGATTGACGGTGTTGAAGAGATGGCGGCTCTTGGCCATTTAAACGTGACTCTCGAGGGTAGCGCTGCATCGTCTCAGGTTGATAATGTCAGGCGCATGCTTTTGGCAATGGTTGACGACTTTCGTTGCGTTATCATCAAGCTTGCGGAAAGAATTTGTAATCTTATTGAAGTTAAAAAAGCGCCTGATGACGTTCGTCGCTCTGCAGCCAAAGAATGTGCAAATATTTATGCTCCTCTTGCTAACCGTTTGGGAATCGGTCAGTTGAAATGGGAGATAGAAGATTATGCTTTTCGTTATCAACATCCTGAAACCTATCAACAGATTGCAAAACAGCTATCAGAAAGAAGAATCGTACGTGAGCAATATATTCAAGATTTTGTCGACGATTTGACTAATGAGATGCAAGGCTCTTCAATCAATGCCGAAGTGAGCGGACGCCCCAAACATATCTACAGTATTTGGCGCAAGATGCGTAAGAAAGGCCTGGCTTTTGATGAGTTGTTCGATGTTAGAGCGGTACGTATCATCGCTGATAAGTTGCAAGATTGTTATGCGGCACTGGGCGCAGTGCATACCAAATATAAGCATCTTCCCAATGAATTTGATGATTATGTCGCAAATCCCAAACCCAATGGTTATCAGTCTATTCACACTGTTATTTTGGGGCCCGAGGGCAAAACCATTGAGATACAGATTCGTACCAAAGATATGCACGAAGACTCTGAGCTTGGTGTTGCCGCTCATTGGAAATACAAAGAGGGTGGAGGCGGTCGAAGTGGTTACGATGAGAAAATCACTTGGCTACGAAAGCTGCTTGATTGGCAGGAAGAAATGTCAGATTCTGGTGAGATGCTCGATGAGCTAAGAAGCCAAGTTTTTGATGATAGAGTGTATGCATTTACTCCTCGTGGCGATGTCGTTGATTTACCTATGGGTGCTACGCCTCTTGATTTTGCATACCATATCCACTCTGAAGTTGGGCATCGATGCATTGGCGCTAAAGTGGCTGGGCGCATTGTCCCCTTTACTCATAAGCTGTCTATGGGGGATCAAGTTGAAATTATTACCTCCAAAGAGCCTAACCCTTCACGTGACTGGCTAAACCCATCGATGGGTTTTGTCACCTCTGGTCGTGCTAGGGCAAAAATCAACGCTTGGTTTAGAAAGCAAAGTAGAGAGAAAAACTTAGAGGCTGGCAGAGACATCCTTGAAGCTGAGTTGAATAAAATTGGTGCGACGATTAAAGATGCAGAGCAATATGCGCTGCAGCGTTTTAACGTTAAGAATACGGATGAATTATTTGTTGGTATTGGCAGTGGTGATTTGAGAATTAATCAAATAATTAATCATATCAATGCATTAGTTAACAAGCCCACTGCTGAAGAAGAGGATCAGCAAGCGCTTGAAAAACTGCAAGAAGCGGAACAAAAATCGCCAGTACAAAGCCGCCCCAAGAAAGACGCGGTAGTGGTTGAGGGCGTGGATAATCTTATGACCCATCTCGCTCGTTGCTGTCAGCCTATCCCAGGAGACGAGATCTCGGGTTATATTACACAAGGTCGAGGAATTTCCGTTCATCGCAGTGATTGCGAGCAACTAGAGGAACTTCGTCATCATGCTCCAGAGCGTATTATTGATACGGTTTGGGGGAGTGGTTTTGTCGGCTCCTATATTTTAACTGTTCGAGTTGAAGCCATGGAGCGCAGTGGATTACTTAAAGATATCACTACTCTGTTTGCCAATGAAAAACTCAAAGTAACGAGTATGAAGAGTCGTGTTGACTACCGTCGCCAGATGGCGGTGATGGATTTTGATCTGGAGGTAACCAATATCGAAGTATTGACTCGAGTAACCAACAGAGTGGAACAAATAAAAGATGTCATGAATGTGAGGCGCTTGGGGTAACGCTTGCAAGTGAATTTCAATTCGAAAACACAAAAAGGCGAGGCGAACTCGCCTTTTTATATGGAGAAAACCAAATGAGTCACCCAATCGAACAACTCGAAAAAATAATGATGATGTTAAGAGATCCTAAGTCAGGTTGCCCCTGGGATATTAAGCAAACTTTTGACACAATCGTGCCTCATACAATAGAGGAAACTTATGAGGTCGTTGATGCGATTCAAAAGCGTGATTGGGGCAATTTAAAAGAAGAGCTGGGTGATTTGTTGTTTCAAGTTGTGTTCTACAGTCAACTGGCAAAGGAGCAGAATTTGTTCGACCTTTCAGAGGTCATTGATGTGGTTAATGAAAAACTTACGCGCCGCCATCCGCATGTATTTTCAGAAAAAAAATTTAATAGTGATGCTGAGATAAATGCATATTGGCAGGAAGAAAAACAAAGAGAAAAGAGCTTGGCTGGAAAGTCATCAGAGGGAGTACTTAGTTCTATTCCAGACTCATTGCCTGCGTTAATGAAAGCAGAGAAGTTGCAGAGCCGCTGCGCAGAGTACGGGTTTGACTGGAATACATTAGATCCAGTTGTTGGTAAAGTACATGAAGAAATTGCTGAAGTGTTAGATGAAGTGAAAAAAACGCCAGTGGAAAGGGATAAACTAGAGATGGAAATAGGAGACTTACTGTTTGCTGTTGTCAATTTATCTCGCCATTTGGACACTCACCCCGAAGTCGCTCTATCAAAAGCAAATACCAAATTCACTCATCGATTTGAGGCGGTAGAAAGACTGGTTGCTGAGCGAGGGAAACGGCTAGAAGACTATGATTTAGAACAATTAGATATGTTTTGGGATCAAGTAAAATCGCAAGAAATGAATAAAGGCTAGCATTAATATCCAACATACCAATATCGATGAGGTTAAAATAAAAAGCACGGTGTGATAGATTTCACGTTGTGAGGTTTCATGGCTTCTGGTATATTTATATCCCGTCCAGAAGAAATCTATTTCCCTCATTCAACCAATTTCAGGTTAAACATGACGACAAATTACATTTTTGTTACTGGCGGGGTTGTATCCTCTCTAGGTAAAGGTATTGCAGCAGCATCGCTTGCAGCCATTCTTGAAGCTCGTGGTCTCAAAGTTACCATGATGAAGCTTGACCCTTATATCAATGTTGATCCGGGAACGATGAGCCCCACTCAGCATGGTGAGGTGTTTGTTACAGAAGATGGCGCTGAAACAGACCTAGATCTTGGTCATTATGAGCGTTTTATTCGTACAAAAATGACCAAGCGCAACAACTTCACTGCAGGTCGTGTTTACGCTGATGTTCTTCGCAAAGAGCGTCGTGGCGATTATTTAGGTGCAACAATCCAAGTCATTCCACATATTACTAACTCTATCAAAGACCGTGTTATTGCTGGTTCAGAAGGCCATGATATCGCGATAGTTGAAGTTGGTGGAACTGTGGGTGATATCGAATCACTTCCTTTTATGGAAGCAATTCGCCAGCTTGCTGTTGAGCTAGGCCGCGAGCGTGCCATGTTTATGCATTTGACTCTAGTTCCTTATCTTGCTGCGGCAGGTGAAGTGAAAACTAAACCGACTCAACACTCAGTGAAAGAATTACTATCTATTGGTATTCAGCCAGACATCTTGGTTTGTCGTTCAGATCGTATGATCCCTGCAAATGAACGTAAGAAAATAGCGCTGTTCTGTAATGTCTCTGAGAAAGCAGTTATTTCAATGAAAGACGTAGACTCTATCTATAAGATCCCTCAGCTAGTCAAATCCCAAGGTTTAGATGACTTGGTTTGTGCTCGTTTTGGTATCAATGCGCCAGAAGCAGATCTTTCTGAGTGGGAACAGGTTATTTACGAAGAGGCTAACCCAACAGGTGAAGTCACGATTGGAATGGTGGGTAAGTATATTGAGCTTCCTGACGCCTACAAATCTGTTAATGAAGCCTTGAAGCATGCAGGATTGAAAAATCGCCTTAGCGTAAAAATAAAATACGTTGATTCTCAAGATGTGGAGAGTAAAGGGGAAGAGGCCCTTGAGGGACTTGACGCTATTTTAGTTCCAGGCGGATTTGGCGACCGAGGCATCGAAGGTAAAATACGTGCGGCGCAATATGCACGAGAGAATAAGGTACCGTATTTGGGTATTTGTCTCGGTATGCAGGTTGCTCTTATCGAGTATGCTCGTAATGTTGCGGGTATGGAAGGAGCGCACTCTACAGAGTTTTGTAAAGAAACAAAATTCCCAGTGGTTGGTCTTATTACTGAGTGGGTTGATGGTGAAGGTAAAGTTGAAGAGCGTACAGAAAAATCTGATTTGGGCGGAACAATGCGTCTTGGCTCACAACTCTGTCATCTAGAGAAAGGTACCAAAGCTCGAGAGATGTATGGCAGCAATACTATTCATGAACGTCATCGTCATCGTTATGAGGTAAACAACAACCTTAGACCTCAGATTGAGAAAGCGGGCCTAAAAGTTTCTGGCTTATCAGCGGATAAAAAGTTGGTTGAGGTTATTGAGAACCCTAACCATCCATGGTTTGTTGCTGCTCAATTCCATCCAGAATTTACATCGACACCTCGTGATGGTCATCCCTTATTCGCTGGCTTTATTAAAGCTGCTGGAGAGTACCAGCGTAGCGAAATTGAAAAATAAAGAATACCAGCAGCAGCTCAGCAGAGCTGCTGCTTTTCATTTTGACATTTATATATTCAACGAGAAGGAAACAGTCAATGTCTAAAATCGTTAAAGTTCTTGGTCGTGAAATTATCGACTCACGCGGTAACCCGACGGTAGAAGCAGAAGTTCATTTAGAAGGTGGCTTTGTTGGTATGGCTGCAGCGCCATCTGGTGCTTCTACGGGTTCTCGTGAAGCACTTGAGCTACGTGATGGTGATAAAGCACGTTTCCTAGGTAAAGGCGTTTTAAAAGCTATTGAAGCAGTAAACGGTCCAATCGCAGAAGCCTTGACAGGAAAAGATGCGAAAGATCAGCCAGCCATCGATGGCATCATGATTGACCTTGATGGTACAGAGAACAAATCTAAATTCGGTGCCAATGCGATTCTAGCTGTATCTTTGGCTAATGCTAAAGCTGCGGCTGCATCAAAAGGTATGCCATTATTTGAGCATATTGCTGAGCTCAATGGCACTCCGGGTCAGTTCTCAATGCCTTTACCTATGATGAACATCATCAATGGTGGTGAACATGCGGATAACAACGTTGATATTCAAGAATTTATGATCCAACCTGTTGGAGCGAAGACATTAAAAGAAGGTCTACGCATTGGTGCAGAAGTTTTCCATAACCTGGCGAAAGTTCTAAAAGGAAAAGGTTTAAGCACGGCTGTGGGTGATGAAGGTGGCTTTGCTCCTAATCTAGAATCTAATGCAGCTGCGCTTGCTGCAATCAAAGAGGCTGTTGAAGCAGCGGGCTATGTATTAGGAAAAGATGTTACTCTCGCTATGGATTGCGCTGCGTCTGAGTTCTACGACAAAGAAGCAGGTAATTATAATATGAAGGGTGAAGGTAAGATATTCACCTCTGAAGAGTTTAACCACTACTTGGCTGATTTAGCGAATCAATATCCAATTGTTTCAATTGAAGACGGCTTGGATGAATCTGATTGGGATGGCTTTAAGCACCAAACTGAGCTTTTGGGTGATAAGCTTCAACTGGTAGGCGATGACTTGTTTGTGACTAACACGAAAATTCTTGCTCAAGGTATCGAGAAAGGTGTTGCTAACTCAATTTTGATTAAATTCAACCAAATTGGCTCTTTGACAGAGACACTAGCGGCCATCAAAATGGCGAAAGATGCAGGTTATACTGCGGTTATCTCTCACCGTTCAGGTGAAACAGAAGATGCGACAATTGCTGATCTCGCAGTAGGTACTGCAGCAGGTCAAATTAAAACAGGTTCAATGAGCCGTTCTGACCGTGTTGCTAAATACAACCAACTTATCCGTATAGAGGAAGCGCTTGGCGATCTTGCTCCGTATCATGGATTGAAAGAAGTTAAAGGTCAGGCTTGATCGTTGACTAATAAAAACGCTCGTAAGACGAGGCGTTTTATTTTATGAGCATTAGACCGAGAGTCATAAAGTTACTTGCCAGATTCTTTAATGGCTGTAATACGTCGTTGCTCTAATTCAGTCCGAATTGACGCTCCCTGAAATCCATCTTGAATCACATCTTGGACGTTTACGCTCAATGCTGCTTGATAGGCTTGCTCAAAGATATGTTTCTGCGGGTATGGGTGCTTTTCAAAGCCAGTACGTCCTTGGCTATCTGCCATACAAGTTAGCAAGATATCGTCTAATCTATGAGGCTTTCGCCAAACGTCACACTTATTTAAAATCTTTAGTTTGGTCGATGCTTTTAATTCCGATGCTCTATGAATATTAGAATGATGTTCGCAGACCATTAGCGCCAACTCTTTAAATTCATTGGGAATGCATACTCTTCCACAAAGCTCTTTGATTAATTTGAGGCCAGTGTGGCAATGACGTTTGTGGCTTGGCCATTCTTCTTTTGGCGTTATGCCTTTTCCAAGATCATGAACTTGAGCTGCAAACCTTACAACGGGAGATTCGCTCAGCATAGCAGCCTGTTCCGCCACCAAAAGTGTATGAATACCTGTGTCAATCTCAGGGTGCCATTGTTCGGGTTGCGGTACACCAAACAGAGCATCTAGCTCTGGCAAGATGACCGCGAGGGCTCCACACTCTTTCAGTGTTGATAAAAAAATTTGTGGATTGGGCGTTGCGAGCGATTTATTCCATTCTTGCCATATACGCTCTGGTGTCAGTGTTTTTAGGTCGCCTGCTTTTACCATATTTTTCATTAAAAGCAGCGTTTCTGGAGCGATGTTGAAGCCGAGATGAAAAAGCTTCGCATGAAAACGAGCCACGCGGAGTATACGAAGTGGATCCTCAATGAAAGCATCAGAGACATGGCGTAATTGACGATCTTTTAGATCTCTTCTTCCTTTGAATGGATCGATTATTTCTCCATCTAGATGTTGTGCCATGGCATTAATGGTTAAATCTCGACGAGAAAGATCTTCTTCTAATGTCACTGAAGGCGAAAAAAAACATTCAAACCCAGTGTGTCCTGAAGAAATCTTTCTTTCTGTTCTCGCTAATGCATATTCTTGTTTCGTTTTAGGATGAATAAAAACAGGAAAATCTTTACCGACGGGTAAATAACCTGCGGCAAGAAGCTCTTGTGGGGAACTGCCTACGACAACCCAATCTTGGTCACTGACTTTTATATTAAGGAGCGTATCGCGTACCGCGCCACCTACAAGATATATATGCACTCAGTTCACCTTTTTTATTACTTTGTATTTGGTTAATTCTACAAGCAATGGTACTTTCCTTAGGCATAAATTCCTAGAGAAGAGCGGTATGTACCAAGAATATTTTCAATTTACAGAGTGGCCTTTTTCTATTGTACCGAACTCTCGTTTCTTATATCAGAGTAGAAGACACAGTGAAGCTATTTTTCAAATCAAAGCAGGTTTGGGAGATGGTGGTGGTTTTGCAATGCTTACTGGAGAAGTAGGTACTGGAAAAACAACGGTCTCTAAAGCTATTCTGGCCACGTTAAACAGTAATATACAAGCGGGTGTTATTCTCAATCCTACTTTTTCAGATATCGAGTTACTTGAAGCAATATGTGATGAGTTTGGCGTTGAATATCCTTCTTCATCAACGTTGAAGATATTAAGCGATAGTTTATATGAATTTTTGCTTACTAATCATGCGCAAGGTTTACAAACACTGGTTGTTATTGACGAGGCACAACACCTATCTGTTCAAGTTTTAGAACAATTACGACTTCTGACTAATTTAGAAACTGAAAGCCAAAAATTACTGAAAGTATTACTGATAGGTCAGCCTGAGTTGCAGCAAAAGCTACAGATGCCTCAACTTCGTCAACTTGCTCAGCGTATGACGGGGCGCTATCACTTACTTCCTCTAAATCCGGATGAAACAAAAGAGTATATTAAGTTTCGTTTGGAATATGCCGGGGGAAAGACAACATTATTTGATACTGCCTCACTCAAACATATCGCCCATAGAACATTTGGTATACCTCGTTTAATTAACTTGGTTTGTGACGCTAGCTTAAAACATGCCTATGCCATGGGAGAGGTGTCTCCATCCCTCGCTACGGTCGAGGTTGCTTGCGAGGAAGTTATGAGTTTTCAGACTGGAACGATTCCTATAAGTTCTCAAAGTTCGGTTGAGCTGGGTAAGAAAATGGGGTGGGCGATTCCCGTTGTCTTTGCTTCTTTGCTCTCTTTAGCGGCTTATTACACCACTCCAAACCTCATACGACCTTGGATCGCATCTTATGTACAAGAGCAGTACCCAAAGACCCCTTTAATCGAAGAGGTAACAGAGGTTCCCAAAGAGCTAAGAAGCGAACTCAGCCATTACGGGAGCTTTGAAAGCGCAATGACGTCGTTGTATAAGGTATGGGGGTACAAAGCCTCTATGTCAGACAGTCTTTGTATTGACAATGATGAGAGTAAGTTCTTTTGTCAGCTTTCCCAAGGCGATATCGAAACATTGTTGAATCTGAATAGACCTGTGGTTTTATCTCTTTTAATTGATTCAGAAGAGCGTTTTGCCGTGTTATACGGTTTGTCGGACAGCCGTGTAAAGTTACTGATTGGAGAGCGTGTGTTTTCATTTGATAGAAAAGCTCTGAACCTAATTTGGCACGGAGACTATCACCAAATATGGCATTCCCGTTGGGATAGGACGCTGCAATTAGGGATGAAAGGAAAGGATGTCATATCACTTGATCAGTCTCTCTCTAAAGCTCTGGGTAAGCCTATTAGTGATAGTAAAGAATTTAACCAGCAGCTATTGAATAAGGTGAGAGAATTTCAGGGTTGGCAGGGCCTCAATGTGGATGGGATTGCAGGACAGCAGACATTACGCCATTTGGAGCGACTATCACAACCGGATGCACCAAGCTTAACAATTGAGGGCCCAGATAATGTCTAAGGTTATGCAAGCATTGGAAAATTCACAAAAACATCATGCCGCCGCCGGAAGCACCTTCGCTCCTCATCGTCACTTGGGGATGTCAAATGTGTCATCAACACGTTTAGCGACGAAAGTGGCTATCGTTGCTGCACTTGCGGCTGGTGGTGCTGCAATAGGGGTTTTCCAAGCTTATCAGCTTGAAAAAAGTGTTTGGCTTAATCAACACAGTGAGCCTACGGTAAATAAAGTCTCTTTTGACTACCAAAGTGCTACAGCTCCAAAGTTTAACGATTTACTGACAACAAATAAGCCACCTCCACCTTCCGTCTTGACGAAAAGTGATAGCAGCGAAAATACACGAGAGATTGAGTTTAAAAAGTCTCAACCAAGTGAGCAAGAGGGCTTTTTAGATAATATTGACTTATCTGCACTTTCTCCAGACATTGCGATGCGGGTTGAAGCGGCCATAAGTAACTCAAAACCTGCTGCAGACCGAAAACAAACAGAGGATGAAGTGTCGATTCTCTCCCAGCAAGTCGGCCGTTGGTCTGGCAAGCTCCCAGCAATGAACTTTCAAACTCATGTTTACTCTAGTGATTTTAAAAAGCGCTGGGTAAAAATAAATAACATCGAATATAGTGAGGGCGATTGGATTGACAATGAAACAAGGCTTGAAAAAATCGAGCAACAAACGTGTTTGATACGTTTTAAACAATCACTTATTGAAGTGCCAGCATTGTATGACTGGAAAGGGTAATTTATAACGAAACAATCAGGTCACATTTCAATGACCTGATTGTCTCAATAGATCAAGCCCATCCCGGACGAGAACGTTTTTTCCTAGGGATAATATGCGGTAAGATTAGGCCAAAGATAAGTCCTATCCCTGCTACACCGCCACCGTACATAAAGTATTTCACCAAAAGGTCGTCTTTTTGTGTGTCTAATTTTGCCCTCAGCTTTCTCACTTCTTCTTGTGAAGCCGAAAGCTGTTTGCTAACGTCACTGTATCCCTGCTCTAATTCACTAATTTGTTTGTTTCTTGTCTCTAGTGAATCGATGAGTCCTGCTTTCTCTTGGTCAGCGTTGGAACGTGCATTGGATAGTCTTGCTTTAATTTCAGACAGTTCCTTTTCTAACTTTGGTAGTCTTAGCGCCATACTCTCTTGATTGGTGACAAAACGACTTTCGATCCAACCAGTACGTCCTTTCCCATCTTGAATTTCGCTGTAGCCAGTATCGCGATTTGTTGAGAGAAGTTTGATTTTATCGCCAGCATCAATGCTTCCTATTATCCTGAATTGATTACTTGGACCTGAATGCATATAGGTAAATAACTTATCAGAAATGTAACGTTCTTTAGCAAAAGCTGCTGGAACAGCAAATAATGAGACTAAAACTACGCAAATCAGTTTTTTCACGGTAAATCCTTTAACAGTCTATCAGGGTTGGTAACCCCGCCATTGTTGTCGTTGTATGGTCAAATAGTAAGTAGTTTCTAAGTGGACTGCAACAAACAAGGGGAGCGAAGGCTCCCCTTTGTGAGTTTTTGAGACAATAATGACAGCCAGCTTACACATCACTGTCATTATTGTTTAAATAAATATCGCTCGAATGACATAGAAAAAGGTAACAGCAAGCAAAGCACCCGCAGGTAGTGTTACTATCCAAGATGCAACGATATTTCTTACAACACCTAGGTTTAGTGCAGCAATACCTCTTGCAAAGCCAACGCCGAGTACTGCGCCAACAAGAGTTTGTGTTGTTGAAATGGGCAATCCAGTGCCTGATGCTAGAACAACAGTACACGCAGTTGCAAGCTGAGCTGCGAAGCCTCGGCTTGGTGTTAGTTCGGTAATTCCCGTACCTACGGTAGCCATTACTTTATGTCCTAAAGTTGCTAGGCCTACCACTATGCCGAAGCCGCCCAATGGAAGTATCCACCAAGCAATTGTACTTTTGTCTGTGATTTCTCCCATGTGTTCAATGGTTGAGACAACCGCAGATAGAGGACCTATAGCATTGGCAACATCGTTAGAGCCATGAGCAAATGCCATTGCACAGGCTGTTATTACCATGAGTACGCTGAAGATGCCTTCTACGCCAGCAAAGCCATGATCGTCCTCTCTAGACGCAAATTTTTTCTGGATATAGAGATAGCCACCAACCATAACGAGTCCGGATACAATCGCCGACCACATCCAAGCCTCACCATTAGTGAGATGCAGGCCAACGTGTTTTAGTCCCTTTTTAATGGTAACCAATGCAATAACCATTGTGGTAATGAACATGTAAACTGGGACAAAGCGCTTTGCATTAAACAGAGGCTTCTCGGTATCGAAGATTAACCTTTGTGCACTCACAAAAATAACGTAGGCAAAGAAGCCGGATATGATAGGTGTGACAATCCAACTGCCTACTATGCCTTTGACACTGTTCCAGTCAACGGCATCTGTACCAACAGAAACACACGCAAAACCTATGATTGCACCAATAATTGAATGAGTTGTGGATACTGGCCAACCCATATATGAGGCCAGTAGAAGCCAAGACCCTGCGGCTAAAAGTGCTGACATCATGCCGTAAACTAAAATATCGGGCTGGTCAGCAAACAAAGATGTTTCAATAACTCCTTTGCGTATTGTATCGGTGACTTCTCCACCCGCTAAATAGGCGCCGGCAAATTCAAAAATCATTGCAATGATAATTGCTTGCTTGACAGTGAGGGCTTTTGAGCCAACCGAAGTTCCCATTGCGTTAGCGACATCGTTCGCACCAATGCCGATAGCCATCATAAAGCCAAAAGCGGCCGCAATAATAATCAGGACAGTGCCGTAGTTTGCAAGGATATCCATCGTAATACCTAGTTGTTGATAACAAGCGGAGCAAAAATTAAGCGTGATAAAACCCCTTCGGCAGGAATACCTAATGCCGATATGGGTAAACTAGTTAGATGCTCTTCGTTATTGGGTTAACTTATGTTTATGTGCGAGATAGCATGACTTCCAGACGCGCGCCTACACGCTGAGCCTGATCGGCAATACCACCTACCCACTCTAAAATTTTGTACAAGAACATAACGTCAATTGGGTTAAGTTCATCTTCAATCGACATCAACTGTTGTCGAAGACATATTTGCATAGCATCAGTATCATCTTCGATTAAGTCTAATTGATGGATCATTTCAGCAACGAGTGTCACCTCGCGACCTTTGAACCCAGTCTCTAGTAATTCATCAAGCTCATTGATCACCTTTTGCGCTTGATTGGCTGCATCTAGGCAACGCTTAACATACGCAATGAAGTTTTCTTGAAGGGATGCAGGAATAACTAGCTGGCGACCGTATACACGACCAGCGATATCCTTTGCTAAATTGGCTAGTTTATCTTGTTGAGTCAGCAGCTCTAACATATCGCTGCGATCAACAGGCATAAACAATCCACGGGGAAGCTTTAGGCGAATTTCACGTTTTAAAACGTCCGCCTCTTTCTCTAAGTGAGAAATTTGCGCTTGGATCTCAGCTGCTTTTTCCCAGTCACCTTTTGAACTGACTTCAAAAAAGTTAACTAGGTGAGAGCAACATTCATTTACGCACACAACGTGGCGCTGCAAAGGTTTAATAGGGGACTTTGCAAATAACCCCATAATTGTATTCACTGGCATTGTGATTCAACCTAATTAATATAACCCAAAAACTAACATACACTATGTCATGGTGAAATGTTGAACTATGGCTATAAAGGCGCGCATGTTAACCCATTAAACCTTTCATTAAAACCGTTTTAAGTCATCATTGTGTCGATATTTCTCTCTTGCTGACTCAAGCGATAAGCAATATCCTGTAGATATCTGTTTTTTAAGGTACGACTATGGAAACTGAAATAGAGCTGAAGTTTTTTGTATCTCCCGAGTTTTCTGACATTTTGTTTGAGAAAATGTCAAAAGCAAAAGTGCTTCAACATAGCCTTCGCACGTTGAGCAATACCTACTTTGATACTCCCGATAGCTGGTTGATGCAACATGATATTGGTATGCGCATACGTCAATGTGATGGAGTGTACATTCAAACCGTGAAAACAGCAGGTCGAGTCGTGGCAGGCTTGCACCAAAGACCAGAATATAATGCAGAGCACGATTGTAATCAGCCTAAACTCAGTCTTCACCCCGTTGATATTTGGCCCGATGGAAGGGATTTTACAGAAGTGCAACAGCAGCTCTACCCATTATTCTCTACCAACTTTACCCGAGAGCAGTGGTTGGTGGGAACATCAGATGGCAGCCAAATAGAAGTCGCTTTTGATCAAGGAAAAGTCGAAGCAGGAGATCGCGAAGATTCTATTTGTGAGGTTGAACTTGAATTAAAATCAGGCCAGACGGATGCATTATTTACTCTTGCCAGAGCTTTAGCCGAAGATGGAGGAATGCGCCTCGGAAATCAGAGCAAAGCAGCGAAAGGCTATCGTCTTGCATTGAGCTACGAATCCGATCAAGTGAAAGATTTAGCTTTAGTAAATACAACTCAAGCGGACTCTGTTGAATTATGTTTTATACAATCTTTGGAGCATGCTCTGGCGCATTGGCATTATCACGAGCAAATTTATATAGAGAGTGAGTCTGTTGAAGCATTACTCGAAATTAAAAATGCGATCAGCTTTATTCGCCAGATTCTGACGGTATACGGTGGGGTTGTCCCACGTCGAGCCAGCGCTATTTTAAGGCAAGAGTTAAAATGGTTAGAGCAAGAATTAGAGTGGCTCAATGTTCACATTTATTTAAGTGAGCTACTCGAGGATAAAGGGCATGCTCTGCGTAAATTGGATGCTCGCAAGTTTCTTGTCGCAGAGCTTAAGCAGCTGCAAGAGCGTTTACCGTGTCGAGACCAGATGTTGAACTTGCTTAAATCTTCTCGCTACACTGGGCTTTTGCTCGATTTGAGTCGTTGGATTTTAACGCGAGGCTGGCAGCCATTTTTAGATGATAAATCTCGCGAAAAAATTGAACTCAATGTAGAGCATTTCTCTGCTCAGCAACTTGATCGTACATGGGCGGAACTCATGGAGGCATTCCCTCCTGAGAGAAATTTGGAGAGTGACGATTATATAGAGCAACAATATCGATTGATGCGAAGCCTCTATACTGGGGTCAGTTTTGCTAGCCTTTACGACCAAGAGGAAAGAAATCGATTTAGACTTCCTTGGAAAGACTTATTACAAGGTATTGATGATCTCTTAAAGTTGCGTACTCTGTTTCAGTTTATTACTAAACTCGAAGGAGAAGAGCGAGAACAATTGGAACGTTGGCTTGCCCGTCAAGAAAACTCTATGCTGCATGCTATGGAGCAAACTCGTGTGATTTGTATCGAAGCCAGTCCATATTGGCATGAATAGATCTCTGGTGTTAAAGGGTTCTACTAGAACCCTAATTTATCTTTTTTTCTAATTTTTCTAACCGAGATAATACGATTTGCTGGTGAGTTAATATTTCTTTGAGTAATTTTTCGGATTGTTCTGACGTCATATAATGTGTTGGGCGAGGGGCAACGATCATCGATGTGATAAGCCCTGATATCATACCAAATAAGCCAACACCACAAATAATCAAACTTGCTGCTAGTAATTTCCCAGCAGTGGTCACAGGGTAATGATCGCCGTAGCCCACCGTGGAAATTGTGACTAGTGCCCACCACAGAGCATCGCCGCCGTCTTTGATATTAGCCGCGGGTGATTGTTGCTCGATAAAAATCATCATACTTGAACCAACGGTGAGTAAAATCACCATGAGAAGTAGAATTGACGCTAGTGTGGTTTCATGTTTATTTTGAGACAACTGTCTTACTACACTGTGGCCGGAGCGAATCACTAAGATAACCCTCAAAATCGAAAAGATCCTCACGTATCTCAGCGATTCAATCATTGGCAGACTGGCAACCATGTCTAACCAGCGGTGTTTTACAAAGTTCATTTTGTATGAAGAACGAAAGAAGTCGATAAACCATTGAAGTATAAAAACACTGCAAATAATAAAATCGATTCCAACTAGGGTCTTTCTTACCTCTTCGTTTAGTGGTGCAAATAAAAGAGCTGAGACGACAAAAAGTGCAATAATTGATAGGGCAAATGAGAGTAAACTCATTGGTTTGGTGTCGTGTAGGTGGAGAACTTTGCTCATATGGTATTCATAGAAAGGAGTTAGAGTATTTAAAAGAATACTCTTAAGCTAGGCGGCTAAAAACTGTCGATGACAAAAAATGAGCGATAGATAGGAGGAATAGTATGATTGGAGCAACAGATAAAACGAACGCTCGGTAAGCCTCTCAGTTTTTGGTTAAACTAGGTGGGTATCTTTTCGCTTTGCTTTTTTAGCTGTTATAACTAGGGCCAACAGACCCTAACTCTTCCCTTATTTTATGGCGTTTTCTCAAGGATCCTCTGATGCAATTACCTGATAATTTGTTGGCTCATTCAAAACGATCGGTTGACTCGTTGCCCGAAGCATACCAGCAATGGTCGACTGAAATGAGAGAGCAACTCGTTTATGTAGCAGGTTTGAGCGATTTTATTGTTTCTAAACTAAAGCTGGATGTGACCTTGGCCGATGATTTGCCCAAAATGCTCAAGAGTGGCGATCGCTGCAATCACTATCGGTCAGTGCTCTCTGGTTTAATGGGAGAGGATGTAGATGAATCAAAAGGCCATCACCTATTACGCCAGTTTAGAAATAAGGAATTAGTTTATATCGCATGGCAGGACTTTACGCATTCATGGACCCTTGAACAAAGCTTAAAACATTTGTCTGAGTTGGCTGAGGCGATCATTTGTGAAACGTATCAATGGCAATATCGGCAGTGTTGTAAGTTATGGGGCACACCTCATAATGAGCAAGGTGAGCCACAACCTATGTTAATTATTGGGATGGGAAAATTAGGTGGTGGAGAACTTAACTTCTCTTCGGATATCGACTTGATTTTTACTTATCCAGACAATGGGCAGACACAAGGTACTCATCGTAGTATTTCTAATGCGCAGTTTTTTACCCGCTTGGGTCAAAGAGTCATAAAAGCGCTTGATCATCAGACCTTTGATGGTTTCTGTTATCGAGTTGATATGAGACTTCGCCCATTTGGTGAAAGTGGGCCACTCGTGATGAGCTTCTCTGCTTTGGAGGATTATTATCAAGAGCAAGGGCGTGATTGGGAACGGTATGCAATGGTTAAAGCGCGTGTCATGGGCGAAGAGATGTACTCTTGTTATGACGATTTGAGAGATATGCTCAGACCGTTTGTTTATCGGCGCTACATCGACTTTAGTGCAATTCAATCATTACGTCGTATGAAATCAATGATAACCAGTGAAGTTCGTCGGAGAGGACTTGAAAACAATATTAAAATTGGTGCGGGTGGGATAAGAGAAATCGAGTTTATTGCTCAATTCTTCCAATTAATCAGGGGAGGAAGAGAGCCTAGCTTACGTTATCAAAATTTGCTCGATACTCTTGATTCAATCGAAGTTTTACATCTGATGGATAAAACGGATTTAGATAAACTGCGACACGCTTACTGTTTTCTTCGGCGTCTAGAGCATTTTATGCAAGCTTTGGAAGATAAACAGACTCAGCTTCTACCCGATGATATTGATGAGCAATGTAAGCTTGCTGTTGCGATGGGGTATCAAACTTGGGACACCTTGTCTAAGGATATCATTGAGAATAGGCGAGAAGTGCATGAGGTTTTTAGTAACCTTATCGGCGAGGAGGAAGAGGGTTCACCAGAAGTTGAGAAACATTTTATTGAGCTGTGGGACATGGCCTCCCACCGTGAAATTATCGAACAAATATTCCAATCTGAACTGCAATTACCTGAACCGAATGAGTTTGTCGAAACCATCATCAATTTTAAGCAGGGGCTCACGAAAAAAACACTAGGCAATCGAGGGCGTGAGGTTATTAACCGATTGATGCCAAAAGTTTTTTCAGTCATATTTTCGTACGAAAAAGCGAAGTTTGGTTTGTCTCGTGTTCTCCATTTGCTCAATAATATTGCCACTCGTACAACTTATCTGGAACTTTTAGATACCCATGATGGGGCATTGAATCAACTGGTTCGCCTCTGTATGGCAAGTCCTATGATCTCTGAGCGCTTGGAGCGGTATCCTATTTTGCTCGATGAATTGATCGATCCCCAGCACTTGTATAACCCGACACCGCTGCAAGATTATGGCCATGAATTGCGGGATTTTTTGGCACGCATTCCTGAAGATGACATGGAACAGCAGATGGAAGCGTTACGTCAATTTAAACAAATATCAATGTTGAGGATTGCTGCCGCTGACATTACAGGGGCATTACCGGTCATGAAAGTCAGTGATCACCTCACTTACCTAGCTGAAGCCATTATTGATTCTGTTGTCCATCAAGCATGGCGACAAATGGTCGAAAAGTATGGGGCACCGACTCATCTGATGGAAGGAATGGGCAATGGCTTTGCTGTAATAGGTTATGGAAAGCTAGGCGGTTGGGAGTTGGGGTATAACTCTGATTTAGATTTGGTTTTTATCCATGATTGTCCGATGAATATTGTGACTGATGGGAAAAAACAAATCGATGGACGTCAATTTTATTTAAAATTAGCCCAACGGATCATTCACCTATTTGCGACTCGGACCACATCTGGGATTCTCTATGAGGTCGATACTCGGCTGCGGCCCTCTGGGAGCTCAGGGCTGCTAGTCAGTCCGACTCATTCATTTGAGGAGTATCAACATAATGAAGCTTGGACATGGGAGCATCAGGCATTAGTTAGAGCAAGAATGGTATTTGACTCCGGTCAATTGAGTCAAACATTTCATCGTATTCGTCACGAGATACTCAGTATTGCCAGAGATAGAGACCAGTTACGCTCTGATGTGACGGGAATGAGAAATAAAATGTATCAACATCTCGGTAGTAGCAAATCCGATCGTTTCGATTTAAAGAAAGATCTTGGCGGTATTACGGATATTGAATTCCTTGCGCAGTTCATGGTTCTCAAACATAGTCACTTATGTCCATCACTTACGATTTGGAGTGATAACGTGAGGATCTTTGAGAAGATGGCTGATGAGGGCGTGATCGATCGAAGTGCTTCTGTGACTCTCATTGAAGCATACACTTCCATGCGAGATGAAATTCACCACAAAAATCTGGTAAACATGCCTCCAGAAGTTTCTTCAGAGAAGTTTTCTTGCCATAGGGAAGCCGTCATAAAGCTATGGAAAGAGTGGTTAGAATAATCGTAGAGCTTTGTGTTAGACTCTGGCGTGAAGTAAACTTTGGAGAACCATAATGAAGCCAATTCTACCTGACTATCAAAATTCAGGTGTACTTATCATTGGTGATGTCATGCTCGATCGTTATTGGCATGGTCCTACAGGACGGATATCACCCGAAGCCCCTGTCCCTGTCGTTAAGGTCGAAAATAATGAGGAGCGTCCAGGTGGCGCGGCAAACGTTGCGATGAATATTGCCTCTTTGGGTGGACACGCACACATTGTTGGTTTGACCGGGATTGATGAACCCGCCAAAGTGCTTAATGAAACACTGTCTGCTTTAAAAGTGAAATGTGATTTTGTAAGCATACCTAATTACCCCACTATTACCAAACTCAGAGTTCTGAGTAGAGGACAGCAATTACTCCGTCTTGATTTTGAAGACAAATTTGAAAATGTTGAGCCTGAACTTATTTTAGACCGGATGGATCAAACTCTACCCAAAGTCAATGCGGTTGTGTTATCTGACTATGCCAAGGGAGCACTTGATCAGGTACAACTGTTTATTCAGAAAGCGCGGCAGTCAGGGGTGCCAGTTTTTGTTGATCCGAAAGGAGCTGACTTTGAGCGTTATCGCGGCGCAACCTTGTTGACGCCAAATATGACCGAATTTGAATTGGTTGTAGGGAAAGTCAAGTCAGAAGCTGATCTAGTGAGCAAAGGCTTAGCTTTAATTGAACAGTACGATTTTGATGCTTTACTTGTGACACGTAGCGAACATGGTATGACCCTGCTTCGTCGTGATAAAGCGCCTTTTAATCTTCCGACACTAGCAAAAGAAGTTTTCGATGTGACCGGTGCTGGTGACACGGTTATCTCTGTTCTTGCCGCATCTGTCGCTGCTGGAAAGGAATTAGATGAAGCTTGTGCATTAGCCAACGCGGCCGCAGGAATAGTGGTGGGTAAATTAGGTACATCTACAGTATCAACAATTGAGCTAGCAGAAGCGGTGCATGGCAGTCAGGATACAGATTACGGTGTAGTGAATGAGCAAGCACTTATCGAAGCGGTAAAAAATGCTCAAGCAAAGGGTGAAAAGGTTGTTATGACCAATGGATGCTTTGATATTTTACATGCTGGGCATGTGTCATATTTGAATCATGCTGCTGAACTTGGAAACCGCTTGATCGTTGCTGTGAATACCGATGAATCGGTAAAACGTCTCAAAGGTCCTGGTCGCCCTGTAAATTCAACGGATCGTCGTATGGCAGTATTAGCAGGGCTAGGTGCTGTAGATTGGGTAATACCATTTAGCGAAGAGACTCCTCAAAGGCTGATTGGTGAGGTTTTACCCGATTTGCTTGTCAAAGGTGGTGATTACAAAGTGGAAGAGATTGCTGGCGGTAAAGAGGTTATCGCAAGTGGTGGTGAAGTCAAAGTTCTTAACTTTGAAGACGGATGCTCAACAACTGAGATTATCAATGCGATAAAAGGTGGGCGTGACTAACTCGTTATAAAATAAAAATGGAGCCTTGCGGCTCCATTTTTATTTACTCTTCAATATCACCACAGAAACGATAGCCTTCACCGTGAATGGTAGCAATAATTTCCGGTGTACCTGATACCGATTCGAAATGCTTACGAATTCGACGTATAGTGACGTCTACGGTACGGTCATGAGGTTTAAGCTCACGTCCGGTCATTTTCTTCAAAAGGTCGGCCCTTGTTTGAATTTTGCCAGGGTTCTCACAGAAGTGAAGTAGAGCTCGGAACTCTGAACGTGGCAGTTTGTAATCTTCACCAGATGGGCTCACTAAAGAACGGCTATTAATGTCTAATACCCAGCCATTGAATTCATACTTTTCTACGCTACGCTTTTCATCACTCGACGACGCTGAGTTCATTGAGCGGTTCAATAGGTTGCGCGCTCGTATAGTTAGCTCTCGTGGATTAAATGGTTTAGTAATGTAGTCATCGGCACCAATTTCTAGGCCAAGGATTTTGTCCACTTCGTTATCTCGACCAGTCAAAAACATTAGAGCCACGTTTGCCTGTTCGCGTAGTTCTCGGGCAAGGAGTAGCCCGTTTTTACCCGGAAGATTGATATCCATAATAACAAGATTGACTTGATTATTGGATAAAACTTGGTGCATTTCTTCGCCGTCACTGGCCTCAAAAACAGCGTATCCCTCTGCTTCAAATATACTTTTTAAAGTGTTACGAGTTACTTGCTCATCTTCAACAATAAGAATGTGCGGGGTTTGCATTGGCTGTACCTAAGCTTGTGAAAAATTTTTGCTAATAGATTAAAATGTAGGCAAATATCTATCATACGGGTAATTAAGTGTATTGATGATAAATCAAAGGCAGTAAAAACACGACCTATGATTGCCTTCATCCTTGGTGCACTATTTGTTGACCTTAGCGTTCCATATCCGTGGCATTCTATTAAAATCTACATCTGATTCTATAATGTTAACAGCATGCTAACAATGTCGATTTAGCGATTATAGCGATATTCTTAACCTTGTCTCAAATGATTTTGCAATAATTTATATTAACTAGTTAATAAATTGGAGTTTTTTTGGAACAGCATTTATTGAATATTTACTGTGACCCTTATTTTTATTTTCACCAGCATGTTGAACTTAGTGACTTTATGGTGGTGACGGCTTGGAATCCGCGAAGCTTACCGCAATCGAATCGGGAGAATGCCGAAAATAATCAGCGCTTGTTAGCTGAAATCAACCATACTGACTGTTATAGAGTGAGTGTGGGCAATGCAGATTTTTCTTGGTGGGAGGAAAGTTATGCAGTTGATATCCAGCTAGCTGAGGCGCTTTTTCTAGGAAACCGTTTTGATCAGAATGCAATCTATCGTGTAGAGGGCGAAGAACTGTTTTTGGTTACGTGTTTAAATGGCCAACATGTTCATTTAGGAGGTTGGCGTCGGCGATGTGTTAAGCATTTTAGTGAGGAGCAAAAATGAAAGATATAACACCGGATTTATGTGACAAATATGAAGATGATGTTACGTTACTTGATTTAGCTTTACACAGTTTTGGCAAAAAGGATGCCTTTTCTGGCCAAATTGTCACCGTTCGTTGCTATCACGATAACTCTATGGTGAGAGAAGCTCTGTCTGACAAGGGTAAGGGCAAAGTTCTTGTGATTGACGGGCATGGTTCATGTCAAAAGTCTCTCTTGGGTGATCAACTTGCTGAGCTTGCTATAAAGAATCATTGGGAAGGGGTTATTGTTAACGGTGCTGTTCGTGATGTGGGAGCACTGTCTGGGATGAAGATTGGTATACAGGCATTGGGCACCTGTCCTTTTAAAACAGAGAAGCGAGGAGCAGGTGACATCAATGTCACGCTGACAATTCATGATCAAATGATCCAACCTGGAGATTATATTTATGCAGATTGGAATGGTGTTCTGATGTCAAATAAAGAATTGAAAATTGGTTGATGATTTTACTCTCTACTTTTCTTTAAAAATAATACAAAACAATGGTTTGTTGTTTTTGAGAGATGATTCGCAGGTACGGTAGTGTTTCTAATGACAAATCATTTCTCTAGAAAACTGAAATTTTGATTGACTCTTGTCTATCAAATAAGGTAAACGTATTAATAAGTCGTTAAACAAAGAAATACGAACAATTTCAATGCAAACATTCAGCCTAGTAATGACCACAACCATTATTACAACCGACATTATTACCGTTGGGGCAGGCTGCTGAGCGAAACAAAATTACAAAAAAAA